>NZ_JBBAYI010000001.1:0-1076228 GCF_037153985.1 Emticicia sp. 17c
ACCATAAAAGTAAGTCTTAGTTGTCTTGGCTCTATTTCTGCTCTTTCAACCCATTATTCGCATTAATTATTTAAATATGAAATCAAAAATAGAAGAGATGAAGGAATTATACCCGATTGGTTCAATAATAGAGGGTGAAGTTTATATGTTGGTTCCTTTTGGAATATTTCTGAAAATAGACCACCCAACCTTTATGGGTCTAATCGAAATAATTGATATAAAAGATAAACAAGAATTATTTGATTATTCTTCATTTCCTCCAATAGCTAGTAAAATTAAGGGTCGAGTTATGGGATATCAACCAGATAATAATCAAATATATTTAAGTGTAAAGCCGAGTATAATGGAAGATAATTAATTGATTTTACTGTACATAATAGTCGTTTTAAGTACTAGATTTCATATTAACTATAAATAGAGTGCCTATTACCCTAATTTTGATATATCAGAATGGAAGAGATATTGTTTCAATCTGAAGAATCCTTCGATATGATGGATTTTTCTTTAAGTCATAAAGTATTGCTTATTAGGGGTACTATTGTAACCGGGAAAGCTGGAAAATATATTTCACACGAAAATATTGACTTACTTTTTGGTGGTACTGATTTCATTCAAATTCCAACTTCATTTGAACGCGGGATATTAATAAAAAAAGGAGATAAAGATAAAATAATTAATACTCAAGTAGTATTAAAAGCTGGAGAATATTTCGAAATTATAAATAATAATAATAGCTACTTTATCCGAGCAGCAGTATTTGAAATCTTGAAAAATAATCTTAATACTGCTGAAAGTAGTATTGATGGTAAAAAATACAGAGACACTAAAGAATACGTCAGAAAAGAAGATATTGAAAAATACCCTTATTTGTGGTGGTTCTATAGAAACGCTACAATTTTGAATTGTAAATTTATTGTATTTTTCTTAGCTATCTTGATTCAATTTTTCTATTTTGATATAAATTCCAAGGAGAAAACAAAGTATTTCTTCTTTAAAAGAATCGGTAATTACTATGAAAATATAATAATTCTAAGAAATATAAAGTAGGTCTAACTGTAGCGAATCTATTGAACCTTCACATATAAACCCTTCAAGATTTTGAAAAAAACAAATTTTTGGTTTACTCAATTCATATCCCATAATTTTTTCAAAAAGTAAAGTTTCATTGTAATCAAATACTTTAATCAAGAAAAAACTATCAAACTCATATTCTGCTACTTCTTTGCCAAGCCTAATTAAATCTTGGCTATCCATTTTATCATCTATGTTTAGATGATATTTATTTGAAGACTTATCATTACTTCACACTTTCTCTATTATTTATATTATTTCCAGCAATAAAAGACAAGACTTGATAAAATCCTTGATATGGCTTTCCTGCTTCAATGGTAATAATATGAGATTTTCCATTTTCGGCAACCTCAATCATTGTAAAGTGTTGTTTATCTTTAATTCCTTTTTTCATTTCTTCTTTTAGAGCAAAAGATACTCCTACAATTTCAGAATTATTAATTATGTAAATAATATCGTCTTTTGAATAGATTAAATGCCTATTAGTAAGAATAAGCCAATTTTTCAAGTCTTTAAGATAGCCAATCAAGTTCTCATCATTACTTTCAAAGGCATTTTTTAACAGATTATTATATTTATCAGCATTTTTAAGGCTAATAATTTCTGTTAATTTTCCTTCGCCTCCTTTTCGTCTAAAAATTGAAAGAAGAACGGAATTACTAATATTTTTCTCCATTTATAAATTATCTTTTTAATAGTTTCTGCCCCACACTTTTTGATGCTCTCCAAACAGTATGCCATTTAATCACAAAGCCCCGGATAGGGGCTTTGTGTTATTCATCATAATTATCTATAAAATTACCAAAGTCATTTCTAAACTTTTCAGTAACTTCTTTTGTTTCATCCCACACTTTTGAGTTTAGTAAAGCCTTATCAGCATCACTTAAACTTAATTTTAATTCTAAGGTTAGTATCAATGCTGATTGCATTTGTGATACTCCTTTACTTTTCAACTCACCTAAAATGGTGTCTAAGTTATCCCCATTATAATTCTCTCTAAAAAATAATCTATATTTTCCCATTATCGTAGTTTAAATATTTTATCAAATCCATGATCAGGATTAGCAGATGAACTATTTGCTGCCCGTTGGGACTGTATTCTAAGTTCATTAAACCCATGGTTTTTTGCATAATTCTTGAAAGAATCAAGAGTTTCTAACATATTTCTTGAACCGAAGGCATTTTTTAATCCGTTTCCTTGTGCCCCTTTGGGATAAAAAATAAGGTAAATAAAAACTAAAGAATAGAAAAATCAGCCTCTTTAAGAAAAAAATGTAAAGGTTTAAATGTAAAAAAATACCTTAAAATAAAAATCCCCAAAAGATATATTTATTACATAGAGAAAAGCATAACTTGTGTTTTTAACCATGAACATGAAAATATATTTACTAGCCCTTTTACTTACTCTCCCATTTATAAATAATCTCCAAGCTCAATCTGTAGTTCCTGGTAATAACTTTGGTTACACTCAAGGTGCATTTAGTGTTTCGGATGCTGGTGGTTCTACTTATCAAATACCTTTGGTATTACCCGCAGGTACGGCTGGGCTCCAGCCTAAATTAGGTTTAAGCTATAGTAGTCAAAACGGGAATAGTTTTATAGGATTGGGTTGGTCCTTAAATGGCCTTTCAAGTATTACAAGAAGCTCCAAGACGCGCGCTCAGGATGAAACTGCTGATAATGTACAAGAAACTAAAGCCGTCTCTTTAGGAATCTCCTATAATAAATCTGATCGTTTTAGTTTAGATGGTGAAAGATTAGTATTGGCCCCTGAATCGATTAATTCTACTATTGCTTTTGACGAGAATTACGGTAATGACCAAACAGTCTACTATACAGAACAAAACTCTTTCAATAAGGTAATATTATGCGAAAATTCATCTACACAAAGCCCTCAATATTTTAAATCTTATTCTAAAGCTGGATTAATATATGAATATGGAAATACCTCTGATAGCCGTGTAATAGACCCTACTAAGAATGTTGGATTTCAATGGTTAGTTAATCGAATCGAAGATAGAAAAGGAAATTATATGACCTTTTCCTATATCCAAAATAGTGTTTCCGGAGAGGTATATCCTGATGAAATCAACTATACCGGGAATATTGCCGGAAGTTTGATGCCCTATAACAAAGTAAAATTTATCTGGGAAGACCGACCAGATAAATCAAGTGTTTATGGAATAAGATTTCAACAGAAAAACACTTATCAAAAACGTTTAAAGTCAATTCAGATTTTTTACCAAACAACGCTCATAAGAGAGTATAAATTATCTTATGTAGTTAACCAATATTCTTTACTTAGCCAGATACAAGAATGTGATGGTAGTAATACTCAAATTTGTCTGGAACCAACAGTTTTTGAGTGGTCTAATCTTGAATTAGGATTAGGAACACCGATTGAAGTAACTAATGTACCTAATACCACTCCCGAAAAAAGGCTATTCGGCGATTTTAATGGTGATGGTTTAGTTGATATTGCCACCTGGGATATTCCGACTAATACTGCTAATTTAGTTGTTAAATTTTTTCTAAATAACGGTGCAGGGAGTTTTACATCTACGCCAGCTTATGAAAACACCATAAGTATTCCAGGAGGTGGTAGTAATTTCAGAATACAAACAGGTGAAGTAAATGGAGATAATATTGCTGATGTTATTGCTACATGGCAACCTGCTATTTTTGGGGCAAATGACTGTTTATATTTTGTTTCTAATCCACCTACTCCTGCCGTAGACGCAGCCTACACATACCCATGCACCTACTATATGAAACTTGTCACTATTGGTGATACTCCATGGGATGATTATATAGTAGACATTAATCAAGATGGTATATCTGACTTAATAGACTTAAGAACTGAGCCTGGAACCTATAAGCCTATTTTAACTGGAGGAAGAATAGCATTAAATCTACCTACTAATACTGCTACACCACAAACGTATTATGGTATGGTGGTTCAGCCTGATTTGAATAATAGTGGCTATAATATTGGTTGGTCAGGTTCTGCAGAGCCTGAAAAGTTGTTTGACGATATAAATAATGATGGCTTAACTGATATTTTTATTTATGATAAAACAACTGGTGATAACGTAATTATCTATACTGAATCCTTTAGAAGTGTTACGGCCATTGCCAGTCGCAAAAATCAATACAAATCAAGGATAACTTCAAGTCAACGTCAGTCTCTTCAAACCACATGGTTAGCTGGCTCAACAAATAAAGTTACATTGGTTGATTTAAATAGTGACAATCTATCAGAAGTATTAATACTAAAGCCATCTACAAATCAAGTAGTTATTATCCCTAATAAAGGAGGAAAAAGCTTTGAAAATTTAGGTAATCATAAAATTGAAACAGTTTCGGTACTTAGTAGCTTTCCTAATGTAGCACCAAATGATTTCAATGCTGATGGGTTAATAGATTTAACCTTTTACGAAACAACTAATGGTACTAACAGGACTTACCTGAATCTAGGAGAATTTAATTTTAGTTTCTCTCAACCTTTGATTGATGCTCTGCCAACGTTCCGTTTTAAGGATACAGGTTCAAACCCTAAACCTCAAATCGGCAATTTTCTAAAGTCTTCTCATAGCGATTTATTTTATTATAATAGCTCAAACAGTAAATGGTTTGTGCAACGAATGAGACAAAGTCAGGGATTAAGTATAAAAAAGATAACCAATGGTGCTGGCTTATCTACTGAAATAAGCTATGATAATTTATTAAACTCTCAATTATACGAAAAGGCCGGACAAGTTAAATTTCCTAACGTCGATATTCAGTCTCCTTTATATATTGTTTCAAAAGTCAAAACTATAACACCTACAGGCGATGAAACAGCTAAGAAATTCCGTTATTTCGGTGCTACAATTAATGTAGAGGGTCGAGGATTCAGAGGTTACTCAAAGATTATTGAAATTGATTCTATTACAGGCATTTATGATGTTCGTTATTTTAGACAAGGTAATGATCAATGGAAATATACAGGCCAGAATCTTATTAAAACTGAGCGATATTATTCAAATGATGTACTAATAGCCCGAACTACTCACAGTCCAGTCCTAATTGGTTATCCAACTACCAATTCTACCAGTTTTAATGCTTATGAATATGAAGAAAGTATTGAAGATTTTGTTAACAATACAACTCGTAAAACCAGAAAATTAAACGATTCGTATGGTAATCCGACTTACGTTGTAGCTGACTATGGGCAAAGTATAAAAGACTCTACTGCTAATATTTATACAGATAATGTTAATAACTGGATTTTAGGGAGATTAACCCAAGCTACTGTTCATAAGTCTGCGCCTAATTTAACAACCGAAATTCGTCAGGCATCTTTTGAATATGATGCGAATGGTTTGTTAACCAAAGAAACCTCTGATGCTAATCTGGCTGCTGAAAAACGCATAATCAAAACTTATGTTTATGATACATTCGGTAATATCACCCAAAGTACAACTAATGCATGGACAGGTGTAGCTTTTCAGAATAGAACCATCCAAACACAGTACGATGCCTTAACCAATCGTTTTATTACCCAAACTACTAACGCTTTAGGTCATACAGCATCAGTAACCTACGAGCAAAAATTTGGTTTACCACTGACTCAGACCGACCCAAATGGACTGGTTACTTCTTTTCAATACGATGGGTTTTCAAGAATTACTAAAGAAACTTCACCAGATGGCACCTGGAAAGCAATTGCCTATCGAAAGGCGGATATTAGTCAATTCCAAAGTCCAAATAGCGCAGTCTTTTTAACCTATACCCAAAATAGTGTCGGCCAGGTATCCATTGAGCATTTTGATTCTTACAATCGAAGTATTCAAAATAAATCAAAAGGTTTTGATGGGCGATGGATAAAAGTTGACCATATTTTTAGTCGTATCGCATCTCCTGAGGTTCGTGAAATCATTAAAGACACATACCCTTATTATGAAGGTGAAGCTCCTGCCGGATATACTCAAAAAGAATTAGATAAGTTAGGCCGGGTAGTTGCTGTACGAGAGACTAAGACAGGGGGTATACGAACTGCTAGTTCTACTTTTGGGGGACCCATTACAGAGTTTTACAACTTTAAAAGCCAGAAAAAAACTGACATTGAAGATATAAAAGGGAGAGTAATAGAAAGTCGTTGGAATGATGGGAATAATGTTTTTCTTACTTATGATGTAGCCGATAGATTATTAACTTCTAAAGATTTTAAAGGTAATATTATTACTAATGAATACGATGTAAGGGGCTTAAAAACCAAAATGATAGACCCAGATATGGGTACTTATTTGTATGAATATAATGGTTTTGGTGAATTGACTAAGCAGACTTATCCTAATGGAAATATCGTAACTATGACCTACGACATATTAGGCAGATTAGTTACTCGTACTGATACAGATGGTGTTACCACTAATACTTATGATTCTGGCAATAAAGCAATCGGGAAACTCAGTGCCGTTAGCAGCTATGTTTCCACCCATACATTCTCTTTTGATAATTTAGGTAGGAAGAGTCAGGAAACAACAACAGTAAACGGTCAGACTTATACTACAGGTTATACATACGATGCACAAAGCAGGCTCAATACACTAAGTTATCCTGCATCTGGTTTAGTTATCAAAAATGTATATAATGCCTATGGATACTTATCAGAGTTAAGGAATAATGCTGATAATAGCTTATTCTGGAAAATAAGTACCATGGATGCTAGTGGTAATATTCTTTTGCAGGAATACGGCAATGGTGTAAAAACCGAAAAACAATATGAGGCAGCAACGCAGTATCTACAATCTATCCGAAACTTTAATAGTACTACTACCTTACAGCATTTTAATTATACATTTAATGATTTAGCTCATTTAACCGAACGCAAAGACGTAAAACGGAATAAAACCGAAACATTTGATTATGATGAGGTAAACAGACTTATTGCTACTAAATTAAATGATGTTACTACAACTACACTAAGATATGATGCGCTTGGTAATATAATCTATAAGTCTGATGTAGGCGATTACGAGTACGGAGCTATTAACAATGGGCCACATAGATTGCTTAACATACGAACGAACAATGCCAATGTACAATGCTCTTTTACGCTCAATATTTATACTGTTTACAACTCATTCAATAAAGTAAAAGAAATATCGAATGATACAGCACGTGTTGAGGTAAAGTATGGTCCCGACCAGCAACGTATCATGCAAAAAATGTATGTGCGTAACACTCTCACTCGTACCAAGTTATACATTGGTGGCATTTCGGAAATAGAAATATTTGCTAATGGCAAAACCATTGCTACTAATTTTATAGGAGGAATTGGCATACAAGTTACCGAAACACAAGGTGCTACTACTACAAAAACAATAAAGTATTATCTTAAGGATCATTTAGGCTCAGTTACTGGCTTTACAGGAAATGGTGGAGTATTATTGGAAGAAATGAGTTTTGATGCCTGGGGTAAGAGACGTAATGCCGACTGGACGGTTTCAAATGCTGCGTTTAATGGCAGTCATGAAAGAGGCTTTACCAATCATGAGCATTATGACCTCTTTGCTATGATTGACATGAATGGGCGAGTCTATGACCCTACCTTAGGACTTTTCTTACAGCCAGATCCATATATACAAGATATAACCGATTTGCAAGACCTTAATCGATACAGTTATGTTAAAAACAATCCTTTAAGCTATACTGACCCAAGTGGATACTTTTTTAAGAGTATTTTTAAAGCCATTAAAAATGTAGTGAGTGCAGTTGTAAATTTTGTAGCTGAAAATTGGAAACCACTTTTAACAGTTGCAGTGGCTGTCGCTGTTACATATCTTACTGGAGGATTAAATGCTACTTCCTGGATCGTTGCCGCAAAATCAGGGGCCGCAGCTGGCTTTGCTTCTAATGTTACAGGGGCTTTACTTAATGGTGGTGGGCTTGGAAGTGCGCTAAGGTCTGGATTTAAAGGGGCAATAATAGGCGCAGTGAGTGCTGGCTTAACCTATGGAGTTGGACAATGGGCCGGTGTATTAGCTGATAATGCCCCAGTAATGGAAACTGCAAGGTATTATGGGATAAAAGTTTTAGGGCATGGGGTAGTACAAGGAACAATGTCAGAAGTGACTGGTGGAAGATTTATACATGGATTTATTACAGGTGCTATTTCTGGTGGAACTGAAGATTTAATTGGAAATAATTTTCCTGATTTTAGCAGTAAAGTAGCTGCTGCTGCTATTGTTGGTGGAATAACCTCTGAATTAACAGGAGGAAATTTTCAAAACGGTGCAATGGCTGGTGCTTTTATAATGATGTTTAATCAATTAGCTAGACATCTTCCTCTAAATGAAGAAGATGCAAGTTATTGCAAAATAGGCAATTATGGAGAAAAACGCTCTGATCATACCCATGTTGGGATTGATATTGTTCGTAATGAAATAGGAGCAGTTGATGGAGAAAATATATATTCTGTCTCAGACGGAAAAGTAGAAATGCGTGGTTGGAGCAATAATTCAGCTGGTTATAGAATTGCAATTAGAGATGCGAATAACGACTTACATCAATATTTTCATATGCAAGCTGGTTCCATCCCTTCAAACATTACAATTGGAAGTAAAATTGAAGCGGGCACTATCATTGGCAGAGTTGGTAGTACAGGACTGAAAGTGTATTCCCCACATTTACACTACCAAATGAATTCTGGTAATACAAACCCGACTTGGTTAGATTATCCTCCTTGTGATAGAATTAAATAATAATATACTAATTATGAAAAAAATTATATTTTTTTTAATGCTATTTAGTAATAATTGTTTTTCCCAAACTACGGTTTTGTTGATATACGATGCCAACGGCAATCGTATAAGTAAACAATTAAAAGGCAGTAGCCCAAACCCAACAGTTACTGCAAGCCCAGAAGCTGTTGCCCCGAGTCAATCAAGTACATTGGTGGCAACTGGTTGTACAGGTGGCTCTATTCAATGGCAACCTGGGGGTCTAACAGGCAATCAGATTGTAGTAAACCCTACTGTTACAACAGAGTATACTGCGAATTGTATAGTTGTTGGTTGCGCTAATAATGGTTTTGCGCGCATTACCGTGTCAATCATCCAATGTGAAACCATACCTATTACAGTAGCAACCTCTGCAAATTCAGTAAAATATGGTCAGTCTGTTACACTTTATGCCTTTGGTTGTGTCAATGGCATAGTTAAATGGTCTTCAGGGCAAATTGGCTCCCCTATTAATGTACAAATGTATGGTTCCTCGGCTATTTATATGGCTACCTGTAGTAGAGATTACTGTCCTGATATAGGGTCAGCTACTATTTTAGTCGGAGGAATTTCTGGATGTTTGCCAGGAGATGTCATGGTTACTAAACAACCGGGTAATTGGCATAACCCAAATACATGGATATGTGGCCGTATACCCACAATTAATGATGAAGTTTACATTAATCATCAAGTAAGCTTAACCAACTTTGGATATGCTAAAACCCTTGTTATGGGTAATGGCTTTTTAGTATATGATAATAATGGGACAATAGTTCTACCTTAATTTTCATCCTTTATAATTATGAATTACCTAACAAAAATTTCATTGGTATTAATAGTCATAATTATTAATACTCAGATAAGCCTTGCTCAAGCTCCTACTAATGGCCTACTCGCTTACTATCCATTTAATAACTCTTTTGGAAACGACGAAAGTGGGAATAACCGACATGGGACAGTTTCTGGTGGTGTTTATGCAATGACCGATCGCTTTGGTAACCCCAATAAGGCTTCCTATTTTGATGGAACAGGTAGTATAATAGCTCCCTGGAATATATTAACGGGAAATGCAGCAAGGACTATGTCAGTTTGGTTCAAATGCTCAGCACCTTCATCATCACAATATATGCTCTCCTGGGGAAGACTTAATGCGGCTAGTGCTGCAAGCCATTTAGGAACATATTTTGGTACTAATGGAATTCGGTATTTAGGTTTTTTAGGAAACTCAAATGACATCACCTTACTTGACCAATTTCAATATTATGATAATCGCTGGCATCTAATGACCTTTACTTATGATGGTTCTTTAATGAGCCTTTATCTTGACGGCGTTCGAGTGATTTATTACAATACTGGAGTATTATTAAACACAAGCAACACTTCTCTTGTAATTGGCTTTGGTACTACTGGTACATTTAATTATTATTATACCGGCTCTTTAGATGATATAAGAGTCTACAACCGTGCTCTCACTCCAACAGAAATTCAACAAATGTATTTAGCTGAAGTAGCTCCTTCTACTACAACAGATGTTATAAAATTGGGTACAAATAGTTTTATCAACACAAAAGGTGAAGCCAATACATTTATTGGGATAAATTCAGGAAGAAATACAACCGGAGCGAATAACACATTTTTAGGAAATAATACAGGAACTGATATTTCTACAGGTTTAGGTAATATCTTCATAGGTAGTAAGTCCAATAGCTTTGGTTCCAATTCTTCTATCCTTCAACGCTCTGGTGCAATTGGCTACAATGCGCGCGTTTCTGTTAACGATGCTATTGTATTGGGTGACTTTGAAAACCCTAATATTAAAGTAGGAATTGGTGTACATGACCCTCAATATAGATTAGATGTGAAAGGAGTCATTAATATGCGCACTGCTTACAATAGCCCTGGTATTAAGATGAATGGCAAGAGTTTCTTAGAATTAAATAATGAAGGAGAATTTGTAGTATCAAATTTTAGAGTAAGATATACAAACCCTAATGAATGGCCAGATACAGTCTTTAGTTCATCTTACAAAATTCAAACTATTGAGGATGTAGCAAAGTATGCTAGAGAAAATAAACATTTGCCTAATATTCCAACGGCTGAAGAAGTAGTTAAAAATGGTGTAGATGTTCCATCAATGATTGCTAAGCTATTAAAAAATATAGAAGAGCAAACTCTGTATATTGATAAGATAAATAGTGACTACAAAAAATTACAAAGTGACTATCAAAATTTACAAAAAAGAGTAGAGGAATTAGAAAAGAAATAGTTTTAAACTGAATAGTTATGAAAAACTTCACAAAAATCTTATCAGTATTGACAGGTATAATTATTAACAGTAATATAAGCTTCTCTCAAGCTCCTACTAATGGCTTAGTAGCTTACTATCCCTTTTCGGGTAATGCAAATGATGCCAGTGGGAATGGACGTAACGGTACTATTGCAGGGGGAGTTACCGCTTCAGCAGATCGTTATGGAAACGTCGGTCAGGCTTATAGTTTCGATGGAGTAAATGGTAATATTACGGTTGATGACTGGAGTCTTCTTCAAGGAAATGCGGCTCGAACGCTATCTGTTTGGTTTAAAACGAATCAAAATACATCATCATACTATATGATTTCTTGGGGAAATCCCGGTCATACTACAAATACAGGCAGCATCTTAGGTATATCAGCCCAGCCTGCTTATAGCTATTTAGGTTTTTTTGGTATTAATAATGATTTATCATTATTAAATGCGGCTCAATACTTCGATGACAGGTGGCATTTAATGAGTTTTACATATGATGGAAACACAATGAATCTTTATTTAGATGGTGTGTCTCAAAACACAAAAACAAATTCACCACTCAATACAGGTAGCTCAAATCTCATCATTGGCTCCTATGTTCAAAACTCTAATTATTTTAATGGGCAATTGGATGAGGTAAGAATATATGACCGAGCCTTGACGGCTGCTGAAATTCAGCAAATGTATGCCGCTGAAGTGGTAACTTCTGTAGCTGATGTGATTAAATTTGGCCCAAATAAGTTTATTCACGCTACTGGTATAGCCAATATATTTGCAGGGGTTAATGCCGGTAGTAATACAACAGGTGCAAACAATACATTCTTTGGGAATAAAGCAGGGTTGGGAATTATTTCAGGTCAAGGAAATATCTTTATCGGTAGCAGTTCAAATAGCTATGGGGATAATATAGGTACACTTCAACGTTCCGGTGCTATTGGCTATAATGCGCGCGTTTCTGTTAATGATGCTATTGTATTAGGTGACTTTGAAAATCTAAATATTAAAATAGGTATAGGAGTGCATGACCCTCAATATAGATTAGATGTGAAAGGGGTTATCAATATGCGCACTGCCTATAATAGCCCTGGTATTAAAATGAATGGCAAGAACTTTTTAGAATTAGATAATGAAGGAGAATTCTTAGTATCAAATTTTAAAGTGAAATATGATAATGTTAATGAGTGGCCCGACGGAGTATTTGACTCAACATACAAAATTCAACCTATCGAAGAAGTAACAAAATTTGCGCGAGAAAATAAACATTTGCCTAATATTCCTACGGCTGAAGAGGTGGTTAAAAATGGGGTGGAAATGCAAGATATTGTTGCCAAACTATTGAAAAAGATAGAAGAATTAACTCTTTACATTGGAGAGCAAAATAAAATTAACAAACAGCAGGCAGATGAAATAAAGCAATTGAAAGATGAGGTTAATGTATTGAAAATTACTAAGCCAAAAGAATAATTTGTAAAAATTAAGGTTTGATATTACAGACAACAGATTTTAGATGAGCATAAATCTTACATTTCTTATAAGTAATAATTGAGTGTAAATGCCTTATTTTCAATCTTAAAAATGAGAAATTGAAATGTATCTATTGTCAGATAATAAAAAACCTAATTTTCTTCAAAGTGTTGATTTAAATTTAGTTTTTTACAGATGAAATACCAGAAATACTTAAGAAAATAAATACATAAATGAGTTGCTAAATAACTTACTACTCTATTCGATTATTCCAAACCTTTCAAAAGCATTTTTGACCATAATATATGTTTCATAATCCCAATTCTTCTTATTGGTAATTTTATCAATATTCTGCTGAATAATTGGGTCAGTTTCCTTCAGCATATTGATTCTTCTAAAATAAGTTCTTTCAGAGAGGAAGAACTTCATTCTAAAAAACTTTGGAGAGTATACAAGCATAGTTGTTAGGTATTAAAGAATATCGACTATTGATTGTGGACAAGGGAAATATTTGTTTATTCCTTCCGGCAGAATTTATTGTAAATGAATCTTGGCCTTTAGGCTTTCATCGACATCTATCTGAACCTATCTCAATGTCAGCCATTATCATTGCTACTAATGCTTTCAATGTCAGATTTTCTGGGAGTATTGATTGTGCCATAAATAATGTCAATGGGTAAGTTTTATTTCGATAGACAAATTTAAGGATTTGCCGCAATTATTTTTACGAATCGTAACGATTCGTGCATATTTGAGAATTAGGATTCGTTACGATTCGTGCATATTTGAGAATTAGGATTCGTTAGGATTCGTGCGTATTTGAGAATTAGGATTCGTTAGGAATCGTAACGATTCGTTACGATTCGTGCATATTTGAGAATTAGGATTCGTTACGATTCGTGCGTATTTGAGAATTAGGATTCGTTACGATTCGTGCATATTTGAGAATTAGGATTCGTAACGATTCGTACATATTTGAGAATTAGGATTCGTTACGATTCGTTACGATTCGTGCATATTTGAGAATTAGGATTCGTTACGATTCGTGCGTATTTGAGAATTAGGATTCGTTACGATTCGTGCATATTTGAGAATTAGGATTCGTTACGATTCTTGCGTATTTGAGAATTAGGAATTGTTACGAATCCTGCATATTTTTCGGATTAGAAGTTATTATGAATTCTATAGATTTATGAACTATATAATATCAGCAAAATTGATAATAAAAAGCTGCTTTGCTAATAATTTTCATATTTTATATGTGCTTTTTATTAATTGAATTACTTATTGGTCTGCACTTGTATATTTCTATTCCAAGACTGGGAGAGAAATTCTGACCTTTTTGAAGCCGTACTTTACCCCTTATTTTTTCTAACAAAGCATCAAATTCTTCCAAATCTGCCCATTTCTTGAAATAGTAATAGACTAATTGCCAGTTAGGGAAATTTTTCGGAAGCATACGCCATTGACAACCCGTCTTTATTAAGTATAAAATAGCATTCCAAACTGTTCGTAAACAATGTTTGCGTTTCTTGTTGTTATAGTTTAATGCTTTTTGATAAATTGCCACTGAGCATCTGATAAATCGGTTGAATACATCTCTTTTTGGTTTAGTCACTTTAAAGAAAGTTCATTCTTATTATTAGTTAGATGCTCTTATTCTTTTTATCATTTATTTTTTAAACAGGCTCTTAATTTGGCTTTAGATATTTAGGTTCTATACAATTCAACTATAGGTTAAAAGGACATATTTTTTGTTTTTCTTTGCCAATTTTGTATAAAAAATATAATTTTCATACAAAATACTTGTCAACTGAGCTTAAGGAAATTATTTTTTCCCGCAATCGTTTAGTTGGCAAAGCTTTAAATGTGCCATAATTTTGAGACACTTTGAGGGGTTGCTCTAAGTTAAAAATAAAAAAGTAAATGAAAAACCCAATAATTTGTGATACTAACGTTTGGTATCGATTTGCTGATGGTCGGTTAAAAATAGAGGATTACTCTAATTATAATCTTGTACCAACTTGGATTAATATTCATGAAATGTTGACTACTAAAGACTTTCAAAATAAAAGGGCATTGGCAATGTTTCAAATCATGTTGAAATGTAAAGACTTTAAGTATTTAAGCCCGATTCAGTATTTTAAATCTGAAATGTTTAGGGACAATTATTCTGAGGAAGGAAAAAATATTTCTTTATTATTGACTAATATAACTAAAGATTTAAGTAATGATAAGTTTGATGTTCATGGTACTATGACCTCAAAAAAGTATCGCGAATTGCTTTGGAATGATGAAAATTTGTCAGAAATAGAAATCAATGAAACCATAGAAACTTATAGAAACATATATAGAACGCAATTAAAAAACCTCTTAAAGTCATGTAATGGACAAGTGCAACATTTTGAGAGTACTAAAGAGTTTTTAAGTTTTTTCCTTAATGGAGGTAATAAATTTGATTTTTGGAAGTTCGACTTTTCAGATTACGAATTGTTACTTTATACAGTTAATCAATTTTTTATTACTCTAGGAAAAGCCTCAAGTGGATTTAAATTTGACAAAAATGATTGGGAAGACGTTTTAAATTTGACATATGTTAAGCAAGATATGCTTTATTGGACTTTTGAAAAAAAATGGATTAAATATATCAAAGATTCGGGTATGGAAAGATACCTCTTTAATGTAAAAAACTAAATTTAAATCAACACTTTGAAGAAAATTAGGTTTTTTATTATCTGGCAATAGATACACTTCAATTTCTCATTTTTAAGATTGAAAATAAGGTACTTACACTCAATTATTACTTGTAAGAAATGTAAGATTTATTCTCATTTAAAATCTGTTGTCTGTAATATCAAATCTTAATTTTTACATCTTTAAAGAGGTTTAATTATTCAAATTTACAAATATGTAAAGTGCTCGGAGATTTCTAAGCACCTTATTGAGATCAAAGTAAAAGAATAAGACCGAAATATCATTAATTGGTAGCTTTCAAAAACTGCCTTTTCACAGTTTCTTTATCCACTCTGAAGTAATGCTTTTCAGTAGTACTAACTCTTTTATGACCTAAAATTTTGCTTACAGACTTTACATCGAAACCGTCCAGATTGCCATAGTATGAAGCACATGATTTACGAGCTGTATAAGTAGTAATTTTTTTTACAGAAGTGATACCGGCACGGGTAGCAATAATTTTGATATATCTATTTATAACTTGATCTGAGTAAATAGCAAGATTGTAATGATAGTGCTCCAAGATATTCTTTACAACTGGATGAAGTGGTATATAACTGCTCTCTTGATTTTTATCTTTTCGATTTTTGAAACTAAGCAATTCAATATACTCAAAGTCCGACTCATCTTTGAAGATATAATTTTTAGGTTGTTTTAAAAACCTTACATAGTCAGAATGCCTGAAGCCAGTAAAACACATAATTAAAAAACCATCCAGTACCTTTTTCTCTGTATCTGAACATCCCTCACAATTGATTAGTTTGATAATATCAGAAAAAGGTAAAGGTTCAACTTTAGGAGACTGAACCTTATTTTCAATACCAAGTTCTAACAGCGGGTTAGAAAGAAGATATTGTTTTTGCACGGCATAGGTCAAGCATTTAATTAGATTTTGTAATGTTCTATAACAATGTTCATAACTAACTACTAGGCCTTGGTTGTTTTTCTGTAACTGTAAATAGTTAAAGTAATTATTTGCTACAGTATTGGTAATAGCTCTTAATTCCAAATCTTTCCTGTTATAATGTGTTTTTAAAAAGCATTCAAATTGCTTTTTTGAATAGGTGATTTTATCTAAAGTGCTTTTTTCTAAATTTTCAGTTTGGTTACGGTGCTGAATATATTCTTGAAAACACTCTAAAGAGGTCGGTATTTTGATAGTACTCAGCTTTTTCTCACTAACATACCTATCTCTTATCATCTGTGCAGTAAAAGAGTGATTAAGTTTATTTAGCTTATTAAAAATCTCTCTTATTTCGGTTCTGATATTGATGAGCTGGTCATTTATACTATTGACTTCGTTCTTAGAGCCATTAAAGATTTGCTTTTTTAAGTCGAACGTGTAAATACAGTCAATATTTGTGCTAAATCGGGTAGCGGTTAATCCGTTGAATCTTATGAAGCAATATAATTTAAGGTTGGCGGAATTACCATCTTTACGGGGTCTAAATCTAATAGTAGGGTACATATTTTTATCAGCATTATTGAGTCAAATAATGAGCATTAGTTGGCTTCCAACAGGTGTGCTTTTTTTTAATTTTAGTGTGATCTTTTGTGTAGCTTTTTAATGAGGTGTAGAAACGACCTAAGAGTAGAGTTTTTTGGGAGAAAAATGGCAAAAAACAAAAAAGCTACACTTATTTAGTGTAGCTTTGTGCTGAAATCTTCTGATTTCTCATTTTAAAGCTCCCGAAGCTGGGCTCGAACCAGCGACCCTCTGATTAACAGTCAGATGCTCTAACCGACTGAGCTATTCGGGATTGTTTGCCGCGACTCCGTTGTTCTGAAATCGTGGTGCAAAATTAGACTTTTAATATATATGTGTCAAATAAAATTTGAAAAATATTTTATTTTTTATTCTAATTTTTCAGCGGTGTTCACTAAACAGTCTTACTGTCAGGTATTTAGGTTGATAAAAAAAATCGTTTTTTGTATTGTCTTTTATAAGCTCAATTATTTCTTTCTGAATTTTGCTAAAGATAAATATAAACTTTCCCTAAACTCAGACGCTTACTCCATGGCTAGCCGTACCAGCTCGGCTGTATTCTTAACTTGTGTTTTGCGAAGTATGTTGGCACGATGGTTAGAAATTGTACGCACACTTAAATTAAGCTTTTCAGAAATCTCCTGACTATTTAGGCCCTCAACAATATAGGATAAAATAACTTTTTCTTGCTTCGAAAGCATATTAATGATTCCTGATGCCTCTTTGCTAGTGGCATTTGCATGACTTTTCTTCTGACCTAATAGGCCATCAATTATCAAAGCTGATATATTTGGAGGGAAATATTTGCTACCTTTTGCTACCGTTTCCAATGCTTTCAGGATTTCTTCTTTACTGGTATCTTTCAATAGGTAGCCCATGGCCCCATTTTCGACGGCTGTTACCATATACTCCTGATTATTATGCATCGAAAAAATAATTGATTTAACAGATGGGTGTTTCTGTGAAATAATTCGGGCAACTTCAAAGCCCGACATCTTGGGCATCGATAAATCCAGCAAAATCAAGTCAGGTTTTAATTCTTTGATGCTCTCCAGAGATTCAACTCCATCTGAGGCTTCACCAACAATCTCAAGATGCTCTTCTTCTTCCAGAAGGTTTATAAGACCCCGACGAACTACTGCGTGGTCGTCTACAATCATTAATTTTATTTTATTAGTCATTATAGTCAGGGATTTTTATAATTATATTAGTTCCTTTGGTTGGTTTCGTGTCAATTTTGATGGACCCACCTGATAAGTTCACACGTGTTTTCATATTAGAAAGGCCATTTTTGCTACTAGAGTCTTTTTTAAGATATTTGGGGTCAAATCCAACACCATTGTCAATAATCAATAATTCTATTTCATTTTTTTGTCGCCACAACATCACTTTTGCATTTGTAGCATTAGCATGCTTTACAATATTATTAATGGCTTCCTGAGTTATTCTGTAAAGATTTACCTCCAGATTAGTACTGAGCCGTCTTTTCTCAAGATTAGTTTCAACATCCACAACTATACCACTCGCCTTAGTTGTGTGTTCGGCCAAGAGCCTGATAGCCGCACTTAGTCCGAAATCGGTTAATACCGCAGGCATCAGGTTAAAAGAGGCTAGCCTTGTTGCCTCAATGGTTTCTTCAATAAGTTTACTGTGGTCGTCAAAAATTTTCTTTTGCTTTTCATTGTCAATAGTCAGGCTTTTAAATTTTTCGCTATGTAGTTTTAATCCCGTAAGCATCTGCCCGATACCGTCGTGCAACTCGCGCGATAATCTCCTGCGTTCTTCTTCCTGCCCTTCAAGTAAAGCACCTGACCTCACTTTGTCTTCTTTTCTTATCAATTCAAATTTTTCTTCTGTCATTCGAAGAAGGTCGTTCTGGGTATCTAATAATTTTTGATTGGCAATACTTAATTCCTGATTTTTTAATCGTAAAGTTTCCTCCGAATCAACCAATTTTTTTATAACGGTTCTGATATAACTGGCCAAGGGTTTAAAAATTAATAACCCTTCCAGCAGTAGCACCGCAAAGGTTACAATAAAAAGCGAGAGCTCTATATATCTCATACGCTTGACCCTCTCTTTCGATTCTGAATCGTACTGAAAAACAATGCTATCCATTTTATCAAGAAAAAGCCGCTCATCAAGCAATATTTGATGCAGAATTTCATCTTTATTGAAGCTTTTGTTATTCAATATCAGAGTCATTTTATTATTCAGGTCATTAAAAATAGGGTCTAGTTCCTGTAACATACGGCGAGTATGTTCCGAATTCTTTACATACACTTCATGTTCAACTGCCAGATGTCCGTTTATTAAGCCCTCGTGGCATTTATTCCAAAGTGCTAATGTCTCTCTGTAATCATCTTTGTAAAAGCTTGCTTCTCCGGCTAAATTTTCAGAGTTTATAAGCAAAATAGCCATTTTAACTAGCCTTTGACTAAGCATTCGCTGGCGACCAGCAATATTAACAACATGTGCATCGTCCAGCGAATCTTTCAACGAGTACTGAATTAAAATCTGTCCTGTAATTGAAAGCAACCCTACCGCCATTAGTGCTATCATGTACAACCGCGTAAGGCGTTGGGCTACCTGTTGGTCGAGTGTTGTAGGCATTTTTGTTAAAATATTATCTGTTGCATGTCATAGAAAATTAGTACAAAAAAATACTAATTCAATGATTTACATGATTATTCTTGATTGTTTTTAGTTTTTTGTTGAAAAAATTATATTTTATAAATATCCTGAATATCAAAAAATAATTCTGTGATATATGTTCCCGCTTTTATTAAATATGGAATATGGTCTTATTAGCTAGGAAAAGTATTGTTTTTGTTAGTGATATATGTATTTTGTGCATCATTTTTAATGAATTTCAGCTTTCATGTTTATAGATACAATTTTTATTTTGTACCAATCTTTGGCATAGATTTTCGTTTATTTGTTATAATATTGATACATAAAATAAACTACCCGATAAAATTTAGAGTTATGTTGAAAAGTGTACTACTGGCCGTATTGTTACCTGCCTTTTCGTTTGCCCAAAACATAGGATTTTCGAAACAAGACAGTACCGATATTTTTATGCAAACAGCAGAGGTTTCGGCCAAACAAAAACTTAATAGTTTATTGCAAGACCCCCAAAGCCAGTTGTTCTTGGCTGATTTCCAGAAGAAATTTCCTGATGCTTTTGAAAAAGAAATACGCTATAAACAACTGTTATCTGCTAATGTAGATGATTGGGAAATGGGTTTATACGACGAACGTAAAAATCAACTGGATTTCCTGAAAAACTATCCGGCAAAAGAAAAACTGTCGGCCGATTTTCAGAAACTTGTTGAAACCAATATTCGTTGGAATTATTGGCATCTATTACTGGCTTACCCCATCATCAGAAGTAATCTTGATGTAAAACTGGCTCGTGTGGTATCGTTACCAGCTGTAATGACCGAAGCACTTGACCCTCAGAAAATTTCTGATGAAAGCTTGCTAAACGCCGAGGCTTACCGTAATTTCCTTCCTTTCTTTATCACTTATTTTAATTCGCAGGAACAAAAATTTGCTAAATATTCTGACCAAGTAAAAGCCCTTTCAGACAAAAACAATTACGCACAAAAGTACCTCAAAGGTAAAGTGCTTGATTTTACTATTACGAAAATGGTATATGATAATTGTGGCAGAATTACTGCTTCGGCAGCCAAATACTGGATTAGTCAGGTAGAATCAGACAATTACAGAAACTTATTACTTAGCCATTGTAAGGAAACGCTCAACAAAAAGGAAGAAATTGCTAAAGTAAAAGAAGAAAAAACACAAAGCTCAAAAGAATTGCTCAACAATAGTGAATATCCTGTGCTGGTAGGGCTTGATGGCAAACCATTCAATTTTGCCAAATACAAAGGGAAAGTAATTTATGTTGACTTCTGGGCTAGCTGGTGTGGCCCTTGCAGGCAGGAATTTCCATTTTCTAGAAAACTCCATGCCGCATTGAGCGAAAAACAAAAAAAGAATATAGTATTTTTGTATATATCAATTGATGAAGACCCCGCAAACTGGAAAAATGCAGTCGAACAGTTAAAACTTGACAACGGCGACCACGGCCATTCAGGAGGAGGCTGGAACTCGGAGTTAACCAGAAAATACCAAATCAATAGTATTCCGCGTTATATGATAATTGATAAAAACGGAACTATTGTTCAGCCTGATGCCGTACGGCCGAGCAATCCTGCTACACTCGAATTATTACAGAAACTCATAGGAGTTTCGTAAGGAATTAATTTTTAGTTTTGATTGTATTACATCTGTGAAAACAAATTACATTTGTAAGAGTATTGTATTTTCATTTTAAAATTTCCTCTGGCAGGAATATAAGTCATGTTTAAATACGTTATTATATTATTATTACTGATAGTTTTTGTGCCTACGTTCAGAAACTTTCTTTTTGAGTTGCTTGTAGGCAAGCAAATTGCGAAAGAACAAAAGCGTTATAACGATATTATGGAGAAACAAAGAGGGAAAGAAGGCGATGTTAAGGTGAAATCAACCGAGCAAACTAACAAAAAAGATAGTTTTGAGGGGGGGCAGTACGTCGATTTTGAGGAAGTTAAGTAATACCTGTTCTGTAATTAAATAAAATAGTAATGTTGAAAAAATTTTTAAAGCCTACAAATCTATCCAATCAGGTAAGCCTGGCAGTTTTTATTTTAAGACTTGGGTTTGCTCTGTTATTAATCCCACACGGTTACAATAAATTACAAAGTTTTTTAGCCGGTGACCACGACTTCCCAGACCCTCTGCACGTAAGCCCCGTCGTTTCACAGGTGTTGACTATTACTGCCGAATTGGTTTGCTCAATTTTTTTGGTTATAGGCTTATTTACCCGTATTGCAGCATTAATTCTGGTGGTTTGTATGTTAATAATTGCCTTTGTTATACATGGTAACGACCCTTTCGGTGATAAAGAACAGGCAATTCTATATCTTGTTAGTTTTATAAGTATCCTGCTGACAGGGCCCGGAAAATACTCCTTAGATGCCCGCTTATTTAAATAGTTTGCATGCTTAAAATAGCTTACGATTCTATTTATACTCATCCATTACCCGAAGGTCATCGGTTTCCGATGATTAAGTATGAACTGATTCATGAGCAATTGCTTTATGAAGGCACCTGTACACCTGCTAATTTTTTTTCTCCGGTATCAGTCGACCGACGCTGGGTTACGGGTGTTCATGATGAAAAATATCTTGATGATTTACTGAACCTACGGATTGATCCCAAAATGGAGCGTAAAATAGGATTTCCTATTTCGGAGATGCTCGTCAGAAGGGAGTTAATAATTACGCAAGGTACCATTGATTGCTGTACCTTTGCTTTACAAACGGGTATCGCAATGAATATTGCGGGTGGTACACACCATGCTTATGCCGATAGGGGAGAAGGCTTTTGTTTGTTAAACGATGTGGCCGTAGCAGCCTATTATCTGATAACCAATAAACTGGCCGAACAAATTCTGGTTGTTGACTTAGATGTGCATCAAGGCAATGGAACAGCCGTTATTTTTCAGGATAATCCGCAGGTTTTTACTTTTTCAATGCACGGAAAAGATAATTATCCGCTTAAAAAAGAAAAATCTGACCTTGACATTGAGTTGCCAACCAACTGCGATGACACTACCTATTTATCGTTACTATATGATACACTACCGCGGCTAATCAAGGAAGTAAAACCTCAATTTATTTTTTATATTTCAGGCGTAGATATTCTGGCATCAGATAAACTAGGAAAATTAAAAGTTTCGATGCAAGGCTGCCGTCAGCGCGATGCCTTCGTGTTTGAACAGGCCATTGCCAATAAAATTCCTGTGGTAGTATCAATGGGAGGGGGGTATTCTCCTCGTATTGCCGATATCGTTGAGGCACATTGCAATACTTTTCGTCTGGCAGAAAAAATTTTTTTTTAACTATGCAAAATCTGGCGCACTACATCGACCATACCTTATTAAAGCCAACAGCAACAGAAATGGATTTCAGAAAACTATGTGAAGAAATCTATCAATACCATTTCTATTCGGCGTGTGTACCGCCTCACTACGTAAGTTTTGTGAAAGAGATACTAGCTTATAGCCCGGCCAAAGTCTGTACCGTAATAGGGTTTCCGTTGGGGTATCAGGCTACGAACATAAAAATAGCTGAAACCGAAAAAGCATTGAACGACGGAGCCGATGAAGTTGATGTCGTGATGAATATAAGTGCTTTTAAATCAATGGCTTATCTTACAGTTAAGCAAGAGATAAAAAGTATAGCAGAAATAGTACATGGCCGTCAGGCTTTATTAAAAGTAATTGTTGAAACGGCTTATCTGGATAATTTCGACCTAAGCATTGCGTGTGAAATTTGCGAAGAATCGGGTGCAGATTTTGTGAAAACATCAACCGGCTTTGCCCCAAAAGGTGCAGATTTAACACAAGTAAAGTTAATGCGTAATTGTCTGCCTTCTACGGTCAGGATAAAAGCCTCAGGCGGAATCCAGAACTACGAGCAAGCCATAGCTTTTATTGAAGCCGGAGCCGATAGGCTTGGAACTTCGTCGGGTGTAGCTATTATAAAGGGAACCGAAAGCAATGCTAGTTACTAAATTGTTTGATAACTTTATTGAAGCGCATAAAAAAACCTTCTGCACATAACTTGAACAGAAGGTTTTTTTATAACCTGAACTTCAGGTATATATTTATTAAATAGCTGGAATTCTTAACACTTGCCCAGGGTAAATTTTATCAGGGTGGGTAAGCATTGGTTTATTGGCTTCAAAAATAATAGGGTATTTCATCATGTCGCCATAATAAGTCTTAGCGATTTTAGATAAAGTATCACCTTTTTCTACTGTATGGAACTTTGCTTCAGGTTCAGGTGTAGCTACTACTAGCTGGTTGTCAACCACATGAACACCTTCTACGTTACCTACTGCTAAAGCAATTTTCTCAGCATCTTCTTGTTTATCAACTTCTCCAATTAAAGTTACAGTATCGCCTGTTGTTTTAACGGTTAAGGTGTTGAATGCTAAGCCAAGGTTTTGTACGTGGGCCAATAGCGCACTTGCTTTGAGTTCTTCTTTTTTCTCAACTGGTGCAGCTTCTTCTTTGTGGCCGAAAAGTTTTTCACCTACTCCTTTAAAAAATGACATTAATCCCATTTTGGTAATTGTTTTGTTAAATAATTGATAAATAATAAGGTAGTGCAAATGTATTAAAAACTTGAAACCTTAAATAAAAAAACTAACTAATTATTTAAATGCCAGTGAATTTTAATTTGCCTCCTTATCGACAATTTCCTTTTAGACGTACCAGCCCCCCAAAGTAACAAAACAAATCATATTTATTTTTAGTGATACTATAAATCAGAAATGTAGCCCACACAGGTATATAATGGTAAGTGTAAGATTAAAAAAAAATTAAATACCTGCTAAATAATGCAAAAAAAAGTTGCAATACTCCCATAATATTTTCGTTAATTTGAGGAGAAGATTAAAACACTTATATCGATGAAATGTAATCAACTACTACTCGCATTTATATTATTAATAGGCTTTTCTGTGAAAGCAACCGCACAATCTGACGACGACGCTATTAAAGCTACGCTGATGAATTATCTGGACGGAGGCGCAGTTGGAGACTCAGCCAAACTGAATCGGGCTTTTCACCCAGCAGCCAATTTACGTAGTTTATCCAATGGTCGTATTTCAGAAATTCAGGTTAAGAAGTTTATTGCTTCGGTTCCTGCCGGAGGGGCCAAATGGAAGGGTAACATTGTGAGTTATAGTTACGCCGGAACTGCCGGAACTGCCGTTACAGAAGAAGAATTTGATAGTTTTAAATATGTAGACTTTCTGAACTTATTAAAAATAAACGGAGAATGGAAAATTGTTAGCCGTGTGTTTTCAAAAGTAGATAAAACAACGCTCGTTGCAGCTAATGGTGTGAGCGCGCCCGCGTCTCCGGCTACAACATCGAAAGCTACTCCTGGTAAAAAACCTGCCGCAAAACCTAAGCCATCAGACGATGGTTGGTGATATGAGAAAATCCCTTTCAGCAATGGAAGGGATTTTTTTTATGAAGTTATTTCTGCAAGCCACGTCCTTATTTTATTAGCCCACTCTGCCTGCCTGATGGTATCAAGGCTATGGCGGGTTTCGCTATCATATTCTTTCTGAAGTTTATTCATTTCTTTATATGATTCAAGATATTCATACTGAATCATGCTGTTGAGGTCATCAATGGTTTCGGCCTGCATAGCCAAAACCTTCTTTTTAAAACGTTCAACTACCAATCTGGTTATGTCGAAATGTAGTTGTTCATGCGCCAGCGCATAATCGTTTTTGGCACTTTCAATGGCCCACGACATTCCCCTTACCATGTAAGTTCTGGTTTGAATAAAGGCTTGAATTAGCCCTTCCGAAACTTTAAATGAAGACGTATAGGCAAAATTCGAGAAGATAGAAGCACCATACCTATTTGAAGCTGTTGGCCTTGCCCTGAAGTCATCCCAGTTAATTTTACGTGTATTGTAGTAAATGGTATCACTGTCATTAACGGCATAGTCAGTCAGTAATTTAATTGTAATGCCTTTGATTAATGCTTCATGCTTCTTATAATTAATTTCCATCCAGCCGTCAAAATACTGTATTGTCTGAACAATCAACGAACGCAGTACTACTTCGTAGTTATTCATGCCCGACGCTCCTCCTCTACGTTTATAATCAGTATAAACATTTGAAGTAACCAGCAGTGCAGTATCGAGTGTTCTGATTCTCTCAAAATTAACTACCAGAGATACCTTACCGCTGATATAGCCATCGGCCCCTTTTGATTCAGAAATATTTAATGCCGTAATATTATAAAGAATAGGGGCGAAACTGGCATTTCGGCTGAGGTTTTTAGAAAGAAAATGCTGAAACTGATTCTGAACACCCCCTGCCATATTAATGACCGCCTTGTCATTAGCAGAGGTAATAATGGTGCCTACGTTTTCTTTAGATAAACGACTGTCTGTCACTCCTGCTATGTAATAACCAACCGGATGGATGCCGATAGGTACATTATTGAGCGTGATGGTAGGTTGAGCTAATAAAGCAGAAGTATAAAAACAGCATAAAGCTATTGCAATGCTTTTGAATATATTTTGCATATTCTCTTACTAATCTATTCAAAGATGCAAAAAAATAAGCAGATTACATAATTTTTAGCTTATCAAGATGCTTGTTTACAACGAAAAAATGCACCATACCTATATGGCAAGGTGCATTTTTATAGAGAACAGAATTAGCTATTTTTTAAAGTTCAGGTCATACACAATACCCGCGTAAATAATGCGGCTTATAGGGGCCGAACCATATACCGTAATAGCATTGGCATTGGTAAGGTTTGTGCCTCCAACTTTAATCGTACTCTTTAGTTTCGGAAGCATATAATTAACTTGTGCATCTAACGTTCCAAATGCTTTTATTTCTCCTTCGTCGAACGGCATAAAGTACATATAAGTACTACTCCAACGATAATTAACCGAATAAGAGAATTGTTTCGACACCACACCGTTAAGCCCGATGTTGAACTTATGTTCAGGGGTATTAAAGCCTGCTATCAGGTCTTTAATATCTGAAATATGTGACCACGTATAATTTCCATAAAGGCTAAGCTGATGATTTAAACGGTAGTCAAGACTAATAAATGCTCCTTGCGTAGTAACAGGCTTGTCAAAATTAGCCCATGTCTGAATAAATCTTCCACGTGTGCGGTCAGGAGCGGGTTTAGCCCAGTCGCCGGTTTTTTGCTGATAATTGCCTTCTGGCATTTTTCCATCTTCACGCCCCTGAAAACGTACAATACCTATAAAACCATTATAAAGACTCCGGTAATAGCTCAAATCAATCTGTAAGTCTTTGGTTAATAAGCCTTTGTAGCCAATTTCCCAGCTATTCATTTTTTCGGGAGCCAGTTTTTTTACTTCATAGGGTTGTGTACCTGCCGAGTTAAGCCCTTTAAAGCCATTTTCAACATTGCCTATAAGCAGAATACTGCCGTAGTCGAGGTAAATATATTGGTCTAACTGAGCGGGAGCCCTGAAAGCCGTTGCATAATTAGCTCTGAAATTATGCCGCCCAACGGAATAAACTGCTGAAAGCCGTGGAGAAAATTTGGTGTCAAAATTTTTGAAAAAATCTATTCTTCCGGCGGCAGCTAGTGTGAGTTTTTCGTTGAGCAGTTTTTGTTGAATCTGTGTATAAACGCCAGATTCCCAGTTTACAATACCTGTTCTTTTTTCTGAGCCTAATGGTGAAAAGTTGCCATCAGCTAATAAGGTTCCGTTCGATTTCAGCAGATAAGTGCGATAGGCCCCTCCAACTACAATATCTGTACTAGCTAAGCGAAATTCACGTTGTGCCGAGAAGTCGCTATAACGAGCGGTGTTAGCAAAGGCAGCCCCTTTTACGTTAGAGCCATTGACCGATAAATCGCCTATACCATTGGCTACTTTCTGAGTAATCTGGTTAAAAAGAGAGTTACCACTAGCATTTGGGCTAAGTTGTAAGTTCTGAGTCAGGCTGAAAGCAAGTCTGGTTGCATCCTGAATAGATTGCCCACCTTGAATAGCTGGAATTGAAAACGCCGATGGAACGCCTCCGTTAATAGCATCGGGTATGTAAACGCCTGTTAAGTTTCCACCGCTTGAGCCTGTACCGCGAGCAGCCGCAAAAATCTGATTCCATGCGTTAAAATAATTGGCTGCAATAGTCGGGAATACCCCATTTTTAGGGTCGGTCATACGCACATTCTGGAGCGCATTGGCTACCCCACCAACTTCATAGGCTTTGCCGCCATAATCGAACATCGAATAAGCCCTGATGAACCAGCGTTTGTTTTTTATCTCGAATTTATGCAAATCGTATTTCATTTCGCGCCATGCAAAGCGGCTGGTACTCTGAAAAATACCATTTCCTAACGACCAACGGTATTCATACGACGCTTGTGTTTGTTCATTGATTTTAAAATGTAAAGATGGGTTTATGCGTATACTACCCGCCTGAAACCCTTTGCTACTGGCAAAAGCATTTCCGGCATTGGCAGCAATAACATCGGCTTCTTTAAAGCCGGGCATATAAATTCTGTAAGGCTGATTATTATTGTATTTAGTATAATTGGGGTCAGTTATAGTTGAACCTATATCACCAAAGTAATTAAGTTTATTCCACCCGAAAGGCGAGCCATAGGCATTGTTGGAGGCATCAGAGCCCGCCAGTCCACCAGCCGTTATAGCTTTAATGGCTGCGTCCGACTGACCCAAAAATTCTTGTCCTTGTGTAAGGTTAGCATTTAGTTTAAAGGCAAAACGCTTGGCAAATGTCTGGGCATATCTCAATTGCCCGTCAATCAATGACCTTGACCCTCCCCGAACTGAAGCTGTGATGCCCTCATATTTGAAAGGGTCTTTCGAGTGTATCAGTATAACGCCATTAAAAGCTCCTGAGCCATATAAGGCTGAGTTTGCCCCATAAATTACTTCAATATTATCAATGTCTAAATCGGGTGTTCCCATCCAGTTACCTCCATAGAGAGAAGAAGTAGGCGACATGAAATCAACGTAATCGGCAAGTTGAAGAATGCGTTCGGCTTTTGAACTATTAAAACCACGTGTGCTAAGGCTGGTTACAAACCAGCTTGACTGGCTTACGTCAATGCTTTTATAACGAGCCAGCGAAGAAATAAGCTCTATACCCGGCGACCGCTGTAATTGTACGGCTGATACTTTCGTGACAGACACCGGAGCTTTAAAGATATTTTCTTCAATTCTTGAGGCCGACACCACTACCTCGTTCAGTGCTTTGGTGCTATCGGTAGGCAAGTTTTGCCCCCACACCAGTTGCGTATATAAAAAGGCAATCAGGTAAATTGTTCTTTTCATGATTCTTTGGTTATATATGGTTTTGTTTACTCTTCTATCCATTTTCTGAACTGGGCGGCATTCTCTTGGCTGATACTCACTTCTGCCCTTGATAAATGCATTAATTCTAATGCAATTTTACCTTTGAAAGAAGGCTTAAAACTTTTGATGGCATCGATACTGACAATGAATTTTCTGTTAGCCCTGAAAAACTGCCGGCCGGGTAGTTCAATTTCCAGTTCACCCAGATTTTTCTCTGTAATGTATCGTTCTCCTTGTTTATCAACCAGAAATACCACTCTTGCTTCAGTATAGATAAAAGCTATTTCGTTGGTTTTGATTACATAGTAATTGGTTCCTTTCTTGGCTATGAGCCTGTCTTTGGCTGGAATATTTTTATAAGGGTTACGATAGTCTTGTGAAGCATCATACTGGTTAAAGTGCTTGCTAAATACCTGATATTTATCCAGTACTCTTTCAAGTTCTGTTTTTTCGATAGGTCTTCGCAGGTAATCAATCGCATTGAAAGGCATTGCCTGTGACCAATATTTATCATACGACGACATAAAAACTACCGGAAAAGTAAGAGACATTTCCTGAAACACTTCAAAACTGAGCCCGTCTGAAAGTTCTATTTCAAAAAAACCTAAATCAGCACCGGAATTTGTCGCCAGCCACGCCAGTGTTTCCTGAATACTCTGGCAGTGTACGAGCGTAGCCATAGGATAACTATCAGCCAGTATTTTGGCTATGAATTGAAAGCTATCTTCTGTTTTTTCTACAACCAGTATAGTCATACGGCTATTTCGGGGTTTACATTTCCGTTTTCAGACAGGGTTTCTCGGTGTTGACGAAAAAAAATTTGCGTGACAAAATTACGGAGAACAAATTATATTAATGCTAAACCTCAGATTTGACTGAAAGTTTATGGCTTTGCTAGCAAATATTTTTGTTGTTTCAACGGCAAATCCCCAAAAAGTGACCGAAAAAAAAATATCTGAACAAACATTTTTTTTTAGGGACTATCTCTTTTAGTTTCGCTGCCTTTATTAAAAAACAACTTTCATGCGTTTTACTTTAACATTACTACCACTTAACCACCCCCCTCAACTCATGTGGAACTATCACTACCCTTTGGCCTCGTGGCTCTATAATGTGATAGCAAAAGCAGATGATACCTACGCTACCTTTCTGCACGAAAAAGGTTATCAGACCAAACAGGGGAAAGTTTTTAAACATTTTACGTTCTCTGATTTGCAGGCAAAAATCAAGTTTGATAAAGGTGATTCGGGTTTTCAGATTGTTTCACCAACGGTTCAATGGACAGTATCTTTTTACATTGACCGCGCCGCTGAAAAGTTTATTATCGGGCTTTTCCAGAATCAGACTATCCATTTATTTAATCGGGAGTACAACGCTTCTTTTAAAGTAGAACGCGTTGAAATCTTGCCTCAGGCTACTTGTACTAATACTACTCATTTCAGGGCTACCTCTGCTATGGTTATTGCAGAAAAAATAGATGGGGTTGATAAATACCTTGAGCCTACCAATGAAAACTTCGGGCAATTACTTATAACGGGCTTAATAGATAAGTATCTGAGTGTACTGAAAGAAAAAGGTGAAAAAATTAAACCTGATATTATAAGTCAGGAAATCCGTTTTGAGTTGCTCGATAAGTCAAAAATACGCTCCAGAAAAATCACCATCAAAGAAAACAAAGAAGAAGCTACCGATATTAAGGGGTATCGGGATTTTACTTTTGCCCTTACTGGCCCTAAAGAGGTGATAGAGGTAGGTTTATTGGGTGGTTTTGGCAGATATTGTTCAGAAGGTTTCGGCTTTTGTGAGGTAATAGCCTAGTTTTTGTATCAATCAGAAAAAATAGTGGCAGCATGAAGCAGAATCATTGATGCCACTATTGATATATTATTTCTGGATAGTAATCTTTCGGTTTATGTATTTATCTCCCAAGCGGATGCGTAGTATATAATTACCTGCTGAATAATGACTCAGGTCAATAGTTTGCTGTGTACTCATCAAAGCGTTTTCCTGAAGAACTTTACCCGTCATGTCGGTAACAGATACCACAGGTGTATAAATCTGTGGGGTTAATAATTCAAGTGTTAACTGTTGGCTGGCTGGGTTGGGATATACGCTGACGGCCTGATTAAGGTTCTCTTCTTTAGCCAGAGGCTCCATAATAGTGATACGGGCAGTTCCGCTGGCCATGCCTGTACCACATATATTTTTTACTTCGCGTAAGCTGTAAGTAGTAGTTTTTGATGGCTTAACACCAACCTTGAACGGATTAGCACCAGCATTATAAACATTTCCGTCTGACATCGTAAGTGTTACCGGAAAATCACCTGTAATAGCTACATTTAAAGAGGTACTATCGCCCGATAATATCGTGTTGTCACCGGTAAGGGTAGCAGCAGGCGTAGGACGAATGTTGACCTCTACTTTTGCACGATTACTTTCACAACCAAAGCCATTGGTTTGTGTTACATAATAGGTAAATGTGCCTTCTTTCTGTGTAGGTGGGGTAATAGTATTATAATAAGTAAGGTCGTATTCTGCTTCGTACCATTTAAGGTTGGTTCCTCCGGCTTTCAGAACTTGTAAGGCACTGTTTTGGCACAGGTTAATAACTGAACTGATGGCAGGCGGCGCAGGTGGTGCTATTACGGTTATAGGGCCAATAGCAGCACTAAATAACTGTGATTTACGGGTGATAACTTTAATTTTGTAGCCTGACCCCATTGGTAAATCGGAGGGAATCTGAGCCGATATATTAAATAAAGAAACCTGTGTTGGCAGGTCGATGTAACTGTTTCCGATTGGGTCAGAAATTTGCATAACTAACTGGCTGTCAAAAGTTAAGCCTCCTGAAATGCTTATGGAAAACCTGACCGTTTGCCCCTGGCATATAGTGGTAGAGGGTAAGTTACTTAGGCGTATCTGAGGTTGAGCTACGTTAATAGTTATAGGCTCAGTTTTACTGCCTTCGCCACAAACGTTTCTGAGAGATAGCACCGAAAACATAGTTGTTTCGGTGAGTATTTTGGTAAATTGAAAAGTGTCTTGTCGGCTATCCTTGATGGCAGTACTATCAGATAAATTAAATGACCACGGTCCGCTCCCTTGCAAACGTAAGGTCAGATTAATACTTTCGCCGGCAATCGTATTTAAGGTATTACTTGTAAGCGAAGCACTCGGATAGGCACGAACCGAAAACCCTTCGCTAATAGGGCTGGTAGTTTCGGGGCGGGTAGCTGTAAGCCGTATGTGATAATTGTCTCCGGCAAGTAATGTTTCGGGTAGTTTCAGGTAAATCCGGTTTCCACGCCTGCTGGCAGTAATTGATTGATAATTTTGCCCTGAGGAATCAGATAATTCTACATTTATCTGATTATTGTCTTCAAATACACCATCTAGTCCATACACCACTTGCATTGAATCTCCGGCGCAGTAGATGTCTTTGCTTAGGCTTTTAATTGTTAAAAAGTTGGTAGAACCCTGAGCGGCAATCTGGTATTCGACCGAGGGAGAAAACCTAACGGCAAACGATGCCTGCATTTTCTGGTATTGTTGTGGGGTAAATACATTACCACAACCCTGATAATAAGACATAATATTATCGACGGGTGGGGTGAAGGGTTCACCGTTGGCATCAACAATAGTTGTAGGGCTGGTATTACTGCATTTAAATGCTGCTTCGATGGGTAATAGCTCAAAAGGGTCGGCAGGTGTATCACATAGCTGGTCGCCCATTGTTGAGCAATTAGAGCCGACTCCGCGTGTTACTAGTTCTCTTTTAAGCAGATTTGTATTTTTACTATCCTGAAATGTATGTAATAAGCCAAAATAATGCCCCAGTTCATGCAGAAAAGTACGGTTTCTGATATTCTGAACATCTTCTGGAGAATGCTCAAAATATGAATAGAAAATACGATTACTACTGGCTGACGCACTCGGTAAACTTGAATAACCTGCCAACACAGTTAAATCGGCCATGCTTATGTTTCTGGCAAAGTAAATATTAATGGCGTTGTTGACATCATATTTTTTGCGTAGTTCGGCTTCGTCGGTAATCTTGAACTCAAAATATTTATCGTCTCTGATTGAATAAACCTGATTATCAAGCAGGTATAATTCTACATTAATGGGCTGGAGGTACGTATTGGCATGGCTGATAATATCGCGGATTTCTGTTTCGTTCAGAATGGCTGTTTCGGGTGTTGAGGTGCCGGCAATAACATTGACCCGAACGGCAACTTTATAATTAGTAACCCTTGCCTTATGGTTGGATTGTTGTTGGAGAAAACTCTGGTATTGTGCCAGCAAGGTTTCTCGTTCTTTTTCACTTGGTGAAGGCGTACCACAATGCCATTGAGCGAAAAGATTTTCACTCTGCCCTAATGAAAGTAGCAAAAAAATAAATGGCCAGAGGCGTTTCATCTTATAAATTCACTCTAAGATAGCTAAGGAATATATTTTTGGGAAAACAATCAAGACACGATATTACGATATTTTTGGCGAAATTTAGTGAACTCTTCTTCTAAAACGGACATTTTTTCGATGAAATGCGACAAATCGCCTGTTTTTGAAGGTACTTCAATCTCTTTAGTTATTTCATGAATCCGTGTTAACCCAATTGTACCTGAATTCCCTTTCAGGGTATGCAACTCGCTCTGAATAGTTTTAACGTTGTCAGGATACGCATTTTTTGTATTCCTGATTTGTTCTTCGGCTTCCTGTTCAAAATCTTCAAATACTGTAAGCAGCATTTCTTCACCTACCATCTCTTTTAATTGATTCACAACTTCCATGTCAAACATAGGCATATCGGTCGGCAAACTGAAATCAGCTTGAGGGGTAGGCGGTGTTGGTTTATCAGTCTCATTTGACAGAACAACCTGAGTTGCTGTACTTTCAGGCTCTGCCACCACCGAGTGGGTTGGTGTGGGGGCTTTATGTGGTGCAGGTTCATCGACCCTTACTAACTCATTTACCTTTTGTACCAGAACCGCAGCTCTGATAGGTTTAGGAACGTAGTCGTCCATGCCTTCGCTTAAGAACCGTTCACGGTCGTGTTGCATCGAATAAGCTGTCATAGCCACTATTTTAGGCAATGAATTGCCATACAATGTGCGCATTCGTTTGGTGGTTTCGATGCCGTCCATTTCGGGCATCTGAATATCCATAAATATGAGGTCAAAAGTAGGGGTGTTGCCAAAAATCTCTATGGCTTTAGGGCCACTTTCAGCAGTAACAACTTGGCATCCTGACTTCTGGAGTATCTCTGAGGCTACTTTCCTGTTTACTTGGTTATCATCAACCAATAAAATTTTAGGCGCGTAATTCTTGAAGAAATTTGTTAGCTGTATTTCCCCATCATTGTTCTCTGAAACACTTGGGCTGATACTGGTTGAACGTACTTCAATCGTAAACCAGAAAGTACTCCCCAGCCCTTCACCTGAAACAACGCCCATATCGCCTTTCATGAGGCGGCATAATTCTCTCGAAATGGCCAGTCCTAGCCCAGTTCCACCAAAAGATTTTTTGGTTGAGTTATCAACCTGCTGGAAAGCACCAAATAATAATTTCTGGTCTTCTTCTGAAATGCCAATACCCGAATCCTTAATTTCTCCCTTAAGTACATGAATTTTTCCGTTTGATGAAACCTTCGATAACGATACCGTTACGCTACCGTTTTCGGTAAACTTCAAAGCATTTGAAGTAAGGTTTGAGAAAATCTGTAACAATCTTGTTTGGTCTGCTATCAGATACGCGGGTACGTCTTCGGCAATATGGTAAGTAAGTTTATTGTTTTTTTCAATGGCCCGTTGGCGGAACAAAGCGACGAGTCTTTCAAGAAGTTCTCTGATGTCTAACGGCGCATTATGCAAATCCATTTTGCCTGCCTCAATTTTAGAAAGGTCAAGAATATCATTCAGAATAGCCAGCAATGTTTCTGACGATTTCTTGATAGTCTGTACATAATCTCTTTGTTCGGGGTTTAGTGGCGTTTCATACATGAGGTCAATCATTCCGATTACCCCATTCATCGGAGTCCTGATTTCATGACTCATATTAGCCAGAAACCTCTCTTTTACTTTCAATGACCTTTCGGCTTCTTCTTTGGCAATAATCAGTTCATCGCTTGCACGTTTTAACTCAGAAATATCCCGAGCAACTCCTTCTACTTCAATCGGAATGCCTTTGGCATCTTTTATCATACGGATATTAAGCATGAATTGCCTTAACTCGCCGTCTTTTCTTTTAACTACCACCTCAAAATTGGTAATACTACCCGACTTCAACAGGGCTTTTATATTCTTTGAACTATCAATAGCGTTTTCAAAGAATTTATCAACCTTATTGCCCATTACTTCTTCTACTGTGTAGCCTGTGTGTGTCAGCACAGACGGCGAAATCATGCTGATATTGCCTGCCAAATCAGTACGGTAATAAATATCAATAAACGATTCGATGGTATCACGGAATTTCTGTTCACTTTTCTGAAGCGTGATAGTCGAATTCTTTTTCTCGGTTATATTCTGGGCAATGCCTGAAATCTCTTCAATTTGCCCGCTTGACGAAGATAAAATCGGGTTCAGATAAAACTCATACCAGTCGTCGCCGCCGTCTATTTTTCCCCAGTGCATCTCAAAATACTGCGGTTTTCCTTTAAAGGCTTCGTTATATTTTTCACGCAATACGGGGCGGTCTTCGGGGGCAATCAATCGCCAGCCAATTTTTTCTGTACTTGAGTTAATCTGTGGCGGAAAACCAAGATTTTTTTTGATTACTTCTTCGTAGTTCTTATTGAATGAGCTGAGCTGTCTTTTCAGATTAACAGTCCAGATAACGTGTGAACTGCTATCAAAAACAGCATTCAGGCGCGAGGTCTGCCTCAATAAATCTTCTTCTTTCTGTTTTCTTACCAATGCCGCAGCTACCTGACCCGAAATAAATTCCAATAGCTCAAGGTCTCTGATATTAAACTTGTTACGGTCGCTATACGACTGTACACCAATAACGCCTGTAATATTGCTACCTACTTTTAGTGGCACACAAAGCATTACTTCAGGCAAAGCCGAGCCGTAGAGCGTTAACCTTTCGGTGGCTACCAGTTTTTCAATATCTTCTTTATATAAAAATAAGGGCTTGTTTTGCACCATCGAATATTCAATAATGCCATTGCCTAATTTACGTCTGAGAAAGTTTTCGCTTGTTTCGTAATATTCATCCACTACATAAGGGTAGTAAATGGTGCCTTCTTCCGGCTCAAAAAGTGCTACAAAAAAATTATTGGCCTGAATTTTCTTTTGAAGTTCGTCATGAACCTGCGTTAAAAAATCTTTTAAGTTAAGGGTATTCAGGTTTAACTGGGCAATAGTATAATAAAGTTGCTGGGCTCTTTCGGCGCGTCGGCGTAAGGTAATATCCCGAAATAAACAACGAAAAGCCGTAGGTAGACCATTCTCGAAACGGCAACTTATATCGCCCGAAAGGTAAACCCGTTTGCCCTCTTTATTTCTGACAACTGTTTGAAAATCAATAATTTGCTTGTCTTCTTTTACTTGCTGGAGCGTAGATAACATATCTTCAGCAAATTGTGGATGAAGAACATCTTGCAGCGAAAGACGTGAAAGCTCTTCGCCCGAATATCCCATAGTTTCTCTGAAAGCCTTGTTCACAAACAAAAACCGCCCATTAAGCGAAAGCAGCATGATAATTTCAGAGGTATTATCGACTAAATCCTGTAACTGGTCAATAGCATTGCTGTGTTCGGCCTCCTCAAGTTTGCGCTTAAGTTTTTCAATTTCAAACAATAATTCTTCAGTCGATTTATCAGCGGTCATTTTATAAGTAGCTATTTAGAACAATAAAAAGTTAAGCCAAATCTACAAAGAAAGATGAAATTTCTTGTATGCTTTGGGTAATTAAGCAGGCTAATATTTAAAACAATACAGAATAAGTGCTTATTCGTTTACAACAATAGCTATTTTATTACTAGTCTGGTTAATAGCCAGACGTGTTATTTTTTTTAGCATCGGCAAATGGCTTGTGTCAATCATTTGCCATTGTTTTTGTAATACCGGATGATACGCATACAGGTGGCTTCCATCGCTCCCGAATAAGTATCCGTTAGCAGCCCACGCAATATCTTCTGTTTGGCCAATAGTGGCAACAATAGGGCTGATGGTTTTAGTTTTCGCATCGAACCGATTAATATTCCATTGATTAACCGAGGATTTATCAACAAAGCTGAATGCCTGTTGATGTGGTATTTTATGCAACGAACGCCCGGGCTTGGCGGCAATAATGTTATCAGTTTTTGTAGTTATATTATATTCATGCAAAAAATTAGCAGAGTCGGCCAGTACAAATAATAGTAGTTGGTCTGGGGCTGTCCATGTATGGTAACCTACTTTTAGGTTATCAATTAAAATAATAGGCTCGCCTCCGCTAATGGGGTACTTGCCTAAATCCTGCTGTCCGTTGTCACGTTGAATAATACAGGAAAAAAAAATGCCATCAGGAGTAACCGTCGGCGAGTACTCGCGTTCGTGGGTGTTAGTAAGTACTGTGGTAGTTTGGTTAATATAATGATACGCTTTTATATCGGTGCGGCCACTATCATTAGCCGAGGCATAATAAATAATAGGCAATACAGGATGAAAAAATGGCTGGTTATCATAGCCCTTATGCTGGCTTATGTTAATAGGGTTAGAGAGTGTAAACTCATTGTTTTTAAACGACAGGTCAAAAATATAAATCTCTGTTCCGGCTTGCGCCCATACAAATACGGGCAGAAAAAAACATAAAAATGTAAACGTTTTTAGCATAGTGGCAGATTAAAAACCAAATTTATCAATAAAGTTATAGCTTGTTGCGTATTAAAGTATAAAATAAAAGCCAGAGCGGTTAATCAACCACTCCGGCTAGGTTTTGGTAAGATAGTTTTGTTATTTTCCGCCATTAGCTGTGCTAATGATATTTTCGCGCAGGAAATTATCAGCTACGATAATGAAATCGACACGGCGGTTTTTATTCCGTCCGTAAAAATTCTTATTGCTGAATTTGGGTACATTTTCGCCGAACCCATCCACCAATAATCTTTTTTCATCTACACCCGAGCTTTTCAGGAAATTAGCTACCTGTACGGCTCTTTGTCTTGATAGTTTTTCGTTGTAGGCTTTACTGCCAGTAGCGTCGGTATGCCCACCAACCAAGACAAATGTATTAGGCATCTGATTAAGCGAATAGGCTATTCTGAGTAAATCTTCTTTAGCACTTTCGTTAATCATAGAAGAGTTAACATCAAAAATATTACCCTTGTTCATGGTAATCAGCAACCCTTCGTCGTAGGTTTCAACTAAGGCGATATTCTGTAAGTTTTCGTTGAGTGCCGGCACAAAGTCGGCCATAATTTTTTTAATTTCTTCCCCCGATTCACCACCTAATGAAACGGTCGATATAGTTGCTTTTTCGGCATGGTCGGGTGTCATGTATGTAGTCTGATTGCTAGTATTAGACATATTAGTTTTAGACATACTACCCGTTGATTTACAACTAACGTTAGCATAACCTAAGGCAAATAATGAGGCTGCTAACACAAAAGTTCTGGACATAATATTTTTTTGCATGGCTTTAATTTTTTATTGTAAACAATTAAAAAAGCATTCCACTAGCATGGTGCATTGGTAAGTTTAAAGCCTAAGAGTAAAATGATAGACAATCTGTGGAGGAGATTCAACAAAGTTTGCCATTTTTTTGCTTAAATACTGTCATTCTGACAAGAAAGAACTAATTTTGGGCTATGCAAAAAGTTAGGCCTAAAAAACACCTCGGACAGCATTTCCTGAAAGACATGAATGCTGCCGAACGCATCGTAAATTTACTTTCGTTACACCGTAATTACACAAAGGTTTTAGAAATAGGGCCTGGAATGGGTGTATTAACCCAATTTTTACTCAAAAAGACTAATTACAAAACCTTCGTGGTTGAGATTGACGGCGAATCGGTGGTGTATCTGAACGAACATTTTCCAGAACTGACCGGACGGATTTTTTCAGAAGACTTTTTAAAAATGGATTTGTCGCGCTTGTCGGGTTTACATGAAGAGGGTAATCCTGAGCCATTCGCCATCATCGGAAACTTCCCTTATAACATTTCTTCGCAGATATTCTTTAAAGTTCTTGACTACAAAGATATCGTTGTTGAAGTGGTTTGTATGTTGCAGAAAGAAGTAGCCAAACGTATAGCTTCGGCCCCGGGAAATAAAGATTACGGCATCCTAAGCGTACTTTTACAGGCATTTTATGATATTAAGTACGAGTTTACGGTTTTGCCCGGAGCTTTTAATCCTCCACCCAAAGTAGATTCTGGTGTGATAAGCCTCCGACGCAATGCCATTCAGCAACTGGACTGCGACGAACGTAAATTCGTACAGGTAGTTAAAGCAGGGTTTAACCAACGAAGAAAAACACTTCGGAATGCACTGAAACCGCTTGGATTAAACTTTGAACATGAATTACTGAACAAACGGGCTGAACAATTAGGTGTGGCCGAGTTTATACAACTGACAAAGGCATTTACTGAAAACAAGTGAGGTCATTATGACTACTTTCGAGCTAACCAAAGAGTATATTGAAAGATTAGAGACGGCTATTGAGCAAAAAGATGAAAAATTGCTCAAGACAGAAATGGAAGACCTGTATCCGGCCGACATCGCCAGTATCTTGCTCGAACTGAACGGAGAGCAGGGGCATTACTTACTTACGCTGGTAGATACCGAAACCGGAGCAGAGATTTTATCACATATTGAGTCAGAAAATCGTAAAAAGTTTATTCAAGAGCAATTTACTATTGAGGAAATTGCCAAATATGTTAACCTTTTTGACTCAGATGATGCCGCCGACTTGCTCAATGAGCAGTCGATTGAAGTAAGAGAAAAGGTAATAGCCCTGTTGGAAGACCGCGAACAGGCCCGATTCATTATTGATTTAATGTATTACCCCGAAGATATTGCAGGCGGGCTAATGCAAAAAGAGTTGGTAAAAGTAAATTCAAGCTGGACCGTAAGCGAGTGTGTGGAGGAAATCAGAAGGCAGGCCGAAGATGTAGAGAAAGTATTTGCTATTTATGTGGTTGATGACGAACAGAAACTTCAGGGGATTGTATCGCTGAAACAAATTGTACTAGCCCGCAAGAACACCAGAATTGAGAATATTCTGGACGATGACATTGTTTTTGTTGAAACAACCACTAAAGCCGAAGAAGTAGCCGAAATGATGCAGAAGTATGACCTTGAGGCTATTCCGGTAGTAAATACATTGGGTAGGCTTTTAGGTCGGATTACGATTGATGACGTTTTTGACTACATTACCGATAAGGCTGAGGAAGATATTCAGGTTATGGCGGGTATCACGGGTGAGGCCGAAGAAGCCGACAGCGTTTGGCAACTTGCCAAGGCCCGTTTGCCGTGGCTGGTAGTAGGAGTGGCCGGAAGCCTGCTGGCAGCAACAGTTATCAAGGGTTTTGAAGCCGAATTTCAGAAAGTAGCTGCACTGGCCGCTTTTATTCCTATTATGGGTTCAACGGGGGGCAATGTAGGTATTCAGACATCGTCCCTGATAGTACAGAGCCTTGCCGAAAAAACAGGTATATCTACTTCTTTAGGGCAACGTTTATTAAAAATTATTCTGGTAGCTATTGTAAACGGGCTTATTATCGGGGCATTGGCAGGAGCCTATATTTATATAATTGGCGAATCTCAACTTTTTCTGGTTGTATGTTTTTCTTTGCTATCGGTAGTGGTGCTGGCTTCTTTTACGGGTACAATTACCCCGCTGGTGCTCGACAGGATAGGGGTCAATCCGGCTATTGCTTCGGGGCCTTTTATTACGACCGCTAACGATATTATAGGTATTGGTACTTACCTTTTAATTGCACACTTGTTGCTGCATTTATAAAATATGATTGCTATTATTCAACGTGTAACACAGGCTTCAGTAACTATCAATAATATAGTGAAAGGGCAAATCGGCATGGGCTTTTTAGTATTGCTGGGCATAACACACACCGACACACAAGAAGACATCGAATGGCTGTCAAAAAAAATTACAGGTTTGCGTGTTTTTGGAGATGAAGAAGGAAAAATGAACCTTGATTTAAAGGCTGTTGACGGAAACATCCTGCTTATCAGTCAGTTCACTTTACACGCCAGTACGAAGAAAGGAAATAGACCTTCATTTATTGAAGCTGCCCGCCCCGAAGTGGCTATTCCGTTATATGAGCAAATGATAAAACAACTCGAGCAGGATTCAGGCAAAAGTATAGAAACCGGAGAGTTCGGGGCTGACATGAAAGTTGCCTTACTGAACGATGGGCCGGTTACAATTATGATTGATTCAAAAAACCGAATTTGATATTGGTAAATGGCTAAGGCTGTAATTAATCCTTAGCCATTCAGTAAACTATTATCCTCGTAAATGCCATGCTTTAGGTTTTACAAATGCTCTTATGCCTGCATGAGACAAAGTAGCTCCAAACCCTGAATGCTTTCTGCCACTCCACGGTAAAGGGGCCGACACCCTGTCGCAGCAATTCCAGTAGCCTGTTCCGGCGTTAATCTCTTTCAATATTTTTTCTGCCCGTTTCTTGTCAGCGGTATATACAGCAGCCGTTAACCCATATTCAGTATCCTGCATTAATCTGGTCGCCTCTTTGTCGTCCTTCACTTTCATGATACCAATAATAGGCCCGAACGATTCTTCTTGCATAACGCTCATTTTATGCGTTACCTCTACCAGAACTGTCGGCTCAAAGAAATACCCCTGCCCACTAATGCCTTTACCACCTGTTAATAGTTTAGCTCCTTTTTTGAGGGCATCCTGTACCTGATTTTCTAAAAACGCTATTTGTGACTGGCGGCTTAACGCACCTATATACACGCCACTTTCAGTGGGTTGCCCAATTGTATAAGATTTAACCTCTTTTACAAATTCTTCTACATAGCGGTCATATACTTTTTCATGCACATAAATTCTTTCAACTGCACAGCAACTTTGCCCATTGTTATAAAAGGCTCCATCAGCAGTGCCTGCCGCTACTGAGGCAATATCATTTACGTCATCGGCTACATATAAAGGGTCTTTGCCGCCTAATTCAAGTTGGCATGGCACCATTTTAGGAGCCACTCTATTATAAATATGTAAACCAGTACGGTACGAGCCTGTAAAGAAATACCCATCAAGTGGCATATCCAGCAGTTGTTCTCCTACTTCTTTAGCACCAATAGCCACCTGAAAAACGTTGTCGGGTACGCCAGCCTGTTTCAGATATTTTTCAATTTTCAAGCCGGTAAGGGTAGAAAACTCAGAAGGTTTGTAGAACACCGCATTACCTCCAATCAATGCCGGAATAAAAACATTTACCCCTACTAAAAACGGATAATTCCATGCCGAAATATTGCAGACAACCCCTAGTGGTTCGTATGAAATTCGTTCGGTGAGGTTATCCTGTCTGGTAACAGTTTCATCTTTCAGGTATTTCTGAGAGTTTTCTACAAAATATTTGATTCTAGCTCTGGCTCCATTTACTTCATTGCGTGATTGCTGCAAGGGCTTACCCATTTCTGAGGTAAGTGTCGAGGCCAGTTCTTCAATGTTTTCAGCAATTAGCTCCGAAAACAGGGCAATAATACTAATGCGTTTTTTTAATGGCACTTTAGCCCAAGATTTTTGTCCCTTTTGCAGTAGTTTGTATTTACCTTGAAGACTCTCGGCGGTATCTTCAGTTAAAGTCGTAATAATGGCTTCGGTAGCCGGATTTATAATTTGCATATCCTAAGAGTAAATCAAATATTAAACAACCATGAATCATTTACACACAAAGCTACAAAATATTATAGCTTAACCCTATACCCCTGCCAGAACAACTCATAAAAAGCATTTTTACGAAGCAACCCAACTGGCAGCCCATACGTATTAATAATAAATTTTAGCAATTTAACAGCGTTCGTATTGTTTTAAACGTCTTAGGTTTAAAGAGTCTGTCACACATTTTATGATTAAGCATGTATAAGTATTGTGGCATACTTATTTATCAGAAAAAGCAATACTTTATCATCAACTATTTAAACGTTTTGCGTATGCGTTACGTAAGAAAAATAACCCAAGACCAAGTGGAGTATCTGAGGGAGGTATCTCGCCGTAGTCGTAATTATAGGGAGCGTGAGCGGGCAAAGGCTATTTTACTGAGCTTCAAAGGCTATAATGTAACAACTTTGTCAGATATTTTTGAAGTAAGCAGAGCAACTATTACCAACTGGCTCGATGCCTGGGAAACCAGAGGAACGAAAGGCTTGAAAGACTTGCCCAAACAATCGGGAAGTGAATCTTTGAGAGAAATCAACGATACTTCTTTGCCATCAAAGAAGTTAATTTATAATTGATAAAGAGTTTTTGAAACAAATCTACTTCTATTTTTAGAAAGTTTGTCGCTTATAGGGGCAAACTTTTTTGTTATATATAGCACTCAAATTCTTAAAATCTCATTGCATTGTTTTTAAAAAAGAAGATATTTACTGAAAAGTTCTGGTAGGAAGTTGTAGCACGATTGATAAAATCGTATTGAATCATTATGAAACCTGATTTTTCAAAAGTAAACCTTTTTGAAAAAACAAATGCGGACACTACACCAACAACAAACGCAAATGTTTTTAAAACAGCCGAAGGTATAAATATTAAACCTTACTTTACGGCAACTGATATTCAGGATGCTGAGCATTTACATTTTTCGGCGGGTATTCCTCCTTTTCTGAGGGGGCCTTACAGTACAATGTATGTGATGCAACCTTGGACTATCCGGCAGTATGCGGGTTTTTCAACAGCCGAAGAGTCGAACGCATTTTATCGGCGGAATCTGGCTGCGGGGCAGAAAGGGCTGTCGGTCGCATTTGATTTGGCTACTCACAGAGGCTATGACTCTGACCATCCCCGCGTGGTAGGTGATGTAGGCAAGGCCGGAGTTGCCATTGATTCGGTCGAAGATATGAAAATCCTGTTCGACCACATACCGCTCAACGAAATGTCTGTTTCTATGACCATGAACGGGGCGGTGCTTCCTGTAATGGCTTTTTACATAGTAGCAGCCGAAGAACAGGGTGTTTTGCCTGCTCAACTTTCAGGTACAATCCAGAACGACATACTGAAAGAGTTTATGGTGCGTAATACCTATATTTACCCACCCGAGTTTTCGATGCGGATAGTAGGCGAGATATTTTCTTATACTGCCCGACTCATGCCTAAATTCAACTCTATTTCTATTTCAGGGTATCATATTCATGAAGCGGGTGCGCCTGCGCACCTTGAATTGGCATATACACTGGCCGATGGTCTGGAATACATCAGAACAGGTATTGCCGCAGGTATGGACATCGACGACTTTGCGCCCAGATTGTCGTTTTTCTGGGGTATCGGCATGAACCATTTTATGGAGATTGCCAAAATGCGGGCAGGCAGATTATTGTGGGCAAAAATTGTGAAACAATTTAATCCGAAAAATGCCAAATCATTGGCATTGCGTACCCATTGCCAGACCTCAGGTTGGTCGTTGACCGAGCAAGACCCATTCAATAATGTAGCCCGCACCACTATTGAAGCAATGGCTGCTGCTTTGGGGCATACACAATCGTTACATACAAACTCTCTGGACGAGGCTATTGCACTGCCTACCGATTTTTCGGCTCGTATTGCTCGTAATACCCAACTATATATTCAGCACGAAACTGAAATTTGTCGTGTGGTTGACCCGTGGGGAGGCTCATATTATGTAGAGTACCTGACAAAAGAACTGGTTGAAAAAGCTTGGAAACTAATTGAAGAAGTAGAGGCACTAGGCGGCATGACCAAAGCAATTGATACTGGTTTGCCTAAAATGAGAATAGAAGAAGCGGCTGCCAGAAAACAAGCAAGAATAGACTCAGGCAAAGATATAATTGTAGGTGTTAACAAGTATAAAGCTGCTACCAACACAGAAATAGAGTTGCTGGAAGTAGATAACCAGAATGTACGCCGCAAACAGATAGAAAGGTTAGAGAAAATAAAGAAAGAGCGTAATAATGAAGAGGTTGAACGAATTTTAAATAAAATCTCGGAAGTAACGGCTACACCCACCGGAAACGAAGAAGATAATCTGCTGGCTTTAGCGGTTGAAGCGGCCCGCAAGAGAGCTACCTTAGGAGAAATATCTTATGCCATGGAAAAAATCGTTGGTCGTCATAAAGCTACTATCCGTTCTATTTCGGGTATATATCAGTCAGAAGTTTCTGACGATGAAAATTTCCGGCTTGCCAAGACTATGGCTGATAAATTTGCCGCAATGGAAGGCCGCCGCCCTCGAATTATGATTGCCAAAATGGGGCAGGATGGCCACGACCGCGGGGCTAAGGTAATTGCCACAAGTTTTGCCGATTTAGGCTTTGATGTTGATATTGGCCCTCTGTTCCAGACCCCTCAGGAAACAGCGCAACAAGCTGCCGAAAATGATGTGCATATTGTGGGTGCTTCAAGTCTGGCAGCAGGGCATAAAACATTGGTCCCTCAGCTTATTGAAGAACTCAAAAAACTAGGCCGTGAAGATATTATGGTAATTGCTGGTGGGGTTATTCCACCGCAGGATTACCAATTTTTGTACGATGCCGGAGTAAAAGGTGTATTTGGTCCCGGTACGGTTATATCGGTAGCTGCACAGAAAATTCTGAAAGAGTTAATGGGGGAGTAGGTTTACTCCCTCTACAAATTTCCGCTGGCTTTTCTGTATCTTACACTGGCTATCAGAAAATTATAAATACTTGATAGATACTGGTTTTCGGCACTTTGTAATGAATACTCGGTGTTTTTCAAATCAGAAATCAGAATAACACCTTTCTCAAAACGGAATTTATCAGTGTCAAGAATCCTTTGTGCAAGGGCAATATTTTTCTTGGCCTCTTCCAGATTCATCCTTGATTGTTGAAGCGTGTTCCATGTGCTTTTCGATTCATAACTGAAATCATTTTTAAAACGCTCAATATTATAGGTATTTATCTGTTGGCGAATCCTGAAATCCTGTGCAGCCAGATTAGCCTGTCTGCCATCAAATATTGGGATATTTGCTCTGATACCCACATAATTAGCCGGAAACCACGTGCCACTGGCAAAAGGGTTAAAAGTTTCGGCTAGCTGAAAATAAGAGTAATTCCCATAAGCCGAAATACTGGGTTTATTTCTGGCTTTTTGTTTTTCTACATTCAAACTATTCAAGCGCAAACTAAATTCTTCGGCTTTAATTTCAGTTCGTTTATCAATATTTGATTGATTCTGAATCAGTTGCGAATAGTTAAATATTGTTTGCAAATCTTCAGAAGGGGTTACATTGGCCGTAGTATTTAACTGATATTGTAAGGCAATAAGGCTTAGTTCGTAATCTTGCTGATTTTTGGTTTGTGCTAGGCGGGCATTACTTACTTCTAATTCCAGTTTATCTAAATCATTCTTTAAAATAGTGCCTTGGTCAAACTTGGCTTGTCCGGCTTCAAAGTAGCTGGTAGCTCTTTGTAGTGCCAGACTCGAAAGATTAAGTTTTTCTTTCGAGAAAACGCAATTATAATACGCCTCAGTAATTGCCTGTCTGATATTAACCTTGATTTGCTCAAGTGTGTTGGCTTGTATTTCAGCCTGAGTGTTGTTTATCTGGCGGTCAATTTTTCTGTTGGCGTCATAAACTTTCTGGTCAGCCTGTAACAAGAGTGTATTATTAAATGGGCGGCCTAATTTTATTTCTGTCTGAGACGCACCCGTACCCGGTAACGCAAAAGGCAGAACAGTTGTTTGTAGCTGGGTATTCCAGCGTACATCAACATTGCCGCTTACCTGAGGCAACCATTTTGCTTTAATTTTATTATTCTCGGCACTAGCAATCTGAATATTCAGGTCTTGTGCTTTTAATTCAATCCGGTTAGCCAGCCCTTGCTGAATAGCCTCATTTAGGCTCAGTTGCTGGCCAATAACCGTTGATAACTGAAAACATAATAAGGCAGATATAATAACTCGTATCATAAAGTTTATTTTTCTTCAAAGGTAAAGACTTATTAAAAAGGTGTAGAAATTTTTCTTATTAAGACGGAAAAAAAGCCATACAAAATCTCTTGATTGAGTATTGAGTTTTTAAAAACAATATAAAACCCGAATGCCGCAGAGCATTATTAACTATTGAACAGATATACCCCATAGCTAATAATTTATATTTTTCAATTTAACTTCTTTAGTCTAACTATCTCATTTTCAGGCTGTTTAGTTGTCTTAACTAATCGTTAACAAATAGCCAGTAAACCCTGAGCGTTTCTTTTACATCTAAGAATCAAAAAAGAACAAAATAAAAAACAATAACCAGAAATTCACTATGAGAAAGTTAGTTATGGTAGCAATGTTGGTGGCAGGAGCCATCGCTGCTAATGCGCAAAGAGGATATGACAGACCTGGCCGTTTTGATAACGGATACGGATATGATAAAATAGATGACTACCAACGTGAAGCTCGCCGTCAGATTGCTTTTGGTATTGAAAGTGGAAGAATAACATCGCATGAAGCGAAACGTTTATTACGTGAGGCCGAACGCATTGAAGCAAAAGAAAATCGTTTTAAACGTGATGGCAGACTTGATGCCTTTGAACGCCGTGAATTGGCGCAAGACCTCGCAGTATTGAATAGCTGGATTGCTCGTGAGAAACGCGACAGAGAACGTGTTACTTATGATGAGTATAGCCGAGGGTATGCCAATGGTCGTTATAACGACCGCTATGGGAGATATTAATAAATGAGTTTTATTAATAATGCTTTTTCGTAAACAACAAACAGGGTAAGGTATTAACCTTACCCATTGTTTTTATATGAGGGCTATGTTTTTCTTAAAAAGAATTTTCAAGTTACTGGCTGATATGTATCTTGCAGCAGATTCTAATCGGGATATATATGTATATAATTGAAAACGCAAGTATTAAAGCTACCATTAAGCCTAAAGGCGCAGAGTTGGTGAGCCTGTTACACAAGGTCAATAATCTTGAATATATGTGGTCGGGGAATCCGGCTTTCTGGGGTAAAACATCGCCTGTTTTGTTCCCGATTGTAGGAGCATTAAATGACGATACCTTTATTTATGAGCATCAATCGTATCGTTTGCCGAGGCATGGCTTTGCCCGTGATAAAATATTTGACGTAGAAATGCACTCGCAAGAGAAGATTGTCTTTTTACTAAAAAATGACCCCGACACTTTGCAGGTTTACCCGTTTTCATTTGCGCTTCGTCTTATATATACACTTCATGAAAATCAACTTGGAGTAACCTACCAGATTGATAACACGAGTACTAAAGAAATGCTTTTTTCAGTAGGGGGGCATCCGGCTTTTAAAGTGCCATTAGTAGAAGGTACAACTTATGAAGATTATTATCTCGAATTTAACCAGAACGAAGATTTGATGCGCTGGCCTCTGGCCGATGGGGGCTTAATAAAGCTGACCCCTGAAAAACTAATAATCGAGAAAAAAGGATTGCCTTTAAGCAAAGAGCTTTTTTATCAGGATGCGCTGGTGTTTAAGTACTTAAAATCTGATAGTGTTACCTTGAAGTCAGACAAAACAACCCACCAGTTGCAATTCAATTATCCTGATTTTCCTTTTCTTGGAATATGGGCTGCTAAAGATGCTGACTTCGTTTGTATTGAACCATGGTGTGGCATTGCAGATAGCACCGAACATAATCAGCAATTAACCACCAAAGAAGGAATTAATAAACTTGCTACTGGCCAGACATTTAGCCGAACTTGGAGTGTTGTCCTTAGTTAATCTCAGAGAGTAATTATACATCAAGTACCTACGTTCTTGTTTAATTATACTTACAAGAAACTTACTCTACGTCTTTTCAGGATTCATTTACTCAGGTACTAGTATCTGAGTAAATGCCTTATTCTTCTACTGTATCATTTGTAGTTTTATTTCATGGTATTAGCCTTCTGATATTCTCGTTAAAGGCTTATTTACTTTCAGGAACTTTCTTGAAAACGCTTTTGAGTGTTACAATTTTTCCTTCACTCAAAATATGCCGGAAAATAAAAATTGCTCTCAAAAAACGCCGGAAAATAAAAAAACTACCATTATTCTAAAGATTCCCTCTATTATTATGGCTACATAACGCCTAACAACTGGTACAAACTTATAACGTATATATCACAACCCTATGAAAAAAATATTTCTTATTTTCTTCTTGCTGGCATTTAAGATTCATGCTCAAACAGAAGTGAGTATCTCTTATCCGAAGCCAGCATTCCTGATGAGTTTTAAAGACCCTTATAAAGAAATAAGGCTCGACTTTGAAGATGACTACAAAGGTTTTTATGCCAAAATGGATGTAAGCGATTCTTTGATGGTTTTCAGAAGTAAAAACGAATTTAAGAAATATACCAACGAAGTAGAAAAATATAAAAAGGCCGTAGAAAGAGCCATTAAAGAAAAAGAAGAAGAGGAAAAAGAATTAAAGGAAGGAAAGGCAAAGAAAAGTTCAAAAAACAAAAAAGAAGTAGTACTTACCCCACCAGATAAAACAACTTATTTAATTATAAACAGAGAATTATTAAAGCCGGGTCTGGAATTAGAAGTTACGTATCAGGAGTACCGTTCAAGTAAAAAACTTTTGGTTACCACTATTGTAATAACTACTGATTTAGATAAAAAAGCTACTTATGAGGGGATTTTCGAAAAACTAGACGGTGATATTGCTACAATTGATGGAAAAGCAGTAAAACTGGTAGAAAAAGCACAGATAAAAGGAAAAAAAGGTAAAGGATTTGAAGGAAAAGTGTTCAACTCGTTTAAAGAAATGATGTTGGGTAGCATTGTAGAAGTGAATGGAAGAAGGCAAGCCGACGGCGTGTTGCTGGCAGAAAAAGGCGAAGTATGGGAAAACTCAGAAGACGACCTTGACAGGCAAATAAAAGTTTCTTTGAAAAATACCATGCGGATGTCGGCTAATGAAGTTGCTTTTGGGGATTCAAAATTTCAGCTTATTAAAAATCCGGCCATTCAGACGTATGTGTCTAAAGTTGGGAGGTCACTTATTCCACAGTATCAGAAAGAGTTGCACAAAGACCATCCCGCTAAAATAGATTTTAATTTTTATGTAATAAAAGATAGTACGTTTAATGCCTGTGCGTATCCTGACGGTTCTATTTTCGTGCATTCAACACTGCTTGAAGAAATAGAAAACGAGGCTCAGCTTGCGGCTATTCTGGGCCACGAAATGGCTCATGTAACTTATGAGCATTCTAAAAAGAATTTTGAAACAAATAAAAACATAAAGTTAGGAAAAGAAGGTGTTGTAATTATTGGAAAAATAATAGACCGCACCACCAATACATCAATTCCTGTGGCCGATTTATCGGTAATGGTGGCAAGTTTTGGTGGTCAGGCACTTTCGAGCAAATATAGCAGAGACCTCGAAAGTCAGGCAGACCGAAATGGACTTACCTATATGATTAACGCCGGATATGACCCAAGAGAGGCCGCAAAAATCTGGAAAAGGCTTTCGACACTTAGCGATAAAAATGAACCTGAATATCATTATGGTTCAGATGTGGTCAGAGCGGTATCAAAAGGTATCGAAACAATCTATGCCTCTCACCCCGATGCGAATAATCGTTATAAAAGTCTTAACCGGCTTCTGGCACAAAACCTCTTTACTGAGGAGCTTGAAGATAAAACAATTGGGAAAGACGAATACACAGCCTTTAAAAAAGGATTGAAAAATGTATTGAAAGGAAAGGCATTTGATGAACCGGTATATGTGGCTCCTAAAAAAGAAGAGACCAAACCTGTTGACCCTAAACCTGCAACGGATACCAAGCCACCTGCCAACAAGCCGCCAACCAAACCTAAAGCACAAGTTAAAAAGAAACCTAACGATTAAGCAAATACATGAATTTAAGACTATTTATTATTATTCAATTACTGCTTGTGCAGGTTAGTTACGCTCAAAGTGTATATTCAGTGGCACTCATTGGTACTGACGACAAAACACGCCTGAAAGATGCCGAGCAATTTACGTTACTGAGTAAAGACATCGCCACAAATCTGGGCTTTTCCTTAAAAACGTCACAACTGACGGGTGTAAAATTCAATGCAAAAAATACGAAACAAACGCTTCAGAACATAAATCCGAATCCGTCTGATATAGTCATTCTCTATTATAGTGGTAAAGGCACTATCGACGAACAAAAAATATGGCCTGTGTTTCATTACCCCGAGAGTGATTTGCTCATGCGTGATGCCATAGCAATTTTGAAAGCTAAAAAGCCCAAATTATTGCTAATTATAGGCGATTGCGACCAGAAAGAGTATATTCCTGATATTGACTTAAAATCATTGGTAGTGGTGCATCCGGCAAGTGAAAAAGATAATTTCGCTCAGTTATTTACGGCTTTTAAGGGGAGAACAACAATTCTTATTTCATCTACTTCGGTTGGGCAGGTAGCAAAACGCGACAAAACTTATGGCTCTGTGTTTCTGAAAGAATTCAAAAGAACATTTGAAGAAGAAACCAGTTCTGAAACAAGTAATGCCTCATGGAATACTATTCGTGAAAAAACCCTGAATAGGGTGCAAAAAGCCACCAATAACCTACAAAAACCAAAGTTTACTATACAAGTTTTGTCTGACGTTGAGGACGAATAAAACCAAACGTGTAAATAACCATTATTAATTCTTGCATTTATTTTTATTCTAAATACCTAAAACTAAATTTTCAAGCAAATGAAATTCGATGATTTTCTGACCTTCGACAAAATGATTACACCGGTAATCATTAAAATTATCTATTACTTCCTTGTTATTGCTTCAATTTTCGGGGGCATAGTTTTTATCGTGCAGGGCATTTCTGCTCCGTGGGGTGGTGGAATGATGGTTTTTAGTGGCTTGCTGACACTTATTTTTGGCCCTATCTGGTCAAGAGTATTTTGTGAATTGATGATTGTATCTTTCAGAATTTATGCTCGCCTTTCGAGTATTGATGAAAACATCAAGAAAAAATCAAACATTTAGTAATTGTTTTTTTTAAGAAATAACACCTTTCGAGGTGTTATTTCTTAGTATCAAGGTTATGTATCTGAGGTTTTAGAATAATACATAAACACACAAGAATTGAAAAAATGCCTGATTTTATTCATAAAATAATAAGTAAGAGCAATAAATCATTGCCTGACATAACTTGTCAGACAATTTTTATTTTATGCTTTATCGGACTACCCTTTACTGGAATTTCCCAGAATCTCCATGTGTTTTCAGTGGTTCAAAGTAAAGAGGCCGCCAGACCCGACCGCCTGCTAGATGCTGACCGAATCAATGACCTAAGCACCGATATTGCTGCTTATGCTGGTTTTACCAGATATTTCTATGATTTAGGCGAAGGAGATGCTTTTAACCCTGTTACCCTCAAGCAAACCATTCAGAAACTCCGGTTTAGTGTTTGTAATCAGGACGTTGTCTGGATTCATTTTTCTGGTTATGGCCGCAATGATGATGAAACTATTTACCCAGCCCTCAAAATGGGTGGGTCTGAAATATACCTTCGCGATATTATAGCTATGCTCAGGACTAAAAAGCCAAAAATTATTTTAATCAGTATTGATTCCGGTAATGAGAAAAAACCAGCAAAAGAATTTTCTAATCAGGTATCTGACCAGAGTACAGAAGTGCAGGTATCTGGTTCGCCACTAGTCAGAATTGTAAAACCGCTGGTTTCAAACCCTATTCCCAGAGAAATGGGTGCGTATCATCAGCTAGAGAATTATGGCCGACTTTTCAAAAATTTTGAAGGAACAAAAGTGATAATTTTTCAGTCAAACTCAATTGGTGAAAACGCCATCAGTAACGTAGTAGATGGGTCTTACGGCCTGTTTTGCCTCGAAAAATGCCTGCGTGAAGCCATTAATAATAAAGATGTGAGTGCTGACTGGATGACAATCAAAGAAAACTATGTGAAATATGTGAGTGGTAAATCTAAGAACCGCCAGAATCCTAAAGTAACCATCGAGGTACCATTAGATAAATGTAAAGAAAATGAATAAATTTCTTCTGCTGATTTTTTTATGCTTGGGTTTGAATACAAACGGGCAAACCCTTCATTTTCTGGTGTTTGGAGACACAGAAGACCCACGGATTGGTATTCCCACTAATATGAGTTGTGACTACCTGAAACAACTTTCAGATGAAATTGCAACAAATGCCGAACTCAAAGAAAACTTTATGAAGTTTACGGGTTCCGATTACACTAAGGCAAACTTTCTGTCAACCATAAATAATCTGAATGTGGGTTCTCAGGATGTTGTATTTGCCTATATCATCAGTCATGGGTGGAACAATATGAGAAACGAATATCCCATGATGGTTTTTGGCCCTAAATCATTAGGGATAGATAATGGCTCTATTAACCTGAACGAAATCTATCAGAGTATTATAAAGAAAAATCCAAAGCTTTTGATTGTAATAGGAGAAGCATGTAACCGCGAACGGAATGTTCGCCCTCCTGCCATTAAATCGAAAGAGCTTGTGGTGCATCCACCACGTTTTGATATTGATGCAGAACAATTTAAAAACCTTTTCAGGAAAAGCAATAAAGGCATACTCATGTGTTCGTCACGCAGAGGGCAGGTCTCTACCTCTGATGTCGACAAAGGCGGATGGTTTACCCAATCTTTCAGAGAAACATTGGAAGATTTTACCTCAAAAAAGCATAAAAAGCCGGCTACTTGGGAAGAACTAATGGAAACAACCAAAAAAGCTACTGAAAAACTTGCCTACGATAGTGGTAGCGAAGACCCTCAGTCGCCCGTCTACGAAATTAATAATATGCCTGCAAAATCGCCTGTTATTCCAAAAGAAGACACCCAAAATAATAGACCAGTAGCCAAACAGGAAAAACCCATAGCGCCACCAGTTTCGCTGCCCACAAACGAACCTAAAAAAGCATCAAAGAACGTAAATGAACCATGTAATTATAATTTTAGTGGATTCAGAATAAATAAAGAAAGGTTGGCGTATCTGGAAAGCTATTGGAAAGGACTCGATGGCCTTTCGGACGAAGAAGCCTCAGAGCGTTTCAAGGAAAGTGTGTATCCTGAAAATACCAGAATTTTTTATAAGGATATAGCCAGTTTTCTGGAAATAGAACAGTATCCTGCCCGAACAAAATGGTTTACCAGCAAGGGCAAGGAAATTATTGAACTCTTTGACGAAACCAACGAATACGTTGATACAAAAGATTTTAAGTTAAAAGCCATGTCTAAACTTTCGTTGGTTATAGAAGCCATGAAAGATATTACCCGACAATTAGAAGATATTAACAGAAAATGTAGTGAGTAATTAAAACTTGGTTATGAGATACAGAATAATTACAAGAACTAGTAATATTTCGGATATTGAAAAAGCCATATTTATATGGTATAAGCAATTTACGTGGTTCGATAGAGTCAATACAATTCACTATAAAAATAACACCATCCTTCCACACTTTGTTAATGAACCTAAAACTATCTCAACCCACATAGTAAAAGAAGATGATTATGGTAGAAACTATGTCGATATTTTCAAAGTACGAGAAGACATAATTTTTATGATGGACAAACGTAGCAATACATTGTCATATACCACAATGCACCAGTTATTAAAAACAAGGTTAGGGGCTAAATTGGCAACTGAAAAGTTTAGAGAAGGAACCGTAGGATATGGCGTGCATGCTAGTATCACAACCATAAGAAGCATATTTGGTGACTATGGCGATGCTTTCATAGGTGAGCTTTTTAATAGCCCTGAAGCACAAAGAATAATGGCCCTACCTAACACAAAGGAAAACAACCTGAAAATTGCCAGACTTGAATATGAGTATTGGAATAGAGTGGCTGACGAAAATCGTTTTTTTTCAGAAGATTATTTCGGTGGTGCCGCTGGAAGTTCTTTTAAACCCGATTCAAGAACTACCATACAGTTTTTACTAGGTTCATTAAGAAGTCCCAATAGGGTAAACATAGCTAAAGACCTTGCATGGAAGAAAATAAATGAAATGTTAAAACAATAGTAATGTGAACTGATTATGCAAAACACTACAATTCTGAAATATAAGCTTTTAAAAAAAATTGGTGAGGGCGGATTTGCGGAGGTCTGGCTTGGAGAGCATGAAAAGCTAAATAACAAAGTTGCTATAAAAATACTAGATACTAAAATTGTCGAAATGGATGGCTTTAAAGAACGTTTTCTGAGAGCCGCCAAACTACTAAGTAGCCTGAAACACCCCTATATTGTTGAAGTAATAGATTATGACGATACCGACAGATATGTAATGATTATGGAGTATCTCGATGGCCCCATGTTTCGTGAGTACATTACTAAAAACTACAACGCCAGTAAGCCACTTGAGTTTATTCCGCTTTTTCTTCAGGTTATTGAGGCCGTAGGCTTTATTCATCAAAAAGGGGTTATTCATAGAGATATTAAACCAACTAATGTAATTATTCAGCAATTAAGTGATAGTACCCTAAGGGCAAAATTGCTGGATTTTGACATAGCTAAAGACCTGAATAGTGAGCATACGGCAACGCTTACTAATCAGCAGATGGGAACCATCACTTACATGAGTCCTGAGCAAGTACTTAGTGCAAAAGCCATCGACGAAAGAAGCGATATTTACTCATTGGGTGTTATGATGTTTTTTGTATTAACCGGAAAGGCAGCATATTCTGCACAGACAGACTCCCAATTCAAGTTGATGGAGAAAATTGTAAAAGAGCCATTGCCAGATATTAAAACAATTAATACTAACATACCTGATTGGGCTGTGGCTGTTGTTAACAAAGCTACCCATAAACAACCCGAAATGCGTTTTCAGAACTGTCAGGAGTTCAGAGACGCGATTCTGAGTGGAATGAGTCAAAAGGCAGTCACGGAAGAAGAGAAAACAGTGATGATGGACTCAGAAAAAACACAATTTTTTTCTAAAATAGAACCTGTAACACAAAGTACTGCTCAGGCCGAACCCGAAACGCCTACTTCTGAACCCAAAAAAACTAATTCTAAGGCAATCCTGATTGGGTTGTTACTAGCCATGGTAATAACAGCCATAGGGGTTTATTTTTATATTAATCATGATAAAAAAGATAGTGTCAGTCAGGTTGAGGCTGTTCAGAAAGATACTCTAACAAATTCATTGCCCCAAAACGAGCCGGATAATAAAAAAAATGCTGATAATTCAATAATAAATATTTTATTTGGTAAGGCAAAAGCAGCAGATAGCAACGGAGATTTTGACACAGCCATAGACCTTTACAAAAAAGGCATAAGCCGAGGTGATACCCGCCCGTATAATAATTTGGGAGTATTATTTGCTTATAAAAAGAATTCTCCTGAAGAGGCAATTAAATACTATACCTTAGGAAGTGAAGCCGGAGATGCAGACGCTACCAATAATCTTGGTATATTATACTATGAAAAGGGGCAACTTAAAAATGCTGAAACATGGTTTCTGAAAGCATATCAGCAAGACAAAGATAAAACCATGAAAATTATAAGGGTGCTCAGAAAAAAAACACCATCATTCCTTTCAGATTTGAATTAACCATTATTTATGAAATTTTCAGAAACGTCTCAAAGAGCTATCCAGATTGCGCAAATCATTGCAAAAGAATTTAATCATGCCCAGTTTTCAGCAGCTCACCTGCTAAAAGCCCTCTTGCATGAAGAAATAGGTCTTTCGGCAGTGCTTATAGCGCAAGGAAAAGACATTCATTATCTGAGAGACTGGGCAGAAGTAAGAATCGAAGAACTCCCAAGAACAAAAGCAGTAGAAAACCCAACTGCCGATGCGCTGGCAAAGAAAGCGTTAGAAGGGGCTGAAATTTTTAAAATACAATACGAAAAAAACAATATTGATGCTTGGTGTGTGCTGGCAGCTATTGTAAAACCAAATATGGTTTTTAAAATAGATGAGCTAAGTACGCTTTCAATTACTTCAAAAGAAGTGATTGATGCAATGCTGGCCGAAGACGACCTGATTGCAGCAGTAAGCGAGACTCCGGCAACAACAACAAATACCAAAACAGCCACTGATGCACCTAGAAATACGGGCAAAAATGCTGTTCATAAATTTTGTATTAATAAGACAGAGTTAGCTAAAGAAGAAAAAATCGACCCAATTATCGGGCGCGACAATGAAACACGCCATTTGATTGAATATTTAGGCCGCCGGAGTAAACCAAATGTAATCATTACAGGTGAACCCGGGGTAGGTAAAACCGCATTGGTTGATGGCCTAGCTCTTAATATTGTGCAGGGTAAAGTGCCTAATAGCCTAAAAAATGCCCAACTGCTTGAACTTGATACAGGTGCGCTGGTAGCAGGGGCCTCATACAAGGGCGAGGTTGAAGACCGAATAAAAAATATTATACGCGAAGTGAAACAATTTGAGAAAGCTATTCTCTTTATTGATGAAATTCATGTATTGCTAGATTCCAAAGGGTCAATAGGTAATGGTGTAGCACAATTATTAAAACCTGAACTTGCCAGAGGTGAGTTAACGGTTATTGGAGCCACTACAAACGAAGAATACCAGAAGTTTATAGAGAAAGACGATGCCTTTGCACGTAGATTCGGTGTGCTAAGAATAGAAGAACCAGATATTGACAGCACCGCCCGTATGCTTCAACACATTTTGCCTAAGTACGAAACACATCATAACTTAAAACTAAAGGCTAATATTCCGGTAGAAGCAGCGCGCTTGGCAAAAAGATATTTGCCAGACCGCCGTTTGCCTGATTCGGCCATTGACCTCATTGACCGTACCATGGCATCTGTTGCAATGGTTGGCGAAACTTCAGAAGAAACCCTCAGAGGACTACAAAAAGAACTTGAAGAACTGATAAGTAAAAAAGAAGAACTGGGCGAAAAAACATACTTGACAGAGCTAGCTTGGTTTAAGGCAAGAATTAAAAATAAGATAAGCCCTATTCTGGTTAATAAATCGCAGGAGTTTAAAAATGTACCAGAAACTGCCGCTGATTTTGAAGCACATCTGACAGAAATACTTAATACATTAATTGAAGTTTCAAAAAACAAAAAAGAATGGGTTGAAGAAGACGACATCGCCATAACAATCTCAACCCAGACAGGTATCCCGACAGGTAAATTACAGAGTCAGGAAAAAGAAAAACTCGCCAAAATAGGCGAAATATTAAAAAGTAGAGTAGTAGGGCAGGACCACGCCATTGAAATCATTGCGAAATCGCTTAATATTTCAAGAGCTGGGTTGCTTAAAGGAAAACAACCTATCGGGTCATTTTTCTTTCTGGGTTCAACAGGTACTGGTAAAACAGAGTTAGCCAAATCGCTTGCCGATTTCCTTTTTAACGACGAATCGTTCATGATTCGTTTTGATATGTCCGAATTTAAAGAAGAACACTCAGCTTCTTTACTTCTTGGAGCTCCCCCTGGCTACGTAGGTTATGAAGAAGGAGGTTTACTAGTGAACAGAATCCGCCAGAAACCCTATTCTGTTGTACTATTTGATGAAATAGAAAAAGCGCATAAATCTGTCTTTGATATATTTCTGAATGTGTTAGATGAAGGCCGTGTAAAAGATAAACTCGATAAAGTAGGAGATTTCTCCAACGCCATCATTATATTCACATCAAACATCGGTGCCGAGTTTATCGTCAATCATTTCAAAGAAGGTAAAACACCTGAGCATAAAGACTTACTAAAAATTATGCAAGGTCATTTCAGGCCAGAGTTCTTGCAGCGTATCAACACTATTATTCCGTTTGCACCAATTTCAGAAGAAATGGCTACAAAAATCTTTGAAATTCAACTTAAAGGGCTGGTTTCGTCACTTAATCAGCAAGGTATTAACTTTGAGATGGACAAGGAGGCTATTCAGGCACTGGCACTTTCTGACTTTACATCAGAATACGGAGCAAGGCAAATCAAAGGTATTATCCGTAATGAACTGATGTGGCCTATTTCGCAGATGATTATCAACGGAGAGATTCAAGGTGGCCAGACACTTACGGTCTCAGTAACGGAAGATAAAAAAATTGACTGGAAAATAACCGGAGAACCCACCATAAATAATCCTGAGATATAACTATAACGCTGGTTTGGGCGATTATTTATTGAAAACTTATAGCTGAATATCCAGTTTAAACAGACTTAAAATTGCCTCAAACAACGTTTTGGAGCCATGTCTGCGTATGCTTATATGTTAGTAACTATAAAATAAATAAAACTATGTACAGCGGTATAAAAGAAGGAGCTTCTATTAAAGCTAAAGAAACAATGGTTAACAGAAATTGTGGTATTGACTCAGAAAATGCCAGAGGATATATTTGTAAGGCTGATTCTTCCGGCGTATCAATTTATCTGGAAAAGGGTAAAGGAAGAGGCACAATTGAAGCCATCATGACCCCCGAACATTTTGCTATGAATTTTCAGGTAGATGGTTTAATGTTAACACCTGCAACGTTTTATATCCGTAGTACACATTACACAAAGTCTTTACCAAAAGATTTTCTATGATGTCCCAACAAAGTTTTTTACCTGTTCGCAATAAGTTTTATGGCAAATTATGATTTTACATACAATTCTGAAGTAGATGCTACCAGCCTGAAACCACACCACCCGTCAGAAGACTCAGGTGTAACCATAGGGCCGGGGTATGACATGAAAAAGCGTAGCGCTGAAGAAATAAAAGCAGACATGATGGCCATAGGTATAGACGAAGATAAAGCAAAACGTTTAGCCGAGGGTGCCAATAAAACAGGCGATGACGCTTCCAAATGGGTAAAAGAAAATCAGGATATTGAAATAGAAGAAGAACAGCAGAAAAAACTTTTTAACGATGTACTTACCTCAGAATATGAAAAACGAGTAAAAAGTGCATTGAAAAAAAGAGCCGAGACCAAGAAAGATGCAGACAAAAGCATGTACGATTGGGACAAACTGGATGACGAACAGAAACAGATACTTTTTGATTTTGAGTATAACCCCGGCTTATCAGTTTTTCCGAATTTGATGGATGGGGTAGTTGAAAAAGACAGAAAAAAGGTAGAAGAAAATTATAAAAGATATGTTAAATTAACTAATAAAGAAGGTAAGAAAGTCAAGCTGGAATTAGGCAGAAACAAGAGGTTTGAAGAAAACTTCCTGAATAAAACTCCAAATCCGGCACCACCTGCACAGCCCGCACCCGGTGGTTCAGGTAGCAGTGCAGCTAATAATCTGGCAGAGCCACCTGCTACACCAGCGCAGCCAGCTTTGCCTGTTAACGCAGATATACCTAAGGCTTCAATACCAGAAATAGAGCCATCAATACCCGGTTTTTCGATTGCTTTTCCTGCCGCACGTTTAACAGATTTTCATTTATGCCCCATGGTTGACCCCATTTTTAAACCCCACTTTGGTGGGCCTATTACTGGGCCTGGTATTCCTAATGTGGTAATCGGTGGGCTGGTAGCAGCTACTGTCGGGGATATGTGTACATGTGTTGGCCCGCCAGATAGCATTGTAAAGGGTTCCTCGTCCGTTTTAATAGGCAACAAAATGGCTGCTCGTTTTCTGGACAACTGTTCACATGGTGGTGTAATAATTCAAGGTTGCTGGACCGTCCTGATAGGAGATACCCCTAGCCCTACAACAGTCATGGGAATGCTGGGAGCTTTAAGTGGAAAGGCATTTTTAGAACTATGTAAGTAATAGCTTATGTTTCAGATTCGTAGCGAACAAATTCAGCCTATACGGCAGAACTTTAACCTTTCTTTTAGAGACGAGGTAGTAGGCCTTTTGGAAGAATGTGGTTACGAAACAATTCAAAATCAGGAAAATCAAGATATAGGATTTAAAGATAAATTTGGAAATGTTTCTTGGCTGCGTTACAATGAAGAAATATTACCTTCTACTTTTCAATTACCTTCTGGCACATCCTATCACCTCAAATATTATCCTAGTGGTGGCCTTCAGTCAATACAAATGCCAAACGGCAATGCCGTAGAAATCTTCACTAAAGATGGTAACCTTATAAATTTAAAACATAAGGGAGGGGCCTCTATAAATATAAAATATAGTCAGGAGCATAAAGTTTCTGAAGTAAAGATTTCCGATAAGATTAAATACCTGTTTCAATACGACAAAACCTATGGCTATTTACATAGTTTAATAGATGGTAATAAGCAAAAAAAGGTTTTTAATCATGATAATTCTGGTAATCTTCGTCAGAAAATAGATTCCGAAAACCGCACTACTTATTTTCATTACGAAGTAGGTGAAAACGACCTCCGATATATTCAATATCCTGACGGTAGCCGTGAAACCTATAAATTCGATGAAGAGAATAACTGTCTCGAAATCACTCAACGTAATAATAGTTGGGTAAGAAATTACTATGACGATAACAATAATCTTCGGCAAGTAGAGTGGCAAGATGGTAACTTCATTTTATTAGAATATGATGAGAAAGGAAATATTGCATCTATTCAAAATGAAAATAGTCTAGTTAATTTTAAAAAAAATGCTCAAAACAGAGTTGTTGAAGAAGCAGGAGAGTACGGTTCCATAAAATATGAGTATGATGAAATAGGGAATCTATCAAAAATTATTTATGCTGATAATTATGAATTGTCTTATGCTTATGACATTGACGGAGAACTCTCAGAAGTAAGTGATTCTGAAGGTGAAGTTCACAAATTTACTTATGATGCTAAAAGTTCAACTTCAAAGATTATTCTTTCTGGAGGAAACGTAGAATACAGCCTTAGAGACCATTTTAACGGACAGATAGCCGAAACAAGCATTAATACCCTAAATGGCAATTCTTACGGGCAGCTATATGATTATGATAATCAGGAAAGATTATCTCGAATTACAGATGCCAGAAGTAAGTTTCCTGACAGGACATTTACTTATGATGATGCCGACCACCTCCTAGAAGTAAAAGCTAGTGAGAATAAAACCATCGAAAAATTTACCTACGACCGTAGCGGGCAAATGGTATCTACCATTAACAATACTATTGTAATTGGCGCCATGGAAGAGGTAAAAGTATATGGCGAACATATACTTGGGTATGATGCTAACGGAAATCTCAGTAATTTTCTTGGCATCAAAGCTAACTTTCAGAATAATCATTTGTTGGAGTCTGTTGAGGCCAAAGGAAACCGCTGGGTGTATCAGTATGATGCCTTTGGCAGGAGAATCCTTAAAACCAATGGAAAAGAAACAACGCAATTTATTTGGGCTGAAACTCAGTTATTAGAAGAAATAACAATAAATGCTGACGGAAAACAGCATAGGCAAAAATATCTTTATCGACCATTTGAATCGATACCCTTTGCTATTAAAGATGAAAAAGGATTATATTTACTTCAACAAGACCACCGCGGAGCTATTATCAGGGCAATTGATAGCTTTGGAGACTTGGTATGGGAGGTTGAATATGAAGCCTTTGGAAGAGCTTCGAATCGTGTAAGGAAAATTCATCAGCCGTGGCGTTTACAAGGCCAATATTTTGATGCCGAAACAGATTTGCATTATAATGTAGGTAGATATTATAGCCCACAACTTAAAACGTATCTCTCGCGTGACCCCCGATGGCATGAAGCAGAGGCTTCAAATTATAACTATGCTAATAATAACCCTTACAATAAAGCTGATGCTCTCGGATGCATATCTACATTTATAGGAGGAGGGATTAGCAAAATAGGAAGTACAATTAAAGATAGTGCATTAAATGCAAAAAATACTATCAGTACAACCGCACAAAAAGTTGGTAATGCTGTTGGTAGAGGCTGGGATAAAACTAAAAGTGCCGTTGTTACAACAACTAACAGTGGGATTGCTTTATTAAAAAATACTTATGGTAATGTAAAAAATGCGGTAGTTAAAGGCGTTTCAGATATTGCTGATAAGGCTTCCTCAATTATAAACAATCTAATTGACGGAGCAAATGAATTAATAGCTTGTTTAGCTAGCAAAGCAAAAAGCTTATATGCTGATATACTCGACCTTCTAAATAACCCTGTTGTAATAAGGATATTGGGAGGAGTACAGGCAATTTCAGGAGCAATACAAGTTATAGTGGGAGTTGGTTTATTAGCGGCACCTGAACCAACAGGTTTAACAAAGGTAGCAGGAGTAGTTGGTGTTGTGCATGGAGCAGATTCATTTCAGGCAGGAATAAGACAATTATGGACGGGAGAAAATACCAACACATTGACTTATGAGGGAACAAAAAGTACAGCAGAAGCACTTGGAGCAAGCGAAAGCACAGCAAGCAAGATAGGTACGGCGGTAGATTTAGGAATTGGTTTTGGGGTTTCAGGTGTCAGCAGGTCTGCTAGTAAAGTAATTGGAGCAGCCCAAGTGGCTCAAACAGAAAGTAAACTGACAGAGCTTGCTGCAAAAGCAAAAGCAAATGCTACTGCTCGTACAGGCCTTGTTGAAGGTCAAAAAGGTTTTGGTACAGCTGCACACACTGAATTTAAAAAACTTGTTGATTCAAGTGGTTTAAAAAATGTTGCTACTGAACAATCATATTTGAATGGCCGCCCTGTTAAATACGGAACTAAAGGTTCTTCAAGAGCAGATGTGGTTTTGTTAAATGATGATGGTACAATCAAACAGGTGTTTGATTTCAAGACAGGTCAAGCTGTACTATCTCCAAAACAATCAACCCGTTATATAAACAATATTCCAGGGGTTTCTGATTCAAATCAAATAACTGTAATTAAATGAAAGCTAAAATTTTAAAAACATTTTTCAATAAAGAAATAAAACCTAATCTTGTTAGTCAGGACTGGATTTGTAAAAATCATTTAATTTATAAAGAAATAGGTAATTCAGAATTACTGAGAGGGTTTTGTTTTAATAGCTCTGCTTTTTCAATAACTCAATTTGAAGTAATTGCTTTTATTCAGCCACTTTATGTGCCTTGTCCATTTATTTTCTTAACATTCGGACAATTAGTGAAATCTCCTGAAAACATGCAATGGTGGGATTATATCGAAGATAATAAAGCAGAGTTAGGTGAAAAACTGGCAAATTATATAAATCAAATAGACGATAATTTTTTGTCAAAAGTAACGAACGCAGATTTATTTTATAGAGTTTTTAAAAATGATAAACAGATATCTTTAGCTCACTTTGAATCTGTTGCATACTCAGCCTGCTTCGCAGATAATCTCAATAGTGCCAATGAAATAGCTGAATTGAAAAAATATATCAGCCAAAAAGAAGATATGAGAAAACCTTATGTAAATGATATTTATATGAGGACTCTAGAAATAGAAAAAACGTTAGGTTCTAGAGAGGGTTTGCAGGAGTTATTTAATAAATGGTTATCTGAAACAAAAAAAGCCTTAAAACTGTAATGATACCTTTTAGTTATATTACTATATTTAGTGAGTAAATAAATAATAAGTCCTCAAGATTAAAATAAAATGCCCCAATACACCCTCCTTGACCCTATCAGAATTGGTTCAGACTTTGGCCAGGCTTATGAGCTGGCAATAGAGGGGGCTGCCTTACAGACTAGCGTTAATCAGGACGACTTCAAGACCATTACACCACACCTTTTCCCTTGCGAAGCAGATAGCCGGCTATATAACTGGTTACTAAACGAAGGCAAGGGAGACTCTTGGGGGATTTTTATAAATACCTCATTAACCCTGAAAGAACTAGCCGCTCATCTTCAAAAATTATTGATTGTAACCATGCAGGATGACGGCAGAATGGTATACTTCCGTTTTTATGACCCGCGTGTCTTGCGTACCTTTCTGCCCACTTGTCACGTTACACAATTGAAAGAGTTATTTGGGCCTGTCGAAGTTTTTTTCTGTGAAGATACCGACGAAGATTTTCAGCTTCATTTCAGTATCGAAAATGAGAAGCTAAAAACAGTAAAACTACCAATAACTTACTAGCAAACCCTAAAACGAGCCGGAAAATAAAAAAAGAAGAAAATGTTAGAGAGAAAATAGTATTTTATATAACTTGCTTAAGAAACCTGTGTGTATTGCATGAGCTTATACTAAAGAAAAAAAGTATAAGTTATTCGGTAAAAGTTTTTGATAGAATTCTGCAGGTCAATCAAAAACACAGCATGAGTCCGCTTTTAGAAAAGCTTATAATACAACAACTTAGTCGATCATAAAAATCTTTATTATCCGTATACCTAATGTCGAACAAGATTTTGGCACAGGAATGATATGTTCTGACAATTAGGCTTTTGCCCAGAATTAAGTGAGTAATAAAAAAGGTGAATATCGTGTTGAACTGGCATGGGTTGGGTGTCTTTTGCCTTGTGATTAATAAGTTGATGCATGAAAAAATTATTGAATATTTAACACATAAAGTTTTACCTATAATATGGCCTATACTACGAAAACCCTACCTCCCGGAGGTACTGAGAAAGAAAGGGAGTCGAACGCGAAGGTAGAGTACCTGAACCTTGATAAAACTGCAATAGTGGGTCAGTTTTCCTACGATGCCCCGTCTCAAATTCCAGAAGTCCTTTCTGACCCATCAGGCATAACGCTCGAAGATGTTTTTAAGAAATTCGAGCCTACTATCAATGTAGACCTGAAAGACAAAGAAGGTAATCTGCACGATGGCGTAAAAGTTAATTTCAAGAAAATGCAGGATTTTAATCCGAAAGAAATTACCAATAGCTTGCCTTTAATGAAAGACCTTAAAGAAAGTGAAGAAGGGTATAATACCATGTTAAGACAATTAAAAAACAATACAGTATTTAACCGCTTACTGAAAAAGCCTGAAGCTCGTCAGTCTCTTATCAATCTGTTTTCTTCATTGATTGAAGAATTAGAAAATAGCGAAAAGTAAAAGATTCAAGCATCTTAAAAACAAGAAACTCATGGCTCAGAAGGATTTACAAGAACAAAGCTCACAAGAACATAAATTACAGACCGAAACCCCTGCCGCTACCATTGAAGATAGTTTGGCAAAGCTGAAAGAATATGGTGGCTTTAGCTTTGCCTCAAACCTCGTTTCAGGAGGGTTAACAAACCTTGATCCGGCGCAGACAGCCAGAAAAAACATCTTCCTGAAAGATGAAAAAAAGAAAGAAGAACGCAGAAAAATAAAAAAACAACTCGAACAATGGGTAGAGGTATTAAAAGCAGAAGGCGATGCCACTGACCTTTACACAATGATAGAAGGAGATAAAACGACAGTAAAAGATACCTATAACGAAAATATGATTGAGATTCTGAAAAAATCCAGAAATCTTGAAAAATCCTTCCGTTCAATAGCACTCTTTTATAGTAACGCAGGTGAGCAAAGAATCAAAAACGTTGAGTTTGTTAATATACAATTTGAAGATATTATATCGCCCGATTCTTCTGCTCGTCAGGAGATTCACAGCCGATTTAAAGAGGCTTTCAACAGCGTCGATATGCGTGATAGCTACTCTTTACTTCTGATTCCGGGTTATATGGGCTCTAAAACAGCCATTGAAGGGTGGGCCAAAATATGCTATGAGAATAGAGTAACCATGATTACCGATTATTCTGATTTGCCGAACTGGACTGCCGAAGACATCGATATTGACTCGACTTTCGGCTCTAATGATGACCGGAATACCTTCCTCGGCTCAATCGATATGGAGGAAAACCAACTTTCAGGCATGACCAACCATCTGGCTAATGCAGTTGTAGTAGCCAATGAAATTGTAGCCAGAGACGGTTATACCGAAGTAGGAGAGAAACTACCACTACTGGTAGGTGGTGCAGGCGCATTGGCTGGCCGGCTACTCTCTAACAATCCGGCACAACCCATTGCAGGGGTGAAGCATGGAACCCTTTTCGATGCAAAAGGCGTAAGAATGAACCTGACCAGAGACCACCTAACTAACCTTCATGAAAGATGCCTAGTGCCTTTAACAACCTATGAAGGTAGTGTAATTGCTTATGGTGACCAAAGCCTTAACAATGGTGGTGATATTGATTTTAATAAATATTCAGTAGTAAGGGTATATAACTTTATTTCCAAATGCCTTACCCACTATTTCAATGCAAAAGCCTATCAACTCTGGACCCCCGCCGAACAAAAACAGGTACAGCAGGATTTAACCCAGTTTCTGGATAGCCTGAAACATAATGCCAAAATGATTCAGGATTTTAAAATCAATAACATTAAGCAAGATAAAAATAACAAAGATGTAATCAATGCTGATTTAAGCATTACACCATTCTACCCTGCCCGGAGCTTCGTGTTCTCGTTGAGCCGTCTGGAAGATGGAACAACCGATGTCAGCAGAAAATAGATACCCGCAAGCGTTTTATTACTTACCCAGTAGTGTTTTATAACTTAAATTTTAATAATTTACAACTATGCCTATAGAAGCAAAACTAAAGGTAGCAGGAGGAGAATTTCCTGTGTCTAAAATAAGTTATGGTTTTAAGAGAGACATTGACTTCTACGGACAGCCAAAAGGCAATGTTATCGGTGGAACCATTCATGTAACAGTAAGATGTGAAGGTGCTAACTCAGAAGATTCTTTAACCGACTGGATGATTGACCACTACAAGCAAGAAAGTGGCTCAATAGAGTTTCTGGGGCTTCAACAAAAAATTGAACAAAAAGTCGATTTTGAAGAGGCTTTCTGCGTAGGATACACAGAAGAGTTTGATAACACAGACCCTAATCTGCCCTACACTACGTCATTACTGATTTCATCCAAGAAAATCACCATTGGTGGTACTGCCTTGGACAACGAATGGACAAGTTAATATTCTCTTAAACTTAAAAATTTAACCAATCATGAAAGCCTATTTCACTTTAGATGGCGGAGCGGAAAGACAAGTACTGAGTTTTCGTTTTTCATTTGCACAACCTTATGATGAATTCGGTAGAGCCGTCGGACGCGTTCAAGGCGGAACAATTCAGGTAGAACTTGAAATCAAAGAAGGTGATAGCACCATACCTGAGTGGGCATCTGACCCAACCAGCGTAAAAGGTGGAAGCCTACTGATAAAATCAGTAAATTCATTGTCGACCCGTAAAACTATCGAATTTACCGATGCCTATTGCGTAGAGTACGAAGAATATTACAGACCAGAATTAGGTCAGATAGAAAGACCTCGACCAATGATTGTGAAGTTCACCCTTTCAGCAAAAAAACTAAAAGTGGGTTCAGTTGAACATGAAAATATCTGGAAAGACTTCGATTGATAACATGTGACGAACAAAAAATAGCATATTCGTTACAGAACTATGCTATTTTTTTCTTTATTACTCATATTTAACCTCGTCCGATTATTTCATGGCATACGAAGTAAAAACAAGAATTGTATTTGATGATAATACTAAGATAGAAATTATTTCAAGTATTGAAATAAAGGAAATACTTTTTGGGCATCATGTTTTTACGGTCGAAGTCCCGTTTTCACAAATTGAGAATAAACAACAACATGGTTTTTTCAAGGATTCTTACCAGAAATACCTCGGCAAAGCCATTAATATTTATATAATAAACCAGCGTTATTTAAGAGGTAAACCTGTTGAATACGTATTCAGAGGTATAGTTACAGGGGTTAGCATGGCCCGAACGGCCTCTGATGCCGAGTCGGTAGTTGTATTAAGTGGGTTTAGCCCCACTATCCTGCTAGATACAGGCCCTGTTAAAAAAACCTTTGCACAAAAAAATATTGAAGATATTGTAAACGGTGCTATCAAAGCTGTAAACTCATCGTTTTTATCAAACGCCGAAATAAAACCCAGAAAAAAAGTATCCTGGAAATACACAATACAGTTTAATGAAACCCATTTTCATTTCATGAGCCGCTTGGCCGACATCAGCAATGAATGGTTTTATTATGACGGTAAAAAAATTTGCCTCGGCGACCCCAAAGGCGGAAACGTTCAACTTGGTTTCGATAAAGACCTGATTGATATTAACCTCGGAATGCAGGTTTTGCCAAGCACTATCGAAAGCCAGTTTTATCATTATCAGAACGATAAACTAGTTGCCAAAGATTCAACAGGTATAGCAGTGTCTGGTCTGGCATCTTTAAATGATTTCAGTTTAAAACAATCTGGTAACTTATTCAAGCAAAAAACCACTACTAATTATTCGACACACCTACGTTCAGACGGAGACCTGACAAATACCCTTAAAAACCAGAAAACCCGCATTGCTAACTCAATGGTTGAAATAACGGGTTCGAGTGTATACCCTGATATTCATATTGGTTATCAGGTACAGATTTTAGGAAGCAACAGGGTAGACAGAAGGTCTGAACATAAAGATTATGGTACGTATCGTGTAACGGGCATCACCCACTTGGTACGTGACAACATGTATACCAATATATTTACAGCTATTCCGAAAAGCAGTGGAGTCGAGTTTCCGCCAGTTAACTTAAACTTGTCGGTAACCAGAGCAGACCCCGAATATGCTATTGTGAAAGACAACAAAGACCCTAAAGGTCTAGGGCGAGTAAAAGTGCAAACCCAATGGCAAAAAGGTAACGATACCACCCCGTGGATTCGTCTGGCAAATCAGATGAGTGGCTCCGAATACGGATTTTATTTCGTACCCGAAATTGGCGAACAAGTAATTGTTGGCTATGAACTCGGCAACCCGCAATTGCCTATTGTTATGGGAAGTGCCTATCATGGTAAAGCCAAACAGCCTGATAAAAAGCATGACCAGAACTTTAAAAAGGGCATTAAAACAAAAAGCGGTAACGAAATCCTGATTATTGATGAAAAAGGGAAGGAGATAATTCAGATTAAAAATCCAAAGGGCGAAAACCAGATAACGCTCACGATGGACGGTAAAGGCAAAATTAAGGTAGAATCAAAAGGTGATATTGAACTCATAGCAAAAGATATAATAAAAATGGAGTCTCAGAAAATTATTCTAGATGCCAAGCAAGAAGTAAATATCAAAGCAGGAACTAAAATCAAAACCTCTACTGCTAATACCCAGATTGAGTCATCGGCTCAGACCAAGTTGAGGTCAAGCCAGTTAGAAGTAGACGGAGGCACTGCCGCAAATATTAGGGCAGGTATAATAAAACTGAATTGATGGACAAAAAAATTAAATATTACAATTTGCCCCTGAATATTGCTTCCTTTATTCAGCATAAAAACGCAGACGAACAGTTAGACGACGATTCCTACGTCCGTAAAAGCTCTATCGATAAAATTGACCTAGACCAATCTATCAGATTAAACCTGCGCCTGATACTCCGAACGCGCCTTAAATCATGCCGTTTTGACCCTGAGTTTGGCTATCTGGGGTGGAGTAAAGACTTCGAAAACATAACGAATGAATCGAACTGGGAAAAACTGATAAAAGAAGATTTCAAACAAAAAATTATTGAATATGAAAGACGGCTTGTTGATATAAGGGTTAATATTTCTTTGAAAAAAAATACCGGTAAATCAACTTCACGTAGCCATCAGTTTATGGTAAAAGTAGACGCAAAGTTCAAATTTACATCGAATTCATTCGAGTTTGAAGAACTTATGTACTTTAGCCCTATTCGTATATCTTTTAAATATTAAGTTAATTATGAGTTATTTTCAGCCAAGACCTTACAAGACTATCAAACATTCAATGCTTGAAACCATTGGCAAAGAATGGAATATGCAGGGAGGTACTGACTCACTTGACCCATTCGTGCAGATGTTGTTAAGTGCTTGTGCTGACGAACTTTCAAGAATTGAAGAAAAGTTTCATAGCTCACAATCGGAAATCCTGAACAGGTTGGCTGAACTTTTAATGCCTGACGAATGGGATATTCCGAAACCAGCATTCGGTGTTTTAAAAGTAAAGCAGACTTCCTACGAAACGGCCCCGAGTGTGGCTGTTAAACCCCAGAATCATTTTCTGGGTACTGTAAAAGTTGATGAAAGCTACGAAGAATATTATCTTTCGGCTACTAACGAATTTCAGGTATTAGGGGCAGAAGTAGCTTTTCTGGTCAATAGCGTTAACTTTTCTAAAGTTGAAGATGTAAGCAAAAAAACATCCCTGAAAGGTAATACTCAGCTTCATTCACATACTATCTGGCTAGGCATTGAATACCTATCTGCTTGTACAAACCTGCAAGGGCTAAGATTCTTTTTTGACTGGACAGTAGACGACGAAAAAAACAAATATTACCCTTATATCAAGCAAAGCAAGTGGTATTTCAATGGTAATGACATTACTCCGGCGGCAAACGAAACCTCCTTTAAGGAAAGCACTAATCCGAATACTATTCTGAATTATTTCGAAAATAAAGCCCAGAATTTCTATCGTGATGCCTTCGTAACCATCACGAAGTCAGTTCCGTTAGAAAAAGAAAAATTTGAAACTCCGGCCGAATTAAGAATCTTTCATGATGAAATAATCAACCAACGGATTGACAACCTGCTTTGGATTAAAGTAGAGTTCCCGCGTGATATGCCCCATGAAGCCATTAAACGCTTGTACTGTACAACAAACGCGTTTCCGGTACTCAATAGAAAAATTAATGAGCCAATTACATACAAAATCTATGGCGAAAGTAACCTGATACCCATTGTTACCAAATATAGTGAAGAGTTTATGGCTGTTGAAAAAATACTGGGTAACAAAGGCAGGCAGCTAATGTATTCGCTCAGAAGAAAAGGAATAGAACGCTTCGACAACCGTGATGCAAAGGAATTGCTCAGGTATGTAACCAATGTTTTGCAGGATGAAACCCACGCGTTTAAGGAACTGAACTATGGTAATTTTATCTCAGAAAATATTGAGGAGGTTAAAAAGAATTTTGAAAGGATACTTCAGAAATTAAACGAAAACCTCGATAACTGGCAGAATAAAATCTATGTCTATGTAGAGGGTAAAGAATCTAAAGAAGAAGAAGCCGTTGATGTTTTTTTCTGGACAACCTCAGCTTTTGAGCAATACCCGAAGTCTTTAACTGAATTTCTGTCAGATAACGCCGAAGGTATCAGTTCTGACGGTTTGCTGCTAACCATCCAAAGAGGTAGAAAACGGCCAACTGAAAGTGAAAAAATAGCTAGCTTCCGGCATAAACTCACCTCAAGGGGGCGTGTGGTAACACATCAGGATATACGCCTTTTCTGTATGGATTATGTAGGAGATAAACTGGCCGACGTGGAAGTTAAAAAGGATGTCATGATTGGGCAGAACTCTTCAACAGGCTTTACCAGATACATTCATGTAAAGTTAATTCCAAAAGAAGAAAACCCCAATAGGGGCGAATGGGCCGGTATGTGCCATGACATAAGCCTTCTATTGAATGAACAAATGCAGGTATTACCCATAATGGTCGATTATAAATGAGTTTAAGAGAAAAGCAAAAAAGAATCAATCGTCAGCTTGCCACAGACAACATTGATTATCTGACAGAATTCATAATTGCCAACTTAATTAAAGAAGGGTATGATTATGACAATATCGATGTCAGGGCTATCAGTTATTTCAAGCGAGGATTTAAAAAGGATATCGACAGCCTGTATTATGATGATAACAAAAAAATACTGAATTTTCATGTAACCAGAAATGCCCTTTACGATACTCTGCCCGAAAGCCTTTTTCATGAAGAAAACGCTTATGAAGATTTACAGAAAAACACCGATAACAAGCATTGGCTAGAGAAAAAACGTAAAAAACATGAAATTGAAGAGAAACAGGCTCGTATGTTTTTCTTCCCTTTTGAAAAAGAATTTTTCAGGCAAAGAGTTGATATCGAACTGAAAGAACAGTTTTATTACACCAGTTTTGAAAAGAATTTACCCGCGCTTAAAAATATTGTAGACGATATATGGGGTATAAACGAAAACCTGACAGCACGCCAGTATTTTGCACTTTTCAAATGGTTACCTAATATATATAAGGTTGTTGGTAATAGAACCCAAACAGAATTGTGCCTGACCGATATTCTAGAGGCACCCATAAAAATTGAGGTTAAATCAGCTTTAGAAAGTGAGTTGCCAGAAGATAATACCGCCTTTTTTGTTTGTGGTGGAGATAACCTTCTGGGTGTAAATACAGTCATAGGCAATAAAGTTAACGACGGAACTTTCAGATGGATTTTACACATAGGCCCCTTAAATAAAGAACAGGTGAAAGAGTTTTTGCCCAGAGGCACAAAACATAACCTGCTTAAAATAATCGAAAGAATTATTATTCCATTTGAAGTAGATGCAGAAACAAATTTAATACTAAAAAGAAAAGAGTCGCAGCACGACCAAGAGGGTATATGCTTCGAGCTCAACGATAACGTAAATAGTGTTTTAGGATTTACCACAGTTTTATAAATAGTTTGATTATGGATGTTTACTTAATTAAGATTTTAGTTTTTATTTTTTTGATAATTGCTTCGCTTTTCTTTGCAACTAATGAAGCACTTACCGAAAGCCCAAGATATTTCAGACAAATACTAATGTTTTTACTGGTAAGCATTGTATTTACGTCAATCTTGTTGGGTTGTATATTTTACATTGGCAGCAAAAAAGCAGAATTTGAAATACTTTATATTAGCCTGATACTGTGCGGTGTGGCATTATTACTGGGCTTTTTATATATCTGGACGTTTGATGGAAATCTGAAATGGGTCGATAAACTTCCATTGAGTAATAAAATCTGGTTTACATTGGCTATATCGCTATTGGGGCAATTGCTTATTCTGGTTATTTCCCGAATTTTCTATAAAAGTTCGGTGCCTGATAACTTATGGACAGGCGGACTGTTTTATCCTGTACCGTTTTTAATGAGAGAAGCCTTCAGAGCTTGGAACGAAATTCCTGAACCTCTTTATAAAATCTGGACTATCCCTAATAAACGCCCGAATATCCGTGAATATGACCCTAACTCTATCCAGCGACCTAAACTGATGATTCTCGCTAACACAGTAGAACCACTGGGGCCATATACACCAAAATTGCCTACAAAGGCCCCATTTGGTGAAATTTTCCATGCGTTTATTTTACAACTTAACGAAGACAGAATGCTGAAAAAACTGCCTACAATTAACTTGGGTAATGAGTTAGGGGCTGGTACACAATGGCATTTTTATATTAAAGCAGAAGGTTTTTTCAACCAGCTTTTTTATGGAAACAGGTATATCGACCCCGATAAAACTTGTGAAGAACTGGGGCTATCAGAAAAAAGAATTATTGCGCGCCAAATTAACTAAAGATTATCATGCTAACAAGTATATCACATTTGCCGGTCAACTGGGTAAGCGGTATGAAAATTACCCAAAAGCATTTTATTGAAACAGATAATGCTTTTATTGATGGATTGAGAGATAGCAGAATGCTGGCTTTGAACCGTTTTTACTATGGTATTCTGCCTGTTAATGAAACAAACGAAAATAACTTTCAGGTAGAAATTAATACCAATGGTGAGTCGTTGAGTGTTAACCTGACAAATTGTAGGGCGGTTACGTCAAACGGTAACAGAATTGAAATTATTAACCAGCACTTCTCGAAACACACAAATGTGAACGAGATGGTTAATTACCTGAATCTGGATAGCCAACCTTATGAAATTTATGTAATCATACATACCAATCCTTTTGATAGAGCACCCATTGGCGAGCCCTCAAAAGAAGAAATCCCGACCAGACAACCCCATGCACAACCAGTTTATAAAATAGATTTTGTGCTACCGGCAAACTTTAGCCTCAACCAGTCTACTTATCGTAGTTCGTTAGTAATTGGTAAAGTAAGGCTGATGAATCGTAATTTTAGTAAAGATAATGACTATTTCCCGCCTTGTATGGCTATTTCTTCTCATAGCAAACTGTATGAGGTCTACAATGATTCTCTAAAGAAGAAAGTAAAAATGATAATGTCGGATTCTCTCGAAATAATCCGTACAGTAAGAACCTACAAACGGCTCTTACACAGCGTTTTCGCCGGAGGAATCATGTATGTGGCCGAGCATACCAATCAGTTTCTGATACCTAACATAACCAGAATTGATTTGTATGATAAAGATATTACCCCAATCGATAGTCTGAGTTTCTTTATCGAATTTCTAAACCTCCATTTTTACTTAATCAGCACTTTGGGGGATGATGAGAAAAATAAAATTACGGCCGAAATAAACAAAATGCCGAATCATCACCGCTACTCGCCTCAGAAGTATGCCGAGCTCACAAGAGTACCCTATAACCATGATGACATAGGCCCCGTTGTGAAAAAACTCTCAGACCACCTTGAAGTACTCACAGAAGTATTCAGGTTTTATGTGAAAGTCATCAACGATATCTCTACCTATGAAGAAAGAGAACTTAGGAGCGACACCCATCATTATACCGGACAACCAATTAATCAGCAAAATAATAATAATAATTCGTCAGGAGGATTAGGCTGGAATTTTTAATTAATTATAAAATTATCTCATGAGACCACAGAATCAATCAGAACGCCAAGGAGCAATTTTCCGTTTTTGGGCCATTTATATTATTGTTTTAATTCTTCCAATGGTAGCCTTTTTCTATATTTTCAGAAACAGCGGAGGAAGTAGCAAAGACTATGATAATTTACAAATTCAGATAAAAGAGTTCGAAAGATTAACTAAATTGACAGAAAAATTAGATAGCCTCTCGAAAAAAATAATAGAAATTGACCTTGATATAGTTAAGCCAGGCCCACCAACTACCAAACTGAACCTAAAAGATCAGGCCAAACATACAGTCAATAACATTGATAGGGTTATTAAAAATATGGAAGAAAGTAAGCCAAAAGCCAAAAGTGAGGCAGTTAAAAAATTCATCACAAATATTAATACCTTCCTTAATAACTATGTAGCCTATCATAATGCTTTTATGGAAAAAGTAGACTTTCAGACAAGTAGTGATGATAAAAATGCAGAGTTATCACAGCTTAGGCTTGAGAATACAAAAATTAACGGAGAAGTTGGGCAACTTAAATCTCAGGTTGAAGGCCTAAGAATACAATTGGCAAACTGTAATAAATAGTTTTTATTATGAATATTAAAATCGGCAAAGACCCCTCGGTTGATACCTCCGTTAAGGGTGTTGACTATAAACTAAATACGGATGATAGATTCATTAGCCGTCATCATGCTTTTATTACCGTTGAAAGCAAAAGCCCTTTAAAAATGAATGTAACGGCTAAGTCGGTCAATAAGACATTTATCAATGGGAAAGTACTGGAAAACAACAAGCCGTATGCACTCAATATTGATGATGCTTTACAACTGGTGAGCATCCAGAACGAACCAATAAGCATTAAAGAACTATTGACATTTGCCAAAATTCCTTTACCTAAAGCACCCACAGCCAAACAATATAAACCCGATTTTTTGTTATTGAAAGACATCTACGATAATTATAAAAAAGAAAGTACCCGATTAACCAAAAAAGATGCCCTTATTAACGGGCTTCGCAGTAGTGTGTTTGCTTTAAGTACAGCTAGTGTGGGTTTAATTGCTATTCTGGGCAAAGAAGATGACACTACCATGAAACTTGTTAAGATTGGTATTCCGGTTGTGGTAGTAATTGGTGTTACTTTATTCCTGAATTCAATAAGCCCGAGAGATAAAATAATCCAATTGAACGACCAGTTTGAGGTAGATTATATCTGCCCTAATTGTAGCAGGTCGTTCGGTAAAACTTCATGGACTTTACTGGCGCGGCAGAATCAGTGCGCTTTTTGTAAAACACCGTGGACCGAAGAAAATAAATAACAATATTTCATTTAATAATAAATGCTATGTCTGTATACGACCAAACACAAATGCACCCCTCTGGAGGAAGTTCTTCAACTAACTGGGGTGAAGGAATAGATACTGGGCAATCTGATGAAGCAAGTGCTTCAAGACGATTGAGAGTAAGAGTGGCAGGTACTGCCCTCTTTACGGTTGGAATTGCTGCTTTAGGTTATTCTATGATAGATAGAAGCAGAGAAGCAGGCGAAGAGGAAGGAAACACACAAGACCCTTCGTCGACACCTGCTGATAGTACAGGAGCTAAGCCACCAAAACAAGATTTACAGATTTCGGAAGATGTAAAAAATGAATTATCGCCCGAATTCCTGAATCCTTCATTGACCAATTATACGGCTCCAACACCCGGCCCCACGCCTACACCAACACCTAATCCGACGCCAACACCTAACCCCAAACCTGATGGTGGTAGTACATCGCATGTAACGCATATAGTAGTCGATGGGCCAAATGGCTTACATGATTATTCAGGCTGTGGTAGTTTTGCACAGGCGTTTGCTCACGCAAGAGCCGAACTCGGAGGCCCCGGTGAAATTTTTATTTATCATGGTAAACCTTTTACAACTACATATAAGCACGAAGTAGAAGAGGGTTGTAGCTGTGTAAAAACAGAACAAGGCCTTGAAGTTGAAATGGTAATCTGGGAAGATGGAACCGGAGCAAAAATTATTGCCAGCGATAGCGATAAAGATGGTATTGCCGACAAATGGTTCTATGAAAATAATGAAATGCGATGTGAACTGATAGATACTGACGGAGATAATAAATTCGATGCGTTTCAAAGCCCTAGCGGAGAAATCATCAGTCTGGCCGAGCCTATTGAAACGGACTCAGAGGCAATACCGCCTGTAACTTATGACATTATTATAATGGATAATATTGAGTTTCTGGCTTATGGTGAACCCGGTAAGTATACGGGCCTTGTAGGTGAATATGATGGTAAAATTCTGAGCTATACCGATACCGACGGAGATGGTAAGTTTGACCACGCTGCCATTTTAAATGATAAACTTGAACCAATACATGAATGGGACATTGTGCCAATGACAGTGCAGAATGGCAATGTTATTATTCCTGAAGAATTTAACGATGGTGGTACTGGTGGAAACGAAGACCCTGATAATCCTGAAGATATTAGTTTACCAGATACCGATAATGATAACGACGACAATAAAGACAACAATGTAGATGATAGCTTTATCGGGCCAGTAGAAGACCCAATCACTGACTCAAATGATATAGCTACCATTGAAGATGACCCATATAGAGTTGATATTGAAAATGAAATATATTCGGGTGATTTAAATAATCATGCCGATATGTCAGCGTTTGGAAATTAATTCAAAATCTTAATCTGGGCTTTTTATAGCTTCCTATTCAAAGCCCATTCCTTTTTTATGATTATTTGTCATCAGTGTGGACATAAAATAGAAGTTTATTCTAATATCACAACAATCAGATGTTCTAGTTGTCGTGCAGTTCATACCATCAGACCAGCGAAGCCCATTCCTTCTCCTGAAGTTACTCCACCAGTGCAGACACCGCCAGAGAATGGTCGGAACACCGTGGGTGAAAACAGTGCAGGCACTGGCTTTGAAGATAAAACCGTATTTTTCTCGAATAAACCAACAGAGCCAAAGCCTACGCAACCCGAAATAAAAATCGGTTTGAAGTGCCTGGGTACTTTCGATGTTGATTTCCTTGAGAAAATAAAAGTTTTCTCCATGCCTTTTGCCTATCAGAAGGAAATAGTCTATAAGCAAGGTAACAATCAATTCCCTATATTGGGAATTTCAAAAGACAAGGTTTTAATAGGACGGAAACCTATGAATCCTGATGGATTTGAAGACGTTGATATAAAACTGGACAGTCAGGATACAACTATCAGCCGTAGGCAATGCGAGTTACAAATTAAAAAACAGCAAAATACAGTAGCTCTTAGCCTGACTACCCATGCCAATGCGGCTAATCTGGTTGAAGTTAATGGAAAACCCATCGAGCGAGGAATTATCCGGCAAATTCATCAAGGTGATTTCTTAAGGCTAGGTAATACAATATTTGAGGTTATCGTCGAAATCCCCCAAAACAATACCGCTGACACAGACTATAACAAAACAATAGTATTCTAAAGTTTATTAAAATATTGCAGTCAATAAAAACGGCTTAATTATATGATTATCTCAATAGCTCATCCTGTGGGTTTTAGTAGAATTGGTGGGCGTGCCAATAATGAAGATGCTATATATCCACTCGAAAACGAAGCTACAAATAGTAATAAACTATTTGTAGTTTGTGATGGTATAGGAGGGCATAATAGTGGTGAAATAGCAAGCCGGCTGGCAAGTATTGAATTTGCTAACTACTTGCATGCACACCCTGAACTGGATAATCCACGTTCTGACGAAGAAATTTACCAATCTTGGAGTGCTGCCTTAAGAGAAACAGAGAATAGCTTTGAAGAATACATGGCTACGCATCCTGAATCGTCAGGGATGGGTACAACATTATGCTTTTTGCATGTGCATACTTCCGGTATCACACTGGGGCATATTGGTGATAGCAGGATATATCAAATCAGAGAAAATAAAATAATTTTCAGAACAGAAGACCACTCAATTGTTAACCAATTGCTTAGAGCAGGGCAAATAACCCCTGAAGAAGCAAGAAACTACCCAGCCAAAAATGTAATCACCAGAGCTATTCAGGGAGCAAAAAGACCCTCAGAGATAGAGTTTGATTTAATTACTGACCTGCAAGAAAACGATTACTTCTTCATTTGTACAGACGGTGTTCTGGAGCAGATAAGTGATAGAATTTTAGAAGAAGTTTTTTCGGCACCAGATTATTCGTTACAGGAAAGAGCCAGCATAATTATTGAAAAGTGCCAAAACCTTACAAGAGATAATTTCTCGGCTTATCTGATAGAAATTAAACAGGTTTTAGGCGAGCCGCTTATTCTGCCATCGAAGGAAACAAAAAATGACCAGATTCATAGTATTACCTATGAAGAAGAATATGACGTTCATACCGCTGAAAAATTTCAGGAATTAACAGACGAAGACCCCAAAGAAAGACCACAACCAACTAAGATAAAAAAGACGAAAGATATTTTTCTGGGGCTTATATATGCCTTAGGTGCAGGAATTATCCTACTATTCGGATACCTGACCTATGATTACTTTTTTCCGGGTAAAAAAACAGTGAAAGACGAAACGGTTCCCAATTTAGACTTATCAACTTCACCAGAGATAAAAAAAGATTCTGTTAAGCATGATACTAATACAACTCCAGACGTAGCACCGGTAGCTGTACCAACTTCAAAACCTGAAAAACAAAAAACTAAAACTAAACCGGGTAATAAAGTTACAAAGCCTCAACCTGGTGAATTAAGAGATAAAAAAGATTCTAAGAAAGAGCAAAAAGAACAAAAAACAGAAGATAAATCTAAAAAAGAAGACTCTTCCACAACCCCACAAGGTTCAGAGCCTAGCTCTCAGCCATCAAGAAAACCAAAAGAAAAAAATCAAGGACCAAAAGACAGCTAAAAGTCATGAAAACCTACCTTAAATATATTATACTTTCATTATTACTGAGCTTTCAGGCTAAAGCTGAAATCTATTCAGTGTTGATTGGTGTGTCTGACTATAAATTTATTCCTGATAATCAGGACTTAAAATATGCCGACGATGACGTAAGAAACTTTTATAGTTTTTTAACCAAAGACCTGAAAATCTCACCAGCTAATGTTTATATGTTGGTTAATCAGCAGGCATCTTATAGTAATATTATTGAGATAGTTAGCACAGCTTTTACAAAAGCAAAAAAAGAAGACTTAGTTATATTTTACTTCTCGGGCCATGGCGATAATGGTAAAATATTACCGTATGATTTTGACGGCAGAAGTAACTCTATTTCGTTTGCTAAAATTGCAGAATTGTTTAGAAGTTGCAAGTCAGAAACAAAAATCATTTTTGCTGATGCGTGCCGTATTGGTGGCTTAAAACCCAAGAAAAACGAAGAGGTAAGCAGTGTTTCTGATAAAATTATTGCAATGGTTTCATGCCGAGCCAATGAAAGCTCCATAGAAAACGGATACTATAAAGGTGGTTTTTTTAGTTTTTTCTTATTAAATGGCCTTCGTGGGTATGCCGATTTAAATAATGACCATAAAATTACCATTACTGAGTTGCATCTTTATGTGAAAAAGAAGGTAAATCAGGCTTCACAAAATACACAAAACCCTATAACCTTCGGAAATTTCCCTCTCGACCAAGTAATAATATCCTATTAGCACTCATGAAAAAAACAGTTTTCATATTAATATTTGGGCTTGCTTTCTTTCGTCTGACTGCACAAAAAACTTTTGTGTCAACATTTGTTGATTCACTATCAAGACCCTCTCTTTACAATCCATTCAAAATAGATACTATTCTGGATGAACCCTATCTGATAAAAACAAGCTGGTATAACAATGTTATTCAGTTGGAAAGTGAAAAAAAATTCAGTGAAGCATACAAGATTATTGTATCAAAGAAAGACGACGACCCCCTCGCCATGTATTTGCTTGGTAAATACCACTATCTGGGTTTGACCGGAACGGTAGATAAAAACTCGGCTTTTCTGTGGTTCTATAATGCCAGTATGCGTAACTTCTCACCTGCTTTTGAAAGTATGGGTATGATCTATTATTATGGCGAAGGATACACCCAAAGTGATTCCGCCGCTATTTTGAGTCTGAAAAAGGCATATAAAAATGGTATCGAGAAAGCAGGCGTTAAAATAGGCTATATCTATCAGACCCGCAAAACAAAAAGTAATCTGGATAGTGCTTTATACTGGTATCAGAGAGCTACTACGGAAGAAAAGAAAAACATACTTATTAATATTGCCTCTATCTACGAAAGTAAAGGTATGGTGCCAGAAATGCTGGCTAAATATGAAGAGGCTTCAAAAAACGGTTTGGGGGCTTCAAGCAGAAGGCTAGGAGAAATATACAACGAAGGTTTATATGATGTTAAGCCTGATGTTGCCAAAGCAAAGGCATATTTTGAAAAAGGCTGTGCCGAAGACGATGCTCAGTCTTGTAATGCCTTAGGGGTTATTCTGGCCCGAAGCAAAAACTTTGAAAATCTGTACGATATTTTCATGAAGGGTAAATACCTGAAAGATAGATACAGTATTTATAACATGGCACTTTGCCTGAGCGAAGGCATAGGAATAAAAGTCGATGTAAAACAGGCTTTTGAGCTATATAAAGAAGTGGCTAACACAGTTGTTGAAGCACAAAATAACATCGGTACGCTCTATGACCGCAATCTTATTTCTGGCAATAATCATAATGAAGCCAAAAAATGGTATGAAAAAGCAGCTAATGGTGGCAATGTAGAAGCCATGCTTAATCTGGCTAATATTTTAGCCAAAGAAGGCGAAGAAGCGCATGAAAAAGCTAGCCACTGGTACGAAAAAGTAGCCGCTACGGGTAAACTGAATGGCATTTATTATTATACTTTATTTTTAAAAAATAGTAAAGAAAAGTCTGAGAAGGTAATTGAGTGGGCCGAAAAGCTAGCCAACAACGCTAATAGTGACGAAAGCCAGAAAAAATGGGCGTGGAGAATCACTGGTGATATTTATCGCCAAAGGGCTGATGATTTTGTCAAAAAAAATGAGCAATCGGGTGCAGCCACAAATGCTACTGCAGGCAAACCACTTAACGGGAGTTGGGCTAACTTTCAATATAAAAAAGCAATAAGTGCTTACGAAAAAGCAGTAAGTATGAACGACGACTCTGCGATGGTAAAACTTGGTCAGTTATATTACAAAGGTAATGGAGTAGCCCAAAATCTCGACAAAGCACTTGAATTATGGAAAGACGCGGCCAAACTAGGAAATGCTACGGCTATGTATAATATGGCTTATCTGTACGAAAAAGACGAGCAGAAGTTTAAAATTGAATTCAGGTATGAAAATGCTATCAAGTATTATAAGGAAGCTATTAATACTGCAAAAATGAATAAAAGCCTTAAAAAAGATGCTTCGTTCAGGTTAGGTAATCTGTACCAATATCCTATCGAAAATAAATTTGAGAAAAAAAGCAGAGACGCACTTACGTGGTATACAATTGCAGCTAATCTGGGCGATACTGACGCGATGTATGAAATAGGCTATATTTATGAATACGGAGAATCTGACATTACAAAAATGAACGCGAATAAAGTGAGAACAGATAAGGAAGAGGCCAGAAAATGGTACAAAAAAATTCTGGACATTCAGCCTGATAACGAAGAAGCCCGCGAAGCCCTGCAAAGGGTTGAAAAAAATAAATGATTATCTAAATCTAAAGGAATTTACTTACATGATAGGGGAGATTATTAATAATTACAGAGTCTTGAGCCATCTGGGTAATGGTGGTTTTTCAGATGTTTGGCTGGCTGCCGAAGAATCTTCCGATCTAAAAGTCGCGTTAAAAATTATTGATAAAAGCCGTATGGCAAATCTTAAATTTAAAGAAAGATTTAAACATGGTGCTGAAATTTTAAAGCGGTTGAATCATCCTAACATCGTAAGTTTTGTAAGCCTGATTAACAAACCAGATATACTCGGAGTAGCTTTAGAGTATATTGATGGCATTAATCTGGAAGATTTTATAATAAAGAACTATGACCCGGCTTCTCCTTTAAAACTGATGCGTTTTTTCTCGCAGTTACTGGATGCTATCGAATATGCACATCAGAATAAGGTAATACATCGTGACATCAAGCCTTCTAATATATTAATTAGCAGAGAGTTACAAGCAAAAGTAATTGATTTTGATACCGTAAAAGACTTTGCTGATGATGCAAATTTTACTACGGCAAATTTTACAGTGGGTACTTTTAATTTTATCAGTCCAGAACAATTTGATAACTCACGGAACGTAAGCCCGCAAAGCGATATTTATTCGTTAGGATTAGTAATGTTTTACATATTGGTAGGGAAGCCGCTTTTTAGCAATACGCAGTCGCCAATTGAGCTTTTCAGAGCCATCGAAGAAGGAAAATTGCCTCAGCTGAGTATGGTTAATAAAAATATTCCAGAAGTATTTGATAAGATACTAGCGAAGGCCCTTGAACGAAACCCACAGAACAGATTTTCGAGTTGTAATGAATTTAAAAACTGTATCGAAAACCAATTAGACCCTTATTTGCAAGGGGGCGTTGTTGACCCCGACAAAACTCGTATTAACCCCCGACCTCGGCCTGAACCAACACCACGGCCCGCAGCAGAAGGTAGGCCCGTTGATACCGACAAGACCGTGGTGAATCCTAAACCACAACCTGTTCCGGCAAGTGAAAAGCCCGCGGAAAAACCAAAGCCAAAAGCACCAGTTGAAGATAAAACACAGTTTTTTGAGCATCCGCCACAAACGCCTCCTCCCGCTGCCGAAAAGCCCAAAAGAGAGGATGCAACCATGTATTATGAGAGTGATAATACACCAGTTGTTAATGAGCCTGCGCGCAAATCAAACGACAATACATCGGTTTTTACAGAAACTTCTCGCAAGCCAAGAGAAAAAGCGTCTACCTCTTATGAAGACGAATTACAGTATTTAGATGAATTTTCAGAAGATAAGCCTAAAAATAAACAATCTTTGTCTGCGTGGGATGCCATCATTCTTATTGGTGGAATTATAGTTTTTATTACCGGAATGGTAGTACTGTTTTTTTATAAAAAATAATTCAACGTTTTTATGTACTTCCAGTTGTTCCAACCTTACGGCTATTCTGAAATAGGAGGCAGAGCTAACAATGAAGATAGTATCTTTCCAGACCCCGACAAAGTTAGTGTTTCTTCAAGGCTTTTTATTGTATGTGATGGTGTAGGAGGGGCACAAAAAGGAGAAATCGCCAGTAAACTGGCCTGCAAAAGTTTTGAAAAATTCTTTGCTGAAAACAATGTAACTGTTTCCACCAAAGAAACAATTGAGCAGGCGTTAGCTTATGTTGAACAAACCTTTGATGATTACTTCAGCCATAACCCTTTAGCTAAAGGAATGGCTACTACTGCTACTCTTGTACATTTGCATGAGCAAGGTGCTACCATTGCTCATATCGGCGACAGCAGAGTGTATCTTGTTCGTGACGGAAATATTATTTTCCAGACAAAAGACCACTCTTTTGTGATGGAATTGTACGAAAATGGTTTTATTTCTCTCGAAGAAGCACAGGAGCACCCAAGACGAAACGAAATTACGAGAGCTATTCAGGGCAGAACAGTAAAAGAAACAAAGCCCGATGTTACGGTTATAAATACTATAAAAACCGGTGATGTTTTTTTTCTTTGTACTGATGGAGTAACCGAACAGGTAAACGAAAATGTTCTGGAAGATACTGTAAGGAAATTTAACGAACCTGCATATATCGGCAAAGCCCTTATTGATATATCTGCCGGACAAACAAAAGATAATTTTTCGGCCTATATTGTTAAAATAAGAGATATTATCGTTTCGCAAAATAAGAGTAGCTCTTCTAAACCAAATAATTCAGCCAGAAAGTTATCAAAAAATGTAAAAAATAACGATACCTCATTGAAAGCCGCTTTCTGGATAATACTCATTTTATTAGGTATAACCGTTGCCTATTTTGGGTATACGATGTTGCCCGCGAAATACCTTGATTTTTTCAAATCTGAAAAAAAACAAGGTCACCAGTCTAAACAAAAAGAAGAAAAGGCTAAAATCGAAAAAAAAAACGCTGACACCCTAGTTTCAACGCCTCTTGAAACAACAATAACAAAAGACACATTTAATAATAAAACTGGCTGGGCTTATCTTTTTCTTGAAAAAAGAGATAATTTTTATGGCCTCGTGAATAGATATAATGCTGTTAAACTACCATTCAGGTTTGAGCAAATAGAACCACATGCTTATAATGGGAGACAATTTTTTTGGGTTAAAGAGCAAGGCAGATATGGGCTAATTTTACTTACAGATAACGGCATTAAATATTTGCAGGCAAAGTATGATACCATTCTGAGTATGAATGGTAAACTTAAAACGGCTATGGTAAGGGTAGGACAAAAAGCCAGTACACTTTCAGTAGAAAACGAATTCAAGAAAATAAAACCATACTAAATGGAAAAACAATACAAAGACTTTTCTGAATTTTCTCAGGATTATATCTATGATGAAGTAAACGATAAACTTGGTGAAGGAGGCTTTGCCAGTATTTATCGTGCTGATGATTTATTGAGAAATAGAGAAGTAGTTGTAAAGGTTTCAAAAGTACCTAAAGAAGAAAAATACAGCTTAATGCACGAATATGAAATAGTTAAATCGTTGCCTATTCATAAAAATATTGTGTATTATGAAGCCTGTTACCGTTTTAAAATGGCTGGGCTTGGCGTGTACGACATAGCTATTATGGATTATTATCCTTTAGGGAACCTTAATAGTTTTCTTGACAAACAAAGAATTTCTTCTGCTCAGTTTCAGTCTTTGGTTGAAGAAATGCTGTTGGGTATTGATTTTCTACACCAGAATAAAATAATCCATCGGGATATTAAGCCAGCAAATATCCTGATTGCTTCTCAGAAAGGTAAATACATACCTAAAATTGCTGATTTTGGCTTAGGCAAAATAAAGGAATCAACCGAAGAGTCGTTTACGGATAACAGCTTTGTTGGTGGAACCCTGAACTATGCGGCACCGGAACAGATTTTGGGTACTAAAGTAAAACCCAACGCAGATTTATGGGCGTTTGGCGCGTTATTGTACAAAATGTGTACGGGTAACCCTCCTTTCTTCGTAAGTGAAAGCGATACCACAGGCCGCAGAGAACAGTTAATTAACAAGATTCTTAAAGTTGAACTTCCTGAAACAATTTTCAAAGTAGAAGAACCATATCAGACCATCATTCTGAAATGTCTGGTTTTGGATACTGAAAAACGAGCAAAATCAGCAACAGAGCTAATCAAAATTTTAAAAACCGTACGTGCTGAAAAAACAGAAATTTTTACTGAACCAATTGTTGAAAAACCAAGACACGCCCCCACACCGAAACCACAGGTAAAAAAAGATAATGGCAAGCGCGTTGAACTATTGCCTTATGTTATGATAGGTATAACCTTGCTGGCTTTAGGAGTTTTCTGGTTCTACTATTCAAAAGAGAATAGAAATCAGGGTAGCCCGACTATGCAAAACTCACCAACTGAAATGGTGAAAGATACCATACCTAAAAACAAGCCCGAAAGTAACACTGTATCTCCTGTAACAACTCAACCTAAAGAGCAAGCCGTTGATACAGTTCAGAAAGAAACAAAGCCTCTACCAGAAAGGACAAAAATTAAACCCAAAAAACAGAAAGATAAACAAGAAGGTGGGAGTTTTATTTATGATTATGAATTAAATAAGCCTAAAAAGAAAAGTTCAGGGCCTAAAGATAACTAACTGATATTGTGACTATTAAAGAAGAAAATGCTTATGAAACTGTTTGTACGAATATTGTCGGTGCTTGCTGTAACATGGATAGTAAACGCTTGTGCTGTTAATCAGGCCGCTGTTGATAGTTCAAAAGCTGCCTTGCGAACCGCCATTGATTCGAACGAAAGGTCAATAAAAATGCTACAAATAGTGGCAGGGCAGTCAGAACAAGCCTATAAAGAGGGTAAAATTGCCGAATCGGCCAATGCTGAGATACAGAATTATGTATTAGCTGAACAAAAAAGTATTCAGATTCAGAACATAATCCTTAACAAGTCGCTTAAAGACTTGGAAACAAAAGGAAGCATTAACAATGAATCATTAGAACGAGCGAATCAGGCAATCAGAGAGAATGGTAATAAAATGCGGATTCTGGAAGAAAAAACTAAGGTTATTGTTGATTTTCTGGGTAATGAAACATTTAGTAAGTCAGAGATAGGTGCCTTGTTTAAGCCCGGAGAATACCGGTTATTAGCCGACCAACAGGATGAAGGGAAAAGATTGTTTAGCCCTATTGTGGAGAAACTTTTCTCGTTTGCCGACAAATATAAAGGTACTTTTACCAACTTAAAGGGTGAAATTATTGTAACCGGATATTCGGATGCTACACCTATCGACAAGAGATCGAGATTATATCGTGAACTAGCCGACTTTGTAGGTGTAAGCGACCCAAGCAGTAGTATGCTGAATCAGAAATTATCAGAACTTCGTGCAGTGGCTGTAAAAGAATTACTGGAAAAAATAATTAATCAGAGAAAAGAAGTTGAAGGCCGAAAACTTGATATAAAAATAACTGTGCTAGGCCGCGGTGAGGACATCCCCAGAGGCTTACCCGATAACGTGCCTAAGAATGATTTTCGTCGTAGGGTTGTTACGTTTTATTGGGTAGTTTTACCTGTTTTGTAAAGGGTATTTATCTGGTAGTATCCCATTGTTTGTGTTGGCCTTACATACCCAGATACGCATGGTGGTCTGTGTCGTCATTAGGCAAGTCGTGCCAGCTTTGATAATTATGATGCAGGTTGTCGTCCAGAAATTCATCATAAAAGCTTTCATTCCGATATGCCAGAAGCTCACCTGCCGAATACCGCTCAAAAGACTGATACGCTTTTTCCCAGTCTTCTTCCAATACGGCATTCACAAATGTTGGAAACTTTTCTAGCCCTGCATTATAGGTAAAGTCAAATAACATTTGCTTTTGCTTGTCTGAAAGATTATCCCAATCGGCTAGCGTTGGGTCTATTTCAGGATGAGATTCAAGAAAACTCTCTAATTGTTGCTGGGTACGCTCCTCATATTGTGGCACCAGAATATTATAAAATAAATAGCGTTGTTGCTCTTCCGTAATATGTATATCCTGATGCGAGGCAATCCATGCCTGTGCCTCCGGGCCTGACTTATTAGCTGCCTGCATTAATATTTCTACTGTTTTGGTATCAATTCCGGCTGAGGTCAGGTCTTGATAAATTTCTTCTGGCGACCTAAGGCTCATATCATATCCGGGGCCGATGGTAACCCCTGATTTCCCTCCCGGAAAATGTGGTACAAGACTTTGCCCCTGATGCCCTATTTCCTGATTATAAGTAAAATCATAATTGGTAGGTATGCGCAATTGTATGGCTTCATACCCTTCAGGTTGGGAGTCACTCTCAAATGTTGCTGATGAATTTCCCTCAGCAAAAAAAGTATTTAAAATGTCGTGAGAAGCATCCTGATAAATACCTGCATCGAAATTGTGTAGCTCGGCTTTAACAGTTTCCCAGTCTTCATTCAATACTGCAATTACAAGTTCAGGATGTTGGCCTAACTCTCCTTTATCTACAAAATGATACAGTATCTGTTTTTGAGTATCTGATAAATTCTCCTGATTTTCAGGGAAATTTGCCGGATACATCTCGTGGAGCGCATCTAACTGCTGCGAAAGTTTTTCTTCGTATTCAGGTATAATAATATGGCTGAAAATATTCTGGTGCTGTTGCTCCGACAACATCAAAAAACGGTTCTGATTCACCCAGTTCTGGGCTTCTATGTCAGTTTTATGTGCTGCTTCGGCCAACGTATGTGCAGTAAAATTATCAAAACCCGCACGTGTTAAATCTGTAATAATTTCTTCAGCCGAGTGGCTACTTAAATTATATCCTCCGCCTATATAAATATTTCCGGTGTTGTTATCATAAGCAAGTTGATACGCCGGAGGTTCGCTGAACTGTTTATATATTAAAGAATAGTTTCCCATGGTATTAAAAATTAATTTCTGCTATTTCCGTTTGCCCTGCATTTACTCCTACATTGCTTGTTACTTCATCGTCTTTGTAGCTTTTCAAGGTAACAATATACACTTTGTATGAATCTTGTGAAGAAGGATAAGAAAAAGTAAACTTTTTACTTTCATAAGCTTTAAGGCTTCCATGTTTTTTGCCATCAATCCATATCTGGCAGTCTTCATTAGTAATCACCTGAATAGCAAAAACTTGGTTTCCTTTCTTTATAGAACTCTCATTAAGGGGCGAATCAACAGGTGCTGTTGTTTTATCATTCTTATCAGGTATTACTTCAGGAGGCGTAATACTGTTAACCTTTTTTTGTTGTGGCTTATTATTATTAACTGTACTGTCTGATGTGTTATTAGGAGCAACCATTGAAGCTACAGGTTGTGAGTCGTTGTTTTTGAGAAAGAAATATACACCAACCCCAACAATAATAACAATGGCTGCCATCAGAACATAATTAAGAACTTTTCCTGAACCTTCTTTTTCTTCTTCACTTTGCTCGGTGTAAAGCACCTTTTTATCTTCTAAAGGCTTAGGCCTCGGTGTAGGCGGTTTGGGTTTTGGTGGCGGAAAAACAGTCGTTATATCACCACTAATATCGCTATTTTCTTTGCTTGAAGAGTTATGTTTTTCAATCAGCCCCAGAAGGGTAGAGGCATTCTTTACCCGTTTATCAGGATCTGATACCAAGCATTTTTTAACAATTTCCTGATAAGGCTCCGGCAGTGTAACAATGTCTTTAGGAATATCACCTTGCAGAATCAATAAACGAATTCTCTCAGACCTGCCCCAGTCTTTATCGCTTCCCTCAACAGTAAAAGGAAGTTTGCCTTTAAACATCTGATAAATTATCACACCCAGCGCCCACAAGTCGGCATTTGTTCGTAGTTGTTTCGTACCTAATAGCTGTTCAGGGGCCGAATATTTTGGAGTCAGGGCAAACTGCGAATTATTGGTAATAATACTATTGTCGTTATCTACTAAACGGCTTTGCCCGAAATCACAAATCAGCGGTTTCCACTCTCCCGTCGGCGATTTTTCCATCAGAATATTAGCTGTTTTAAAGTCCCGATGAATAATAGGTATCTGATGAATATGAATAAGCCCTTTCAGTAATCCGGCAATAATCTGTTTTTTGTGTTCGTCTGAAAGAACATTTTTTTTCATTACATCTTCCAGATTGCCCTCGGCATAATATTTCATTACAGCGTAATCATAAGTGCCATATTGTTCAGTTATTCTGAAAATGTTTTCATACCGCAAAATATTCGGATGAGGCTCTATTTCATTGGCTACCTCTACTTCTCTTTTGAGGTCAAATTTTGATGACTGCTCAACTTCACATCGTTTAATGGCTACAAAACGATGCCTCACTTTGTCGTAGGCTTTATAAACAACGCCAAAGCCTCCTCGGCCAATAATGCTTCCCGAAGCATCCGAGTTAAAGTCAAATCTTTTATTAAAATCCTCAACAGTCATAGTATTATTTCAAAATCGATAGGTAGCTTTATAGTAAAATTAATGCTAATATAATCTTTTATATGGTTATCATTAATAGCCTAGCCATAATAAAAAAACATAAGTAGGTCAAAGGTAAAAGTTATTCGTTTTAAGCCGTTTTTCAAGATAATAATCCTGATAATGTGTAATGGGCAAGGGTGTTTTGTTACAAGAAAATGTTAATCTTTTTATGTCTGGCTTGCTAGCTGTAAACTAATATTTACCCATTACATTATAGTCCCGAAAACAGATACAGGCATATTTAGGCCATAATAAATTCTTGTTTTCGGTTGTGAACTTAGAAAAAAGAGCCGGATAATAAAAAAGGAAGCTTCCTTTTTTATTATCCGGCTCTTTTTTAAATATTTGTTACAGATTTTGGGATATTTCAACGAATTATTTATCAGCAAAACACTTTTAGTTTTGATAATTCTATCGTATTTTTCAAGTCAGTATTGCTATGACTAGAGGCTCGGATAAACTACGTATTTCCGAGATTATTTCTGGCAAAGTGTATATAGTCAAAGATAAAACATACCTAAATGAAAGCCACAATAAAACTGTCGTCGATTATTGCCATAAGCCTTTTGATAAACCCCTGTTTTGCACAGGAAAATAAAGTAGCCTATGGAGTTAGTGCCTTCAAGAGAGTCAATACATTATCCTATTTTAATAATTCCAGTTCAGGTAACTCTTTGGCTTATACCAGTAGTGTTCCTACCCTTAAAGAGGGCGAGTCAATTATTTACTTTGATAGAAATTATAAGCAAACCTCAGCCGATAAAGCCTATTATTATCGTAAAGCCCAGTTCGACCAAAGTCAGGCTCCTGTGGGTATAGTTGAAGACTATTACAAGGGTACTAATAAGTTAAAGTTTATAGGTAAGTTTCTTCGTTATGATACACAAAACGAGGCCGAAAACAGAGCTTATCAGGGCGACTGTATTTTTTATGCAGAGGACGGCACCAAATCGGTCAGGACATATAATAATGGTGAACTCGAAAAAGATTTTTCTTATTATGCTGACGGCAAAATAAAATCTGAACAGTTGTATAATACCAACAAAACCCGTAAATACTTCAAAGAAGTAGTATACGATAAAAATGGTCTGGAAAAAGAAGTTATTGTGGGTAAATACAATGCCGCATTAAAAATAGAAACTGCCACTAAATATATCTATGATGACAAGGGCAAGCAGCAAATGCTAATTGACTATGAAGATAACTGCCCAATGGCTAATGTAACATATTTTGGAGAAAACAATACCGAATATAGAGCAGTGCTGCAAAACTTTACTTGTGTGGCGAATCCTAAAGAGTGGTCATGGCAAGGAGCTGAGGGTTTTAAAGCTAGTTTTCTCGAAAAAGAAAATAAATATCAGATATTAACCAATACTGATAAAGTTGAAGGAGCTTTAACCGTACCAGTAACCGGCGATTTTAAAGGTAGACCTTTTGAAGTTGTTGCTGAATTTGATAAACCCAAACAAACTGACATCAAAGAGTTCGGAATTGTGTGGCAGTATCAGGATAAAGACAATTACAGCTACTTCATTATAAATACAGAAGAAAACACGTTCTCGATTAACGCAAAAGCCAAAGGCGAAGCAATGAAATTCATGACAGGTATTAAACCTCAGCTGACAGATATACCGCAATCGGGCAAGTATATGCTTAAAATTGCAGTTGACCCTACACAAAATAAGTTTATTTACTCAGTTAACGGGCAGGCCATTTCAGGATACAATAAGTTTCCGTTCAATCATTTAATCGATATGAAAAAAATCAATGCAGGTTTTGTTTTTAAATCGCTTAAGGCCAACGAAAGTATTGTATTGACAAAGTTTGAATTTAAACTCCTATAAAATTACTAATTGTATGAAGCAAAAATTACCTATTCTTTTATTTATTATACTTAGTTCGTGCGCGCCAAAAATTTACCAGACTACCTCAGAAGGTGAAAACTTTGATACACTCACCCAGATAACAGATTCAGATAAACCTTCGTATTACCCGTCGGGAGGTGATTTTGGTGAAAATTTGGTTTTCGTGATGAAAGAAGAAGATGGGTCATATAATATGTATATGAGAGAAAAAGTGTTGAATAAAGTACTAGTTCAAAAATCAAGTGGGCAAAATATTAATCTGGCACCCAATTATTCTACGGCTAATAACCGGATTGTGTTTCAGTATCTGGATAAAACCAATTATGATATATATTATATAGAAGCCGGAAAAGGTAAAGCAATTACGCAGGTAACCAATACCGATGAAGACGAATATAACCCTTCGTGGTCGCCAGATGGTAACCTAATTATTTTTGAAAAAGGAGCCACCCCCAGAACGTACCTTCAAGCTACCTCAAAATCAGCGAAAATTGAGTATCGAGGTGCTGTTGTAACAAAGAATCAAATCTGGGTAAAAGACCTTAAAACAAATGAGTTAAAAATGATTGGTGTAGGTAGTTTTCCAAGAATTTCACCTGATGGCAAAAGTGTGGCTTTTATCAGATATGACCTCGACAAAAAAAAATCAAAAGAAACAGGTACGCTCTGGATTATGTCGCTTGATGGCGAATCTCCGAAACAAATTACAAATGCCAGCTTAGGTTATGCAACCAGCCCTAACTGGAGCCCCGATGGAAAAAAACTCATTTTTCAGTTAACCAAGAAGAATAAAGAAGATTCAGACATTTATACTATTGATATAAACGGAGAAAACCTTCGCCAATATACAGTAAACAAATCAAACGATTTTGCACCTATCTGGACCGCCGACGACTTCGTATATTTCTGTTCGGACAGAGGGGCTAAGCCTGATAAATATCAAATCTGGCGTTTTAAAATGAAAAAATAAGCTCAGAACAATGCTTTTAAGCATAACAACTCACTTAAATACGAATAATATGAAAAGATTTTTACAGTTATTTATATGTTGGATGATTGCTTATGGCGCTTTTGCTCAGGACTCAAAGCGTAAAACATATCTCTATCTAAATAATGGGGCCGGTTTTGTTGGTAAAATAGAGAAAGTGCCCGAAGAAGGGAAAATCAGTTTCTCAATTGATAATGGCGGAACAAGAACCTACCAGAAATCAAAAGTAGTAGCGGCATTCAATGAATTCGGAAGATATCTGGTGATTTCATCATTACCTGACTCACCTGATGCCGCCAAAGTTATCATTGATAAATTTTATAATACTCAATCATCCATGCCTGAGCATGATGTTATATTCAGGGCTGTTCCTTTTGATATAATACCTTGTACGATTATGTACAACAAGGAGTCAATCAATTATCAGAACCTCAAGGGCGAACGTTCTTCAATTAATAAAGATAACGTGCTGGTAGTTGTGCATCGCGATGGTTCACACGAAATCATAGGAAGCATAGAAGAAGTCGCTCCAATATTAGAGACCAATAGCGATAAGTTTAATAGTATTGTCAATAAAACTACTAACACTCATACTCCTATTAATCCAAAGCCTATTGTGAAGCCAAATATCAAGCCTAAGCCTGATTCTTTGAAAATACCAGTTGCCAAAACTAACGGAAAAGCGACCAAACTATCTAGCGAGGAAAAAGAAACTTATGCGAAGCAATCTATTGACTACGTAGTGAAGTTCAAGGATTATCTTGAGGTTATCGGTAATAAGAATAAAAGTTCTGACGAAAGAAACAAGGCTATCAAAGAAGCATTGGAGTTATTCACGCCCGGAGCTACCATTGAAATTACTTCTAAAACACGAGGAACAACAGCTACCAAGACAGTAGAAAAATATCTTAAAGACTTAAAAAATTTAAGTTATAGCACAATTGATATTGAATATGCTAACCTTAGATTCGTGAGTGAGTTATCACAAGCATCAGACGGTAATTATTATGGTTTGGTAAGAGGCGAGCAGTCTTTCGTAGGATTTGGTGCTAATGGCAAAGCCCTGTATTCGGATGTTGTAGATAAAAACTATAAAGTTAAACTGGAGTCTTTTACCAGTAATGCTAGTGGAGAATCGAAAGTAGGCTGGAAAGTTTTATTGGGTGATGTAACTGTAAGCCAAGAAAAAGATAAGTAAAATCAAATAATTCAACTTGAAAAATATACTATTCATATTTTTTTATCTTATTTTTTTTAAAGCCAATGGGCAGTGTATACAGCTACACGGAAAAATAATTAATTATATAGATAACAAAGGCTTATCGGCCGAAATTTCGACAAAAACCGGTGCAAAAAAACAAATCCTGGGGCAGTCGGACGAAACAGGTATGTTTAAAGTAAATATTCCGTGTGGCACACCAAGCATAACACTAACCAAGAAAGGTTTCCGTAGTGTAGAGGTACCGTTGACAAATGCCGATTATAACGGCTTATACTATGTTACTTTCCAGATGCTGGCTCTCGATAAGGAAATTATGGATAAACCCTATGCACAGTCAGAGCAATCTGACTTTACTTTAGCCAATGCCAAAGAACCTAAAGTTGATAAAAAGGCTATCAGATATTTCAAGGTGATTGATGCCATTACAAAGAAAGCTATTAAAAGCAAGGTCTGCCTTTACTATACAAAAAATGGTCAGGAGCAATGTTTTGAAACAAAAGAAACCTCGGCTGAAAAAGTAGTTTTTACGGAAGAAGATATAATAGCCATCGAAATTGAAGCAAAAGGTTTTCAGAAGTATATGGGGAATCTGGTGATTGACAAAATAGATAACAAAGTTTCTAATTATGAAATTGCTTTGTCTAAAACACCAGTTTATATTTCGGTTGATGTACACACAGTTAACCCCGATATGTTGCAAAAAGTAACCATATCAGATACCAAGCCTAAAAATATACCAACTTTTATTAAACAGAACAGCTTTTATGCCAATGTAGAAGAGGCCGGTGTGTACAAGTATAGCATAACTACAACCAAACAAACCCTGAACGGGCAATTTACTGTTAATTCAGGTCTTAGTTTTTTTAAAATAGAAGAGCCCACACAACAGCCAAAGAAAGATTCAGTGGCTAATGTATCAGCAAATCTTAAAAGAAATGACACTGATATTATTTATTTTGAACAAAGTGATTATAATCTTACAGCAGGAGCCAAAGGTACTTTAGACTCTATCGCACGTTATTTGGCTGTCAAGACAGATATTTATGCTAAAATTATAGGCCATACCGACAACGTAGGTGACCCCAAAAAGAATGAAACCTTAGGCGAGTACAGAGCCAAAATAACTTATACTTATTTATTAAAATCGGGAATAAATCCTAAAAGATTATCGTGGATTTCTTATGGCGGTAACCGTCCGGCTAATTCTAATGATGATGAAAATAACAAGAAAAAAAATAGGAGAGTCGAGATTATTTATACAAAACAGGAACTAACAGATACCAAATAAAATGAGACTAAAACTTCTGTCATTATTTGTTATGCTCATTTGTGCTCATTCAATATGGGCGCAGGCGCAGCATAGAATTACTACCTCGGAAGAAAAACTGTTTAAACGCAAGGCCCTTGAAAAAATTGAGGAATTAGAATATATGTATAATCAGTTACTCGAGGCCCCCTCATACGAAAGGGAAGACATCATAAAAAATGTAACAATCTCTTCTTCTGAATTTTACCCATTGTTTAAAGATGACCAGATACAGGTAGAAGACGATTTCAGAACAAGGGCTACCACTACTAATAAAGCTGATTTTAAAAGAATAGACTCTTACCTGAATGATATATGCCTCTATTATGGTAAGTCTGATAACGGCGTTTTTAAAAACGCAAATAAGAAGATTAAACTCATAAACGCGGTAGCATCAAAGGTAATGGCTGCGCCGTCTAAGACATTTATGTTTGTAAAGGTTAGCTTTCAGGTTGATTACAATGGGTTTGATTCACGAACAAATCAACCATTTAAAAAGCCCTGCAACAGAGTAGCCGAAATTCATGTCGAAAAAATAAATGGTACATGGCAGTTTACAATCGATGCTCTTCGTTTTTTTACCGATAACGAAAAGGATTATTCTGCAAATGTTATCATCGAAAAAAATAGTACTGATAAACCTGATACCGAAACCGAAAAAGTAGCCGTTGAAGAAAAGAAAAAAACATTAATTAAAAATAGTAAAGTTGTGCTACTAGGTTTCAAGGCAAATGAAAAGTGGGGAGTAAGAGATGCAGAAACTGCTAAAGTAATAGCAAAACCTGCCTTTGATGAAATTGAAGAGTTTTCAGAAGATGAACTAGCAATGGTAAATATAGACGGTTATTGGGGCTACATTGGTATTGACGGAAATATAATTATCAAGTGCGAATATGATAATGCCGAGGCATTCAGTAAAGAAAAGAAAGGCAGAGCCAGAGTTTATAAAGGCATGGAATCTTTTCTTATAGATAAAAATGGTAATAAAGTGAAATAAAAGCCTGTTGGCTAAAGTTAAAAAGGCATCTATTATCATTTTAGATGCCTTTTTTGTTAACGCTTATGCCAGAATCATTTAGCCACAAAACGCCGCCAACCAACATAAATAAGGGTGAAAAGAATAACGAAAATGCCCAGAAGATACTGAAATGGCAAGTAAGAGAAAACAACAATATGTATCTTTTCGAGTAGCCACATAAGTGCCACAGTCGCAAAAAGCATAAACCATAGACCCGAAATCTTATCAAATCCCGGAATCAGGGCGAGGTCAACGTTACGTCTTATAATAAAAATAGTAACCAACATCACTACAATCGGTAAAATTTGTAAGTAAACATCGGTCTGCATAATATCTCCCCTTTGAAAAAGAAAAAAATAGATATTAAGAACAACGGCAAAAACTCCGGGCGCACTTACCAGATAAATTAGAACAGCATACAGGTATTTCCAGGGTGATAGATGCCCTTCGCCTTTACCTAACACACCCGCAATGATGGCAGCTACCGGAATAATCAGGAAATAAAACAATAAAAAACTAGGATTCTCGCCAATGCGCTGAAAGAGTTGTTGTAAAGTCATTAATGAGTTGATTTTAGCAAATGTAAACGATTTTTCAGAAAAAATACAAACGATGGCTATAACGAAACCAGCACAAGGGCGGTTTAGTCAAAAATAAAAGTGCCGAATTTTTCAAAATCATGAAAATTCGTTCGGGTCAATTGCCATGACCACGCCGATGTTCTTTTGTCATAATCAAGTCTGTACATATTGGCCCGCCATTGCGTTCCTTTTTTGGGTGGTACATTGTTCAATGGTTTCAGAAGTACATACGGTATATAAAATTCGGCTTTCCAGCCTGTAACTTGTTTTCCATTACTTTCAATTATGGCAGCATGCTTTGTACGTCTGTCGCCTTCATAATGCCACGGCAGCCAGCCTAAAAAATTACCTTTCATATTAGGTACCAGTATAGGTAGTTCATAATTATATGGCGAGAGTTCATATTCAAAATAGATTGGGTTGGTTTCGTCTGTCCATAAAAACACTTCAACAACATCTTCCAGATACAGGTTTGTGAAATCAGCTTTCAGGGTAGAAGTTATGAGAGAATCCTGACAATCGAACAAAAAGTAAATACCTGTGTCAGAATATAAAACCTTAGCATTAGTAGTGTAAACTTTTCCATCATTTCGCCTTTGAGGAAGCGAAACCCACTGAGTTTTCTCCCATTCGATACTTGTGCCTTTGCCATTAGGTTCAAAGTCGGCAGTTTTTAAAATATGTAGTTGTCCAGAGGCCGAAACTTCCTGTGCAACAGAACTAAAAGAGGTACTAAGAAAAAATAGCAAAAATGTGAAAAAACATATAAGTCGTTGCATGATATGCCAATTTTTGAGTAAAAAAACGATTGAAAAACCAGATAAAAAAACTTAATTTTAGCGGTAATTTAATCAAATTCAACCCTTTAAACAACAACAATTATGTTAAGACGAATACTACTATTTGCCTTACTGGCCTGCATGGGTATTTCGGTGAGCGAAGCCCAGACACCCCTTAGAATTATTATGATTGGTGCACACCCTGACGATTGTGATTTAGATGCAGGGGGTGTTGGTATATTATTTTCCAAAATGGGCCATGCTGTTAAATTTGTTTCGGTAACTAATGGTGACGCAGGACACCAGAGCGAGGGTGGTGGTATACTAGCCAAAAGAAGACTAGCCGAAGCCAAAGAAGCTGGCCGTAGGTTTGGAGTAGAGTATGATGTACTTGACAATCATGATGGGGAGTTGTTGCCTAACCTGAATGTAAGGTTACAGATTATTCGTAAAATCAGAGAATGGGGTGCAGATGTTGTGATTGCACCAAGGCCAAACGATTATCACCCAGACCACCGATATACAGGTGTTTTGGTACAGGATGCCGCCTATATGGTAGGTGTTCCGAATGTAGCAGCCGATACTCCTCCTTTAAAGAAAAATCCTGTATTTCTGTATTTTCAGGACAATTTTCAGCGACCTAATCCCTTTCGCCCTGATGTTACTGTTGATATTACCTCTGTTTATGAACAGAAAGTTTATGCACTCGATGCGCACGTATCACAGGTATATGAGTGGCTTCCGTGGATTGGGGGGTACCTCGACCAAGTACCCAAAAGCGATGCTGACCGTAAAGCATGGTTAGCTAAAACCCGAGCTGTGCCTATTACACCAGAAGCTAGGGCATCACTCGAAAAATGGTATGGAAAAGCCTATGCCGCCAACGTGAAACACGCCGAAGCATTTGAAATTTGTGAATATGGCTCAAGACCCACAGAAGACGACATCAGAAGATTATTCCCGATGCTCAAAACTCAATAATAGGTTGTCTTACAAATAATAAAAGCCTCCCTCAGAAAGAAGGAGGCTTTTGTGTTGAATGCCATTTTATAAATTAATTTTCAGGCGAAAAGCCTTGCGCACGAGCTGCCGTTGTGCGGTAACTTGTGTTCATAATCTGTAAGATATATTCTTTACGTTTAATATCGCGTTTAAGGTATTTTTCAATTAAAAGAGAAGCTATCGGAGCCGCGGCTCTTGCTCCCCAGATACCATTCTCGACAACCACGGCAATGGCTATTTTAGGGTTTACACGTGGTGCAAATGCAATAAAAAGCGAGTGGTCGCCACCTTTCTTGTTTTGCGAAGTACCTGTTTTACCACAAACCTCAATCCCTTCCAGCCTTGCAACACGGCCTGTACCGTGTTCAACTACATCATACATGCCGTCAACAATTGGTTCAAAATATTTGGCGTCAATACCTGTCTGATGTACCTGAATCAATTCCTGTTTAGTGCCACCTTTAGGTTGGCCTATCCCTTTTACTACATGCGGTGTTACCCAGTATCCACGGTTGGCAAGTGCCGCACATAAATTGGCTAGTTTAAGTACATTTACGCCAAGTTCACCCTCACCAATACTCAGCGAATAAATATTAGAGAATTTCCACTGTTTTTTTCCATATACTTTGTCGTATCGTTCTACGCTTGGTAACAAACCTGCTTTTTCACCCGGAATATCAATCCCTAATTTTACCCCAAAGCCAAACTTGGCCATCATGGTATGCCATACATCTAATCCCTGACGGGCCGACTCGAAAGGGTCTGAAATATTATTATTGCCAATTATTTTCTTGAAAACATTGAAGAAATAAGGATTACATGAATTTTGAATAGCATTATGCAAATTAGCTGTATGAAACGCCGAGTGTCCGTGGCAGGCCATAGGAGAGGGGTAACCCGTAAAAGAAGTTGTTGGTGTTATCACTCCTTGCTCAAGTGCAACAGCCGACTGTACAAGTTTAAATGTAGAACCGGGCCGATAAAAAGAGTTTGTTACCCTATTTAACAATGGTTTATCAGGATTAAGAGATAATTGTTTGAATTTAGCTGAAAATTGTCGTCCTGAAAGTTCATTGGGGTTGTAAGTAGGATATGACCCAATAGTCAGGATTTCGCCTGTGCTGGGTTCAATGGCCACTACGCCACCTACTTTGTTCTGGAAAAGGCTGTCGGCTAATTGTTGCACTTCTACATCAATACCCGTATAGAGGTTTTTGCCAATAACTGCCAGTGTATCAAACGCGCCGTCACCATAAGAGCCCTTATCTTCACCTTTTACGTTTACCATCGTAAATCGGGTTCCTCGTCTGCCTCGCAGTTCAGGTTCATATTCTTTTTCTATACCCGTTAGGCCTATGTAATCTCCTTTTCGATAATATTTAACATCTCCTTGTGCATCATATTGAGCTTTCGATAACTCACCAATATAACCTAAGGCGTTGGCCATTGTATTGGCCGGATAAGTCCGAAAGAATGATAGTTCAAACGTAAACCCCGGGAAATGCAGCATAAGACCAGATACTCGACCATAGTCTTCCTTAGATAATTGTCGTAAAAATAACGAAGGGCGGTTTACCGAGTATTCATTTGCTATGCGCATGGTGCTATCAAAATACTGGCGAGTAATACCAAACAAACGGCAAAACAGTAGTGTATCCATCGGCTTGGTTTTCCGTGGGGTTACATACATATCATAAACGTCTACATTGGCTACAAGCAGCTTGCCATTACGGTCGTAGATTTGCCCGCGTAGCGGAATCTGAACGTCACGTCTGATGGCGTTAGTTGAACCTAATGACCGGTATTTTTCATCAATAACTTGTAAATACAGCAACCTCACAGCGTAAATCATGAGGACGGTAAAGAAGAAGAAAAGGATAATTTTTTTACGATTCTCGAGCATTATAACTTATAATTGATTAAAGCACACTGAAAATTAACTAAAAAAAGGCTAATTTTCTTATAAAAAAAGGAAGTTTTTTTTCTTGTCTGAAAAAATAATGGCAAAGGTAATAATAGCCTTACAAAGAGAGAAGCTACATCGGGAATTTAATGTGAAGTGAGTTAAATAATGCGTAGAGAGAAATAGTATTGCTATAATCAAATTGATTATATATTTAGAACGAGTGCTGTGTGGATTTACTATTTCTCTGCTACGGCTCTTCTAAGTAAATGGAGTTCAATCATAATGTTATTTTACAGGGCTCAGATTAAGAGAGGTTGGTTTCTGATACCCCATTTTGGCTATTGCCAGCTTCACCTTTTTTTCGGCTTGCTTTTTATTGGAGGCTGGTAGGAAATCGTGCATTTTAAAATCGATTCCCTCAGCTATATATTCATATATTCTCATACTCAGAAATTTAGTGGTTTGCATCTTTAGGCTTTGTTTAAAAGTTAGTTAATGGTTATCAGGAAATGTTTTTATTTAATAATCAAGCAGCAGTTCTAGAGTTCCTTACTATCGATATAGCTTTTTTATAACTTCATATTTAATTTAATTGCCTGTACATCCTGTTGAATGCTTTGCAAAACAGAAAACGCCAAGTCGGATGGTTGTTGGTCTGAAGGATTAATGCTACATACAAATTCCCAAATCTCGAATATTTCTTCAAAAGGAATTTTATAGGGCATGTAGTAGCTGTTATCAGAATGTAGCATCAGGTAGCCGTCAGACTTATTAAATTTTAATATTCTTTTGTATACCAGTCCATCGTTTTGTGTTAGTATTACATAGGTTTTACCATCTTTTATTTCAGATACATTCTCCAGATATTTTCCTATTACAAACGCTCCTTTTTCTAAAGGAGGCATTGAGTCTCCAACAATCGGAAAACCCCGATATTTGCCATGCGCAATATATGGTAACGAAATGCGTGGCAGACTCTGGATATACTCAGGGTTAGTGTAGCCTGTGAGGTATCCCGCCGAGGCTTTTACTGGCACTAACTCAATCATATCATTACCATGTTTATCAACCACAATCGGAAAAAGTACTCTTTTCCCACCAATTTCAACCAGACTTTTAATGTCAGTTACCGAACTCAAATCCATCGATATGAGCGTATCAACTGATATATCAAAGAATCTTGCAAGAGCAGTAAGCCCTTCAATAGAGGGAGATGATTTGCCTTCCTCCCAGGAACCTAGCGTTGTTCTCGGCACATTCAGGGTTTCCGCCAGATTTCCCTGACTCAATTCTTTCAATTTTCTTAAATGAGCAATATTAATTGCCAGTATGGTTTTGTTGGTGTTATTTTTCATTGTGCCGATTTTTTCGGATTTCGTTGCCGAAACTTTCGGCAATTATAAAAAGTAATTTTTAATCTACCAAATTTTATGGAGAAAAAAAATCAAAATTCGGTAAAAATAGGTCTTATAAGCCTAAAAAGACGTTTTAATAGTAGTTATGGCTCTAAAACAGCCTCATAAATGAAGAGAGTAGCGGCTTTATCATCATCAGGGATAAAGTAGGTTCTTATACCTTTAGCCGTAGATTCCAGCCAAAAAGGGTTGTTTGTCATGGGTAAACCAGTAGGCGACCACAGGCGTATAGGTACCTGATGAATAGGGCGGTAGTCTTTTAAACTAATTAAATCAATACCCCCAAGCCGGATAATTTGTGTACCATTGCTATATTTCTGTAAACCTGAACAGAGCATCATTTGCTGGCCCACATAGTGGCAGTCCTGATAATCGATATAAAAAGAGGGGTTAGGAATTCGTAATTTATCAGGAGGTACCTCCGTATTGCTTGCTTTATCTTTTGAATTAACGGGCCATTGGTAGAAATTTCTTGAACCCCAGCTTATGCCTAGAAGTTTGTGGGCTTCGGTATTATGCACAATACCTCCGATATGTTCGGGGTAACGCATTATCTCTTTAATTGCAAGTGTATTCGGATTAACTTTATAGATAATAGATTTACTATCAGGGCGGTATTCGGCTACGGGAATCCAGATAGATTCACCATCATAATCAATACCTCCGGGATGATACACTGCGCCTTCGCCTAAGTTAATAGAAGAAATTAATTTACCTGTTGAATCTAATTTAAATAAATGCCCAATGCCTTCGCCCGAACTTCCATTTCTGGGTGCTTGTGTAACTTCAACCGAACTCAGAAAAAAATAATTATCAATTTTTACCATTCCCTGTGGATGGTATGCCGAAAAATTCAGCTGAATGGCTGCTACCTTTTGCCACGATGTAGCATAGCTTAGTTGTTTAAACTTATCGGGGAGTGTCTGGCCTTGAACAAACCCACAGAGAAGTAGGCAGCACAACAATAAACAACGCATAATATTATTTGTTAGTAAAAACAATAAGGGGAAACATAATTTCCCCTCATATTAAAATATAGCTTAAGCGAAAAATTCAGGTTATTAAAATAACGCTAGTTGGCCGTCTGTGTCATCGGTTATTTCCTGATTTTCAGGTAGTTGTATTTCCTGAGTTATTTCTTCTTTGGGTTGCTCTACTTCTTCGGGTTTAGGCGCAAGCATTTTTGCCTCAACAACCTCATGAACACTCAGTTTTTGTCCGATGGCTTTCCAGCCTCTTATTTCAACAAATTCATCGATATTGATACTCTGGGTCTCAACAGGTGCTTTTTTATCTGCTTTTGTTTTGAGCGACATCCGCGGGTATTTATCGGTGCTAACGGCCAACAAACGGGAATTCTTGGTATCAGTAATGAACAAGAATTTTTTGTCGATGGTAGTTGTCTCAATTTTAAAGCGTTTAATGTAGTAGGTTTTACTTTCGCCTTCGTAGTATAAACATGAAATGGGCTTATCGGCTACAAACTTCACTACCTGCATAATCTCTCGTGGCTCGTACCGATTCGTCAGTTCAAAGTTGGTTAATTCATATTGGCCATCTTTATAAAGTACAAGAATTCTGTCTTCAGAACCAAAGTTGCCCAGATACAGCCCGTGTTCATCGCGGTTAAGTTTACCAATTACACTGTCAAACCAGATGTCGACCCCACCTAAAGTAGATTTTCCTGCTGATTTGAATACGACTTTTCGGACCGGAAACTTGGTGAGTACATTTCCCATTGAGTTTCGGTTTTTGATGGAAAGCGTCGAAAAATCCCAATCGAGTTGTTTCTTTTTGGCTGTTGAATTGGCCGTAAGGTTAACCAAAACGCTTTCGGCTTCGCCATTGTCGTTGGCAGTAAAGTAAAGTACTTTCGATTTCGGATGCCCCATTGTGATGTCATATTCTTTGTCGCGGGTTATACCTGTTACAAAGAAACGCTTGGCATAAGACGTACCCGATTTACCATCGACATAAACAACATTATAGATTTTTCTTTCATCGTTTTTGCGAAATACCGAGCAGTAAATAATGTCTTTACCCACAAAAACCTTTTCCTGAATTTTGGTGATAACATACTTGCCATCGCGTTTAAAGGCAATAATGTCGTCAATATCAGAGCAATCCATTACGTACTCGTCTTTCTTTAAGCCATAGCCAATGAAGCCACCTTCGCGGTCAACATATAGTTTTTGGTTATTGGCAGCTACTACTGTTGCCTGAACAGCCCCGAACTGTCTGATTTCGGTTTTACGTTCGCGGCCTTTACCATATTTCTTTAGTAAATCTTTATAGAAACTAATGGTGTATCGAACCAGATTTTGCAGGTTATCTTCTACTTCTGCGAGTTCTTGTTCTAGGCGACGCATTAATTCGTCAGCCTTGAAGGAGTCGTATTTTGAAATACGCTTGATTTTTATTTCACAAAGGCGAAGAATGTCCTCTTCGATTATTTCTCTGTAAAAATCTTTTTTATAGGGTTCTAAGCCTTTATCGATAGTTTGTATTACGGCTTCAAAGGTTTCGCATTCTTCAATGTCACGATAAATGCGGTTTTCGATAAAGATTTTTTCCAGCGAGCTATACAATAGTTTCTCTTTTAACTCATGCTTCTTGATTTCAAGCTCACGTTTCAAGAGGTGCATAGTTTGCTGTGTACAGGTGCGTAGAATATCGCTGATAGAAACGAAGTGAGGTTTCTCGTCAATGATAACGCAGGCATTGGGCGAAATAGAACTTTCACATTCTGTGAAAGCGTATAGCGCATCTATGGTAATATCAGGCGAAGTGTTTGGGGCCAGATGAATAATAATAGAAACATCTTTTGCAGTGTTATCTTCAACCTTTTTGATTTTTATTTTTCCGGCATCGTTTGCCTTGATAATCGACTCAATAAGGCTTGAGGTAGTAGTACTAAACGGTATTTCCTGAATGGCCAGTGTTTTTTTGTCTATCTCAGCAATTTTTGCCCTTACCCTTACCTTTCCGCCTCTGGCACCGTCGTTATAGTTACTTACGTCAATCATGCCACCTGTGGCGAAGTCAGGGAAAAGCTGGAAAGACTCTTTCTTTAAAAGGGCAATTGATGCCTCGCAGACTTCAACAAAGTTATGAGGCAATATTTTAGTTGATAAGCCTACGGCAATACCCTCAACTCCTTGTACAATCAGGAGCGGGAATTTAGAAGGAAGATTGATAGGTTCGCGCTTACGACCATCGTACGACATCTGCCATTCGGTAGTGTCTTCGTTAAATAAAACGTCGTTAGCAAACTTAGATAACCTTACCTCTATGTAGCGGGGTGCTGCTGCGCCGTCTCCGGTTCTGATATCCCCCCAGTTACCTTGCGTGTCGAGAAGCAAGTTTTTTTGCCCCATCGAAACGATGGCGTCTCCGATAGAAGCATCACCGTGTGGGTGAAACTGCATGGTGGAGCCAATTACGTTGGCTACTTTGTTAAACCGGCCGTCGTCCATTTCCTTAAGTGCATGAAGCACGCGTCTTTGCACAGGTTTCAGGCCATCCTCAATGGCTGGCACGGCACGTTCGAGAATTACATACGACGCATAGTCGAGAAACCAGTTCTCAAACATATCATCGATAACTTCTTTTTGTTGAAGCGGATCGTATTTAGGGTTTTGGTCACTCATGGGAATCAATACAAGAAAGCATAAATTTATAGCAAATATAGTAAAAAATAGCAACTATTTCCCCTTATTACACAAAAAAGGACTTACGTCTTGTAAATCCTTTTTTGGTAGTGGTATATTAATCAGTGCTTTAAGCTGCTTCAAAATTCTCGCTTACTTTGGCCCAGTTAACTACATTCCAGAAAGCATTGATATAATCGGCGCGCTTATTCTGATACTTCAAATAATATGCGTGTTCCCAGACATCAATAGCTAATACGGGTGTGCCTTTGTCTGGCGCTACATCCATTAGCGGGTTGTCCTGATTTGGAGTTGATGTAATTTTAAGTTTTTTGTCAGGGCCAACAATCAGCCATGCCCAGCCTGAACCAAAGCGTGAAGTTGCTGCCTTGGCAAACTCTTCTTTCATTTTATCGAAACTGCCAAATGAACTATTAATGGCAGTTGCTAATTTACCAGTGGGTGCTCCGCCAGCATTAGGGCCTAATATTTGCCAGAAAAACGTATGATTCCAATGCCCGCCACCGTTATTTCTTACTGCCACAGGATATTTACTGATATCTTTTAATAACTGAGCCAGAGGTACTTTTTCCATGTCTGTGCCGGCAATGGCTTTATTAAGGTTATCAACATAGGCTTTATGATGACGGTCATGGTGAATTTCCATGGTAAGTTTATCAATGTGCGGTTCTAGAGCATCGTTAGCATAAGGTAACGGTGCAAGCGTATACATACCTTCAAAGCTAACAGGTTTCGCAAAAACATTACCCATTTTCAATAAAAAAGAGCTTCCGACAATTGCTTTGATGAAATCTTTTCTGTTCATGGTTTATGCAGGGGATTTGAGTAAAAATGAATCGATTGTACTTCTACAAATATATAGACTTAAATTTTATAAATTTCATTAAAAAACGTTTCTAGCTTAAACAAGTCGAGCTTTCCGTTTGTTCGTACACCGCTGCATAAATCCAAACCATAGGGTTGTACGTTATCAATGGCAGCCCGTACATTTTCGGCTTTCAGCCCTCCGGCCAGAAAAACAGGTACACGGGCCTGTTCAACAATTTTCCGACTTACAGCCCAGTTATGAACTCGCCCTGTGCCTCCTAGTTCTTTCACTGCCAGATTAGGGTTGCCTGAGTCAAGCAAGAGGGCATCAACCTGTTCGGCAGCTGCCAGAGCCTCATCAATACTGTTTTCATCAATGACATGAATCACCTGTACAATTTTTGTAGCGGGTATTGCAAGGCGGAAGTCTTCATAATTGCCTTTGTTAATGGCATCAACAAGCTGAATAACGTTGCTGTTAACCAATTGCTGATGCTGAATAATATCCTGCGTATCGGTGCGGCTGGTTAACAAAAAAGAAGCCACAGGCGGGGGGATAGTAGCTATAATTTCACGGATGAGTTCATCGGCAATAGGGCCGGGGCCACTAGGCATTTTAGCTACCAGACCCAACGCCGAGGCACCAAAACTTACAGCTTCGTGTGCTTCCTGAATACTGCTGATACAACATATTTTAACTCTCGGAATACCCTTGAATACAGGGAATTGCCCAGAGCCTTGTAACTGATTCATGAGTTTTTATATGATTTATATTATTCGTAGGCTATTCTGCTCAGAATACTTCTGCCTAATGTAACCTCATCGGTATATTCCAAATCTCCGCCAATAGGTATACCTCGGGCAATAGTACTGATTTTGATAGGAAAAACCTTTAATTTCTTTTGCAGGTAAAAAGCCGTGGTATCGCCTTCCATAGTTGGGCTAAGTGCCAGAATTACCTCCTGAACTTTTTCTTCTCCTGAGGCGTGTTCAATTCTTTTCAACAAAGATTCTATTTGGAGGTCATTCGGGCCAACACCCATTAACGGAGAAATAATACCCCCAAGCACATGGTATAAACCCTTATACTGAGCCGTATTTTCAATAGCGAGTACATCACGCGTATCTTCAACTACGCAAATAATGTGTTGGTCGCGGCGGGGCGAACTACAAATCTGGCATAGTTCATCGTCTGAAATATTATGGCATTTCCGGCAATAGGTAGTTTTGTTGCGCATAGCCAGCAGCGCATCTGCCAAAAGCTGTGTTTGAGCTTCTTCTCGTTTAAGCAAATGCAAAACCAGCCTCAAGGCAGACTTCTTTCCGATACCGGGCAGCTTTGAGATTTCAATAACAGCGTCTTCGATTAATTTTGAAGGGAAATTCAAGATTTTTCAGGCCTTTTGGTGTAATAAATAAATTGTGTATTTGGATTTAACGCAGCAGCTACATTGATTTATTATCTGGCAAAATAGCGTTATTTAAGCATTATTTCTGCCGAAATATGTCTTCGGCAAATTTCATTTCTCATTGGTGCCAATTCTTCAAAATCGCCCGATTTTACGCCACATTTTCCTTTGTAATGGATAATGAATGTACATTGTTCGGCTTGCTCTGGGGTATGTTTGCAAACATCAATTAATGTGTTAATTACATGGTCAAAAGTGTTTATATCATCATTATAAACTACTAGTTCCCAAAGTTTTATGCTGGCAATATCTTCAACTACTTCCTCTAAGATTTCCACCTCTGGATTCGGCAATGTTGTCATTTTTATAAACTTTCTAAATTTTTTAAGAAACACTATATCAAATAGGTCATACTCATATTAACGTGTAAAGAGTGCATGATTAATATGTAATATTGCCTATTTTTATACGAAGATAACTCATTCTTTGCAAACAGTAGTTTTGTTATCGCAAAAAAAGTTTTGATATTTGACACTTTAATGATAAATCAAAGCACCTATGAGTTCGACGCTTGCCCTAACAATTCTGATAGTTTATTTTCTTGTTTTAATTCTTATTTCTATCTATACAGCCAAAGGTGCTAACACCGATACTTTCTTTACGGCAAACCGCCAGTCACCATGGTATCTGGTAGCTTTCGGTATGATAGGAACATCTATTTCAGGCGTAACGTTCGTTTCGGTACCGGGTGCTGTCGGAAAAATTCAGTTTTCTTATTTTCAGGTAGTTTTAGGCTATGCAGTAGGGTATTGGGTAATTGCCACCGTGCTTATGCCTATGTATTACAGGCTAAACCTGATTTCGATTTACGGTTACCTCGAAAAACGCTTTGGTTTTTGGGCTTATAAAACAGGCTCAGGTTTTTTCTTGCTTTCGCGTACTATTGGCTCAGCCCTAAGAATGTATGTGGCCGTTCAGGTGTTACAACTAGTAATTTTTGATGACCTGAAAATACCTTTCGAACTGACGGTACTTATAGCCATGGGTCTTATATTTGTTTATACTTTTAAAGGTGGGGTAAAAACTATTATTGTTACTGATACACTCCAGACTTTCTTCTTGCTCACAGCCCTTGTGATGACTATTTATCTGATAGCCAAACAATTGAACCTGACAGCAGGCGAGGTCTTTACTACTATTTCAGAAAGTCCGTATTCTAAAATTTTTGTTTGGGAATGGGCGAATAAGCACCATTTTGTGAAAGATTTTTTGTCGGGGGCATTTATTGCCATGACCATGACAGGGCTTGACCAAGATTTAATGCAAAAAAATCTGACCTGTAAAAGCATAGGCGAAGCTCAAAAAAATATGTTCTGGTTTTATGTCGTACTGGTTTTTGTGAATCTGTTGTTTTTAAGTCTGGGAGTGTTGCTTTATTTTTATTCTCAGACAATGAACATTCCAATTCCTGCTAATACAGATGACTTATACCCTTCATTAGCCCTCGGAAACCATTTTGGTACACTTGCGGCTGTAACGTTCTTGCTAGGTATTACGGCAGCTACCTATGCCAGTTCTGACTCGGCCTTAACGGCTCTTACAACGGCTTTTTGTGTTGATTTTCTTAAATTTGAAAACCGTACCGAAAAAGATAAAACACGGTTGAAACATTGGGTGCATATTGGCTTTACAGGGGTATTCTTTATTATTATTATCATATTCAGAGCCATTAATAGTCAGGAGATAATTTCGGCAGTATTCAATGTAGCGGGCTATACTTATGGGCCTTTACTGGGGCTTTTTGCCTTTGGTTTATATATGAAACGCCCTGTAACAGATAAATATATTCCTTTTGTTTGTGTGGCTTCTCCGTTTCTGACTTATGGTATTGAAGAATTTATGAAATATAATTTCTCGTTTGAGTTTGGCTTTTCAAAACTTATGCTTAACGGGCTTATTACTTTTACTGGCTTATTGATTTTCTCAAAAAATCAGGATACAGTGTTGAAAAATAGTTAAATAGGCTTCTTTTGGAAATACACTTTTTTTAAGATTTTATACTGGCAAAACATTCATATTTTTGGGTGTTTTGCTAATTTTTTAAGGGTATCATTACTTATTTTCGTTTCCATTGTAGCATCCATTCATAAATATCGTCACGTTCGTAGAGGTACTGTATACCGTGGCCTTCGTCGGTTAACTTAGTAAATTTAATATTCCCCTGACACCCTTCCAGTGTTTTTACAATTCGTTCAGTCTCGCTGATAGGAATAACATTATCGGCCGTTCCGTGGAAGGTCCAGATAGGCATAGTTTTCAGGGTGTTGCATATCCGTGGCATATCGCTATCATTACAACCCCCACAAAGCGGAACCATCGCTGCCAGTTTGTCGGCATGGTCCATACCAGCAATGAAAGTACCATAACCGCCGAGGCTGATACCCGTCAGATATACGCGTTGTGTATCAACCCGATATTTGCTGGTGAGTTCGGTATAAAGGGAGTCAAACCAGTTTTCGCTGCTCCAGTATTTGCCATCGGGGCATTGGGGTGAAGCAATAATAAAATTAAACTCCTTTCCTTGCTCAATCAGATAGGGAAGACCATAGCCTTTTAATTTATTGAGGTCAGTGCCTCGATGCGAACTGCCATGTAAATAAATAATTACAGGGTATGGCATAGTTTTTTTGTCATAATCCTTGGGTAAATACAATAAATAATTATACTTCGCTTTAGGCTTTATATTTGCCTGAGCATGGGTATACTGTATTTGTGTAAGGCATAAAACAAAATAAAATCCTATTGTAAACTGATGGACGTAGCGGTGGAGATACATATTTTGTGTTTTTAATTATTTGATTATCAGTGTTTTAATTATTGTAAAATTTAATGTGGCTACCTGTGCCTTTTTGACTAAATAAAATGCAATTTTACGTAGTTTAAGATGATAATTTACTATTGGCCAAAATATTATTTTAGAGAGCTTAAATTATTAATATTAGATAAATACAATAAAAAATGTGTAGATAATCAGTCGTTTTGATATGTTTTATCTACAAAACTAACAAGTTGGTCGCCTAACGTTTATACTTGGCTAAACTTTATGGTCGATTATTATTCTAAGAGATGTCAACGATATACTAACAATGAAGAAGCATCTATTTTTATTATCTATCACACTTCTGATTTCTGCTAGAATTTTTGCTCAAGGAGTAGAAGTAACAGGAACAGTGCAAGAGGCAAAAACCAAGATAGCAGTGGTTGGTGCCAGCGTATTATTAATTAACCAGAAAGACAGCACACAACGAAAAGGAGTACAAGCCGATACCGCTGGTAACTTCAGATTTACAGGAGTTATGGCAGGGGCATATCGCCTACGGGTTACTTCAATTGGTTATGATGACACCGAAACCAAAGTTACTGTGGGTGCTACGGCCAAAAACGTAGGCGTAATAGTAATGGGTGAAAATGCACGCCAGTTAAGCGAAGTGGTGGTTCGTCAGAAACAGATTCGTGTTGAACAAAAAGGTGATACGGTTCAATACAATGCCAATGCTTTTAAAACTAATCCTGATGCTTCGGCCGAAGACCTTGTTAAGAAAATGCCCGGTGTAACCATTGAAAATGGTGTTGTAAAAGCACAAGGAGAAGAGGTTAAAAAAGTAACGGTTGATGGGCAAGAGTTTTTTGGTGATGATGCTACTTTAGCTCTCAAAAACCTGCCTGCCGAAATTATTGATAAAGTTCAGGTTTTTGATCGCCTCAGCGAACAAGCACAATTTACAGGTTTTGATGATGGTAACTCTGTCAAGACCATTAACATTACTACGGTTCAGGGTAAAAATAATGGCCAGTTTGGTAAGGTTTATGCCGGTTATGGTGAAAACGAACGCTATCAGGCTGGCGTAAGTATGAACTTCTTTAAGAAAGACCAGCGACTAACTATTATTGGGCTTTCTAACAATATTAATCAGCAAAACTTCTCAAATCAGGATATTCTGGGTGTTTTAGGCTCATCGGGTGGTGGTGGCTTTGGCGGAGGAGGTGGCGGCGGTGGCGGTGGTCGTCCAGGCGGTGGTGGTGGTAATTTTGGTGGAGGTGGCCGCCCGGGTGGTGGTGGTGGCAACGCTGGTGATTTTCTGGTTGGGCAGCAGCCGGGTATTGCACATACAACTTCTATTGGTCTGAATTATAGCGATAACTTAGGTAAAAAAGTAAAACTCAATACCAGTTATTTTTTCAACTCAGCCAATAACGGAAACGTAAGCACCTCGCACCGCGAGTATCTAGGTACTTTACCTCAAACTTATGATGCCGTAAGTACTACTAATAACGATAACATGAACCACCGGTTAAATATGCGTCTGGAGTACAATATCGATAAAAACAACTCTATTATTTTTACGCCACGTATTAGTTGGCAAGATAACGACGCTCTTTCAACTCTTGATGCCAAGACTATACTTGAAGGCGCTTTACAGAACACCACACAAACTTCAAGAAATTCAAATAACAAGGGTATTAACGCTTCAGGAGAACTTTTATATCGTCATAGATTTGCCAAAGAAGGCCGGACTTTCTCTATTAGCCTACAAGATAATCTGAGCGACCGCACAGGTTTAACCAACCAATATTCGATAAGCCGCTATTTCTCTCCGAACGATACCACGCAGATTATTAATCAGCAAACCAAGTCGTTGACAAATAGTAATCGTATTTCGGCAACTGTTACTTACACAGAGCCTGTAAGTAAAACAGGACAAATACAGTTTGACCATAATATCTCGTATAATTCGAGTATGTCAGACAAACGCGTAAATGCGTTTGACGAAAAAACTGAAACCTATTCGTTACTAAACCAGTCGTTGAGTAGCGTATTTGACAACGGTTACCTGACTAACCGAACCGGTGTTAGTTATCGTATCCGTAATCAGCAATCGTTCCTTACAGTAGGGGCTGCATATCAGAATGCGCAGCTAGCAAGCGAACAAACGTATCCAATTGCACAAAACGTGAAATATTCGTTTAATAGCTTTCTGCCAAATGCTATGTTTAACTATCGTTTCAAGAACAAAGCTAACTTACGGTTTTTTTATCGTACCAATACAAACGCACCGTCGGTTAATCAGTTACAAGATGTTATCGATAATAGCAACCCAACGCAGTTGTCAACCGGTAACCCTGATTTAAAACAAGATTATACACATTCGGTTTCTGTACGTTTTGGTTCAACTCAATCAAAAACTGCTCAGAGCTTCAATATATTTGGTAACCTTAGTTACTCAAATAATGCCATTGTACAGTCAACTTTTATAGCTGACAGAGACTATGAGCTAACCAACGGAATTATCCTTTTCAAAGGTTCACAATTAACAAAACCAGTTAACATGGATGGTATGTTAAATGTTCGTTCATTTGTAAGTTATGGGTTGCCAGTATCAAAAATCAAGTCTAATGTAAATTTCAATGCTGGGTTCTCTTATGCTAAAAACCCGAACCTGATTAATAACAATAAGAGTTTCACTAACAATTATGGTATTAATGGTGGGGTAGTGGTAAGTAGTAGTGCCAGCGAAAAACTAGACTTTACTCTTTCATACTCGCCGAGTTATAATATTGTACGTAATAGCTTACAAGCTAACCTGAACAGCAATTATTTATCGCAGAGTACTAATTTCAAGCTAAACTGGTTGTTCGGAAAAGGTTTTGTGTTCCAGACAGAAGTAGTTAATCAGGCTTATTCGGGTTTGGGTGCTGGCTATAACAGAAGCTTTACTTTATGGAATGGGGGCTTGGGTTACAAATTCCTGAAAAAACAAGCCGGAGAGCTTCGTATCAATGTATTTGACATCCTGAAACAGAATAATAGCATTAGCCGTAATGTATTAACAGCTTATGTGGAAGATGTAAAAAATCAGGTTTTAGGCCGCTACTATATGCTCACATTTACTTACAATCTACGAAATTTCAGATTGTAGAACCTTTCAATTTCAAAAGCCCTGCTATCTTATCAGAAGGTAGCAGGGCTTGGTATATATTCAGTCGGGTAATACTTAATTTTACCCTATTTCTATTCATAAAAAGGTAAAAACTTTGGGGTTGCCTCTTTTAACTTTGGGGGAAAAGCATTAATGCTTTGTTTGTTTAGTACCATTTCATAATATTTCAGGTATTTTTTTGTAGTATGCTGAATAGTAAAATTATCGGCTACATATTCAGAACACTTTTTATTGCTGAATCGCCCAATATCAGCTACCTGTTTTATTAATTCAGATTTTTTATCTGATAAAAAGCCTACCTCATTCGTAATTAATTCAGGTAAAGACCCATAGGGTGTTCCAAATACCGGACATCCCAGATATAAACTTTCGATAAGCGCTATGCCGAAAGGCTCATGCCACAAAACCGGAAACAGCAACCCCTTCGATGTGTTAAGTAGATGGTTTTTCTCTTCGCCGCCAATCATGCCATAAAACCTGATACTAGGGTAGGGAGTAAACCTGAAGCCCATCTTGATATTAAGCCTGTAGCCTCCTAATACGGCTAGTTTATTGTTGGTTTTGCGTGCAATGTCAATGGCACCTTTTACATTTTTTATACGCCACGCAGCCTTTGCCATAAAATGCAAGTGAGTTCTTTGATTTGTAAAAGATGGTTTTCCGTAATCATTCAGTTGCAAGCCATTGTATACAAAAGCACTTGACTGGTAACGCGCTGCATGATTTTCAGAAACAAAGATGGTATTAATATCAAAATCGTCAAAATCGTTTCTATTGCCCTGAATCATAACAATATAGGGCTTCGATAAAGGCTCTTGTGGTTTTTCAAACAGATGTAAAATGTCAATGTCTGCCGGTATTTGTTTTTCCAGAGATACATCAGGCTTGTAAATAATAACTCTGCCAAAATTACATTGCGTACCTGCCGGAGCCAGATAAGTAATTTTATGTCCTGATTTGTTTAGTTCTTGCCCTAACCACCACAAAATACGTTCGGTACCTCCGTATTTAGAAACAGGTAAGACCGAATTACTCATGATAAGGATATTCATTAAATTAAAGTTTGGATTCAGGGATTTATTTTAAAAGAGGAAAAAAGACGACCAGCTATATGGAAACATATAGTGAATCAGGTAATAAAATCAATGTAAACGTACTAGTCGGAGAGGTAGTCTGGAATAATAAACTTACGTTTTAAAAGGAGTATACCCTCTTTTTTTGCCGGAATAAGAATAGAAGATAAGCAAAATTGAGAACTTACCTTCTGTTTACAGTCAGATAAAAAGAGGGGTTGTCCAAAATAAAGATTTGACTTCATAAAAGTTTTTTTCAGATGGATTCATTCATTAATTTTTCAATAAAAATCAATGAAATAGAACAAAGGGAAATAGTGATTGACAATTTAATTTCAGAAAGACACCAAAAGAGGCTTTTAGATAGGTTTTCTTTTTTTAGTCTTCTGCAAATAAATACTAGGTATACAGATAACGCCAACAGGGGCTGATTCTTGTCTTTCTTTTTAATGAATAAGACCACAAGCCATATAAATACAGACAAAACGTTTGTTTCTAGAGATGTAAAGATCAGCCTTTTAATTACAAAATAGAGGTATACAAAAACTGTTACCTTGAATATTTGTATTTTTACAGAGTTAATATGTTCGCAGAAAATAATTATTGTATGAAATGGATAACCAGAGAAAAACCAAAGATTGACCGATTAGCATGCCCGTGGCTTATTAAAAAATTTATAGATAAAGAAGCAGAGTTTATCTATGTTCCATTTGAAGAGGTGCTTGAAAAAGCAAAAGAACTTAGGGCGATTCCGTTTGATATACCAGGAGTAGAGTTTACACATTATGATAATCAATGTACCTTCGATTATATTATAAAGAAATATCAGATAAAAGACCCTGCTATTGAGATTATGGCACTTATTGTTAGAGGGGCTGATACAGATAGACATGACCTTGCAGATGAAGCGGCGGGTTTAATGGCAATATCGGCGGGCTTATCCTACAATATTCAGGATGATGAGCAACTGCTAAAACAAGGCTATATTATTTATGATGCCCTTTATAGTTGGGCTTCGCATTTATACAAGCAGAAACATTTACAGAATAGCCCATTTGAAAACCTTTTACACGAGTTTTATCATAAAATTTTACAAGAATCTGATAAAAAGAAGGTACCAGCTTGGGTAAAAGAATTAAAAAATATAATTCAGGACCAGATTGATACACAGTTTGTTTTTGACCTCAGAAAAATATCTGATGAATTAGCACTTAATCCGTCTTATTTATCAAGAGAGTTTTCAAAATATTTTGACGACCTTAATTTTGGCGAGTATATTAGAAAAAAACGTATTGAAAAAGCTATTGACCTTATGCAGAGGACAGACTATTCACTCACTGAAATAGCTTATCTAACCGGATTTTCAGACCAAAGCCACTTTACACGTACATTCAAAGTTTATACAGGGAAAAATCCATCATCCTACAAAAATAATTTTCGAAAAAGTAAATTAGATACAAAAGGTAAATAATGTCCTATTTTAGAAAAATGTCTGAGCCTAATTTTGTGTATTACAATAATTAGAACTATGGTTTTCAGATATTATCTATTTACTTTCTTTCTCTTGATTAATACATGCGTTGTTGCTCAACAGACTTCAACAACTGTAATCTCATACCCACGTATGGCAGGTTATGTAGGAATTGTACATCCGGTTGTTACATTTAGCCAACATAATACTATTAATTTTAAGGATAATTATGTTGTTGGTTTTCCGATGGGTATAAATTTATGGAAAACGAATAAAATAGGTTTTTCTCTGGAAATAGTACCTCATATACTTACTGAAAACGGAATTAGCCGTATGAATAATTTGCTTATTCATCCCGGAGTAATTGTAGCTTTAGGGAAGGGTTTTACTTTTGCAGGTAGAGCAGCTTTTGAAACTTCAGGCCGATATGGTCTAACTCCTGTTCTGAATAAGATAGTGAAAAGAAATAAGAACACTAACTACTACATTGCATTGCCATTACCATTACGGGTTGGTAACAATAAGCCTCTTTCATTTACGATTGGATTTCAGTTTGGATTAAGCTTTTAAAACAAAAAAGGTAGCCCAAAAGGACTACCTTTTCTTATTGAACTAAATCACTACTATTTCAAAACCAATTCCTCTTGTTCAATATCTTTTTGCTGCTTGGTGGCTTCTTTGTAGCCATTTGATGTAAGCAGGTTCTTTTGCTTATAATTTCGATGCCTGTTACCTAACTTAACGTCGAAAACAACGGTAGAAGGTTGCGGGGCATTCAGATGTGCTTTGTAATTACGATGGTTTTCCAAAGGATTAGTTGTATAATCATTTGAAATCGCAATCTGACTCGATTGTGTCGGCTTACTTTTTTTCGCTAAAAGCTGATTCTGCTGTTTATAATTAGCAGGTGCCGAAGATTTGCTTTGTGCAAAAGACGTGGTTGTTATGGCAAACGCCAATAACACCACAGAAGTGTTTATTAGAGTTTTCATTTTTTTTTCGAATAATTTTTGTTGTACTACTGACATAACGCGCTGGCTAGCCCAAAAGTTGCAAAAATCTTTGATATTAATTTATTTTTAAGGTAGCATACTTAGATTGTTTTCTTAATTTTGAATCAAAAAATTGTGAACACTCAATGACTCAAAAGAAAGCTACTATTCCGGTTTGTGCCGTTTTTGATATTGGTAAAACAAATAAAAAATTATTGGTTTTTGACCAGAATTATGAGGTCTTGAAAGAGGAACAAATACAATTGGAAGAGAGTCTGGATGATGATGGATACCCTTCTGACGACCTGCTACAACTCACAAACTGGATTAAGAGTAGTTTTCAGCAACTTTCTCAAAACCCTGACTTTACAATAAAAGGCCTGAATTTCTCGGCTTATGGTGCAAGCCTTGTGCATTTAGATGGCAACGGAAAACCGCTATCGGCACTATATAACTACCTGAAGAAACTGCCCAAACCCTTGCATAAGGCTTTCGTAGAGAAATATGGGAAAGAGGTTTTCAGAGAAACCGCTTCACCCGATTTAGGAATGCTCAATTCGGGTTTACAACTGTATTGGCTTAAAAATGAGAAGCCAGCACTTTTTCATCAGATTCGCTACTCTTTGCATCTGCCGCAATATTGCAGTTATCTGTTTACCAAAGAAGCTATCTCTGAAATAACCAGCATCGGGTGCCACACATTGCTTTGGGATTTTGATAAAAACGATTATCATACATGGGTTGAAACAGAACATTTGCACTCGGTGCAACAAAAACCATTATTAACGAACCATGTATTTGTCGATGAAGAAAAACAATTATCTGTTGGCATAGGTGTTCACGACAGTTCATCGGCTCTTGTCCCGTACTTGCGAACGTTCGATGAAAACTTTATTCTAATCTCAACCGGAACTTGGGCTATTAGCTTGAATCCTTTCAACGAAGAGCCACTCACTGCGAACGAACTGGCTAAAGATTGCCTGTGTTACATGAACTTTGAAGGAAAACCCGTAAAGGCTTCAAGAATTTTTGCTGGAAACGAGCATGAACGCCAAACTAAACACCTCGCCGATTATTTTAACGTTGATGTTAATTATTATAAACAAGTAAAGTTTGACAGAGACTTAATTGTTTTTCTGCGTAATAAATACAAACAGGCAACACCTGATACCGCCGATGTATTACTTGATTGCCCTTTTGTAGAGCGGAATATTAATTTATTTAAATCTTATGAGGAGGCCTACCATCAGTTTATGCTCGATTTGGTAGCTCAGCAGATTGCATCTTTAAAATTGGCTATCGGCCGCACGAGCGTAAGAAAAATATTTGTTGATGGTGGTTTTTCAAAGAACGAAATTTACATGAGTTTGCTAGCCGATGCGTTTTTTAACAAGCAGGTATTTGCTTCTGAAATTGCTCAGGCATCAGCGTTAGGAGCCGCGCTGGTAATCCATGAACATTGGAACACGCAGCCAATACCTGAACAGATTATTTCATTAAAAAGGTATTTCTAAAGAAAATATACTATGAACAGTCTCGGAGTTTGAAACTAATAATTACGATAAATAAGGGGAGAAATTCAGGATTGTAAGAAGTTTTTTCAAAACATAATACAATTTATACAATAAATTTTACAAAAGGGGAGTTGAAATTATGTTCTTCCGAAAAAAAAGTAGTAACTTATAGAAATTTACTTACCCTAAAAAACCCCTTAATGAAATCTTCCCCATATTGTAGAGTAAAATTCCTGAACAAGGATAAATCAATTTTCTTTTCCGTTTTAAGAGACAATGTCGATAGGTATTTCAAAGATAATGAAATAGAAAAAACCGGAGGGCAAGCTATTTTGCTAAAAGCAATTTTTATGCTCTCTCTTTATCTTATTCCTTATAGCCTTATCCTGACGGGTTTATTTTCACCCGTCCAGATGCTTGGTTTAACCATAATTATGGGTTTTGGTGTAGCCGGTGTAGGAATGTCTGTCATGCACGATGCCATTCATGGGTCGTTTTCTGAGTATAAATGGATTAATAAATTATTTGGCTCTTCTTTATATCTGCTTGGTGGAAATGTTTACAACTGGGAGATTCAACACAATAGGCTGCACCATACTTTTACAAATATTCATGACATTGACGAAGACATAACCGGAAAGTTTTTGCTTCGCTTATCGTGTGCCGACAAGTTAAAATCTATTCATCGTTTTCAACATATTTATGCTTTTTTTCTGTATAGCCTTATGACAATCTCTTTCTTATGGAAAGATTTTAAAGAAATAAGTCTATACAATGAAATGTCAAAAACAGGGTTGGTTAAATCATACCCAAGAAAAGAAATAGTAAGGCTCATAATCGGAAAGGTAATATATCTTTTGACATTACTCGTACTCCCGATGATAGTACTTGACCTGAGTTTCTGGCAGTGTCTTTTAGGCTTTTTGATAATGCATTGTGTGGCCGGCTTAATTCTGAGTACTATTTTTCAGTTGGCGCACATTGTGGAAGGAGCCAGCCAACCTGCGCCAGACAACAACGGAAATATTAATAATGCCTGGGCAATTCATCAATTGCAAACTACATCAAACTTCGCCAGCAAAAACCACATGTTTTCATGGTACATAGGAGGGCTTGACTACCAGATAGAGCATCATCTGTTTCCGCATATTTCGCATATACATTACAGAGCTATTTCTGCCATTGTCAGAAATACAGCGCATGATTTTGATATTCCTTATAACGATAAAGCATCGTTTACTAACGCCCTTGATTCACATATCAGGATGTTGAAAAATTTGGGCGTAAATTAATTTACCACATTATAAAAGTGCAGACGGGTCGAGCAGGTTGTTTTTGATAGCAAAAACAACCAGACCTGCTGTGTTCCGAACTCCGGTCTTTTCCAGAAGATTGTTTCTGTGGCCATCTACGGTTCGCGTACTGATAAATAATTTTTCGGCAATTTCCTGTGCGGTATATTGCTTACAGATTAAATCAAGCACCTCTAATTCACGTTGTGTAAGTGTTGACGGGATATTATCCTGAATCAGCAAGCGAGGTTTCTTACCAATTACACGGTTTTTCATTGCTTTCAGAAATACTTCATTAAAATAAAATCCTTTTTCGATAACAGTTAAAATAGCTTTTTCGACCTCTGAAGGTTCTACATTTTTGAAAAGGTACGCATTTACGCCCAATTCCATTAAATGTGCCACAAAGCGTTCATCACTATGAACCGATAAAATCACGATTTTAATATCTGGGTATTCATTATGCAGCAGTTTGGTGGTTTCTACACCATTTAGTTCTGGCATCGATAAATCGAGTAGAACAATATCAGGCTTTATTTCACTTGCTTCAATTGCTTCAAGAAGGGTTCTACCGTTGTCTGCTTCAATAATAATTTGTGTATCAGCTAAATGGTTAATAATAGCGGCCATTCCTTTACGAAAAAGGATTTGGTCGTCAGCAATAGCGACGTTAATTTTTTTCATGATTACCTAATTAATCAATACCTGGTTAAGGCTTGCAATGCTTTTTAGTTAATTAGTCAACAGCAGAAAAATATGGTATGGTATGTGTCCTGAGTATTATTGTGATAGAGGGATTTGTATCTCAACTTTTAATCCAGCGTTAGGTCGCGTTTCAAATTTAGCAGTTCCGTTTAAAACTTTTGTACGGGTTTCAATATTTTTTAATCCAAGGCTTCGTTTTTGATAAGCTTCATTAAAATTAAACCCTTTTCCGTTGTCTGAATAGCTAAGTAGCAAGTCTGAATTGTGTTTTCGGATATTTATTTCTATCAGGCTTGCTTCAGAATGCTTAACAGCATTATTCAGTAATTCCTGTAATAAACGATATACAGCCAGACTAATAGTATTATTGATATTTTTCACATCTTTTCGGCTGAGCCTGACTTCTATGTCCGACACATCCATGATTTTTTCACACAAACCCTCAACGGCGTACTCCAGCCCGAACTCTTCTAATCCCTGTGGTAATAGGTCGTTAGAAATACGTCTGACATTATCAATGGTATTATCAATGATGGTTTTGTACTTGCTACTGCTTTTTTCAAGTTCCGAAGGTTTTTCGGCAAAAGTAGCTACTTCATTTACGAGCAACCTCATTACCGAAAGCGAAGCACCTACTTCGTCGTGTAAGTCACGAGCTAGGCGTTTTCTTTCACCTTCAATGGCTTCAAGGGTACCATAAAATAATTCTTGCTGATGCTTGGTTTCAGCGGCTTGTATGCTCATTCTGTGTTCAAGCATACGACGCTGATAAAGCACCATAAAGATAATGATACCACTTGCCAATAAAAAAAGCATGATGGTTCCACCTATAATCATAACATACATGTCAACAGATGCACCTACTGACGAGGACTGTGCCATAGACCAATTGCGATAAATATGTACATTAAAGCCCAAAGGCAGGCATGAATAGCCCACGAAAGCATGCTTAAATGAACATCTTGTTTCAAGATTAAATTGCCGAGAACAAATAAAAATAGACTCCCTGCAAAATAAAACAGAAAACCCGCATTTATCCAAAACAATGGCGATTTTTCTATTGAAATTATTTCGAGCGACTTAATGGTTTTGTAATAGGCTACAATGGCATAGAATACAACAAAGATACATTCTAACCCGCGTGGGTACGAATTGTACTCATAAATTGATTGCACTTTCAGGACTACATTGAGTACGGCTAGCAGCGTAAAGAAAAGAAAATTAGCATAAATAATTTTCGGATTCAGAAACGTGCCCAGATACTCTTTGTAAAACCATGAGATTAAGCCAAAGTCAACAATAGTATAAAAGTGCAGATAAGGAAGGTTGTTCTTGAAAATTTTTGAACCAACAATAGCTACCACTTGCGAAAAAATCGTAAATGCCATATAAACACCTATTGCTATAAGCTCTTTTTTAAGATACTTCCTTCGATATATAACAACTACTATCGGTAAAAGTAAAATGAACGATACATACGTTACCAGCCAGTTTGTAACTTTTTCAAACATTTCAGGTGGTTTAATTATAAAAGAGAGTCTTTCAGAAAAACTAACTGGCACTTACCAAAATCTATTAATAATATGGCTTGTTTTGCAATTGCTTTATGCCTGATAAGTGTTTAAGAGATAAAAAGTTTCAATAAACAATTATTAATGGCGTTACGGTCAATTTTATACAGTTTATTATTAGGCATATAGCCATATCCGGTACTCTCTTTATTATTTTTTTATTATTCTCAATATTAACACGAAATTCACTTTTAGTCAATAGTTTTCAAAGTAATCATTAATAAAACCTTAAAGTTACGGTCATATAAAACCGGCTTTTGGGGCATTATTGATTAAACATTGTTTTAACTTTTCAGCAATTAATTAACCATTAAAAAATTATTGCTGATGTTTTTAACTAAACATGAAAAATGTTTGATGTCATGCCGGGCATAACTTAATAAACTACGGTTATAATTCAGCAAAGTAATAAATAATTTATAATACGAACCGTCTCTACACAAGTGCCTAGCTTATTTAGAATAATAGTAAACCACAGTTTCCTAACTAATTCTAGCGCGTCGAAATAATTTTACAGCTATACTTCTACTTATAAGTATCTCAGGACAAATAAAAAAGGACACCGTAACAGAATTTTATTGCCTGTTTTCAGATAAAAATAAGTTTACAGCTAAGTTTTATTAGGGTTGATAAATGCTTTTAGATTTATGTAATTAGCCTGTTATACATTTATCAACCTGACGTGTTTAACCCTGAAAGTTCTGGTAATTTTATACTGAAAACAGTTTTAAAAGCTACGCAAAACCTGAGTTTATTATTTAGAGCAAAAGTTGTTTCGGGCATCATTAAGGGTAGAGCCTAATATTTGGTTAGTGATAAAGTATAATCACGACCGAAATTATTTATTGAAGTAAGATTAACCTTTGCATCTTTATTCCTGAGGATACGATTATCTTTTAAACTCACTTTTTTAGTTATTAAGCTCGCTGTCCGGGTCACAAAACGGGGGGCAAACTTTTGTGTAATCATTAACAAAATACTCGTCAGTTTCGGTGGTTGGGTCATAATCAATAAGGTCTTTGATGTCAAGACGCGTTTTGGCATCTACTTGGTCAGGACCTTCAGCATTTACCATCACTAAATGAGGCTGATAAGTACCGTCTGCTCGTTGCTCTAGTCCGATGTACATCCGAATCCAGTTTGAATCTGGAGCCAGATTTGAAAGAGCTTGCAGGTCTTGTTTTTTTACAGCAAAGGCTTTCATTTCTTTAGGGGTAATTTTAGCCTGATTCAGGTCAAAATTCAGCCAGTTGTTTATCCACTCTTTAGCAGTAGCTAATGGAATTTTGTAAGGGTCCGGCGATGCACCGTCCGGGGTTACATTACTAGGGGTTATGTTCATGGTTAAATAATGGTTTGGTTTTGACAAATGTAGGTCTTTTTACGGGTGACAATATGCGTAAAAATACCTGTTTTTATTATTCGTTTAAAAATACTTTCATTGACCGATAAAAAAAATACCTGTTCTTAAAAACAGGTATTTTTACGTATAGTTAAAAATGTTTTTCTTACGAAATTTGAGCATTGATTTTTAGCACGATAAAAGCTATAATTTTTATAAAATAGCATTACCTGACCACTTATTTTATAAAAATGAATGCAGTGAAGCTATACTATTATTTATATAAGATAATGTTCTGAATAGCTCATATATACATCCGCATAGCAAAAGATATTAGTAAGAATAAAATAGGGTTTGGCCTAAACATACCAGCAAATGTATACTTATTATTAGTAAAACATTTCTTATATCTTTTTAAATAGGCTTTCTTTGGAGCTTCTCTGCTTTAAATTTTTCCCCAAATAATTTTATATCCGTTGAAAAACAAATATGACTTTTGTATCAGCTAGCGTTTAGCAGTACTGATTGCTTAGCCGGTATCCGAAGCATTTGGTTAGGGGGTAATCGAATACCACAAAAAAATTGTGTAACCCAATTGATACAAGCCTTATCAAAACGGGGAGGCACAACCATTTGTACCTCCCCGTTTTACTTCTGACTATGTATTTTGGTTAATGACGAATATCATCTTTAATAAGATTTTTCTCGTGCTTATGTTTAAACAAGATAGCAAATAGCACAGCTACTACTAACGAATATATAGAAAAGGAAAGCCAGATACCTGTCCAGTCTTTGGTTTCATTGTTTGTAAAGTATTTTTCAATAATAAATCCACTTATCAGACTTCCTGAAATAGCCCCAAAGCCGTTAACCATCATCATAAACAAGCCTTGTGCGCTGGCACGTATCTTCGGGCTCGTGTAGGTTTCAATAAACAATGAGCCTGAAATATTAAAAAAATCAAAGGCCATTCCGTAAACAATACAAGATAGGATAATCATCCATAAGCCACTTCCGGGGTTCCCGTATGCCAACAAGCCAAAACGTAATATCCAGGCTATCATACTGAAAAGCATTACCTGTTTAATTCCGAATCGTTTTAAAAAGAATGGAATCGCCAGAATGAACAGTGTTTCAGAAATTTGAGAAATAGACATAATAATAGCCGGATATTTTACAGCCATGGTATCTTTATAGAGGCCGATGCCTGCAAAATCGTGCAAAAAGGTATCTCCATAAGCGTTGGTTAACTGTAACGATGCCCCCAGAAACATTGAGAAGATAAAGAACATGGCAATTTTGGCGTCTTTAAATAAAGCAAAGGCATTAAGCCCCAGCATTTCGGCAAACGTTTTTTTGTCAGATTGAGCAGCTAACGGAGGGCAGTTCGGTAAAGTAAAAGAGTACAGAGCTAATGCGAGGGCGGCTCCGGCAGCAATATAAAACTGATTCGGAGAAGTTTCATTGCCAGTAAGGCTTACAACCCAAAGGGCCACAACAAAACCCACAGTACCCCAAACCCTGATAGGAGGGAAGTCTTTTACAATATCTGTTTGAGTATTATTCAGAATTGTATAAGCAATAGAGTTGGCTAAGGCAATAGTGGGCATATAAAAAATTACAACCAGCAGAATTACCCAGAAAAACTCTTTAGGGTTATCAACCTGCGGAATATACATTAAAGCGGCAGCTCCTAATAAATGTAAAATGCCATATAGTTTTTCGGCACTTACCCATTTGTCGGCAATAATACCTGTTAGTGTTGGCATGAAAAGAGAGGCTATCCCCATGGTTGAAAAAATGGCTCCAAACTCTGCTACCGGCCAGTGTTTATATTGAAACCAATAAGCTCCAATTGTAATGAGCCAGCAAGCCCAAATAAAAAACTGGAGGAAATTCATGATAATTAGCCTGAACCTGATGCTCATGGTAAATTTGGTGTTAGATTGTTGAGTTAAAAATTTTAATAATAGCAGACCTTCATAAGTATCAGGCCAGTATATAAATTATTTTATTAGTTAAAACTGAGCGGTTTCGTTTGAAAAGAAGATACCTTTGCCTTCATAAAAAATGAATCAGTAGTAAATGCCCCAGCTATAGGCTGCAATAAAAAGCTTAGGCTAATCGTTTTGTAGCTATTAAGGCTAGGTATTACCATCAGATAGGTCATACTCAAAATGAGAAAGATTCTGATAATTTCGATGAAGTGTATCATATAGAGTTTAGGTATTTTCTAAATTTTAATACAGTTTGTTAATGATTTTTACCTAATGTTTTCTGTTTTCTGTTTATTTTTAAGAGTTCAGCCGTGAATTAAGCAAATTTTCTTGAAATGAACACATTTTGGTATGTATTTATCTTACTTTAAATGAAAGTTATTCCTAATTAATCGAGTGAAATATTCCTTTTCTATTTTATTTGTTTTGCTATTTTTCAGCAATAGTAATGCACAACTTATGTACCGTACGCGCTATACCTCAGCGATTATGGTTGAGACTTTCGCTACAAGCCCGATTCTGTCTGTCAATTATGAACATTTACCCATACGCTGGCGAACCAGTTTCTTAAGCCTGAGGGCAGGAGTAGGATATGTGCCGGGTGGTGGAACAAATTCCATAAATGTAAGCAACAGCGCAGGGGTATCATTACCTGTTACAACAACTTATAATTTTCTTTTCAATAACTTACGTAAACGTATTTTTAACAGGGTTTATAAAAGATGTAAATCTGCCCCTTCAAAAATTGCTTCTGAAATGTTCGGAGAAGTGGGTGCTGGTTATACTTTTGCGGCGTATCCCGGTAACGATACCCGTCATTTTGGCTTCTTAATTGTAGGAATCCGCCAACAAGTCGTTTTTGATATTCCTCCACACCCGAGGGTGGTTTATGTGAGGGCAAATGTTACTCCTTCTTACGCACAAAGTAAGTATGAATTAAGAGGAGGAATTAGCTTAGGTATTTCAATTAAATAAAAAATGGGCCGAAGTAGCTTAATACTCCGGCCCATTTTTTTATACTCCTTCAGTTTTACTGGCCGACTTTACGTTGTCTTCTGCATGGCGGTCAATCAGTTTGTTAATTGGGTCGATACCTGCTTTGGTAGGCTCTTCTTTAACAATGATTGTAAACTTGTTATTTTTTTGAGTAACCTTATGTTTTTTCAGATACAGGAGTTTGTCTTCTCCGTTTTTGTCGGTGCCATATACCCCTACGTCAATCCAGTCATTGATAGGAATAGCCGTTTCATTGCCTGTACTATCAGCCCTGAATTTTTCATTGATTGAGGTAATGCTAACCTCGTAGGTTTTATTTTTTAAAGGCTTATAGCTTACCGACTCCGTTTTATTTTCGAACAAAGTAATGGTCTCAAACATATCTGTAATAATATTTTTGAGCGAGTCGGGCGTTTGTTCTTTAAAATATTTCAGTAGGTCGTTACTTGTAGGATATCGTTTATTTTTTGAGTCTGGCCCCGGATACTGCCAGTCTTTCAGAAAATTGCGTAAGGCCAGATTTACTTTGTCTTCGCCTATGTAATCCTGAAGAGCAAACATCACAACCGAACCTTTTCGATAATGGATATACCCTTGCGACTCGACCATATTTAGCGGTTGTTCTTTTTTCTGTTCACTCGAACGCCCTCTCAGATAAGCATTTAGCTCATATTTCAGGAATTTCTGCATGAGTTCTGGCGAAACACTATGTTTCATGACCATAAGTGCCGAATACTGTGCCTGTGTTTCTGAAAGCATGGCGTTGCCTTTAACATTTGCTTCGGCTACCTGATGCCCCCACCATTGATGCCCAAGTTCATGAGCAGTTACATAGTAAGGCATATCGATGTCTTTTTTAGGGTCAGAAACTTTCTGTATAAAACCTATGCCCTCTGAAAACGGAACAGTATTGGCAAACGACTGTGCAAACTCTGAATAACGTGGAAACTCCATGATACGCATCTGCCTGTACTGATAAGGGCTGAAATTTTTAGAGAAATAATCGAACGAAGCCTTCATTGAGGCCATCATCTGATTTAGGTTATATTCATGCCCTTTATTGTAATAAATCTCCAGATTTACATCATTCCATTTATCCTTTTTTACTTCGTATTTAGCCGAAACAATAGAGTAGAAATTACACATAGGTACATCCATTTTATAATGGAAATACTTACGGTCGTTGGCAACCCATGATTTTTGTAGATACCCGGGAGCAATAGCAATCTGGTCTTTTTGTGTGCCAATAGTCATTTCAAAACGAATATAGTCGGCATCGTCTCCAAATAAGCTCTGCGATAAGCCTATCGGGTCATTTTGCTCCATCATGCGTTCTTTTTCGGGTAATTTATGTTTCCTGCGTGAGTCGTCTTTAGAAATCTCATAATTTTCAGAATAACCAATAGTCGGGAAGTAGAGATTATTGAAGAAAGTGCCATTATAAACAACATCGGTGTTTGTTTGGCCTGCCTGAAAACCTTTGGTCTCAAATCGGGTTTTGAACGACATCTTGACAGAATCGCCCGGCGCAAGCGGTTTGTTAAGTGTATAAATAATGTACCCAAACTTTTCATAGGCTTTATTGGCTTTGGCACCATTTGTAAAGTTCAGGTAATCTAACTTCATGCGATGCTCCATATCATTCTGGATATGTACATCTGCAATTGATTTATCAGTTTTGTTTTTTAGCCAGAAATAACCCTCGGCAGTAAAATTCCGGCTTTCTGGGTATATCTCTACCTTTAAATTCACATCAATAATTTTCGGTTGTGGCAGCTTTTCGAATTTTTTCAAGGTTTTTTCATAGGCAACCTGTTTTTCTTCTTGGTCTTCGCGGCTTTCGTATTTGTTCAGGCGGTTAGTGTTATAAAACACATAGCAGCCTGCTGCGGCAAAAGCAATTAAAGCAAAAATACCGATGGTGAGGATTGGACGGGTAAGCCGAAGTTTACCAACACGCAGGCGGGTTTTAAGGATGGCTTCTGACCCACGAACAGAAAAAACAACCGATACTATAAATAAAACCACAACAAGAGCTAACCAATAGAGCTTTAACCACGTAAAACGGGTAACAAAATGGCCGTATTTGTTCATGTCGGAATAGTCGCGGAGGCTGCCGCTGCCGAAAGAAAACAAAGGGTGCTGAATACCAGAAGTGCCAAGAAAGAAGGTAACCAGAAAGAACACAAACATCATGGCAAAACCTACAAATTTACTATTGGCCATTACCTGCACAAAGAAAGAAAGTAACGTATAAAGCACTAAAAAGATGAGCGTATTAGTGAATATAGATTTAAAGTAGAGAGATACTTCAAAGTTATAATAACCATGGCTCGCCTGAATAAGTATACCTGCCAGAATAAGTATTAGTAAAAGACCAACGTAAATCAGTAGGAGTCCTAAAAATTTAGCCAGTAAATTAACCCAGTCGGGCACGGGGGTAGCATCTACAATGAGGTGCATATTAGAGCTACGTTCTTTCCAGATAAGTTCACCTGAATAGAAAACAACAATTATAAGAAAGTATAAGTCAAAGCCATTTAGCAGGCCTATCACATTGGCTGTAATAGGGTAGGAGCTTGTTCCGTACATTTCCTGAAAATAAAACGAACTAATGGTTAAATCGGCCAGCCCAACAAAGATGATAGCAATAAACGGGATTTCCCGAACGACCATTTTACTGTAAAATACTGTTTCTTTCCAGAGTTGAACAAGGTTGGTTGTAAACCCACTAAACTGATGTACCAACGGAATCTGTACGGCTTCAGGTTTTATGGTAATGCTTTCGGTTTTACTGGTTTTTTTCTTGAATAAGCTGTTGCGTACTACATTAAAACTGAAAGAAAAATAAGTAATAACAAGAATGAGTAAGGCAAAACCACACCAGATGAGCCTGTTCCATAACAATACGCCATCAAGAGGAGCAATCAGGGTGTTTTTCTGCGCGGGAGTCCAGTATTCGGTATAAATATTGAAAGTACGGTAACAAAAAGGGTCGAGCAGGGCCGAGAGCGTTTTGTTGTCGATATCTTCTATGATGGTTCCTGTTATCTGGTAAAGGACAAATAAAACAATACCTTGTGTATAAATAACAATTGTAGAACGGCTAAGCGCACCTGCGGCAAAGAAAATAGACCCCTGAATAAAAATATTGCTGATACCCCATAAAATGAAAGGCTGCCAGTAAGACCACGCATTAAAAGGGAGCATCTGTTTGCCTTTCCACGATGGTTCCCAAGGAAGATATTCGCCAATACTGAAACCAACCATGAAGCCTATCCAGATACCTGAATAAATCAGCACCATTACCAGAAACGAGCCAAGAAAGCGGCCAAAGAGGTAGTCGAACTTTGATATAGTTGTGCTGAACATCAGCGATTCTGTTTTGTGTTCAAAATCTCTCAGTACAGCTACACCCATTACTGCCGAACAGATGAAGGTCATGAAAAAGGTCATAATGATTGTCATTATGGCCAGATAAAAAGGGGAGTTTTCTTTAATTTGCCCTCCGGCTACCCCTTCAAAACTAACATACTTTGAAGTTGAAGCTGTAAAACAAAGAATAAAAAATATTGCAAAATAGATATAAGTGGCAGGTCGGCTTTTTCTATACGAAAACTCAAACCTTAGTATTTCTTTTAACATAGCGATAGATATAATAAGGTTTAAGCAAATATTTTTGAGAAATAAACGTCTTCCAGATCACCTTCGACTGCTTCAAAAGTGCCGTCGGGGTTATTTTCAGAAAACACATGTATAAGCGGATTTCCCCCAATGAGTTTTTCTGAAATTACCCTGAAATTTTGTTTATAGTCGCTTAATTCTGACTTGCTGATACGTTTTTCCCAGATTTTTCCGGCAATTTGTTGGAGTGCCTCATCGGGGCTGCCTTTAAACAAGATTTCACCTCTGTTAAATACAGCCATGTCGGAACACAGTTCTTTTACATCGTCAACGATATGAGTAGATAATATAACAACTGTGTTTTCGCCTAGTTCTGACAGAAGATTCAGAAAACGGTTGCGTTCGGCGGGGTCAAGCCCTGCCGTTGGTTCATCTACAATAATAAGCTTAGGATTTGCCAGCAGGGCCTGAGCAATACCAAAACGTTGTTTCATTCCACCCGAATACCCCCCTAAATTCTTTTTGCGTGCTTCCCATAAATTTGTTTTTTGTAACAAAGATTCCACAATGGCTTTACGTTCGCTGGTATTAGTGATTCCTTTCAGCACAGCCAGATGATTCAGCAGCGTAATGGCATCAATTTTAGGATACACCCCAAATTCCTGTGGCAGATAGCCTAAAGTTTTACGAACTTCTTCTTTCTGGGTTAATACATTTATATTACCTAAAGTAATACTGCCGCTGTCTGGCTCCTGTAAGGTAGCAATTGTACGCATAAGCGATGATTTGCCTGCGCCATTTGGTCCTAGAAGACCAAACATCCCCTGATTAATCGTGAGGTTTACGTCTTTCAGGGCATGTACGCCGTTGGCGTATGTTTTGTTCAGATTGGTAATGGTAAGCTGCATAAGAAAAAAGATAGTTTTAGGATGGATGAAAACAAAAATAACTCCTAATAATAGAATTTCATAACTAAAAATGAGGCAGAATTATGACAAGAGGTAACTAGCCGGCCATGAAAGCCAGCGAGAGAGTAATATTAACATCAAACAGCTTTATTTTTTTATCACTTCTTCTGCAAATTTCAGGTATTGCTCCCAGTCATAGCTATTCATATTATGCTTGCCTGAACGATAATGATAACGGATATAATCGCCAACAGGATGATTTACAGGAGGCTGTACCGCTACACTCAAGCCTTTTTTGCCATAGAGTGCATACACCGGTTCAGCGTTTTTTAGTGAAAGAAACTCGCCGTTAGGGTCGGCCCATTGGTCTTCTTCTGCACTGGCTATGTAAACAGGGCGAGGAGCTATTAGCCCTACCAGTTGGTGCTGGTCAAATGGCAGAGCATTTACATTTTTATTAAAGGTTTTGTATTGACCTGAAAACCAGTGTGGGAAGTTCGTGTTTATAATCTCGACGGTTTCGCCGTACCATCTTCTGGCTAATGCCGCGCCCCCTTCACCTGATTCATTAGAAATAAAGGCTGCAAAGCGTTTATCTTGCGCAGTTGCCCAGAATGCCGCCTTACCTAGCCTTGAATGCCCAATTGCAATAGCTTGTTTGCTGTTTACATCGGCATCGGTATCAAGGTAATCAAGTATACGACTTAACTCCCAAGCCCATACTCCCATAGCACTCCATTGAGTTACATCTTTTAAACCCATAGCACCTCTCAGACCTTTTTTCCAGCCTTCGGGGTAATCAGGCTCAACATCGCCATAATAAGCCGTAGCCATGGCAAAGCCTTTATCAATTATCTTTTCAGCAGGCCATGTTTCTACTACGGCTTTACCTCTTGAGCCTTCCAAGGCAAGATTATCTTTTACCCGGTTTGGGTCTTTCTGGAAATCAATCATCCAGTTTTGAGTAATCGGAATATCAGGCTCATCTGTAAGCGAATGGTTCCCTTCAAAATTGAGACCTACAAAAACGGCAGGCTTTTTAACATGCTTAGGTATATATAACAAAACGCTGATGCCTCCTAACTGCGGATAGTCGTCAAATGTAATAAGTATTTGCTTACGGATGGCTTTTCCGTCAAGAGCATTTGTGTTTACATCAAGTACTTTAAATTTCTTTTTTGAGCTAATGGCAGGTGTGTGGCCATACATATTCTCTGCAAAAAGATTCAATAGTGCGGGCCTGTTAGCTTCCCATCCCTGAATAGTCGTGATTTTCTTCCCATTTACCCCTGTCAGAATATCAGGGAGCGTATAAGGAGGCATTTTGGCCTCATCATAGTTTACCGTTTGGCCGAACATACTTTGAGAAATAAGTGATAAGATACAAATCAGTTTTTTCATAGGAATCTTGCCAGTGTTTTGCAAAATGAAACACTCTTTTGAATGTTAACTTCGTAGAGCCTCTACCTCTTCCACAGTCTTAGGAATTGGCTTACCCAAAACCTGATACCCATCAGGAGTTATCAGGCAATTATCTTCGATGCGTACACCTCCAAAATCTCTGTATTTGTCTAATGCCTGATAATTAATAAAATTAGTAAACTTGTTTTCAGCCTTCCATTTATCAATTAATTCAGGAATAAAATATAAACCCGGTTCTACGGTTATTACGTGGCCAGCTTCTAATTCTTTCGCCATTCTAAGAGATTTTAACCCTAGTTGGGTGCTTCTATCAATACCTTCACGGTAACCTACATAGTTTTCGCCTAAATCCTCCATGTCGTGTACATCAAGGCCAATGGCGTGCCCTAAGCCATGAGGCATAAATAAACCTTGTACGCCTTCGGTTAACATGGTATCAATATCGCCATTTACGAGTCCTAGCTCACTTAACCCTTGTAAAAGTACTTTATTGGCTAGCAAATGCACTTCTTTATACGTTATTCCGGGTTTAAGAGCATTAATGGCACTTAGTTGCATTTGCAGTACCAGATTATAAATTTCTTTCTGTTTGTCTGTAAATTTTTTGCTGACAGGAATTGTACGAGTAATATCGCCGGCATAATGCATACTGTTTTCGGCACCTGAATCGTTCAATGCCAATTTACCTTCTGTCATTACATTGCCATGATAATGATTATGAAGCGTTTGCCCATTTATACTATATATAATAGGGTAGGCCAGTTCACCACCAAACTCGAGAGCTTTGGCATGAATAGCAGCAACTATTTCATATTCTTTTTTGCCTGCCTGTGTTTCGCGCATGGCAGCCAAGTGCATTTCACGTGTTATATTTACGGCTTCTTCCAACTGTACAATTTCTTCTGCCGATTTAATAGAACGTTGTGCGACAATGGCTTTGATGAGTGTTTCAGATGCTTTGGCTTTGAGTTGAGCAACGGGTATTGCCAGCCATTGGCTTAATTTGAATTTGTTTTCGTAACGATACGGTGGCGTAAAATGAACTTGTGCAGCTTTAGCGAGTTTCTCAGAAAGTTTGCCATAAGGCTCTGTTCTGTAAACACCTACTTTGCGGGCTTGTTCGGCCAGTGTGGGTTGAGGCCCTACCCAGATGATATCATCCATCGTGAATTCATCGCCAAAAATAATTTCTTCTCCTGAATCTACATCTACAATAGCTGCCAGATTAGGTAAGCTAATGCCAAAGTAATAAAGAAAGTTACTGTCTTGCCGATACCTGTATGTATTATCTGTATAATTCATGGGGGCTTCTTCGTTGCCCATGATTAAAATTAAACCGCTGCCAACAGCACGTTTGAGGGTATTGCGTCGTTCGATGTAGGTCTGGATAGAAAACATTTTGCTGATAATTTATGCCGCTAAATAAGCGAAATTACACTTAATATGTTAGGTTTTGAAACGAATTTATTTAAATCTGTCTTAACTCATTTTGCTGTATAGTTTTGGGTTTGGGCAAGGTATGCTCATGTTTAGCTAATAACTTGAAAATTATTTTTCGTTATTTACTTATGTAAACAACTGTTAGTCAAATAGTTATGAATTTTTCTAGTTTGGTCTGATTTTTGTTTATTTTTTTCAAAATACTTTCAGAAAATTTTGAAAATTCAAAAATGTTATTTTACTTTGAGGCAAATACTACTTACGTGCAAAATATAAAAATTAAAAAGAATGTCTATTATGGAGCTAAAAGAAGCAAAAGACAAGTTTATCCATACGTGGGGTACGCTTGCCAGTCAGTGGGGGATTAACCGCACGATGGCACAGATACACTCACTACTTTTGCTTTCCCCTAAGTCTATGAATGCAGATGAAATTATGGCCGAGTTACAAATTTCCAGAGGAAATGTGAACATGAACCTCAGAGATTTGATGGATTGGGGCCTAATTTATAAACAGCTGCTTCCTGGTGAAAGAAAGGAATATTTCATGGCTGAAAAAGATATCTGGAAAGTTGCTAAGCAAATTGCAAAAGAGCGACGACGCCGAGAAATCGGACCTTTAATAGAAGCAATGGAAGATTTAAAAGAAGGAATTAAACCTGACACTGCTGAGAAAGAAGAATTTTTGAAAATTGTTAATGATATAAGTACAGTAAGCGTTTTTGCCGACAATACGCTTACATCTTTACTGAAATCAGACGAAAACTGGCTGATTAGTAACTTTATCAAGATTTTTAACAGATAGTCATATTCCTCTTCGGAGGTATATTTTTTTGGAGTTTTTGGGTTCAAGCAGTAATCATCTCATTGATAGACGATTACTGCTTTTTTATGTGTTTTACTCAACCGTAACCGATTTGGCAAGGTTACGTGGCTGGTCAACATTACGGCCTCTAAGAACAGCTATATAATAAGAAATAAGCTGCAAAGGGATAGACGTAAGCAATGGCAGAAGTAAATCGTTGGTTCGGGGAACTTCCACCACGAAATCGACCATTTTTGGAATAAGCGTATCGCCCTCTGTTACAATGGCAATTACCCGCCCTTTACGTGCTTTTACTTCCTGAATATTTGAAACTATTTTTTCGTAAGACGCATCTTTGGTTGCAATAAATACAACTGGCATATCTTCGTCAATTAAGGCAATAGGGCCATGTTTCATTTCGGCGGCAGGGTAGCCCTCGGCGTGTATATAAGAAATCTCTTTTAGTTTTAAGGCTCCTTCCAAAGCCACCGGAAAGTTTAAACCACGTCCTAAAAAAATAAAATTAGAAGCGAAGGTAAACAACTTCGAAATATCCTTTATTCTTTCGGCACTTTTCAGGATTTTTTCCACTTTTGCCGGAATAGCATCCAGCCCGAATAATAGCTCACGGTATAAATCATGGCTGATGGTTCCTTTTTTATGTGCCGTAGCTATGGCTATTAAACTCAAGACTGTAACCTGAGCCGTAAATGCCTTAGTACTGGCAACACCAATTTCAGGCCCGGCATGAGTATAAACGCCTGCATGGGTAATACGCGCAATAGACGAACCTACTACATTACAAACTCCTAATATGATGGCTCCTTTCGATTTAGCTAATTCGAGTGCAGCCATTGTATCGGCAGTTTCGCCAGACTGTGAAATAGCAATTACAATGTCACCTTCTTTGATGATGGGGTTTCTGTAACGAAACTCCGACGCGTACTCAACTTCTACATTCACGCGTGCCAGTTCTTCAAACAGATATTCGCCAACAAGACCTGCATGCCACGATGTACCACAAGCTACAATAACTATACGGTCGGTTTTAGCTATTTTGTCGAGATAATCTCTTAAGCCACCTAGCTGAAGCGTAGCATCTTCGATATTAATACGGCCTCTCATTGAATCGGCAATGGAGCGTGGTTGCTCAAATATCTCTTTTAGCATGAAGTGGTCAAAGCCGCCTTTTTCGATGGCTTCCAATTCAAGCTCAACGGTTTCGATGTACGGAGCAATATCTTCATTAGCCAGATTTTTGATAATTAGCTCATTATCTTTGACGATAGCAATTTCATAATCATCCAGATAAACCACTTCTTTGGTATATTCAATAATAGGCGTAGCATCCGAAGCAAAGAAATACTCATCTTCGCCTACACCAATTACCAGTGGGCTTCCTTTGCGGGCTGCAATCAGTTGAGTAGGATTCTCTTTATCGATAATAACAATGGCATAGGCTCCCACTACTTCATGAAGGGCAATTCTGACGGCCTCTTCAAGGGTACAAAACATACTTACCTGAATATCCTCAATGAATTTGATTAATACTTCGGTATCGGTTGCACTTTCGAAAGCATAGCCTTTGTTTACTAGACTTTGCTTGATAGAAGCGTAGTTCTCGATAATACCATTATGAATAATTGCCAGTTTCTTGTTCGTAGAATAATGCGGATGCGCATTAATATCGTTTGGTTCGCCGTGTGTAGCCCAGCGCGTATGGCCAATACCAATGCTAGCCAGTAGCTCTTTACCTTTTAATTCATTTTCGAGGTCTGCTACTTTTCCTTTTTTCTTGTAGACATTTAACTCATGCCCGTTTAATAAAGCAATACCTGCACTATCATACCCACGATATTCAAGCCTTTTAAGGCCTTTGATGATAAGAGGAGCAGCTTCTCGGTGTCCTACATAAGCAACAATTCCACACATAGTTTTAGTAAATGTTTTCTTAGTTTTCTATGAATAAAAATTTTTTTAATTGGAAAAATCCAACTAATAGGTTCATACCTATTCAAATTTATGAAAAAAATACAATATTGCAACAAAAAAAAGGAGATTTTGGTCTCCTTTTTTATTGTAGATATATGAGTATCTGATTATTTTTTGCCTGAATAATAAACGTTTAGTTTAATATTTTTTATAACAGCTCTTGAAACATTATTGTTGTAAATTGATATGGTAGTGGCACCCGTCGAAGAGTTTGTGCCAACTAAACTTGGTACAATAGCAATGCCGTCGGTTGTTTTGCGGCCATTGATAATCTCTTGTATGTACGAAGTAAAATTAAACTGATAGTTGTTGGTAGTTGTGTTAAAGTCAGAGATAAACTGTGTACCACTAGCTACATCAAGAGCCACAAAGTCTTCAACATTGTTTACTTTCTTGAGTCTGTTATCTTTTCCAATCTCAACAAGAGCAATTTGTACTGGTGGTCTAAAGTTACCCGTAAACTGGTCTACATCGGGCTCAATAATGAGTTCGGCTTTATTAATAGCTACATTACCAGCCTTTAGAAGATTGGCTAAAGTAGGGAAGGTCATTTTTGTGGTAATACCTACACCTGTTTGTATATAGGTTTTGCCACCAGTTGCTTGTGATGGAATAGAACCTAACATTTTAAGGTCTTGTAGGGGAGTTCCTGAACGGTTGCCCGTAATTTGGCTGAAACGTTCTGCCAAGAAAGTCAGGCTGATTGCTTTTCGGACAGTGTCACCCTCTGTATGATAATAAATGGCAGGAAAGCTACTAGAAACAGAAAGGCCATAGACCGTCTGTGCATCCTGATTTACAGTTAAAGCAAACCCTTTAACAGCAGCAGTAAACTTATCAATGTCTTTTCCTGCATCTTTTCCGGCCAAAGCAAATATTTCGCTACCCACAGCGGCAGGTAATTTGAATTTAATCAAACTATCAGTAGAAGAAGTAACGGCGCGCTTAAAGTCTTTATAGGTTAACACTTTACTTGCCAGAGGTGTAGCGTTATAAGCCAAAGCGTCGTTATTCGTATATTTTTTACCTTTTACGAAGTCTTCGGTTAATCGGTGGAGATTAAGCGTAACCGACTTTGTTGAGTCTCCATAGGCAAAGCCATTATGTACTAAATACACATACATGGAGTCATAAACCGGTTTGAGGGTATCAGCGGCAGGTAAAGCAAATGCACTATACGAACCGTTGTTAGGGTCATAAGGCAGGCTTATCTGGGTATAGAGTTTGGCTGTTACATTACCAAAGACAGGGTCTTTGTACTGCCCCACAATTGCACCTGTTTGGGTAGAGGTAACTATTGAGTCGAGCATAACAGTGGCCTTGCTCACGGTTAGGGTGTCGGTAAAGCTTGTCACAAATTGCCCACCAGTAGAAGGGGTATCAACCGCAATATTGATGGGGTCCTCACAAGAGAAAAAGAAAGCGGAAAGTAGCATAATGGCTACATTCCGCATCTTATGTGAGATATTCCAGCTACGATTAAGGAACAAGTTCTGTGTAAAGATTAAAGTACGTTTCAGTGACGTCGTCGTCTTCAATTCCTGCTTCAATTTTGTTTGCTGTAATTTCATTCAATAATTTACTTAATTTTTCATTCATATCCTCGTTAGCTTTCACCACCGAGTCGGCATATTGACAACCAATTTTAATAAACCCTTCAAAATCAGCAGAGCGTAAGTTGGCTAATGCTTCATCTGATACATCCATTGCTTTTGCTTTTTCCAAAATGTCTTCATCAAACTTGTGTTCAAAAGCATTATTGTAAATGGTAAAAACTGACTTTGTGTCTTTGAAAACAGGGTCGTTTTTATAAGTCGTTTTTAGATACAGTGGAATTAGAGCAGTCATCCAGTCGGTGCAATGCACTATGTCGGGTGCCCAACCGAGTTTCTTCACTGTTTCCAGAACACCTTTACAGAAAAAGATTGTTCTTTCGTCGTTGTCATCGTAGAAACTTCCCTCCTTATCCAAGAAAACGTATTTTCTGTTAAAATAGTCTTCATTGTCTAAAAAATAAACTTGCAATTTTGCACTTGGAATCGAAGCCACCTTAATAATAAGAGGTTTTTCGTCTTCTCCTACTGAAATATTGATGCCCGAGAGCCTTACAACTTCATGAAGGCGGTTTTTACGCTCATTAATTGAACCAAAACGCGGAATCAAGATTCGGATTTCCATGCCCTTTTCTTGCATGGCTTGCGGAAGTTTACGAAGAAATTCTGCTACTTCTGAAACTTGCAGGAAGGGATTTATTTCACTTGCAACGTACAGAATACGGAGTTTACGCATATCGAAAAAAATAATTTATTGGGAGTGTCTTCCAAAAAGTATGCAAAGATACGAAAAAAACTAATAATTTGTATTAAAATCTTTGAAAACAAATGGAATTACCCCCTGAATTCTACCAAAGTTCCGATTGATAAGCTAGCGACAGACCTTTACCCCCGATAAACTAACAGTATTACTAATCAATTAACCAAGTATTTGAATTTTAATGGGCAAAATCTATTTCATATACCTTGGGCCACATCTTGCCGGTAACATATACTTTATTTGTAACGGAATCATAAGCTATTCCGTTCATTTCCAAAGACTTCGGGTAGGTAGTCAGGGCATCAGCCTTCAGTGGGCCTAAATCAAGTTTAGCTACTACATTTCCGGTGGCGGGGTCAATTTTAATAATTTCGTTCGTTTGCCAGATATTGGCATAGATGTATCCGTTAATATATTCCAGTTCATTAATTAATTCTTTGGCGTAGCCGTTCTCCCTGACAGGAAGGGTTTTAATAACAGACAAGCTGTTGGGGTCCAGATAAGTAAGGTTATAAGTGCCGTCACTCATAATAAGAGCCTTGCCGTCGGTAGTAAGCCCCCAGCCTTCAGCGTTATTAAACGAAAATTCTTTTATTTTTTTGAATGATTTTAAATCATACACAAAACCAACTTTCGATTTATAGGTTAGCTGATATATTTTGTCATTCAGAATGGCAATGCCTTCGCCAAAATACTGAGCCTTATTAAGGGTGACCTTTTTATCAATTTTACCGGTTTGTTTGTCGACTATACCAATTGTTGAGGCGGTTTGTGATAATTCGTCGGGCGAGCCTGTGCTTTCAAATAACTGATTGTCATGTATCAGGAATCCCTCGGTAAATGCGGTGGTATCGTGCGGAAAAGAACCAACCAGTTTGTAAGCGATAGTGGCTGTACTGGCTTTGGTTTCGGAAGTATTACTGGTTTTTTCAGTGTTATTACAAGAAAAAAGGATAACAGCTAAAGCGGGAAATAATATTTTTTTCATGATTTACGGGCTTATTCTGGATGCAAATCTAAAAAAACTATTACTATACTTTACTATTATCCTTCTTAAAGTATTATTAATTGAAATGTTTATGATACCACTCTACCGACAACCTTAGGTCTTCTCTGCTAAGGTTATGCCCTATGGGGAGTGTATGGTTGGCTACTTCAAACCCTGCGGTTTTCAGAATGTCGACGTAGCTTGCCGTATCCGATGGCCTGATTGTAGGGTCATTTGCGCCGTTACTCATAAAAATTGGTGTTTGCTTAGTGTTTTTTAGTGCTAAATCTATTTTCTGGAAAGGCTGCATAGGCCGATACAGAATTGCACCTGCCAGAAAATCAGGGTACAGGACCAGTAAACTACCAGCAATATTAGCTCCATTAGAATACCCCAAAGCAATGAGTTTGGTTAGGTCAAAGCCTTCTTTTGCTGATAATTTTGTCAGAAAATCGACGATTTCGTGTGTACGAAAAGTTAAATCCTGTTCATCGAATATTCCCATGCCTAATCGTCTGAAAAAACGGGGCATTCCGTTTTCAGAAACGTTTCCTCTCAGGCTTAAGATATTAAAATCATTTCCGAATTCCTGAGCAATTGGCAGTAGGTCGGTTTCGTCTCCTCCTGTTCCGTGCAGGAGCAGCAAAGTATGCGCTCCTACACGATTAGCAGGTTGATAAATATATTTTAATGTTTGAAATTCCATTTTTTTATTAATCAAGTTGTACTAAATGCGCTTCAATATCTTTTCTTCTGGGTTCGTATTGTGCCGGTAGCTTCAAACTAGTACCTAAATCTTCTAACGCTTCGTCAACAGTAAAGCCCGGATTATCAGTAGCTATTTCAAATAATACGCCACCTGGTTCTCTGAAATAAAGCGAATGAAAATAGTTACGGTCAATTTGTGGGGTAATATGAAAGCCCAGTTTTTCTATTTTATCATGAAAGGCCATCTGGGTAGCATCATCTTTGACCCTGAATGCAATATGATGAACTGTACCACCAGCCCCTATGCCGCGCGCTTCGTTAGGAAGCTCTACAAGGTCAATAATATTGGCCGTGGCTACGGTATCGGTAGCATAACGATAACGATTGGCTTCCTGCGCAATTAATTTATACCCAAATACCTCTGTCAATACCATTGCAGTTGGTTTTATGTCATTCAATGTAATGGTAGTATTATAAAAACCTCTGGTAGCAACATTGGCTTTTACCTCATCGGTTTCGTAAGGAACCCTGTTGTCTGGGTTTTTAGGTACAATTAACTCTAGTTTAAGGCCGTCAGGGTCTAAGAACGTAAGGTATTGTTCGCCAAACCTTTCAGCGGGTTTGTTATAAATAACATTGTATTTTTTAAAACGCTCAACCCAGAAATCGAGACTGCCTTCTGGTACGGCATAACCTATTTCAGTAGCCATTCCGGCTCCTCTACGGCCTTGCCTTACCGCACTTCCCCATGGAAAAAACGTAAGAATTGTACCCGGATTTCCGCCTTCATCTCCGAAATAAAAGTGGTAAGTATGAGGGTCATCGAAATTAACAGTTCTTTTAATAAAGCGTAGGCCCAATACTTTTGTATAAAAATTGAAATTGCGTTTGGCATCGCCAGCGATGGCTGTTATATGGTGAATGCCTAAGATTTTATTTTCCATTGTTATAGTTATTTAAAATTCAAGAATGCTTTCTGTTTCATTTCAATCGTGTTGTGATTGATTTGATGATACAAAGTTGCACTCCTGAAAATTCAAAAACATTGAACTAGGACAAGAAATAAAAATAAGCCATAAAATATCGATGATACTTTATGCTTTTGCAGTTTTGCTTTTTTTAGAGAGTTTGGTTCTTACTTTGCTAAGAAATTCAGGCGAAAAACCAAGATAAGAAGCTATATAATGTTGTGCAACCCTCTGCGGAATACTTGGGTATCTTTCCAGAAAGTCGAGGTATTTTTCCACGGCAGTAGTGGCTATGGTCTGAAATAAGCGTTCTTGCAGGCGTGTCAGATTTCTCTGTACCATTAGCCTGAACATTCGTTCAAACTTGGGTACCTTACTTAAAAGTTTTTCTTTAGTTTCAGGCGATAGCAAAAATAGTTCGCAGTCTTCTAGGGTTTCAATAAACATAAGACTGGGCTTTTGCTCATGAAAACTGGCAATATCGCTCACCCACCAGTTTTCAATGGCAAATTGTAGGGTTACCTCAGTTCCTTTGTGGTCAATATAATAAGTACGGATACACCCCTTTTTAATAAATGCTTCAAACTTACAGATTTCTCCTTCTTGTAACAGAAAAGTTTTTTTTGCTACTGTTTTGGGTTGGAGCAAAGCATTAAAATCGGCTATTTCCTGTTCTGTAAAATCGGAATAGCGTTTTATATAGGCGTTAATCTCTTCGAACATTCCTTACGTTACTCTATAATTTTGTAAAGTTCTTTTGCTTTAGCGCGCGATATAGCATTAAAATGCCACCATTCGCTGTCTATACGCATATAACCGGCTTTGTGCATGGTATTACGTAGCACCAGCCTGTTGGCAATTTGTTGTTTGGTTAGTTTACCAGCCTTGAGCATTTGGTCTTCCAGAATCGGATACGCCAAATCGCCAAAATAATCATATTTTGTACCCATATCAAGAGGCTTGTTGGTACTGGTGTCAAACACGGTCAAATCTACGGCTGACCCAAAATTATGAATAGAGCCTTCGGCCGGATTTGCAACGAAATCGGCCCTTTTAACAGGTGGAATGGTATCTAGTAAAGCCCAGAATTTATGCTGTACCGACAAAGGACGTGCCCCATCATATATCAATAAACGATAATCAGGGTATTGGCTTTGCAGAATTTTGCTGGCTTTGGCAAGCATTTCGGCTGGTTTTTGTTGCATATATGCGCGGGTCAGGTCGCCGTAAACATCGGTGCCCACGAAATTATCAGTAGTAGAGTATTTTAACTCAACCATAATGGTAGAGTCGAGGCTTTGCACATTTACCAGACCCTGGTCAATCATGCGTTGTTCGAGTTCAGGAATTTTGTTTTCGGTGCTTGTTACAACCGAATCTTTTTTAATAAGTGAGGAGTCCGTTTTTGTGGTGTCAGTGTTTTCGTTATTGGTTTTGGTCTGACAAGCCCATGAAAGAAGTGTAAGAATTAAGATAAGAGTTTTTGAAATTAGTTTTAGTTTTGCCATAGAAATAGTTTGTTGTAGCTAATTTTGATACAAAACTCGCAATTAATACTTATAAAGTTTTGGTTTATTTTTATCTTGCCAACAAATCTAACCCTAAAATCTCAAATTTATGGCATTAAACTACATTTGGGTAGCATTTTTTATCATTGCGCTAATTGTGGCATTATTTAAACTTATTCTTACTGGTGATACTGAAATCTTCAAAATCATAGTAGATGGTATGTTTGATTCTGCTAAACTCGCAGTAATGGATATAGCTTTGCCACTAGCTGGTGTAATGACTTTCTTTTTAGGTGTTTTAAAAGTAGGAGAGGAGGCCGGAGTTATCAGACGTATGGCAAGAATTATAGGGCCTTTTTTTAGCAAGCTGTTTCCTGAAGTACCCAAAGACCACCCAGCTAACGGGCAAATGATTATGAATTTTTCGGCCAATATGCTAGGGCTTGATAATGCCGCAACTCCTTTTGGATTAAAGGCCATGCAAAGTTTGCAGGAGTTAAACCCTAACAAGGAAACGGCTAGTAATGCGCAAATAATGTTTATGGTATTGCATAGTGCAGGGCCTGTATTAATACCATTAAGTATTATGGCACAAAGGGCCATTTACAATGCCGCCGACCCCTCAGATATATTTATTCCTGCTTTGATATCGGTATATGTTGCAACCCTTACAGGAATGCTATTTGTAGGAATCCGCCAACGTATTAATTTTTTCGATAAAACACTTCTTTCTTGGTTGGTAGGTTTAACGGCTTTTATCGGTTTTGTTATCTGGTATTTTGCTCGATTATCGAAAGACGAAATTGAAACAACTTCAAAAATTGTAAGTAATCTGTTATTAACCATATTTATTGTAGGTTTTATAGGTGGGGCCATTTATAAAAAAGTCGATGTGTTTTCGGCTTTTATTGAAGGGGCCAAAAATGGCTTTGAAACCTCTATTAAAGTTATGCCGTATCTGGTAGGTATGCTTGTGGCTATTAGTGTTTTTCGGAATTGTGGAGCCTTGGCATATATCGTTGAAGGCATGAAATGGCTTTTCAGCCTTACAGGTATGAATACCGACTTTACAGATGCCTTGCCTACCGCCTTGATGCACCCTTTAAGTGGAAGTGGCTCAAGAGCCATGATGATTGATGCCATGAAAACCTATGGTGCCGACTCTTTCGTGGGGCGGCTCTCTTGTGTTTTTCAGGCTTGTTCTGATACTATTTTATATATTCTGGCTTTATACTTTGGTTCGGTTAGCATTAAGCATACCCGTTATACATTGGTAGCTGGTTTGCTCTCCGATTTGGCCGGTGTAATTGCCGCTATTGTGGTGTCGTATATTTTCTTCCACTAATGCCATGAAACTACCAGTAATTTCAAGATTACAACAATCCGATAAACTGGTAAAAAAGCTACTTTTTTTGCTCGTATGCCTGAGTTTTGATACAATGGCACAGGCAGATACATCGGGCATTGCCAAAGTTAATTATGATGGCGACTGGCAAAAACAGAAAATTGTTTCGGGTATTTATTACTTACGTGATAAAAGCTATACGCTTACACTCGAAAAAATACTGGAATTTCCGAAGAATTTTGTCTTTAAAAGAGCAAACGGAGACGCGCCTACTTTCTGGGCTAATGGGCATCCATACTGGTTTAAATTCCAGATGAAAAACTCTACAAAAATTACTCAGACCTTCGTCATTGATTTACCAATTCCGCTTTATGATGAAGGTATGTTGTTTTTGGTAGAAAAAAACAAAATTATACACCAGCAATTTCTTTCGTGGGATACCCCCCAACTCGACAGGCCCATCAAACACCGAAATTTTATTTTTCCTTTTACCCTTCAAGGAAATCAGGAGGTTACGTGTTACATTAAATTAAGGAAAGAAGTAGGCTCAATCTGGATACCCGTTAATATCTGGGAGCGTGAGGCCTTCGACTATTATTATTATTCTTCCGATTACCATATCTGGGGGTTTGTTACGGGTATACTGCTTTTTGTGGTGTTTTTCTCATTTCTATTGTTGTTTGCCTTCAAGGATATGCTCTATTTTTATTATGGGGTATATGTTTTAATGGCATTGGGTTTTATCTGTACTACACAGGGGTATTTTATAAGGTTTTACGTCGATGGCTCTTTCGGGGTTGCAGGTAATAGGGTGAGGTATGTATGTTCTTTGCTATTCTTGATTGCAGGGCTTCTATTTATCAGAAAATACCTACGCTGGGACCTAATCAAAAACTTGTTTTTCAGATACACTACATGGGTTTTAATCGGTACACTTGTTGTCATGATTATATTTCTTTATGTTGACCATCTTTTTCTGAAAGACCACCTTTTTCATGCCTATAGCTCGTTGGTTGGTAATATCCTCAGCCTTATTTTCTGGATACCTACACTTTATGTTATCTTCGGAGCTATCTATTGCATTATCATAAGGCATTTTCCTAAAGAAGCCATGTATTTCTTACTGGCTAATACACCCATTACTTTTATTGTTTTTCATTCAGCCCTTAGTAATTACGAAGTATTGAATGGTAGCCGTGTGGTTGAGATAGAATACTTTGCAGGGGCTTTCATTCTTGAAATTGTAGGGTTAATGGTGTTGCTTGCTTACCGTTTAAAAGCCATGCAGGATACCTCCGAGAAGCTGTTTTTAGAAAAAACCATTGCCCAGCAACAGCGAACCGAGGCCATACTGGAAGCAGAAGAAAAAGAAAGGGTACGTATTGCACGTGACTTACACGACGGTATCGGACAAATGATTGCAGCCGCACGGATGGCATTAGGGAATTTTCTGTCCAAGAAAAAAGTAGAAAACGAAGACATTCAGAACTCTCTTGACCTGTTAGAAGAGAGCATCAAGGAAATCAGGGAAATATCACATAATATGATGCCCGGTGCTTTAACAAAGCTAGGTTTATCAACGGCTTTGAAGCAGTTTGTTAATAAAATTAATGCTTTAGGAGGGCTACAAATTGATTTGCAAATTATAGGAATTAAAGAAAGGCTGAGCGAAAAAGTAGAAACCATGCTTTACAGAGTGGTACAGGAGGTGCTGAATAATATTATCAGACATGCCGATGCCACTAAAGTAAATATTGAACTGGTTAAGCATGAAAGCGAATTAATTCTGGTTATTGAAGATAACGGCAAAGGATTTAATATAAACGAACTCCAGAATCAGGGGGTTGGTATTAAAAATATCACTACAAGAGTGGAATATTTAAATGGAAGTGTTAATTTTGATTCAGCATTAGGCCGTGGGACTAGTGTGATTGTTGAAATACCTCTTGCCTCTACTAAATGACTACGCGAAAACTTAGAATCTTAATTGTTGATGATCATCAGATTCTGATTGATGGCATTGAAGCAATGCTTCATGACGTAGAACATTTTGAGGTAGTTGGTAAATTGCTAGATGGCAAATTGGCTCTTGCTTTTTTACACCAGAATCCGGTTGATATTCTGCTCACAGATTTATATATGCCTAAAATGACAGGCATTGAACTTACTCAGAAAGTTAAAAAAGATTTCCCCCATATTAAAGTACTGGCTTTGTCTGTTTCTTACGATGTTTCTATTGTACATGATTTAATGGATGCGGGTATTTCAGGATTTATCCTGAAAACTATCGGACGTAACGAACTCATAGAAGCTATTAATGAAATTGCCAAAGGAAATGTATATTTCAGCAGAGAGGTTTCAAACGAAATTCTGAGGAGTCTGGCCAGTAGAAACGATGGCGAAGAAGAAAATTACCGTTTGACCGACAGAGAAATTGAAATTCTGAAATTGATTGCACAAGAGTTTTCAAATGCTGATATAGCCAAGCAACTTTATATTTCGGAGCGTACTGTTGAAACGCACCGAAAGAATATTTATCGGAAAACCAATACAAAAACCATAGTAGGACTTATAAAATATGCAGTAGAAAGGAAACTTATCTGATGCCATATAAGTACTGGTACGGATAAAGCCTTAAAAAAATACCCTGAAATGGGTATTGGCTATGAACAAGGGCTGTGCGATATTTGCATATCAATACGCAACTTGTATTATAGCCATGAAGACAGCCTTCTAAACACTTTATCTTAATTATTGGTTAAAGAAAATGAGACGGATTTCCAACCTTTTGCAGAAGAACGGAATCATAAACATGAAAAGAAGGTTACTATGAAAAAAAAAATTTACGAATATTTCGATGAAATTATTGTTGTGATGATTTTTATTGTTATTATTGCAGTAAATGCTTGTAAAGCGTAGGCTCAATGCCCTAAAGTCATCAGCCCGTTCGCTAAAGCCAACGGATTGATGATTTTAATAATCAACAGCAGTTTGACGAGAGCAAAAGCAAGAGTCACCTGATTCTTGCTTTTCTTATTTTTAAACCAGCCATTTAGTCATCATAACATAAATGGCTTTGCGGTTTCAGCTTTATTTTTTTACAGCCTGATAAACCCTTACATAGTCTACCTCCATTCTTTGCGGAAAAATACTATCATCAATTCCTTTCTGGCCACCCCAACCACCGCCAATAGCAATATTAAGCAGTAAATGAAATTTTTTGTCGAAAGGCCATTCCTGCCAACCATAATTACTTTGTTTGGTAAAGGTGAAATATTTGTTTCCATCAATTTCAATACTAATGGCGTCAGGAGTCCACTCACAGGCATATATATGAAAACCGTCAGAAACCCCCGGTACTACCACATTATTGCCTTTGTTGGTTTTAATGGTATGATTAAACGCCTTAGTATGAATATTGCCATGAATACGGTCTTGGTCAAAACCTACGTGTTCTATAATATCAATTTCGCCATTGTCAGGCCAATAATTTGCTCCATACGACTGCTCCGTAGCAAGCATCCAGCCAGCAGGCCATGTGCCTCGGCCCTTAGGTAATTTAGCTTTAATTTCAAATCGACCATATAAAAAATCACCTTTGTGTTTTGTAACTAGTCTGGCCGATGTATAATCGTTGTTTTCAAATTTTTCTTTTCGGGCTTCAATAATAAGTGTGCCGTTTTCTACCCGTGCATTTTTTAAATCTTTGGTATAATATTGTTTTTCATCGTTTCCCCAGCCATGCCCACCAATATCATACCCCCATTTGGTAGGGTCTGGTGCGCCGTTGTAGTTAAACTCATCGGCCCATATCGGCTTTGAATTATCAATTACATATATTGAGTTTTTAGGCGTAAGTTCATCTGTATCCTGAATTTTCTGGCAGGAAACATACAGACCTAAAACTGCTAAACCGAAGCTAAAAGCAAATATTTTTTTCATAGAAAAAGAAAGTTAAAACAATAATTTTTGAAGTTATAAAATATGAAATCATTAAACGCCCCAGCGTTTTGTATATACAAACATTGGCTATATTTTATTTTTATAACAAAACAATGAAAAAATTTACTTAAATGACTTTATTGACTGAAAAAATTAATATCTTACTTAATTAAAAGTAACTCCTACAATAGGCTGAGTTTACTATAAAACGCTAGCATTGCTGATATGAAAAAAGTCCTCAAATTAACAGCTACTTTTTTATCTGGTATTTTTTTAATATTCATCTTTCGCTGGAACATAAATTTATATTATCAGCCTGATTGGATTCAGATACATGATAAGACTTAAATCTGAATGGGCAAAAACGATATTTTTTGGGAGTGTTACCTATGATTGATGCTTTTGTCGCTTGGGCAAATGTTACGGAAGTAGAAGAAAACAAGGCATCACATGAAGCTAATAATCGATTGTTATTTCATAGTATCGGTGGTGTTATTTTCCTACTGAATTGCTATTGCGTATATATAATCTGGAAAAAGAACTAAAGTTTTAACCTTTTAATACTGCTCTTATGAAAAACTGGTTGAAAATTACCCTTGTTTTGTTGTTGCTTATTGGCCTTTTTGTCGGAAAAACCCTTTGGAACGCTGGCGTTTTTACCAAAATTACTCCCTATTTTAATGGAGACCGCGTTACCGAAATTAAAGGTTTTGCTGGTGCTGAAGATATAACTATTGATAAAACTACGGGTTTAGCTCTGATTTCATCGAGCAGTTTTGCACAAAATGCACCTGACGGAAACATCTACTTGCTAAACCTGAATGATAACTCTCCGGTGCCTGTTTCTCTTACAAAAGAACTATTGATGAATGATTTCCATCCGCATGGAATCAGTTTATTGCAATTACCTGATGGACGAAAACAACTTTTTGTAGTAAATCATAAGAGAAACGGTAGTAGCTCTATTGAAATATTTCAGTTTACCGACAGCACATTGATACACAAGGAAAGTATTACCAACGAGTTATTTATCAGTCCTAATGATATTGTGGGGGTAGGTGAAAGAAAGTTTTACCTCACTAACGACCATAATCAAAAGAAATCTTCTTGGCGTTCGATAAAAGACTTTTTGCAGATACCTACGGGTAATGTTTGCTATTTTGATGGTAACAAGGCTAGTATTCTTGTCGAAAGCATTTTATATGCCAACGGAATTAATGTTAGTCAGGATAAAAAAAAGCTCTTTGTAGCTGCTACCACAGGACGAAAAATTATGGTTTTTGACCGTAACATAGCTTCGGGCAGCCTGACACAAACGGGTGAGATACCCGTTAATGGAGCCGATAATATTGAAATTGATGAATCGGGCAATTTATGGGTGGGGTGTCATCCTAAATTATTGGCTTTTACTACCCATGCCAAAAAGCATTCTGAACTTTCGCCCTCGCAAGTTGTGAAGATTTCGTTTGATGGAGTAGAACCACATATCGAAAACATCTACCTGAACGATGGAACACCCCTTTCGGGGTCGAGTGTTGGCGCAATGTGGCATAATAAACTATTGATAGGTAGTGTTTTTGGAGAAAAAGTACTGTTGGGTGTCTGGTTAAAATAAATAAATTGGTTTCCTGAGCAATGAGGTTAAATAAACAGCTTTTTAAAATACATAGTTGGTTAGGGCTTATTAATGGTTTTTTCTTAATTCTGTTAGGTTTGAGTGGCTCTGCGCTGGTATTTAAAGAGGATATCGACAATTGGGCTAATGAAAAACTGCTGACGGTTCAGCAAAGAGGTAAAAAATTACCGCTTGATTTTTTTTATAAAGATATTTCGAGGCGATACCAGAACCTTGATGGTATTGCTTGGATGAACCCCGATGATGCACCCAATAAAGCGTATAATTTCAGACTGTATCTGAACGACGCACGTATCACAAGCTATGATTTAGGACTGATTACGTATGACCCCTTTACAGGAAAAATTTTAAGAGAAGGAGAACTGGACGACTTGTCACCTAGTGCGATTGAATGGGTATATCAGTTTCACTTTAGTTTACAACTGGGTGTGCCAGGGGCCGCATATACGGCTTTGCTGGGCCTGTGCATGATTTTGTCGATTCTGACAGGAACTATCATTTACAAAAAGTCTATCAAAAAGGTTCTAACTTTTCAGGTAAAAATTAAGGGTAAAAACTGGCGGACTATTAGTTCTGACCTGCACAGAGTAGTAGGAGTGTGGTCATTGTTTTTTAATATTATTATTGCTTTTACGGGCTTCTGGTTAAACCTGTTTGCATTCGATGTCAGAGACTGGCAAAAAGAAATCACTCCAACGCCTCTTAATACTTTAGCTAGCTATTCTCTTGATTCGCTGTATCAGCAAGCCTTAGCGCAAATGCCTGATTTAATGCCTCAATACGTGTATCTGCCTACCCAGCCAGAGAAGAAATTTACTGTAAGAGGGGCTGTGAAAGGCGAAGCCGCTATCTGGGACGGCAATAATTCGATTGCTTTTGACGCTCAGACAGGAAAATTAGTCAGAATTACACGTATTGCCAACGAACACTTCTGGGATAAGGTAGAGGCTAGCTTCTATGCCTTGCACATTGGCAGCTATGGGGGGCTAACTATTAAAATACTCTATACTACTATTGGCCTGACACCGGGCTTACTTTCAGTTACTGGTTTTTTACTCTGGTGGCGGCGTAAAAGAAAACACCGCTCTTTATAAAATAAAAAAGGCGTTCGTAAACTACTTACGAACGCCAGGTATATATTCAGGAGGAGTTAATATAAAACACTTCTTAGTAAATCGACGCTTTTTTTAACACCTGTGGTAGGGTCTTCGTTTCCTTCAAACTCGATAGAAACATAGCCCTGATAATTTACTTTTTTCAGGATGTCGGCAATACGCTTGTAATCAAGGTCAAGGCTATACCATACACCACCACCGTAGTAAGTTTTAGCTTGGACAAAGCTGGTTTGCGGAGCAATTTTTTCCAGTTTATCATAAGGATTTTCAAGGAAATTTCCGGTATCCATAAGCAAGCTCAGCCAAGGCGAATCAATGGCATTTTTTATTTTTAACATTCCTTCAGGTGTAGAGCCAAGCCCCCAGTGATTTTCAAGAGCCAGAAGCACGCCACACTCTTCTGCTTTTTTCAGGCATTGCTGAATGCTATCGATACACCATTTAAAGGCGTCATCTTCGGTGTAACCTTCAATGGCTGGTTCGATACCTCTTTTGGCCATGAAGTCGTCGAACGATTTGATGGTTCCCCAACGACCTGTGTTCAACCGCATACACGGAATCCCCATTTTATAGGCAAGCTCAATGCAATGGTTGGTGTGGTCGATGTGTTGTTTGAGGACAGCTTTATCAGGCGATACAAAACCCTGATGGATAGACAGGCAGGTCATGGCAATACCATTCACGAAAGCGTGTTTTTTTAGTTTTTGCAAATAGGCGTTGTCTTCACCGGCCATTTGTCTATGCAAAACATCAATTCCTTCGAGCCCTAATTTGGCAGCTTCGTCAATTACTTTTTCAATCGGAAATTTTTCTCCTTTGAAATGCCAGTATGAGTAACTTGAAACACTCAGTTTGATTTTACCTGCTGCCTGAACCGCAGGTTGCGCCTGAGTAAGTGCAGGGGCACACACAGCCGCACTACCTAGAGCGGCATTTTTTAAAAAGGAACGTCGGGTTGAATGCATGAATAGAATGTAAAATTAGGTTATGTTAATAGACTACAAATACTGCATTACCAAAAATTAATTTACCACCATACCAGAAACCTCTGAAAATAGGGTCGTCAGCCATGTATATAATCTTGCCTCTGCCTAAATCCTGAACACCAAAAATTAAGGTATTTTTCATCTTGTCTTTAGCTTTTTCTCCTACAAAGCCCGTCAGGTAGTTATTTTCTTTCAGATACCCTACATTCCAGCCATCTTTTATGTAATCGAAGTTGTAGGGGTCACGGGCCAGTAAATAATAGCTTCCGTTAGTGCCATAGCCAAGCGGGTGTGTTTTGTCCATTTCTACTTTATAAATGGCTCCTACTACCTGTTCTGAAATACTTTCACGTTCTCGGTTACCATAAGCCTTTAACTCAGGTTTATCGTTTGAAGAATTATCTTTTTTACGCTTTAAGCCAAAGGCATCTTTATCGGCGAAATAATTGGTGGCCGACTCCATCGCAATTACCTTTCCACCACCCTGAATCCATTTTTTAAGGGCATCACCATTACCCAGAATCCTGTCATAATTGCCATCTGCCAGAATCAACACATCTAACTGGTCGAGTGGCACACGTGAGAACGTAGAGCCTTCAATGACGGTAATCGGGTAATTAATTTGTTGTTCAAAAAAGTGCCATACTTCGCCGAAAGCAGTAGGAGAGACTCCATCGCCCGAAATAACAGCTACACGGGGGTTTTTAAGAATATTTACAGAACTAGAGCCAAAATCGTTACCAGAAGTAACCATGCCAGAGCTGGTAGCCAATAAATTGATATTAAATGTTTTAGCAGCAGACTGAATAATTCTGTCGAACTCGTCGCCTAAGCGTTGATTATTGGTACGGGTAATAATAACAGAGCCTACATCAAATTTTCTGCCTTCGGTCTCGAACGGATTTTCATTGAAACGTACTTTAATACCTTTTGATAAAATATGAGTCAGGAATTTTAAATCATCGAACGAACTCCATGACGCAACGTAAGCATAGGGTTTGCCTTCAATATTCAAAGCAGGGGTATTGCTCGTAGGTTGAGCATTACCCGCTGATATTTTTTCTTTAGTAGCAAATGCTTTTAAACCATAAGCATAAGGTAACCCCCATGCAGTAATATCATAAGTGAGCGAGTCTTCAAGAACAGTTTTAGGCTCAAAAAGAATCTTGGCGAAAGTGCCTTTCGGTTGATAAGTGCTTACAATTAAGTCGTTGGGTTCAACCTTAAAAGATTCGTCTTTCTGGGTATTATAACTAATGCCCGAAGCAGACGTTTCTTTGCTGGCATAGCTGTACGAAATCTGTAATTTATCTAACAAGCCAGCCAGTGCTTTTACATTGGCTTCGCTACCCTTACTTTTAATTACAAACGATTTATATAAACCAACAGGATTATTTTTATTTCTTTCAAAAAACTTGGTAAACTCTTCAACTGTTTTATCGGCTCTCGACGAAATAGCCTCTAGGGTAGCCATACTAGCCGAAAAATGGTGCGAAATACGTTGCGATAAGGTCAGGGTGTCGCCATCTTCTTTAGCTATGGCAATACCCGCGCGGCCACCACCACCTTGTTCGTAGGTCATACCGATAGCTCCGTTATAAGAAGGGTAGGTGTCTCCATAGCTTGGGTAAAGCAAGTCATAATTTTCTTTAGAGAAGTAAAGCCAGTAGTTTTTGTCGAAATATTTTTTGTTGTATTCGCCAATAGTCTGCTGAAATTCTCTTTGCCATTGAGTAAGGTCTTCATGATAAGGACGTGCCGATGGCGGGAAGTAATAAGGGCTTGATGGCCCCATTTCATGGAAATCGGCATGTAAATGCGGCATCCACTGGTTATATAGTTTCACACGTTGCATAGTAATTTCCTGTGTTTGCCATGCCCAGTCACGGTTTGGGTCAAACAAATAGTGGTTAAAACGCCCCCCTGGCCAAGGCTCATTATGTTCGGTTGCAAATGGTGTGGCATTAAAACCGCGGTTGGCAACCCTGTTATACCATTGGGCGTATCTGTCGCGGCCATCTGGGTTAATACAAGGGTCTAGAAGTATAACCGTATTTTTCAGGATATTTTGTGTAACAGTATTGTTCTTATTGAGTAGCTCATACAAAACCTGCATAACGGCCTCCGAGCTAACCGCTTCGTTCCCGTGTACATTATAACTAAGCCACGCTATGGCTGGTACTTTGGTTGAAGCCTTACCCTCAAGCAAGCCAATATTTTTAAGGTTAGAAGTTCTGATTTCCTCCAGCTTTGCCAGATTCTCAGGCGATGCAATGGCAGCAACCAGAAGAGGTCTTCCTTCAAAGGTAGAGCCATAATCAATAATTTTTACTTGGGTAGGGTTCTGAGATGCTACGTATCTTACGTAATCAACAATGCGATGATGAAAACTAAATTTAGTTCCTAATTTATAACCAAGAAATTCATCGGGGGTTTTAGTTGTTTGAGCCTCTGCCCAAAGTAAGTTAATGAAGAGTAAAAGAAATACACTGAGTTTTTTCATAGGGATTTCGGATACATTTTAATAATTCTCAAATATAAGATTTTTCGTCTTGAAAATGGGGTTGAAAAAAAAAATTGAAAATTTTTCACTTTTTTTTTGGCAAGCTATTGCATTGTAAAAATAAAGCTGTACTTTTGCACCACAATTCGGAAACGCAGACGATAAATGGAACCAGCCGGCCCTATCGTCTAGCGGTTAGGACAAGTCCCTTTCACGGATTAAACAGGGGTTCGATTCCCCTTAGGGTCACAAAGTCGCTGCGTTGCAGAATTGTAAAAGCCTGATAATCATCTGATTATCAGGCTTTTTTTATGAACTTTTCAACCCTTAAATAATAAACCCCTAAACTGTTGGCCTTGTAACGGCTCAAGCAAAAAAGTTTATGGGGCTAAAATCCTGAAATTATCTATGCAATACGATAGCTGCCCCTGCTGTGCTAAAAAAATTCAACCAAAAGGGCTATTCGGCTCAAATGCGCTACATACCGAGTTTGTCGGATTTATTAATTTATTCACAGGTAATAGCTTTCCGGCTTACTGTGATTCATGTAAAGTAGAGCCGTTTTATAAAGCCTGTGCGAATTATCAAAATGAACTGAACGAAAATTATGCTTTACAGAAAAACCATATCAATGATGTTCCGTGTATAAATATTTCATCACCCTATTCTTGGAGCTACGATATTTTAGAAATAGTTACGGCACAATCGACAATGGGTACGGGTTTTATTAGCGAGCTTTCGCTTAGTTGGAATGATTTTTTTGGACTGGAGTCAAATACAATGAATTCCAAAATTTCTTTGGGTGAAGATAACTGCATGAAAATGCTCAGAGCTAAAACTATCGCGTTGGGAGGCAATGCCGTTATAGGTGTTGATATTGATTATGCCGAAGTAGGTGCATTACGAGGCCTAATAATGGTTTGTGCTACCGGAACTGCTGTAAGAGTAAAAAACCTTGAAGTTTTTTCGCAAACTGCCACCGAAAGCATAAAAATACTTGTTGATAGTCTTGAAAGAATGAAAGAACTGAATAAGTATTTAAAAATAGCTAACTCTGTTATATAGTTTTCAGAAACCTTCTGAAAACTCGTGACTTGAAACTTGTTTTTTTCGTAAAATAAATTTCTGGTAAATAAAAAGTGCATTTGAAAATTAGTATTATTTCAAGAAAGAATATCTTCAATGTTGAAAAAAGTTATAATTTTTTTAATGATTTTTAATTTATTAATAGTACTATTGTAGCCGATATACGTATTAAGAATTAAAAAAGTGTATCAGTAATAAATATTTAATTTTTTATTTATATATTATTTCCGAAATTTGCGGAAATTTTAAACCCTAAACACAAGTAGATTAGTGTATGAGAACCCCTTCTAAATTCTTATTCTTTATTGGAGTTGTTGTCCTGATGTCATCGTGTGTTGCAAAGAAGAAATATGCAGGTCTTCAACAGCAATACGAAAAATCACAAGCTGATTTAGTAAAATGTGGTGACACCGTACAAGATTTTAAAGACCGTTTAGCTAAAGCTGAACAAGAGAAAGAAAGCCTACGTACTGTGTCACAAAGTGACATTCAGCAACGTGAGCAACAAATCAAAGACTTGAGAGACCAAGTTAACGATTTGAAAGGCCTACGTGACAAACAAATGGAACAAGTAGGTAACCTGACAGTTCTTTCAAAAGCAGCAAATGATAATATCGATAAAACTCTAGCTCAATTAGAGAAAAAAGATAAATATATTAACTTGCTACATGCTGCCAGAACTAAAACTGATTCAATTAACTTAGCTTTGGCTGTAAACTTAACCCGCGTGTTGAGTGCTGGTATCGAAGACAAAGATGTTGAAATCAAAGTTGATAAAACTGTTGTGATGGTAAACATTTCTGATAAAATGTTATTCAGCAGCGGAAGTTTCAAATTATCGACAAGAGCTACCGAAGTATTAGGTAAAATCGCTCAAATTATCCAGTCTCGCCCTGACCTTGAAGTAATGGTTGAAGGCTATACAGACAACGTAGCTATCCATAACGATTGCGTAAACGATAACTGGGACCTAAGTGTGAAAAGAGCAACTTCTGTGGTTCGTGCCTTACAAACTACATTCAAAGTTGACCCTAACAAGCTAATTGCAGCAGGTAGAGGAGAATACAACGTATTAACAAGCAACGATACACCAGAAGGACGTGCAACTAACCGTCGTACTCGTATCATTCTGATGCCTAAACTTGACCAATTCTATGATTTGTTAAATCCTGATAAATGATTTAATAAAAACTAGCAAGTCATATAACAAAATAGCCGCATAAAATTTTATGCGGCTATTTTGTTATGAGCTAATCTGCAAATATCAGGACATTTTTTTCAGGTGTGTAAATGTTATACCAGCTACAATTGCTGGAACAAGAATGGAAAACAATGACCATGTATCGGTACTTAAAACAACAATCTGGTTAAGAATAATAAAGGCTACATAGGTATAAAAGCCCCATTTTTTCATGAGCCAGATACCAAAAATTGCTACGAAACTAACAACTACCGAGAACGCCAGATAAGGAGGGTACCAGTTGCCAACAGATTTAGAAACGCTATGAAAAATAAGTGGAATACTTAATGAGGCCCATACAAAGCCAACTGTCGAACCGAATGTAATTGCTGGTGGTCTATCTGTTTCTTTTAATTGATTCATTGCTTTTAATCTATTTTTCTTAATACTTTAAATTCAAACCTTATTTTCATACAAATGTATTAATCGATCAAGGTTTTGTAAAATAATATCTAATGGAATATCTTCATTAGGCTTTATTATAATACTCTGGTACTTATCTTTGGGTTTTATCCCATCAACAGGGTTTTGCAGGCTTTTGTCTTCAATAAACCCCATCTGAATTTTTTTCTTGGTTACCCACAAATAAGCTAATTTCTTGCCTTTATAATAAAAGAACGGAATCTGATATTTACGTTCATGCGTAATGCTGGCATTAACACCCATCACAATGCCTTTCAAGGCAAGCAAACAGCTTTGAATAGGTTCAGATTGCCTGAAATAATAATTTTCCAGTTCGGTCAGCATAGAGTTAAGAGCATATATCTTAGGTGTCTAATCTAATGCTTTTAATTGTTTCAGAATATTCTTGGTAATGTCTTTGCGGCATTGACCAAAGTTTTTGTTAATTGTACTGCGTTGTTTAATAATGAGTGTAGCAAAAAAATAAACGTTGTCTTTTCGTTCTACATAGCCTACCCACCAGCCAATATCTTTACCAGAAACCCTCGTCCAGCCAGTTTTTGACCTTATCGAATAATTATTGCTTTGTTCGGTAATCATTACTTTTTTCAGAATTTCGAGATTCCTTTTTGAAAAGGGTAGTTTTTCTTCATAAACTTTTATCATAAATTCTATCTGATTGATGGGTGAAATAGCAAAGTTCCCAAAATTCCAGAAATCAGCATCCTTCTGCGAAAGGTTCACGTTGCCATAATTACATAAACTTAAGTAGTGTTTGTAACGTTTTTTACCAATCTTCTTAGCTAACTCAATAAAAACCCAACCTGCTGATACCTCGAAGGCTTCTTTAACCGACATATCCTTGTAAATATCTGGCCGATACCCATATAGAGTGGTATCTGTCTTGCCAACCCATTTCACAATAGCATTTTCATCTTTAATTACACCTGTTTCTAGTGCTATAAGGAGGTTAATAATTTTAAAAGTTGATGCCGGTAATGTGGCTAGCTGTGCGTCGAAGCTGTCGCTGAGTATCCATGTTTTGTGTTGATAGTCATAAATAGATGTACTGCCATTTATCTGACAATCTTTAAAGGGAGTCACAAAATCGATTTGGGCATAAACTGCTTTTGATAAAAGAATTAAAACTGCAATAGTGATTCTCATAATTTTGTTTGATAGGGCTTAAATCAGGAACTTTTACTCTATAAATTACTAATATAGCTCAAGCCCAAAATTAGGTTAAAAATATTAATACCTTTCTAATTGAGGGCTTGCAAATAAAAAGAAAGTCATCTCAAAAACAAGAACGTTGGCAGGTTCATAAAGTTTTGTTAATATTGTTCACTCAACAACTTTTTACTCAGATACTTTTATGAAAAATCTACTTATGCTAGCCTTGCTGGCTTTAATAGCTGCTTGTAAAGGCGACAAAATCGAACCTGAGAGTGGTCTTATGGGAACTTGGAAACTGAAAAGCTACTGTAAGCCGGAAGGAACCAATACGTGTACTAATATTACTATACCAGCAAATAAAGGCGTTTTTATTGAGTTTTCGGTCAAAGGTACTTTTAAGGAATATTACCAAAATACGATACCTGTCGAACACGCTTTTTTAGGTTGTGGCAACGGAAGTTATGAAATTGAAAATAACGATGTAAGAATTAAAGCGATGTGTATGTCTTCTCTGGCGGGCCGACTTATCAAAATTAAGAGCCTGACCAATAAAAAACTGGTAATAGTGCCGTTCGACACAGGCGAATATATATTTGAAAGAGAGTAAAAATACTGTAATTTAATATATATTTCATCTACGTAACTTAGAAGTAGCGTTGTCGTTTACCTATATTTGCGGTCAATAAATGATTTTCTCTGTCGCAATACCATGAAAAAAAATCTGTTTTTACTTCTAACTCTCTTTTATGCTTTTGGCAGCACCGCGCAACGTTCAAATAAAGCAGTTTTTATTATTGTTGATGGAATTCCGGCCGATGTTATTGAAAAAGTAAATAAACCTCACCTTGATTCGATTGCTAAGGTTGGTGGCTATGCACGAGCATACGTCGGGGGCGAACGGAAAAGTTATTCTCAAACACCGACTATTTCGGCCGTGGGTTATAACAGTTTATTGACAGGAACTTGGGTGAACAAGCATAATGTATGGGGCAATGATATAAAAGCTCCTAATTATAATTACTGGACTATTTTCAGATTTTTTAAAGAACAGTACCCTCAGAAAAAAACAGCTATCTTCTCAACATGGCTCGACAACCGTACCAAACTCGTAGGAGAAGACCTGCCACAAACAGGTAATATCATGACTAATTACCACCTTGATGGCTTGGAATTAGACACAGTTAGTTATCCGCATAGCCGTGATAGTAAACATATTAACCTTATAGACGAAAAAATTGCCAGTGCAGCTGCTCAATCAATACGTACCGATGCTCCTGATTTAACATGGGTATATCTGGAATTTACCGATGATATGGGCCACAAATTTGGTGATAGCCCACAGTTTTATTCAGCTATTGAACAAATGGACAAGCAAGTGGGGAGAGTCTGGCAGGCTATTGAGTATCGTCAGAAGAATTTTAAAGAAGATTGGGTAATATATATTACAACAGACCACGGTCGTGATGCCCAAACAGGGAAAAATCATGGTGGGCAGTCAGATAGAGAACGCAATACATGGATAGTATCGAATGCAAAAAACCTTAACGAGTATTTTCGTGGGTATCAGCCGGGTATTGTAGATATAATGCCTTCTATTGCATCTTTCCTGAATGTAACTTTACCCCGTAACCGACAATTTGAAATAGATGGTGTACCTATAACTGGTAAAGTTTCGGCCATTCAGCCTACTGCAGTTTTAAAGGATGGTAAGATAACATTAACATGGAAAGCACTTGATAAAAAAGGACAAGCTAAAATCTGGTTAAGCACAACCAATTATTTCAGCGAAGGAACCATGGATAACTATGTTTTGGTGGGCAAAGCTCCTGTCAGTGCTGAAAAGGCCATAATTGATGCCAGTAAATACGATACTTCTTTTTACAAGATAGTGCTGGAAATGCCACATAATACCCTTAACCGCTGGATTGTATTAGGAGAAAAAAAGCCATAAAACGGGCTACTATTAATAATTGTCGACCGATATTTTAATATAACAGTTTTTTGACAACTATCTGGAAAGCTGCATTGCCTAGCCTATGGGTAAATCAAGGTGTAGTTTCATGCCTTCATGCGTAGCTTTGAAGCCTAGCTTTTCATAAAAATGTAAGGCTTCGGGGCGGCTTTTATCAGTAGTTAATTGCACAAGGTGGGCTTTTCTTTGTCTGGCTCTTTCAATAGCCCACTCAAACATTTGGTGACCTATACCGGTACCTCTAACATCTTCTCTGATTCTGACGGCTTCTATTTGCGCTCTTATACCACCCTGATAAGTCAGGTATGGAATAAAACTTAATTGCAACGTGCCTATAATTTCGGTAGCTTCATTTTCGACCACAACCAATTCCTGATTAGGGTCTGTATCGATACGTGCAAATGCCTCGTAATATTTCTGTGGCAGAGGATTCTGATAATCTTCTCTCAGTTTGCCTAACTTGTCGTTGGCAAGCATTTGTATAATAAACGGAACATCATCTTTAGTAGCTTTTCTGAATAGTATTGCCATATTATTGTTAGTGGCAGAAACTTATTTTTTAGATATTTTTGCTTCTGCTGTTTCAATCTGTTTGTCGATTTTCAGGTATAATTTTACGGTATTTTTGTTAAAGTCAATTATTTGGCTTACTCCTATGCCATCGGCTTCGGCCCATGTCAGAAAAACGCTGTTACCTTCCAATTCTTGTTTGTAATATTTATCAGTTTCTTCCTTGCCTAATTCTTCTCCCTCTATACATTTCCAGTGAAGGGTGCTATCGGTTAAGCATTTTACTTCATACTTGGCATCGCCATAATCATAAATATAAGTTTGTCCAACCTCGAATTTACCCGTATTAATAAGTGGTACTTTCTCGCCTTTACCGATACAAGAAGCAAGAGAAAAAAGCAGAAGAAACGAAAATATAAGTTTATACATAAATGTTAGCGGATAAATTTTGAAAATCGTTTAGTTTCAAATCATTTTCTAAAGTAATAAAAAAAGACATATTACCGAAGCTATTTTTTAGGTATAACGGCCGTTGCTTCTATTTCAATCATTACGTCGTCACGATAGAGCTTACTTACTTCTACAAGCGTACTGGCCGGAGGTGCTTGTATATTCACGAAACGGTCTCTTATGTCTCTAACAAGCTGAATTTTACTTACGTCTTTAATGAAGATAGTTATTTTTGCCAGATGATTCATAGTACCGCCAGCTTCTTCGATAATACTTTTTATATTAGCGAATACCTGTTCGGTTTGCTGTGAAAAATTATCTTTTCCGATAAGATTTCCCTGCTTATCGAGCGGAACTTGTCCTGAAATAAGCAGCAATGTTGAATTGCCCAAATCTACTTGTGCCGATTGAGAATAGCCTTTAGGAGTTGCAACCGAGCTTGGGTTGACAAACTTCAGGGCAGAAGAATTTTGCTGTGAGAAGCCATTCAAGGCAAAAAATAGCGACAGGATGGAAAGTAATAATTTCATATCATTTGATTTTGTGTTTAAAGTTAAAACAAATGATTGGTTTTCCAGTCTGCCGTTATAATCAATTATAAATAAGTATAAGTACCATGCGAGTACTGATGTTTAAAACGCTCAAGAGCCTCTTTTGTCAAGCGTTCCCGATGGTCTGGATGAGCAATTTTAATTAGCTCTTTGGCTCTTTCAACCAAGTTTTTTCCATATAAATAGGCTATGCCATATTCGGTAACTACATAATGTACATGCGCTCTTGTTGTAACCACGCCTGCACCTTCTTTTAAATGAGTACATATTTTAGATTCTCCATCTTTAGTACTGGCAGCTAAAGCAATGATGGGTTTGCCACCTTCTGACAGAGCCGCACCCCGCATAAAATCCATTTGTCCACCAACACCTGAATACATGTAATAACCAATGCTATCGGCACAAACTTGCCCTGTTATGTCAATTTCAATAGCACTATTAATAGCAGTTACTTTTGGGTTCTGCCTGATAATGGTGGTATCGTTTACATAATCGACAGGTAGCATATTGATAAGCGGATTATCGTCTACGAAATCATAAAGTTGTTTAGTACCATACAAAAAGGTAGAAACAATTTTACCGGGGTGTTTTTTCTTATACCGACCTGTTATTACTCCTTTTTCGACCAGAGGAATAAGGCCATCTGAGAACATTTCAGTATGAATACCTAAATCTTTGTGGTTACCAAGTGCGGCTAATACAGCATTAGGTATGCTGCCGATACCCATTTGAAGAGTGGCGCCGTCTTCGACTAGCGAAGCTACATGATTACCAATTTTTTGTTCAATTTCAGAAGGATTTCCCCACGAAACCTGCGGTAATGGAGCATCGAACGGAACCAGATAATGAATTTTGCTTACGTGAATCTGGCTATGGCCCAGTGTTCTTGGTACATATTTGTTTACCTGTGCAATAACAATATCGGCCGATTCAAGGGCCGCTAATGTAGCGTCTACTGAAGTCCCTAATGAGCAAAAACCACTTTTATCGGGTGTAGAAACAGAAATTAGAGCCACATTCAGACGGATAATTTTTTGTCGGAATAGCCTCGGTATTTCAGATAAAAACACAGGAATATAACTCCCACGCCCTTCTTCGATGGCTTTTCTTACATTTTTACCAATAAAAAAAGCATTTGTATGGAAAATCCCTTCGTATTCGGGGCGGGTATAAGGTGCATCGCCTTCAGTGTGTAAATGGTATAACTCAACATTTCGGAGTTCTCCAGAACGTTTTACCAGATTTTCAAGTAAATGCAAAGGGGCTGCGGCTACGCTGTGCACATATATTTTATCGCCTGATTTAATAACTTTCAGGGCTTCTTCGGCTGTAACAATTGGCATAACAAAGTACAATAGTAGGTTCTTGTTGGTGCAAAATTCATACTTATCCCTACGAGCGAATATGATATAAATCAGTTTTAAAAATGTTTTATATCGTACAGCCACAAAAAGCTATTCTTTTAACTTGTTTAACGAATAACAGAGTAAATTGTTAAAAAGGTATTTTTCGTCATTAGTTTTTAAATCGCCAGTTCTTAGTTCGTATACATAACCTGCTTTCATGTCGGCTAGTTCGATAGATACTTTTTTACGGTCGGCCGATACCTTAACTGATTTTACAGGGATGTCCTGCACATCGAACTGTTTAGAGCCATAAGCCTGATGATATTCGTAATAATATCTTTTGAACTTATAGTTGCTTATATCCTGTGCTGATTGTTCGTTAAGAGGCAGGGTGAAAGTTAAATCGAATCCTGTCTTGGTAAGATTCATTGCCATTACATCAAGATGCGTTTTCCCCTTCCAGACAATACGTTGGATACCGCGCGAACCCGCCCAGCCGTGGTCGTTTTGCCCAAGCCATAAGCTGCCATCAGGCGCGAAAACGAGGCGATTGTTACCAATACGTGTCTGAGAACCAAAATTCATAGGAATACACGCACCTTGCAAAGCACCGCCCACTTCTTCCATCAGGATGCGCATCATATATTTGTGGTCCATGTCTCCTACAATCATTTGTCCGGCAAAAGGGCCGAATTTCCCGCCTGTATTATCTAAGATAGGCTGCGTAGGCGAATTGGCGAAATATCCGTGAGGAAACTGGATAGATTCTTTTGTGCGCATACTGTCTAGCTTTGAAACGGGCAATTTAATGGGTACTACTCTGGGGAAATCTTCTTTCCAGATTAAACCAGCCGGATGCCCATAAAACTTGCCTTCTTCTACATGAAACAATTTACTGGTTCCGAGCCAGTCGCCCTGATTATCAGACACAAATAACCTGCCCTTTGCATCAAATCCCAGACTATTAGGCGAACGAAACCCAACAGCATAGGGATGTAGTTTGCCATCTTTTGTAAGTTTCATTACCCAGCCGCGGTAAGGTACACAGGAGTACATACGCCCGGGGCGCGACAAAGAATCATATTTGCCTCTGATTTCGTTGCGTATGCCTGCGCCATTAGAGGCCAGATTAAGAGCTATATAAAGATTACCCTGTTTGTCGGCCACAGGCCCAAAGGCAAATTCATGATAATTGCCAGATAACCCGAAATCATCGGTTACAGTCTGGTAGTCGTCGGCCATGCCGTCTCCGTCAGTATCTCTGATGCGGGTTAGTTCGGGGCGTTGCATAACCAGAATCTCGCTGTTACTTACAACCAGTATTCCCAGAGGGTCGTGCAAGCCTTCTGCAAAAAGTTTCCACTTTTTTGTTTTTTGGTTGTAAGTCATTATTTCGCCTCTATGAAAACAAGCAATAAACCTACCATCGGGCATAAACCCGATAGCTCCTGTTTCTGCTATCAATCCTTCGGGTAACGGAATGTTTTCAACGGTATAGTAGTTAGCCGCAGAATCTTTGGGCGTAAAATAGCTAGCTGTGGCTTTTTGTATCAATAACAAACAAATGACAATAATGCTTATCTTTTTCATCTTATTTCTTCATGGTTATGGTGACTCTTTGTGTTCTGGCAGGTATCTTTAATACGCCATCAACGAACTTACCGACCGAACTCTGGTACTGAATACCATCATCGGCTTTAGTAATAAACAAAAGAGGTTTTGTGTTATTCTTAAAAATAAATGTCCGGCTTAACCCTGCATCGTCAGGTAATAGTTTAAGGGTTTCATGTACTTCTATCTCATTAAGAAGATATTTGAAAGTAGGTATCCGTTTAGTGAGGTGATACCCTTTAAAATCGACGGTAGGGATATTCTCTGTTTTTTCGATTCTGAATGGAAAATCGGTTTTGTCACGCCAGTAAATATTACCGACAACTTTTGTGAGTTTACTGCCGTTACCTTTCCATTGTTCGCTGTTATCAACAAAACCACCCGACCATGCGTATCTGAGGTAGCACTTGCCCGCATCAAAACAGTAAGATTCTGTTGGGCTTAAAGCTACCGCAATAGCCGCAGGGCCGCAGTCGGGCATAAAGGTTCTGTAATAGAGCGGATATTGTAAGGGATAAGGATGCGGTGATGGAGCGGCCATGTGATGCCCTTCATGACTAGTTGCTGTGTTTCCCTTCTGTCTTTGAGATTCAGGCACATTCAGGTCTTTGTCAAGTGGTGGCAAAGGCTTAGTGCCTACATACATTGCTCCATACATTACATAGCCATGCCCCGGGTAAGTACATACATACGGGTAAATGCCCTCTTTGTCTACAATAAAAGTAATACTTTCCATGCGGCCTGGTTCAAGAATCTTGGTATGGGCCATTACAAGTGGCGAGTTAGGCACGTAATCCATGCGAGCCCCTTTATCGGCCAGTTTGAGGGCTTCTTCTACAACCTTTAAGCGTGCATTAGGTTGAGTCACTACCAGATTATGAGCCATGTCATCGTGGTTATCTAGCGTGATTGTTACTCTGGTATTGGGCCTGACCATGAAACGGGGGGTATCGAACTGTAAACCGCCTAAAACCTTGATAATGATGGTAGTATCTTGTTGGGCAGTAGCAGGAATATAAATAAAACATACAAACAGCATCAGGCAAAGCAGTTGTCGCCTGATACACAGAACATAATTGAACATAATTAATTGATAGGGTGAATGTGTACTCAAAAATAGGGACTAATCATTATTTTTTTTATATTTACTTATTATAAATTTACTACCCTTACCAAATCTTTATGAAAGTTCGCTACAAAGTCCTTGCGGGTTTATTTCTGCTTTCTATTATTACTTATCTTGATAGGGTCTGCATGAATGTAGTGGGTAAGTACGTAAAACCAGATTTAAATCTCGATAATGAATCTTTCGGTTATATACTAGGAGCTTTTTCACTTTCGTATGCTCTTTTTGAATTACCAACCGGTATTTTAGGCGATAAAATCGGGCCTCGCAAAGTATTAACAAGAGTGGTAGTGTGGTGGTCGGCTTTTACGGCTCTTACTGGTACAGCTTTTAATTTTATTTATTTGCTCGTTGTAAGGTTTTTGTTTGGTATTGGCGAAGCCGGAGCCTTTCCGAATGCTTCTATTGTTATATCAAGGTGGTTTCCTTCGGTCGAAGTGGGTAGGGCGCAATCAGTTATATGGGCTGCGGGCCGTATGGGAGGTGCATTAACTCCTATATTAATTATTCCTCTTGTGCATCAGGCAGGATGGAGAGTTGCATTTTTAGTATTAGGGGTAGTGGGGGTTATCTGGGCAACAGCTTGGTATTTCTTGTTTCGGGATACGCCCGCGCAGATGAAAAACATTAGCCCAGCAGAACTGAATGAAATTGAAAATAATAGAAAAAAAACAGCCTCGAGCCACCACATTGACTGGAAAGTCGTAATAAAGAACCCAAACGTCTGGATTCTGATGTTAATGTGTCATTTGTTTTTTTATGCTTCTTATTTTTTTACTAACTGGTCGTCTATTTATTTTCAGGAAGGCAGGCACATGACCGAGGCACAGGCTAATAAGTTTGTTTCGTTATCATACACCTTAGGGGCCATAGGGTGTTTACTTGGGGGTACTGCCAGTGATTTTCTGGCTAAGAAATACGGTCTGAAAGTTGGTCGGCGGGTAATTGGAGTTGTTGGGTTAGGTAGTTCAAGTCTTTGTTTTTTGTTGTCTGGGCTAATTACAGATAACCAACTGGCTGGTTATTTACTCTCATTGTGTGTATTATTAAAAGACCTAGCACTGCCTGTGGCTTTTGCCGTATGTGTAGACATCGGCAAACAATATTCAGGTACAGTATCGGGGTCTATGAATTTTGCGGGTCAATTAGGGGGCTTTTTTATAACCGTTATTTTCGGAATTATTGTAAAGCATACAGGTAATTTCAATTATCCGTTATTTCTTATAGCCGGATGCCTGATAGTGGCTTCGTTACTCTGGTTTTTAATTGACCCAACAAAAGAACTGGTGGTAAAGAAAGAGAAATAGGGTAGAGGTATCCCGTTTTTTAGCTTTGCCTAAAAGCTAAAAATCACCATACTGTTTTTCTATAATTGTCTGAATCTCAGCAATATCACTTTTACTGGTTAAATCAGGAATGGTTTCTGAGATAGGAATGGCAAATATACTTTGAGGTTCTTCTTTCGTCCATAGCCTGACCGTTACAGGTATTTCCTTTTCGTTACGTATAGGATGTAAAGGCGTTTTTTGTAAAAAAGGCAAAAGGTCCTGAGCAGTAAAAGCAAATATATTCCAGCTAATGCCAATTCGCGGCATGGTCTGAACAATCTCCTGCCATTCGGTATCGGTAGGTTTTTCCAGTAAATCAATTAAAAAACCTTCCTTGTCTGTTTTAATAATGGCACAATTGCGGATTCGCTCTACGGTATATGTTGTAGTGTCCCAGTCGAGCATTGCATTAGGATGTGTATCTTCTGCCAAAATACGGAAAGCCTTGCTTGGGTACAGATTATCGCCATTACAAACAATAAATCTGCTGTTTTGCCATGAAGGAAGCTGTGTGAGTGCCTGCTCGATAGCATCACTTGTGCCTAGTGGTTTTTCTCTATTCTCAGGAATATATTGCCTTACAAAGCTGACAGACAAGCCCCATGTTTTATTATTGGCACTTAAGGCCTCATAATAGGGTTGTGTAACGGTATCTTTCGGATTTAATACCAGCCCTACTTCTTTAATACCAGCCAATGAGGCATTGTAAAGTACATAGTCAAGAAAAGGCCGGCCGTTTTTGCCTAGCCCTATCATACATTTGGGTAGTGTATTGGCTTGTTCTATTAATTTGGGGTCAAGTGAAGTATCGGATTCGAGTGCTTTTTTCATACGGGACGACATCCCGCCAGCTAAAATAAGTAGTTTCATTAGGATATATTACTGTTCAATAATCGGCAATATAATCATAATTGTTGTACCATGCCCAACTTCTGACTCAATTGATATTTTTCCACGGTGTATTTCAATAATTCTTTTGGTAAGTGGCAAACCAATACCATGCCCTGAAATATCATGCGTATTAACCGACCGATAAAAAGGCTCGAAAATATGTTGTAAGTCTTCTTCCGAAATACCTGTGCCATGGTCAATAAAGCGCACTTCTACTTCTTTTTTTCTGGTATGAATTAATACATGGCAAACAGGCTCTAGGCTATATTTGCACGCATTTTCCATTACATTCATGAAAGCCATTTTCAGTAAAGCGGCATTACCTATCACAGTTATATCGTCTGAATCTGGCACTTCGCCAAAGGAGACATTTATTTCGTAGTGTGGTTTTTTCTGCATAAGTTGCCCTCGTGCCAGCCAGAGCAGGTCATCAACGCGCACTTGCCGCAAATCAACCAGATGTGCGTCGGCATTAGCTCGTACTAGTTCCAGCAGTTCATTAACGAGCTTAATCATGTCTTGTACTTCGGCCCTGACCGACTCCAAAGCCTGTTTGTATTCTTCGTTGTCACGGTTTTTCATGAGCGTTACCTCAGCCTGCCCCTGCATAATTGTTAAAGGCGTGCGTAACTCATGGGTAACATACGACACAAAATTTCGTTGCTGGGTGTAGGCAAATTCGAGGCGGTCGAGCAGGTCGTTGAATGTACGGGCCATTTGCCCTACTTCATCCTGAAGGTTAGCTTCTGGTAATCGCTGGTTTGAATCATGGGCTGTAATTTGCTCCATGCGGTCGGCTATCTGGCCAATAGGTTTTACATCGCGTTTTACAAAAAAACGCATCATTAAAATTATGACAATAATGGCAATAAATGTACCCACAATGAGCAGGTCTCGGAGCCTTTCCTGCTTGGCATACCCGAAATCATCAATGGCCGCGGCAGATAAAATTACTTTTTTGTGGGTTTCAGGTATTTCATAAAGAAACAGAATACGGTCAACATCGAGGCTATCAATGACAACTTCTTTCTTTTTGATTACTTTCTTAAGAAGCCCGGAGTTTAACTGTTTTTCGGCCGAAGAAACATAGATAGCTTGTCCGGTGGTATCATAAATACCAGTACCTTCGCCCGTCATTCTGAACTCCGAGTTTGTTTCAATGCGCCTCAGGATTTCTGGTGTAAGTGAGGTGCTATCGGCTAATAAACGTTCGCGGGAGATTGCATTCTGCCTGAGAATTTTAAGGAATTCTTTCTGACGGAAATCAGCGTAAAAATTATAGATAACCAAAGAAAATGCCCCAAATAAAACGGACACAATTAATGAGGCTCTTAAAGGTTGTCGGTCTACAATTTTCATTTCAATACACAGGCTTAATCTTCTTTCAGGATATAACCCATACCTACTACGGTATGAATGAGTTTAGTCATAAAATCTTTGTCAATTTTCTTGCGCAAGAAGTTAATGTAAACATCAATCGTGTTTGTACCTGTGTCGAAATGTATGTCCCAAACTTTTTCAGCGATATCCACGCGTGACACCACTCGGCCTCTGTTGCGCATGAGGTATTCGAGCAAGGCAAATTCGCGAGCAGTTAAATCAATGGTATGCTCACCGCGGCGAGCTACTTTTTCGTTCAGGTCAAGCTCTAGGTCGGCAACTTTTAATACGTTGTGCTGGGGCATCATATCACTTGAGCGGCGTTGCAAAGCACGTAAACGAACCAGTAATTCTCTAAATTCGAATGGTTTTACCAGATAATCGTCTGCGCCTGCACCAAAGCCAATTAATTTGTCGTTAATGCTGCCCATAGCTGTTAACATAAGTATTGGTGTACTTAATTGTTCCTGACGCAATTGTTGAGCAAGGTCAAAACCATTTATTTTAGGTAGATTTACATCAAGAACCAGTACGTCGTATGGATTACTAAGAGCCATATTTCTGCCTATTTGTCCGTCATAAGCAACATCAACGTTACAGGCGTTCTCTTCAAGTCCTTTTTTTACAAACTCTGCTAGTTTTGGCTCATCTTCCACTACTAAAACTCTCATATTATTATTATGCATAGTTATATCGAATTTTAAGTTAATCAATAATTTTTTAAAATAAAATTCCAGAAAAAAAATATCGGAAATTTTAGTAACAAGAATTTTTCGGAACCCCTATTACTATGGTAGCAAAGTTCATGAACTGAGATGAATATAACTTTAATATCACATTAAAAACAGGTTAAAAGCAATAAGCTCCTCTGAACAATGAAAGGCTGTATTTCATGGCAAATAATATCATGGTAAGAAATATTGTTGCCAATAAAATCAAAAAAAAAGCTGGGTCAATCTGCCCAGCCTTTGTCCTATTGAATCCACACAACTTTTATGAAAAAACTATATTACGTTCTTATTATTTGATACAAAATTATGAGAAGGTCTTAAAATTGCTATTAATTGCAGGTTAAAAAGGCATTAAAATACGGAGGTATATATAAAAAAAAAGGACTGGAGTAAGTGACTCCAGCCTTTCCCGCTACTAAATCCACACAACTTTTATCTTTAATATTTTTATTCTTAATATAAATAACGTTTATTTTTTTAAACGTTGCACTGAAATCGCCTCTCTTCACAAATTTATTTCGCAATGATTTCAGTTTCAAATATAAAAACGAAATAGATAACTAAACAAGTATTTTTTTAATTATTTATTTTTGATACAACAAATGTAAAAAAAACTCTGGTAAAAAAACAAGAAAAATTATAATTTTCTTGAAATTTATTCGTTCGCACGCGTCTTGTCTCATTCACAAGAGTAAATTTATTTATTTTTTTTTTCGATACAAAAAAAATAAATAAAAAATATAGATGTATCCTGCTAATATAGCTATTAAACATATATTTTCATCTCTTATTGTCTGGATTTGAGAAAATAATATTTCAGCCAATAATTGTATGGGCAAACGTATAATGGGTCTTGCAGACTCACTTTCCCCTTTGTATTTTATTCGACTTGCTGGGCCGAATGCTTCTTAAATAGCCATCTATAAATATCTTTAAATAATTCAGATTGTAATGCAAGGCCAAAACTATAATAAAAACCGTTGTAATTCCCCTGAATATTTTTTGAAATAAGAGCATATCTATATCCACCCTGCACAGATAATCCTACCCATCGGGTAGCCTTCCATTTTACATATAACCCAGTTTGAACAGGCATAAAGAAATCTTTTCGTTTCCAGATGCGTAAATCTGTAAACAGGTTAGCCCCCTGATTTTTGGTGGCTCCTATGCCTACTTCAAAAGGTACGCTTACACGCCAACGTCTGTTTTCTATAAAGTTTTTCCAGTACATAAGGCTAAAAAAGTATAAATCTGTTTTGGTGTAGTAATCCAGATTTACTCTTTTAGAAGCACTTTTTCTGAGGTCGATTAAACGTAAATAAGAGTTGAAGTTCATCCAGTAGTAGCCCACTGTAATCTGATTCCGTTTTTTGCCAAAAATAATTCCTGAGTTAATACCCCATATATTTACTCGTTTATCTTTTATAAAAGAGCTACGGGCATCCCAGTTGATAGTAAAGTTTGCTTTGGTGTATGAGCTGTCAAGAGGCTTTGTCAGAAGAGAATCAGACAATGAAAGAGTACTTTGTGCCTGTAAGGCAGAAAGATAGCATAAGAATATAATAGAAAAAGCTATAATAACCCGATAGTTACAATAACTATTAATGAAATTAGGTTTCCTAAACATTGGGTATTTATATCTGGCTATAAACACTATCAGGTTTATAGCCAGATAATTTCATTATTGCTTGGCCTTCTTTTTTGCGTCTGCTTTTTTGTCCAGATACGTCTTGTACTGTTCGGGAGTAAGTATTTTTTCCAGTTCTTTATTTTGTTTTTCTTCCAAAGCTGCCATTTTATCTTTGGCATCATTAATTTGTTGAGGAGTAGGACGCGACGAGCCAAAATCTTTTTTAATCAGCTCGTACATATCTCTCCGTTGGTAAGCATAATCTTCATTCAATGAAGAAATCAACACTTCTTGTTCGTCGGTTAATTTTAATTTCTTTACCATCCATTTGGTTTCTTCCTTGGCTATTTCGTCGGGGTCTAGCACTTTTGGTTTATGGGTATCAAAATCACTTCCATAGCCGCCGTATCGGCTCATACCCCCACCATACCCGCGGCCGTATTGCCCCGGATAATATTGTGCATGTGTATATAAGGCAGTAAGGAAGAAAAAACATATTAAGCTAAAAATGGTCTTTAGCCCTTTTTGAATAGTATACATAGGTAAAATGCGTTTTGTTAATACAAAATTAGAATTTTTTAATAAAGTATGAATCAACTCCATAGAAGAATTCATGAAAGACCCATTAAAATAGTAAAACGATTTTTTTTAGCCTATCTGTTTTTTTTCGATAAAATCTTTAAATGCTTTACGATAAGTATCGCTAATGGGTAGCGAGGTTTTAGGAGGAGTGCCTGTTGGGTAAGTAAGTGGCTGAATCTGTACTTTTTCTTTATCGATGGTTTCGATGGCATCGAACGAAACAATATAGGAGTTATGAATACGTATAAATCTGTCGGCAGGCAACTGTGTTTCTAGAGATTTGAGCGTCTGTAAAGGTACAATTCGTTTGGTAGTGGTATAAATAATAATATAATCTTTCAGCCCTTCAACATATATTATATCATCCAGATTAATTTTTACTAGTTTAGTGCGGTCTTTTACAAAAATAAATGATTTCCCTACCGACACATCGGGTACGACTACTTGTTTTACTGCTTGTAAGCGGCCTTTGGCTTTTTCAATTGATTGCAAAAACCTCTCGAACGTGATAGGTTTTAGAATGTAGTCCATTACATCAAGTTCATAGCCTTCAAGGGCGTACTCAGGAAAAGCCGTAGTAAGAATAATAAGTGGTTTTGAAGAGAGTACTTTTAATAAACTTATGCCGGTAAGTTCAGGCATTTGTATGTCAGAAATAAGCACATCAACGCTGTTATTGTGCAGAAAGTCAAGTGCCTCTAATGGATTGGCAAATGACTGTACTAGTGCCAGATAAGGAACCTTCTGTATATATTGCTCCAGTAGGTTACGGGCTAGTGGTTCGTCTTCAACAATTACACACCTGATGAGCATTATAAATTTATCTTTAATTGAATACTGTGTTTATTTTCTTTATGATGAACTTTTAATTCATGCGCTTTGGGGTAACTTAATTCAAGCCGCCGTTTCAGGTTTTTAAGCCCTATGCCCGAACTCTCTCGTGTGTTGCTGTTCATTTTAATAAATGTACTGTTTTCAACTGTATAAATACAGGTTTGCCCTTCAATACTTAGCGTAACCTTTACCCACGAGGCTGGGTCATTGCCGTTTACTCCATGTTTAAAAGCATTTTCCAGAAAAGTAATCAATACCAAAGGTACTATCATTACCTGAGAGGTGTTGCCTTTTACTACAAAATCTATCGGAATTTTATGATTCAGACGAAGTTTTTCAAGACTTATATAGCTTTCTATATACTCTATTTCTTTGTTTAATGGAACTTTATGGTGGTTTGACTCATAAAGCATATAGCGCATCATTTGCGACAACTTGGCAATTACTTCAGTCGTGTTCGGAGAATTAGAAAAAGCCAGCGCATATAAGTTATTTAATGTATTAAATAAGAAGTGAGGGTTTATCTGAGCCTTTAAAAACTGTAATTCAGTAGTTAATTTTTCGTTTTCTACCTCTTTTTTTCTTGCTTCGAGTTCAAACCAATTTTCAATGATTTTGAGCATGCCAACAAAAATCACAATGAAAATGGCACTTATAAAACTTTTAATAAAAAACTTGCTACTGTAAACAATCTCAATTCGGCGGATGTCTCCACTATCAACATAAATCTGTCGCTTAATGTAAATAAGAAAAATATGCAGGAAAATAAAAGGAATAATAAATTCGAGAAGATACTGCCATATATTTTTGTGATTTAAAAAACGGGGAAGAAAATAGAAGTAATTCATGTAACTGGCTGCTGCTATTACTAAAACGTGTGCAAAGGCATCGGCCAGTAAACGCAGATAGCTACTCTGGTCGCCGTTCTGAAAACTAATCTGGTAAAAAAAGAAAGAGAAATAAGCGCACCAGAAGGCCAGATGCACAATTAATACTCTATGACGCTGAACAAATACCTGAATTGACATAAATACCAGAAAATGAAAAACGAAATAACAGGTTATTGTTCAATAAACAAATGTAGGGGCAGGTGATAAGAATTACTTTTATACTCTTCGGAACATTTTACCGATTCTTTGACAGAAAAACTCGACTATTTTATAATAATTATGCTCACTTGTCGAGAAAATATGCCTAATGGTATAATTGATGTTTGAACATATATTATTTGTTAGTTGTTTTGAGGTGAAAATAAGCTTAGATAGATTAAATATTGATTAAAGTACATAAGTAGATGAAACCTATCTGAAGTTTATTGCGTCTTTAAAGAAAAACTCTGACAACATAGATAGTATCAGAGTTTTTAAAGATTCCCGAATCAGAACAAACATCATCTTGTTTTCTCTTGTTAAAATCAGGGATGATAAAGATTTTTTAAATATAAAATTAGGTTAATGAAAAGGCTTGTTGCTTTGCGACAAGCTTCTTTTTTTATAATTTTGGCAGTATGACTCGGTGAAATTTGCTATCAGGAATAAAAGATAGCCATTGCTTGTGATGAACTGCTAAGATAGATTAAAATTTTTAATTTCTGCAAACACTCTCCTAAATAAATAAGTTTTAACGTTAAATCATACTTTTATGAATCAGGAAATTATTAATTTATTTGATGAGTACACACATGTACCGTTGAGTCGGGAAGAGTTCATGAAACGCTTGGCTAAACTTACAGGAAGCACGGCCGCCGCTATTGCAGTTTTACCCTTACTTGAAGTAAACTATGCAAAAGCAGCTACTATTGGCGAAGATGACGATGATTTAGTAATTGAGAGCATCACGTATGAAGGGGATGGAACCACCATGAGGGGTTACCTCACAAAACCTAAAACTATTGCTACAAAACTAGGTTCTGTACTTGTTATCCATGAAAACAGAGGTTTGAACCCACATATTAAGGATATAGCTAGGCGTGTAGCTAAAGCGGGTTATCTGGCTTTGGCAGTAGATGCGCTGTCTCCATTTGGTGGCACACCTGCTAATGAAGATGAAGCAAGGGGCTTATTTGGGAAGCTGGATGCACAAAAAAACCTGAATAATTTTCTGAAAGGTCTCGATTACCTGCGGGCGCGCTCCGAGAGTAATGGTAAAACGGGTTGTGTAGGTTTTTGCTGGGGCGGTGGGCTAGCAAACCAGTTAGCTGTAAATGCGCCACAGCTTAATGCTGCCGTGGCTTATTATGGCCGTCAGGCCGATACGCAGGATGTACCTAAAATAAAAGCCGCCCTTCAGTTGCACTATGGTGGTTTAGATGAAAGAGTAAATGCTGGGATTCCGGCTTATGAAGCAGCCCTGAAAGATGCCGGTAAAAAATATGAATTATATGTATATGACGGGGCCAACCACGCCTTTAATAACGATACTGCTCCGACAAGATATAACCCTGAAGCTGCAAAGTTAGCTTGGGAGCGTACGCTAAGGCTTTTTAAAGAAACACTAGTTTAGTTTTATCAGGGTATTTTCAAAGAAGATTCTCTAATTAATAATTCAGGGGGAAGTATAATTTTCTCATATTTTGCTTCTCCCTCTTTTTCAATATTTTGTGAGTTCAGGAAAAGCTGTGCTGCTTCCCGCCCAATCTCAAAGCTAGGTTGTGAAATGGTGGTAAGAGACGGGGTAATGTATGCCGAAGAAGGGTCATTATCAAAACCTACTACGGCAATATCGCCGGGTACACTCAAACCTTCTGACCTGATAACAGAGATAGCACCAATAGCTGCGCGGTCATTTACGGCAAAAATCCCATCGGGGCGGTTTGAGCTATCAAGCAATGCTTTTGTCGGAAAAATAGCTCTGTCTGATAAAAAACCTGCCGTATGAATCAGGTCTTCATCAATAACCATATTGTTGTTTTTAAGGGCATCAAGATAACCTTCCAGACGTTTTTCAGAAACAGAGGTGCCATTTGGGCCTTTCAGGTGAGCAATTCGTTTACAGCCCATCTTGATTAAATGCTCAACCGCTATGTAAGCTCCCTGATAATCGTCTACCACAACTCTGCTCGACTTAAAACCTTCGTAGTCACGGTCAATAAAAATAAGGCTTTTATTGGCATTGATAATGCTATCAAAATGCCCGTAAAATCCTAAGTTATAGGTTTCCTGACTAACCGATAAGAAAATAGCATCTACACGGCTAGCTAAAAGTTGTTCTACATTTTGCGCTTCAATAGTATGGCTCTCCTGCGAAATACAGATGCTGATGGTGTAGCCCAGAGGTTGTAGTACAGATTGTAGGCCTTCTATTACGGATGCTTCGAGAAAGCTATATTTGAGCGAAGGAACAATAACTCCTAAAGAATAAGTTTTTTTATTCAGCAGGCTCAACGAAACCTGATTTCGTTGATAATTCATTTTTTTTGCGTATTCCTGAATGGTTTTGCGCGTATCAATATTGATAGCGTCATGGTCATTCAAAGCCCTCGACACTGTCGAGGGCGAACACTTGAATTTTTTAGCTATGTCTTTGATGGTAATTTGAGAAGTTCCACTCATATACCTAAGTTCTTTTTTATATAATTTCGTGCTATTAAAGCATATTCTAAAGGATTTGCCTTGGCAGGGTCTTGCTCTGCTTCAACAATAGCCCAGCCTTTATAATTATGTTCTTGCAAAATTGAAAATAATGCGGGGAAGTTAATACACCCCTCTATATCTCCCGGAACTGTAAAAACACCATTTTTGACTGCTGTCAGAAAACTCCATTGTTCGTCGTGTACTTGTTTTAAAACTTTGGGGCGTATGTCTTTCAAATGTACATGCCCTACACGACTGATATATTTTTTTAAGGCCAAAACAGGGTCTTCACCTGCAAAATGGAAGTGACCGCAATCGTAGTTCAGAAAAACATAGTCTGGATGAGTGTTTTCTAAAAACTTGTCGGTTTCTTCTATTGTTTGCACAATTGTACCCATGTGATGATGGAACGATAACTTAAAACCTCTGTCAGAAGCTATTTTGCCTAGTTCTGTCATGTTTTCGCCATATTTTTTCCAGTCTGCGGCCGAATTCAACATGCCTTTGCCTTCAAAAACAGGTACATTTTTACCTTGACAGCTATTGCCCGTTTCTCCTCCGCCAACAATCGTACAACCCATTGCACCTAAAAAGTCGAGCAATTTATTAAATTCTACGATATTTTCCTGCAAAGATTTTGTTGTAAGTTCATAGCTAAACCATTGGTTCGCAATTTGAATGTTTCGCAAGTTAAGAGCTTTCTTTAAAACTTCTGTGTCGCGCGGGTATTTATTACCAACTTCGCAACCTTCAAAGCCAGCTAAAGCCATTTCGCTGATACATTGCTCAAAGGTGTTTTCGGCCCCTAATTCAGGTAGATCGTCGTTAGTCCAGTTAATGGGGGCAACTCCTAGTTTTATATTTTTAGTGCTCATGCTTGTTATTTTACAGATATGCAGACGGATGTGCCGTGTTGGGGTTAAAATAATTATAGATAAATTTTTTGTGTCTTTTTATTGGTTTTGTAAGTCTCAAAGGCTTTTTGCACCGACTCTGACTCTGAAACCTCAGCAATTGGTACTTCCCACCATGCGTTATATCCTTTAACAGTTCTATATAAACTGGTTTCGATATAAATAACTGTGAGTCTGTCTTGTTTTTTTGCTTCTGCAAGGGCTTTTTCCAGAGAAGGTCTGTCAGTAGCTTTAATTACCACGGCTCCTAAACTTTCAGCATTTTTAGCTAAATCTACCGGAAGGAAATCGCCTGATAGTTGCCCTGATTCTTCATTGCGGTATACGTATCGTGTTCCAAAACGTTCGCCGCCAATACTTTCAGACAGCCCACCAATACTGGCAAAGCCATTGTTGTTTAATAGTAAAACGGTAAATCGGTATCCTTCCTGAATGGCTGTGATAATCTCATGGTTGTTCATGAGGTAGCCACCGTCGCCGCAAAGCACATATACTTCGCGAGAAGTATCGGCCATTTTTGCTCCCAAACCTGCTGCAATTTCGTAGCCCATTGTCGAGAAGCCATATTCCAGATGGAAATTTTTAGGGTCAGTTGCACGCCAGAGTTTATGTAAGTCGCCTGGGGCCGAGCCAGAGGCGTTAATCATGATGTCACGGTCTTCCATAAAGCTGTTAAGTGTACCAATAACCACAGCTTGGTCAATAGGAGGAGTATGGCCGTTTCCTTCGGCATAAATCTGCGTAACTTCATTGTCCCAGTCTTTGTTCATTTGCTGAGTACGTTCTCTATATGCCGCGTCTACTTCAAAACCTTCGAGCAGGGCTAATAATTCTTCAAGAGTGGCTTTGGCATCAGCCACTAAAGGGAGGGCAGCGTGTTTAAAGGCATCAAAGTCTGAAATATTGATATTGATGAATTTTACGTCGGGATTCTGGAAAATAGATTTGGATGCCGTTGTGAAATCGCTGTAACGGGTACCTATGCCTATGACAACATCTGCTTCGTTGGCAATCTCGATGGCGTATCGGGTTCCGGTAGCTCCTAAACCTCCAAGCGCATAAGGCGCATCGTACCGCACTGCTCCTTTGCCTGCAAAAGTTTCTCCAACAGGAATTCCTGTTTGGCTGGCAAACTTATGTAGTATATCATTGGCATCGCTATAAGTAGCTCCACCTCCCGCAACAATTACAGGGGCCTTAGAAGAGCGGATGAGTTCGGCCGCTTTTTTCAGGGTTGTTAAATCAGGGCGTGGGCGAGCTATATGCCATACTCTTTTTTGAAACAGAGCTTCGGGGTAATCATACGCATGAGTCTGAATATCTTGTGGCATTGAAAGCGTAACTGCGCCCATCTCTGCCTGAGAAGTAAGCACACGCATGACTTCAGGTAATGAGTAAATTAATTGTTCAGGGCGACTGATGCGGTCCCAGTATTTTGACACAGGCTTAAAGCAATCATTGACAGAGATATCCTGAGTTACATTGCTCTCCAGTTGTTGTAATACCGGATTGGGTTCACGGGTGGCAAAAATATCGCCGGGTAAAAGTAAAACCGGTAAGCGGTTAATGGTAGCTAAAGCCGCGCCAGTAAGCATATTTGTAGCACCCGGCCCGATAGAACTTGTACATACCATTGCCCCCAGACGGTTTTTTACTTTGGCATAAGCTACGGCCGTATGCACCATTGATTGCTCATTACGGCACTGATAATACCTGAAATCAGGATTTTGTTGTAAGGCTTGCCCCAGACCAGCTACATTTCCGTGGCCAAAAATACCAAAACAACCACCAAAATAAGGTTGCTCAATGCCATCACGTTCGATGTACTGATTTTTTAAAAATTTTATAGTTGCCTGTGCAACAGTGAGTCTTATCGTTTTCGACATGTTTAAGGAGGGATTGAATAAATGAACGATTTATCAACTAATGCCGAAGTCTACACCTTTGCCAGTTGCTCCGAAATCATCAAATTTATTGAGCATAAACTTCACATATTCTTCCATTAATACTTTGCCCGGTGTTGTGGGGGCAAATTGTTCGGGGGTATCTCTGAAAAATTCGCGTACTACCCGTGTCCAGAGCAAGCGGGCATCTGTTGCAATATTTATTTTGCAAACACCCAAGCTGATGGCTTTTTGTATTTCGGCCATCGATACGCCTTGTGCATCATCTTTCAAGGCTCCACCTGCGTTGTTGATGCGTCTGATTTCATCAGGATTAACCGATGACCCCCCATGTAAAACCAGCGGAAACTCAGGGAGGCGTTTTTGTATTTCTTCCAAAATATGGAACTGGATTCCCTGTTTTCCTTTAAATTTATATGCTCCGTGGCTTGTTCCTACGGCAATAGCCAAGCAGTCACAGTCGGTAGCTTTAACAAATCTTTCAACATCCTTAGGGTTTGTATAAGAAGATTTTCCGGCTTCAACAATGAGGTCATCTTCAACGCCAGCTAAAACACCCAGTTCGGCTTCTACACTTATGCCTTTAGCATGGGCTCTCTCAACAACGGCTTTTGTACGTGCAACATTGGTATCAAAATCATCATGCGAAGCATCAATCATGACCGAGGTATAGCCGCCACTATCAATGGCATCATAAATATGGTCTTCTACGCCGTGGTCAACATGAACTGCATAAACTACATCAGGATATATCTTTGCCGCTGCCTCAATCATAGCCAGAAGCATAGTAGGGTGGGCGTAGTCGCGTGCAAAAGGAGTGGTTTGTACAATAAAAGGTGCGTTGGCCTTTTGTGCTGCTGCAAAAAGTCCGTGCACTTCTTCCATAAAAAAAACATTTACGGCAGCTATACCGTATTTACCATAACTTTTTTTAAATATTTCTTTGGTTGTAAGAAGCATTGCTATAAAAAATTAGTGAATTAAAACTATTGAGGCGAACTACAAGAGCAAGTCCGCCTGTATATCTCATAAATAATCAGGTTATTATTACCAGAATGCCGTATATAAAGCTACTAAAATACCACAGATAATTGTAGTATAAATTATGAATCCGGTAGTAAAATCAGGTTTTGGTATACCCACTATCATTTCTTTTGAACTATCTTTTGTTTTTGAGTACAGGCTTATGGCTACCATAATAGCAATAAGGATGACAAAAATAATTCCCATGCGGTCAAGGAATGGGATTTCTGGATACCATAGTTTTCCGGCCAATGATAGCGGAATGGTCAATAAAGCTGCTACAAGAGCCGCCATACTGCTGGTTCGTTTCCAGAATAAACCCAGAAAGAAAATAGCAAATACACCCGGAGTAATAAAACTCGAATATTCCTGCACAAACTGATAAGCCTGATCTAATACCCTTAATTGCGGAGCAATGAGCGTAGCAATACCCATAGCAACCCAAACGGCTATGCGTCCTACACGTACCAGATGTTTATCAGAGGCATTGGGTTTGATATAAATTTTGTAAATATCTAACGAAAAGATAGTAGAAATACTATTGGCTTTGCCTGCTAGCGAAGCTACAATGGCAGCTGTTAAAGCTGCAAATGCAATGCCTTTCAAGCCTGAAGGAAGCAAGTTAAGCAAAACTGGATAGGCGTGGTCAGGCTTGACAGCGTCAGTAGCATCGAGCATTTCTTTCTGAAACATACCATTCTGATGCAGTACAAATGCTGCAATGCCCGGAATAACCACAATCAGCGGAATTAAAAGTTTTAAAAAGGCAGCGAAGACAATTCCTTGGCGTGCTGTTTTGAGGTCGGCACCTAGCGTACGTTGTACAATGTACTGATTACACCCCCAATAGTTCAGGTTGTTAATCCACATGGCCCCGATGATTACAGTCAAGCCCGGTAAATCTTTATAATGAGGGCTTGATTTGGGTAGAATCATGTGGAAATGAGAATCTGCCTGTTCTTTTAAAGTGCCAAATGCACTGAGTATATTAGGCGTATTAAAATGCTTGGCTACCATATCCATTGCCAAATACGTAGTAATAAGCCCGCCCAAAACCAACACAACTACCTGAATAACATCGGTATAGCCAATAACTTTCATGCCACCAATAGTAATAATAATGGCAAAAACAGCTAATGCAACTATCGATAAATTAAAGTTAACACCTGCGGTTACCTCAAGGGCTAATGCCCCTAGGTATAAAATAGAGGTAAGGTTAACAAATACGTAGAGCAATAACCAGAATATAGCCATTGTTGTAGCTACTACCGGATTATAACGTTGCCGCAAAAATTGCGGCATTGTATAGATTTTGTTTCGCAGATACACAGGCAGGAAGAAAACCGCCACCACCAATAAGGTAGCCGCTGACATCCATTCATACGAGGAAATGGCAAGGCCAATAGCAAAGCCTGACCCTGACATACCGATGAAGTGTTCTGCTGAAATGTTTGAAGCAATTAAAGAGGCACCAATAGCCCAGAAAGTAAGAGAGCCTTCGGCTAAAAAATAGCCTTTTGCTGTGTTGCTGTCGGCACTCTTTTTACGAAATACCCAATACCCATAAGCCAGAATAAGGACAAAGTAAAAAAAGAAAACTACATAATCAAGGGTGTGTAAACCAGCCGATTCCATTCGAATAATACTTTATTTTAGGGTTAAATAGATAATTTAGGTAATGGGTATTTCTATTAAAAAGTACGTAAGTCGGTGCTATTAAGCGGCAATGATATTCAGTATTTCATCTATTTTTACAGGGCGGTCTTCCAGACATGACTGCTTAGCTGCCATAGCTATGGCAGTAGCCATTAGGCCATCGTGCGCATTTACCGGAACTTTCTCACCCGTTTGAATGCTCGAAACAAAAACATTGATTTCGTTTACGTATGATTCGGCATATCTTTCAAGGAAAAAATTGAGCGGTAATGATAAATGCCCCCCTTTTTCGTTATAATATTCGTGCGTATCAGGGGTATTGTTTTTGGTTTGTGTCATCCCTCCCGAACCAAATACTTCTATACGTTGGTCGTATCCATAAACTGCCTTGCGGCTGTTATCTATGACACCAATGGCTCCATTAGCGAAAGTAAGCGTAGTTATGGCAGTGTCAATGTCTCCTTCATCACCAATTCGGGAGTCAACCAGTACTTTACCTTTGGCATATACTTCAACTACCTCGCTGTTCATCACATATCTGGCCATATCGAAATCATGAATAGCCATATCAAGGAAAAGCCCACCTGACGACTTCACATATTCAATTTGTGGAGGGTTGGGGTCACGGCTTGTAATTTTAAGAATATGGGGGTTGCCCACAAGCCCGGCATGAACCATGTCTTTTACTTTCAGAAAGTTGGCATCAAAGCGTCTGTTAAAACCGAGCATCAGCTGCACGTTAGCGAGGTCAACGGCCTCTTTGGCAGTCAGAATCTGTTCTATGCTTAAATCAAGGGGTTTTTCACAGAAAATATGTTTACCGTGTTGAGCCGCCAGAATCGTATAAGGTACATGAGACGGGGTAGGGGTACAAATAACTACGGCATCTACATCGGGGTTTGTCAGTACAGATTCCGGGCTGGTAGAAACATTTTCTACGCCATGTCTTACTGCAAAATCTAAAAGGTTTTCCGATATATCGGCGGCAGCCACAACTTCTGCATTTTTTATGCGGGTAGCAATATTAGAAAGATGAATTTGTCCAATACGCCCTAAGCCGACAATGCCGATTTTTAAAGTATTTTTCATTTCCAGAATCTGTAAAGTTTAATATAGGTAAGTATGAATGACTAATAATTTAATTAAATAGCAAAAGTGTTTTAGAATTTGCGGGTCCATTCTTTAAGCCAACGTTCAATAACAACTTTGGTTTGTGTAAAGAACTCGACAGAGTGCATCCCCTGACCATGTAGGTCGCCAAAGAAGCTGTCTTTCCAACCCGAGAACGGAAACTGAGCCATAGGCGCAGCTACGCCAATGTTAATACCGATATTGCCGGCATCGGCATCATGCCTAAATTTTCTGGCACTAGCTCCGCTGCTGGTAAAAATACAGGCAGCATTACCATATTTTCCGCTATTGATAAAGGCAATGGCCTCGTCAACGTCATTCAGATGAATCAGCGACATTACAGGGCCGAATATTTCGGTGTGAGCAACAGGGCTTTCAAGCGGCACATTTTCAAGAATAGTAGGTAAAATGAAGTTGCCATTTTCATAACCTGATACCTTTTTGTTGCTGCCATCTACGAGTAGATTTCCGCCTTCTTTTACACCTTGCTGAATAAGTTGTTCTACTCTTGATTTACTTTCAGAAGTTATGACGGGGCCCATCAGGCTGGTTTCATCCAGACCGAAGCCTGTGGTGCGGCCTTTGGCTGCTTCAACCAGACTTTCGGTAATATGCTTGTATTCGCCAACGGTAATAATTGTAGAAGCTGCAAGACAACGCTGACCAGCACAGCCATAAACACTATCGGTAATAATCTGGGTAGTCATTTCAATATCGGCATCAGGTAGTACCAGTACCGGATTTTTAGCTCCTCCTTGTGCCTGTACTCTTTTGCCATAAAGCGCACCTTGTGAGTAAACATAACGAGCTACATTGCTTGACCCTACAAAACTAATAGCCCTGATAACCGGATGTTGTAAAATGCCATCTACTACTTCTTTAGTGCCATTTACCAGATTGACTACACCTGCCGGAAGGTCTAGCTGTTCCATGAGTTGGATAACTTTTGTCATGGTTAGCGGAACTTTCTCTGAAGGCTTAATAATATAGGTATTGCCACAAGCAATAGCATAAGGTAAAAACCAGAAAGGAATCATACCCGGAAAATTGAAAGGAGCAATACAGGCGCATACCCCAACAGGTTGGCGAATCATGAATTCATCTACACCACGGGCAATATCTTCTGAAAAATCTCCCTGCATCATTGTAGGTATTCCGCAGGCATTTTCAACATTTTCAATGGCGCGCTGCATTTCTGCTTTTGCTTCGCCAAAGGTTTTGCCACTTTCTAATACGATAGTTCTGGATATATCATCGATATTGTCTTCGAGCAGGCTTTTTAGTTTAAACAAGTATTGTACCCGACGGTGCGCAGGTACATTTCGCCACTCTGGAAATGCTCTGGCTGCCGCTTCTGCCGCTTGTTGTACATCCTGCACCGACCCTTGCGGCACTTGTGCAATTACCTCCTGATTAGCAGGGTTTTTCACATCTAGCATTGCTGCCGAGTGGCTGTTTACCCATTGCCCACCGATATAATTAGTTAATTTTGTCATGTATTTTAAAAAAGAATTTTATCAGATATTATAATCCACCCTTGCTATTGGCAAATGACAGGGCTTCGTCGAGAGTAGCCATAAAATTGGCACATCCATGTTTGGTTACCATAATGGCACCTGTGGCATTAGCCATCCTGACAGCCTTATATAAATCCCAGCCCTGCAAGTAGCCATACATAAAGCCTGCGGCAAATGAGTCGCCTGCCCCAAGTACGTTTATTACTTCAACCGGAAACCCCGGTACTTTTATTTCTTCCTTTCCTTTCTGGAATATTGAAGCCCCATCAGCACCTCTTTTAACAATCAGCGTTTTTACACCTTTATTGAGAATCTCCTGAATAGCGTTGTCAATATTTCCTCTGATTTCTGGCGCAGAAATCTGCTGGTGCTTTATTTCCAGTTGTTTAGGGTCGGTCATGAATGCTGCCAGAATTTCTTCTTCGGTGCCTAAAACAAAATCCATATAAGGAAGGGCAGCCCTGATAGTTACGCCAAAGGCCAGAGGGTCAAACCATTGGTCGGCCCTGAAATCTATATCCAAAGCAGTTACAGCACCATACTTTTGTGCTTCTTCTATGGCATAAAACATGGCTGTACGGCTTGGGTCTTTGCTAAAGGCAGTTCCCGAAAACATAACCGACCGATAAGACGCAATGTCAGCCTTGCGGATATGCTCAAGATTGATATTAATATCAGAACAATTATCACGATAATAAACCAGCGGAAACCTGTCGGGTGGTTCAATGCCCAGAATAACGGCTGAGCTACGTGTACCATCAATAGTAGGAATTGAGGCTGTATTAATACCTTCTTTATCTAAAAAATGCAAAATGAATTTGCCGACTTGGTCGTTACCTACGGCTGTTAGAAATCCGGTATTGAGGCCAAGCCGTTTACAACCTACGGCAATATTCAGCGGAGACCCCCCCACAAAGGCTCCGAAAGAGCTAATATCAACAAAAGGAGAACCTATATCGTTTGAGTATAAATCAATAGAGGAGCGTCCTATGGTCAGGATATCATATTTTTTTGTATTTGCTTGCATAAAAAGGGCTGGTTATACGTTCATATGGGCGGTTACAAGCGGTAATCTTGGGTCTTGTGTTTTCCAGGTTCCGTATATCCATTCATGGTCAGGGTCGTTGGTGGCAGTAAGTACCTGGTCGCTTCCGGCTAAAAAGTTGAGATAATAAGCATGATACCCGTGGCAGGCGGCTACGGGGTGGTACCCTTTAGGTACTAAAACGGCTTCGTTGTTTTTGGCTCTGATAATTTCATCCAGACTTCTGTCGTAGGTATATACCTGCTGAATGGCATAAGCCTGCGGTGACTGAAATTTGTAAAAATAAATTTCTTCCAATTCGGCTTCAATTAGTTGGCCATTAGCATCAACCTTTCTTTCATCGTGCTTGTGGGCAGGGAAAGAACTCCAGTTGCCTGAAGGTGTATAAACTTCAACACAAACAATTTTATGACACGGAAACCCGGGTTGTATGAGGCTATTTATCTGACGATTAGCGTTATCACCTCCGCGTAATTCAATGGCTGCTTCTTGAGGTTGTTTAAGATAAGGGGCAAAGTCTTGGTCGGTGCTTACCCATGAGTAGGCAATGTCAAGTACAGGGCTGGTTGCCGTAAGTGTAAATTTAGTATGGCGAGGTAAATACAACGTGTGTGCAATACCGCTAAAAACATCTTTGCGTCCGTTTTTTATTTCCCAGTTTCCTTTGTCAGATGCAACTTTAAAATTACCTCCCAGAAGCACAATAGCCATTTCATTTTCGGTGGTATCGTGTTCCCATTCTTCGCCCTGTTGCATTACTCTGGCCCCGAAATTAAGATGTTTCCAGCCGGCATCTTCAGCCGTAAAATGCTGATAGATAGGGTTGTTTTGTGGTTTAACTAATAAATTCTGGTCTTTCATAGTAGGGTAATACAGCTATCAAACAGGTTTAGATTATTTTGTCTGGACTCGCCTGAACTAAGGCATCTGCAAAAGTATATTAGCTAACTTGTATAGACAAGTTTTTGATGTAATAATTGTATGCAGGGCGCTATAATTGATGCAATAGTATTATATAAAGACTAAATATAAAAATATTTATTTTTGCAAACGTTTCAAATTGTCATGCAAACGTTTTAAATTGATTTGGGGTAGAATTGAAAACAACAAATGCTTCAAAAACTATCTTTATTTAAAGGGCTTTGAAGACAAAGAAGAAATCGGCTTAATATTAAAAAATGCCGAGTGATTTTCGGAATATGTCGACACACCCCGCTGATTTTTATTGCTTTTGCAATCTTTGTTGAACTTATATAAGTTAATGTTTTGTTAAAACCTGAGAAAATACTTGTATATATATTATATGTATCTACATTTGTTTTTCTTAATCAATTCACTATTATTAATTAAAATCATTCAGAACCAATGAAAAAAGCAGTTGTTTTGGTACTTAGCCTATTGGCGTCAGTTGGCTCATTTGCACAGAAGTGGTCGGCCGACAAAGCACACACTAAAGTAAACTTTACTGTAACACACCTTATGCTGTCAGAAGTTGACGGTACTTTCAAAAACTTTGATGCAAGCATTACTTCATCAAAAGAAGATTTCTCAGATGCAGTTTTTGAGTTAACAATTGATGCGAAAAGCGTAACAACCAACAACGAAATGAGAGACGGGCATTTGCAAAAAGCTGATATGTTCGACACTGAGAAATTCCCGACACTTACTTTCAAAAGTACGTCAATCAAAAGTGTTGGCCCTAAAAAATTTCAGTTAACCGGCGACCTAACCATGAAAGGCGTAACAAAACCTGTAACTATTGACCTGACTTTGATTGGTACAACTACTAACCGTCAAGGCAAAAAAGTAGCTGGTTTCAAAGCTAGTGGTACTATCAACCGTACTGCTTTTGGCGTAGGTGCTATGCCGTCTGCCGTAGTAAGCGAAGAAGTAGAATTAAGAGCTAGTGGCGAATTTGTTGCTAACTAATTTTAAATAAATCGTTAAAAAGAGACTTCTTGCTCATCAGGAAGTCTCTTTTTTGTTACATTTACTTCTAAAATCTCAAACATCTATTACAATGAAAAAAACATCTCTACTATTAAGCCTGCTGGCGCTATTTGCCTTCGGCTTTTCGAACGCCTATGCGCTCGATAAAGAACAAATGATTAAAGAATGGGAAAGAGCAAAAGCATATACTAAATTGTATCTGGAAACCATGCCAGAAGATGGCTACGATTTTAAGCCTTCGCCTGACATTCGCTCTTTTGCACAGCAACTTTTACACTTAGCCGATGCTAATTACAACTTTGCCTCTTTGGCTAGTGGTGTTAAAAGTCCTATTGAAAGAGGGGCCTCTGAAAAAGCCGAAGATAAATCGAAGGCTGCAACTACCAAAATGGTTTTAGACAGCTACGATTTTGTAATAAATGCCTTAAAAGGCATGACCGACGAGCAATTTAAAGAAATGGTAAAATTTGGTAACAGAGGCGACATGACCAAAGAAATGGTATTTGCCAAAGCCTTTGAGCATCAGACACACCACCGTGGGCAAACCACTATTTATATCCGTATGAAAGGCATTAAGCCCCCAAATGAAATGTTATTCTAACAAATCTGAAAGCCCGTCTGATGTAAAAACAAACGGGCTTTTTTATTGAAAAATAATAGAATAATTCTTGAAAAAGTCGAACAATAATGTTTGTTTTGGCGTTCTATTATTAGAAAAATCCAAAAAGCTTCGGCTACATGTAATATGACTCCAAATATTCCAGATACTCCCCAGAAACGCATCGTAATTATTGGTGCCGGTTTCGGAGGTTTGGCACTAGCTCAAAAACTTGCCAGACACGATGTTCAGATTGTCTTGATAGACAAAAATAATTATCACCAGTTTCAGCCTCTTTTTTATCAGGTGGCCATGGCTGGTCTTGAGCCAAGTTCTATTTCATTTCCGCTTCGGAAAATTTTTCAACGAAAGAAAAATGTACACATCCGTATTACAGAAGTAACCAAAGTAAACCCTGAAAAAAATAGCATCGATACTGCGTTAGGAGAAATTACCTACGATTACCTTGTTTTGGCTATGGGTGCAGGAACAAACTTTTTCGGCATGAAAAACATGATTGAAAATGCTATTCCGATGAAATCAGTTTCAGAGGCTATTTACTTGCGTAACCGTGTATTGCAGAATTTTGAAGATGCCCTAACGGCCGAAGATGCTGAAACACGTGAGGGGTTAATGAATATGGTAGTAGTAGGAGGGGGGCCAACAGGAGTTGAGGTGTCAGGAACACTGGCAGAGATGAAAAAGGTTATTTTGCCAAAAGATTATCCTGAGATGGATTTCAATATGATGAAAATTTACCTTTTTGAGTCTTCGGCCGAGGTGCTGGAAGTAATGTCAGAAGAGGCATCAAGCAAAGGGAAAGAATACCTCGAACGCTTGGGTGTGATAGTAAAAACAGGTGTTAGAATTACAGATTTTGACGGAAAATATGCCTACACCAGTACAGGCGAACAAATACGTACCAATAACGTAGTTTGGGCCGCAGGTATAAAAGGAAATTCAATTGAAGGGTTCGCACCTGAAATTTATGGTAGGGGAAGCCGCATAAAAGTGAACCAGTTTAATCAGGTTGACGGCTATGAAAATATTTTTGCCGTAGGAGACATCGCTTTAATGAGCGGTGACCCGAAATTTCCTAATGGGCATCCGCAAATGGCACAACCAGCAATTCAGCAGGGAAAACTATTAGCCAAGAACTTCCTTAAAATTATGCGAAAAGAAGACCTAAAACCTTTTGAATATAAAGATTTGGGTTCAATGGCAACAGTTGGTAGAAATCTGGCAGTAGTAGACTTGCCTTTCTGGAAGTTTCAGGGGGCCTTTGCTTGGTACGTCTGGATGTTCGTACACTTAATGTCGATTCTTGGTATCAAAAATAAAGTAATGGTATTTATTAACTGGCTATGGAGTTATATAACTTACGACCAGTCGTTGAGGCTTATTATCCGGCCTAAAACTAAAACCGGAAGCTGATAAGATATTTTTTGCAAAGGGAGAGTGAAAAGCTCTCTCTTTGCTTTTCTGATAATTTCATGGAAAATGTTTATGTATTCAGCGGTTTGGGTGTAGATGAAAGAGTATTTGGTGAAATAGATTTCGGCACTTTTAAACCTGTCTTTATTCAATGGATAAAACCCGAAAATAACGAAAGTATAGAGGCTTATGCCCAAAGGCTTACAAACCAGATAAACACCAAAAACCCTGTTTTGATAGGATTATCCTTTGGTGGTATGATAGCAATAGAAGTTGCCAGATACGTCAATACACGAAAAATTATTTTGCTGGCATCTGCCAAAATATATACTGAAATTCCTTTCTATTATCGTTGGGCAGGGTATTTGGCTATTCATAAACTCTTGCCCATTACTCTTTTAAAACAGCATACTTTTATAAGCGACTGGCTTTTTGGGATAAGCGACAAGCAACATAAAAATATGTTTGCCAACATTCTTCAGGATTTAGACGAAGATTTTTTAAAATGGGCTATTAATAAAATTCTATGCTGGAAAAACCAGACAATTCATCCGAACACTATTCATATCCATGGAACTGCCGATAAAATCTTGCCCGCATATTTTATAAAAACAGATGTTGTAGTACAAGGTGGTGGGCATTTCATGACTGTAAACAGGGCAAAAGAAATAAGTATAATTTTTCAAAACTGCATGGCGTGAAATCCCAATTCATTTTAATAGCCTTCTGAAAAGAAATTATGAAAATCGATAGATATTCTCTAACTTTCATTTCGTTTTCAAACTCATTCTATTTAACCTACTTCAACCAATACCTATGAGAAAAATATGTATTTTCCTCCTCTTTAGCGTTTATACATTTGCCCAGAAAACTAATTCATTGCCGCGTAGTACGCCTGAAGCGGAAGGTGTTTCGAGCGAAGGTATTACGCAGTTTCTGGAAGCCGCCTCTAAAAGCAAACACGAATTCCATAGTTTTATGATAATCCGCCACGGCAAAGTAGTGGCAGAAGGCTGGTGGAATCCTTACCGTGCCGATTTAAAACATACCATGTACTCGTGTAGTAAAAGTTTTACAGCCACTGCCGTAGGCTTTGCTGTTGCCGAAAAACGCCTGACAGTGAACGACAAAGTTATTTCCTTTTTTCCTGATGACTTACCTCAGACAATAAGCCCCAATTTAGCAGAGTTAAAAGTAAAAGACCTCCTGAGTATGAGTGCTGGCCAAGCTCCTGACCCAACTGGTGTGGTAGCTACGAGTGATAACTGGGTGAAAACTTTTCTTAATACACCTATTGTGAATCAGCCCGGCAGTAAATTTTTATACAACTCGGTAGCTACTTATATGCTTTCGGCAATTGTACAAAAAGTAACAGGCGAAAAAATAGTCGATTATCTGAAACCACGTTTATTTGTGCCACTAGGTATTGAAGGAATAGACTGGGAGGTTGACCCCAACGGAATCAACACCGGAGGGTGGGGCTTAAGAATCAAAACTGAAGATATGGCAAAATTCGGGCAGTTGTTTTTGCAAAAAGGTATGTGGAAAGGAAAACAGATTTTGCCTGCCTCGTGGGTAGAAGAAGCCTCAACCATGAAAATTATGCAAGACCCAAGCGCCCCACAAGCTAAAAAAGATTCAAGCGATTGGTTGCAAGGATATTGCTACCAGATGTGGCGTTGCCGTAATAATGCTTATAGAGGCGATGGAGCCAACGGGCAGTTTATCATTGTAATGCCCGACCAAGATGCCGTAGTTGCAATAACTGCCGAAGCACCCGATATGCAGTCAGAGATTAATCTGGTCTGGAAATATATTCTACCTGCCTTTAAGCCCAAAAAACTAGCAGCTAACCCCAAAGCATTAATCGCATTAAAAGAAAAAATAAGTACGTTGGCACTTCCTGTGCCACAGAAAAACGACATAACGGCTCTTGAAGCCAAACTTTCTGGTAAAACCTTCGGTATTATTGCTAACGATAAAAGTTTGAAGAGCATCAGCTTAGATTTCAAAAATGGTATTTGTAACCTCACTTTACAAACAGATTCAGTAACACATACTTTACCCTTTGGAGCCGGAAAATGGGCGTACAGCGAAACCACTAAACAGGGGCCATATCTGGTAGCCAGAGCTAAGGCAAACCGTAAAGGATTGCCTCCATTTAAAACGGCTGGCAGTTATACATGGAAAGATGACCATACTTTGGAATTCACTTTGCGATACATTGAAAGCCCACATACAGAAACCATTAAATGTACTTTCGATGGCGATAACGTTTCAATTGAGCTGGCAAGTATTTTTAGTAAATCAAGCACAAAAGGAGTATTAAGGAAGAGCTTAAGTAATCCGCCACGTTTGATTGTCCGTGGAGACGACATGGGCTTTTCTCACTCAGGTAACCAAGCCCTCATAAAATGTTATAAAGAAGGTATTGAAACATCGATTGAGGTAATTGTTCCGTCTCCGTGGTTTCCAGAAGCTGTAAAATTACTGGAGCAAAACAATGGAATTGATGTTGGACTTCATTTTGCTATTACAAGTGAATGGGATAACATTAAATGGCGCCCAATGACCGACGCACCTAGTTTGCGTAATAAAGATGGATACTTTTACCCGATGCTCTTCCATAATAACAATTATCCGCAACAGGCTGTGCTAGATAATACATGGCAACTAGCCGACGTAGAAAAAGAGCTAAGAGCGCAAATAGAAATGGCCTTGAAGTATATTCCTCGGCTGAGCCACGTGTCGGGGCACATGGGTAGCACCGCATTTACGCCCGAAGTGAAAGAAATGGCAAAAAGAGTAGCAAAAGAATATAATCTGGTAATGGTAGATGCCGACTCTCAGAAAGATTTTGGTATTAGCTATACTGGGTTTGATTTCCGAAATAAATCGACCGACGAACGCATAGAGGCTTTTATTAAAATGTTGGATAAACTAGAAGAAGGTAAAACCTATGTTTTTGTGGAACATCCCGGCATTGATAATGATGAACTTCGAGCTATTTATCATATCGGATATGAAGATGTTGCCAAAGGTCGGCAGGATGTAACTACCATTTTTACCAGCGAGAAAGTAAAAGCAGCAATTGAGCAAAAGGGTATCCAGTTAATTAGCTATAAACAGGCAATAAATCAGGCCAGATAAAGAGCGTATTTTTACAAAAAATAAAAGCCGGAACAACATTAGTGTTTCGGCTTTTTATGTAAATTCACAAGCAAAAAATACCCTTATGAAAAAATCTATGTGTCTGTTGCTATAATGTTTGCAGGCATTGGATTAGCTTGCGCACGTGGGCTTTGTAAATGCTAAAAACACTTAACAAATTATATATTTCTGTTCATTAACAAACTATAACTTATGAAGAAAATTGTACTCCCCCTTGCTTGCATGGCTTCTTTAGGTTTAGGGGCATTTATTACCAAAGCACTCGACAACCCACCAATTACTGTTGAAGTGGTTAATCAGGCCGAAAAAATTCTGGGGCTAGATTTTACAGATGCCGAAGCGGATTCAATGATTAACGATTTAAATGATAATCGGAAAGATTTTGAGAGCATCAGGAAAATTCCACTAGATAACAGCGTGGCTCCGGCTTTATACTTTAATCCGTTACCCATAGGTTTTGAGTTTGAAAAAAACTACCTCCCGTTTAAAGCATCTCAGGTTGGAGAGGTGGAGCTACCAGTTAATCGGGATGACCTCGCCTTTTATTCAGTAAGAGAGTTGGCAGAATTGATTCGTACAAAAAAGATTTCGTCTTTGGAACTTACACAGTTTTTTATCGAAAGATTAAAAAAATATGACCCTAAACTACATTATGCCATTACAATTACCGAAGACCTTGCTTTGAAACAAGCCAGAAAGGCCGATGAAGAAATAAAAGCAGGTAAATACAAAGGTTTATTGCATGGAATACCCTACGGCGCTAAAGATTTACTAGCTGTGAAAGGCTACAAAACAACTTGGGGTTCGGTGCCATATAAAGAGCAAGTAATTGAGCAGGATGCCGTAGTAATACAAAGGCTCGAAAAAGCTGGAGCAGTACTTTGTGCTAAATTAACTCTAGGTGAATTAGCTATGGGCGATGTATGGTTTGGTGGTAAGACCCTTAATCCGTGGGATTTAAACCGTGGGTCCAGTGGTTCTTCGGCGGGTTCGGCTTCGTCAGTGGCGGCAGGTCTTTTACCTTTTGCAATCGGGAGTGAAACCCTCGGGTCAATTGTCTCGCCATCGTCTGAGTGCGGAACCACAGGTTTGCGCCCCACATTTGGGCGTGTTCCGCGTACCGGAGCTATGGCACTGAGCTGGAGCATGGATAAACTAGGGCCAATATGTAGAACTGTTGAAGACTGCGCAATTGTTTTTAATGCTATACATGGTGTTGATAACCAAGATTTTACCTGTATGCAAGCCCCTTTTAACTATGACGGAACCAAAGGTCTGAAAGGAATAAAAATTGCTTATCTGAAAAGTGAATTTGAAAGAAAATACCCCAATAAAACAACAGATTCTTTGACATTAGCGGTTTTAAGAAAGCTGGGAGCAGAGTTGATACCTCTGGAATTACCTACTTTGCCGTCGAACGACATCAGTTTTTTATTGGGTGTTGAAGCCGCAGCCGCTTTTGATGAATTAACCCGTTCGGGTAAAGACGATTTAATGGTCAGGCAAAACAAAAACGCGTGGCCTAATGCCTTTCGTTCGGCGCGGTTTATTCCTGCCGTTGAGTACTTACAAGCCAATCGGCACCGTACATTGTTAATTCAGGAAATGGAACGCCGTCTAAAAGGAATTGATGTGTACCTTTCGCCTTCGTTTAGCCGGAATCTTACACTGACAAACCTTACGGGGCATCCGTGTGTGGTTTTGCCTAATGGTTTCAGACCAGAAGGCCGCCCGACAAGTATCACATTTATGGGAAAACTATTTGGCGAAGCTAAGTTGTTGCAAGTAGCAAAGGCGTATCAGGACGCAACCGATTTTCATAAGAAACATCCGAAGTTGTAAGTTATTTCTGCTTTTTCCAGCTAAAAAAATACAGACAGCCCATAATCATGCAAATTATCAGGAGGTTCGAAATATTCTTGATTACCTCCTGATAATTTGTTTCAACGGTTGATGTATCCAGCTTATCAATACCCGCGAATATATCCTGTGAGGTGTCCGATTCTTTATCAGCAATTGTTTTTCCCAGAACCTTTATTCTTATGTGAGACTTTAGGGTATCATACTTTTTATCCTTCGTATTGAAATAAATCCAGTAAAAATATTTGTCTAAAGATTGTTGCCCCGAGTCTTTAGGCACAATCCGGTAGCGAAACTCTTTTTCCCGAATGCCCTGTCCATTATTACTTGTTTCTCTGACTTCAGGTGGATAAAAGTCAAAAAAACTATCATTAACAGGCGACTGAACGTTAACAGTTTCAAAATTTCCGTGTCCTGCTATTTTAAAACTATAATTAAAACTTTTTCCGGTATTAATCTTTCTTGTTTCTATTTCTTCCAATAAACTAAAATCACCTGCCACAACCTTATCTTTCAGGGGGTGGTCTGGCAAACTCATTACACTTACGGTAAAAGGCTTATTCTTGAAACTAATCGATTCTTTTTCTCCTGTTTTTTTCTGTATCTGGGTCATACGTAACTCAACAGCAGGAATTTTTACAGGTTGGTTATTCAACGGAAAATAAATGGCTTCAAAAAACTTATATACAAAGAATTTTTTTCCATTTATTGTTTTATGGCCTTCATCAATGTTGGTAATGTTGATTCTTTCTTCCAGACAATCAGGCGATTTTATTTTTTTAGCAATAGCATCAACCTGCGCGTTCAGGTTGTCAGGAAACTCTATTTTCATTGTATTGCTTTCTGCTACATAAAAGGCTAGAGATACCTTGAAACCTTCCCCTACATACACCTTGCTTTTGTCGATATTCATACCTAGAAAAGCATTTTCTTTAATATCTTCGGTATTTATAAGCTCTTCCTCTTCATCTGTATCTTTAGGTGCTGTTATCACAACAGTAGTAGCTTCCGACTCATAAGTTTTACCGTTTACTGTAAGTTCAAAAGGGGCAATACGGTAGGTGCCTTCTTTAGAAGGGGTGTAGTTCTGGGTAATAGTATGGGCTTGTCCTTTGGTATGTACAATTTTTCTGTCAGCTTTGGTAAATCCCTGAATTTCAGGAAAAGCACTTACATTCGATTTGTCGCTGCCTTTAATAAATACATTAATCACAAGTACCTCATCAGTTAACAAGTTCTTTTTTCCGAACTCTATCTTAACATCCTCTTGCCCATAGGCAAAAAAGCTGCAAAAAAAGCAAAAAAGAGTAGAAAGAAATATGTACATTCGTTGGTTCATCTCACAAAAATATACCACTATTCTGAATGATTGATATGATTAACTTTATTTTTAAGAAAAAACGTTTATCCTTCCTTTTAATTTTATCGGTTAGTACTCTAAAAGCTCAATGGAGCAAACAAAATGCAGGCACAGAGGCATCGTTCCGTTCTATTTGTGCAACTAGTAGTAAAGTGGTTTGGGCTGGTGGCACAAAAGGCACCATCCTGAAAACTACCGATGCAGGCCAGCATTGGCAGGTAATAAGAGTTCAAGGGGCTGAAACTCTTGATTTCAGAGATATTTATGGAGCTAATGAACACATAGCCTTTGCCATGAGTGCAGGCGAGGCCGAAAAAAATGCCGCAAGAATCTACAAAACGATTGATGGGGGCAATACATGGACAATAGTTTTTGAAACACATGAAAAAGGTGCTTTTTTCGATTCATTCGATTTCTGGAATGAAAAAGAAGGGGTACTCATTGGCGACCCTGTTGATGATAAACCTTTTATTCTGAGAACATTAGACGGTGGGCAAACATGGCATAGAATAGCTAAAGATAAACTGCCTGTTATTAAACAAGGTGAAGCCTCTTTTGCAGCTAGTGGCACGTGTGTAATTACGCGCAACAAAAAAAAGGCATGGATAAATACGCAAAGTAGGGTTTTTTATACCACTGATAAGGGCGAAACATGGCAAGTTGCCGAAACCCCTTTTACTCAGGGCTTAACCTCAGGTATTTTCGGGCTACATTTTTATTCAGATAAAGACGGAATTGCCACAGGAGGCGATTATAAAGAAGACAAAAAGGTTTCAGATAACATAGCCATTACGCATGATGGCGGTAAAACATGGGCTTTGTTGCCACAAGCCAAGCCAGATGGCTTAAAAGAATCAAGCTGGGTTTTATCTGATAAAAGTTTATTAGTAGTAGGCACTTCAGGCACGGGGCTTTCGGACGATATGGGAAAAACATGGAAAGCCATCGATAATGAGGCTTTCCATGCGGTTTCATGTTATAAAAACGATTGTTGGGCAATTGGTGGCAAAGGTAATTTGGCTAAGTGGCGTAAGTAGTCTTAGAATGTAAGAAAACTATTTGTGTTTTTGGTCGAGTTTTAGCTGGATATAATAAGAAATAAGAAGCCCTAAGCCGCCAAAAAATAGAATAAATGCCGGATATAGCGCATCTGATTCATCTTTAACAGTGCTTATAAAATTAGCCAGAAAGATACCAAAGCCAACTCCCATAAAAAGGCATCCCCAACGTAAGGCAGAAGCAGGATTAACTTTGGTGCTTTCTTTTTGTGGGGGGGTAAGCCCTTTTTCAATCATAGCCATTCTTTCCTCATTTTCAAATTTTCTTAATATAGCCAAAAGCCCAGAAAAGCAAACTATTGCAGTAATCGGAACGATTAAAGCTACTACACGAGCATCCATAATTAAATGATTTTAAAAGTGAAATAATATTTGACGATAGGATGCAGGTCTTTAAAACTAGGTTACGGGTCGGGTAAAAAAAAATTTTTTCAGAAAGTTGTAACGTTTTCAGAAAAGCTGCATCGAATAGCCAAGTGAACGACGACCAGAAAAATATTATCCTCATTAAAAAAATTAAAACAGGCGATAGATTGGCTTTCAAAGAGCTGATTAATCGCCACAAGAACTATGCTTTTACAGTGGCATTCAGAGTACTTAATAACCGTGAGGAGGCCGAAGAAGTAGCGCAGGATGCTTTTTTGCAGGTTTTTAAAAATATTGATACCTTTAATTTTGAAGCCAGATTCACCACATGGTTTTATCGGATTGTTTTCAATGCTGCCTTGATGCAAAAAAGAAAAAATCGTATCTTTACTGAAGATATAGACCTGTGTGTGCAGGCGTCAGAAGTAAGTAATTTAAGTGATTCGAGCGAAGAGGTCAGAAAGTACGAAAGACAGGAGGCTATTAAAAAAGCGATGCAGCAACTTTCGGCCGATGATGTAATGATGATAACGTTGTTTTACCTTCAGGAACAATCATTAGAAGAAATTGCAGCCATCACTGAAATTACTGCCGAAACGGCAAAAGTTAAAATTCATAGAGCCAGAAAAAGACTGGCAGAAGAAATGCGAAAACACTGGAAAGACGAAGTAAGAAGTTTGATATAGTGAGGTGTGGCAAAATAATAGTAAAGCAAAAGATTTATGTTGACAGACGAACAGATATTTGATATTATTGATGGTTGTGCTAGTGCAGAGCTTATGCAGCTACATAGCCATCTTATGAATAATTCGTTAGAATATAAACAATATTTTAATGAACTGGAAGCTATTCATCTTGATTTGGCAGCCTTGCCGCTGGAGCAAACATCGGCGAATTTTACCGAAAAAGTACTTGCCTGTATTCCTGAGGAAAAACTAGTGGTGATTCATGTAAGAGAAAGAGTCTGGAGCCGCAAATTAACCTACATATTTGGTGGTACAATGGCAGCAATGTTTCTGATTGCTGTTGGTATCATTATAGCATTTCAGCCAACTTCTGATGTAACAAGTAATTCGCCTGATATTTTTTCAAAATACGTTAGTACTTTGCAGGTGCAGTATTTTACAAAAATTGCTGTTTTGTTAAACCTGATAGTAATACTGGTTGTATTTGATAAAAAGATACTAAGACCTTATTTCAGGCATAGAAAAGTCAGTTTAGGTTAAATCTCCATCAGAAAACTGTATCCGTGCTTTGTAAAACCTAACGATTCGTAAAACTGGTGTGCCTGCTCGCGGCGCAAATTACTCGAGAGCGACATCTTGTAGCACCCTTTAGCTTTGGCATATTGCAAAGCATAAGCCATCATTTTTTTACCTATTCCGAATCCCTGAAATTCAGGAAGCACGCCCACATCCTCAACCACTGCCGAAGGCGTTCCCATGTGTGCCATATTTTCCATAACCAGCAGGGCAAATGTCCCCACGGCTTGGTGCTCATTTTCTGCCATAAATACATGGTAGTCGGGGTACTGATTTTGCCTGACAAAAATCTTTTCAGCTTCTCCAACTGTCAATACTTGGTGGTTATCAAGGGCAGCAGCATATATTTTCAGAATCTCTGGTACATCTGTAATCGTAGCGACTCTTATAGTGATATTCATAGTTTTTTAAAACATTTTTTCAGAACAAAAGTTAATAGAACTAACTATTATATCAAAATTGGCAAATAGAAAAAATAAAAAAAAAGTGTTTGTTTCTTCACGCTTGCAGGAAGAAGACTACTATTTTGAAGGAGAATTAATGGTATTTACGGAAGCATACCATAAAAAAAGGGGGTATTGCTGCAAAAGTGGATGTAAACATTGCCCGTATGGATTCAAAAAAAAGTGAAAGTTACTTTTTTATTTCCGAAAAAAATACGAATTTTGCAGTCCCGTTTAAGGAATTATCTTTTTTTCATAGAAAATATTATATTAAGCAATGGCAAAGGTTTGTCAAATTACTGGTAAAAGAACGCAAGTCGGTAACAACGTATCGCACGCTAACAATAAAACAAAGCGTAAGTTTTTCCCAAATCTTAAAACTAAGAAATTTTTCTTAGAATCAGAAGGTGTGTGGGTATCATTGAAAGTTTCGACTTCAGCCCTTCGTACTATCAACAAAAAAGGCTTAGAAGCTACTTTGGTTGATGCAGCTCGCAAAGGTACATTGGCTTTGTAAGATATAGCTCGTTCGCAGATAAAAAAGCATGATTCCACGAATCATGCTTTTTTATTTTGTAATTTAGCTCACTAAAACCTATAACTATGCTGCGTTTAATAGAAGAATCAACAGCCTATATTCAATCAAAAACTGACAGTTTCAGACCTCAATTCGGAATTATTTTAGGTACGGGTTTAGGTAAACTTACCGACGAAATAGAAGTGGAGTTTGTACTCAATTATGCTGATATACCTCATTTCCCTTTAGCTACCGTCGAATTTCATAAAGGCAAGCTCATATTTGGTACACTTAGCGGCAAAAAAGTAGTTTGTATGCAAGGCCGTTTTCATTATTATGAGGGCTATTCGATGCAACAGGTTACTTTTCCGGTACGTGTAATGAAACTACTAGGAATCGAACGCCTGTTTGTATCAAATGCCGCGGGTGGGCTGAACCCACTCTTCAAGGAAAGCGACTTAATGATTATTGATGATCATATCTCACTTTTTTTGCCCGAAAATCCGTTAGTGGGCGAAAACATTATGGGAGACCGCTTCCCTGACATGAGCGAACCTTATGATATACACACCATTGAAAAAGCCTTGTTAATTGCTACTCAAAATGCACTTGAGGGTATTCATAGAGGCGTGTATGTGAGTGTTGCAGGGCCTAATCTGGAAACTAAAGCCGAGTATCGGTTGCTAAGAATGTTAGGGGCTGACGCCGTCGGAATGAGTACAGTACCAGAAGTAATTGTAGCAAGGCAAATGGATATACCAGTTTTCGGGATTTCAGTAATTACTGATATGGGGATTCCTGAAATTTTGCAAAAAGCCGAACTGAGTAGAATTCTAGAGGCTGCTCATAAAGCAGAACCCACCATGACATTCATGATAAAAGAACTAATAAAAACTTTCTAGCAAATAAGTCATTTGTTAAAAACGGGGCAGATGTACACGCATCTGCCCCGTTTTTATATAAAAATAGATAGGAATTTATTTTAAGCAAAAACCAGATTTTTCATATAGTTAGCATCTGCTTCGGCTGCTTTAAGTGGTGTAGTGCCATCGAAACGTTCCTGTTCTACAATAAAATATTCAACACCGTTTTGTTTTGCTACATTCAATAAATGCGGGAAATCTATTTTACCAGTTCCAACAATAGTAGAGAACGAGAATAACGGGTCGGTAACTTTTTCTTTCACAGTAATTTCTTTTACTTTATCGTCAGCCATTATATCTTTGACATGCACAAGACGGAAACGATTTTTGTATTTTTTCAACCATTCTTCAGGGTTTTCGCCTGCCGCAACTACCCAGTATAAATCAGCTTCAAAATCAACTAGTTTGGGGTCAGTACCTTCGAGCAGAATTGTCTGAGGCATAGTGCCATTGGCAAATTTCTTGAATTCAAAATTATGGTTATGGTAGGCCATACGTAAGCCAGCTTTAGCCGCTATTTCACCCTGACGGTTCAACCCTTCGGCTGCTTTCTTCCATTCATCTTCCTTCTTTAAATCACCAAGAAAAGGATTAATCAGGTATTTCATGCCAATACTTGCGGCATCGTCAACCAGTTTTTTAAATTCTCCTTCTTTTTCTTTTTTCATGGTGTACTCTTCGCTGCAATGGGTACTGATAAGGCTCGTGCCTAAGTCATCCATTAAGGTTTTAAATTCTTTGGCTGTCATGCCCCAGAAAACACCCTTATCACCTTGAAAACTCTCAATTTGTTTGTAACCATAGCTAGCCAATGCTTTCAGAACACCTTTAGGGTCTTTAGCCAAGTCTTCTTTAACCGTCCAGAGTTGAATACCAAATTCTTTAACCGAGGGGTCAATAAGCATCGATGATTTTGCTGTCGAATCAGCACTTTTTTCTTCTGTTTTTGATGAAGGCGTACATGACCATAACTCATTGGCTAATAGTGGAGTTGCCGCAAGCAGGCCTGTGTTACGTAGAAAATTTCGACGGTTTAGCTTCATAGTTATCTTATTAATATTAAGGGGTTAGAAACAAATACTGCTATCTGAAAAGAAGGTAAATGTAAATATAAAATTGTAAAAACGTTTCGTTTAGGGGCTATAATTTTCTTATTTTGTAAAAGGATTAGGAAAACAAAGAAGGCATGTACGCAAAAATTTTTTTACAAGCAGGCAAAGAGCAAGTCGTGAAAAGGCTTCACCCGTGGGTGTTTTCAGGAGCCATCGCTAAAATTGAAGGTAAACCCACCGATGGTGATACCGTAGAAGTATGTGATAAAAAAGGTGGGTATCTGGCTACCGGACATTTTTATAAAGGAAGTATAACGGTAAAGATTTTTTCTTATGAACAAGTGATAGTTGATGAGGCTTTCTGGTATCAGAAACTCAAAACAGCGTATGATATACGCCAGATACTGGTTGCGCAACATCAGACAGAAACCACCTGTTATAGACTAACGCACGGAGAAGGAGATGGATTCCCCGGGCTCATTCTTGATTATTATAATAATGTGGTAGTATTTCAGGCGCATACCATAGGTATGTGGCGTGAGAAAGAAAAAATAGTATCGGCCATTAAGCGTATTTATGCCGATGAACTATTGGCTATTTATGATAAAAGTACCGAAACACTGCCAGACGAGTTTGCCAAAACAGTAACTAATTCTTACCTGTTTTTGAAAAATGGCTTGGCAGTATCATTGCCTCATGAAGTAGCTGAAAACGGAAACAAGTTTCTGATTGATTGGGAAACAGGGCAAAAAACAGGTTTTTTCCTCGACCAACGTGACAACCGTAAGCTACTGGCAGAATATGCCAAAGGTAAAAAGGTATTAAATGCTTTTTGCTATTCGGGAGGGTTCTCGATTTATGCTTTAAAGGCTGGGGCCAATGATGTACACTCGGTTGATGTTTCAAAAAAGGCTATTGAACTGGTGAATCAGAACGTAGCTGCGAATGTCGGAGAAGTAAGTAACCATGAAGCCTATGCAGAAGATGTAATGAACTTCTTGAAAAAGAATGATCAGGTTTATGATTTGATTATTCTTGACCCACCTGCCTATGCCAAGAGTATTGCCAAAAGGCATCAGGCCGTGCAAGGTTATAAACGCCTGAATATAGAAGGAATCAAACGGCTGGCAAAAGGAGGGCTTCTGTTTACTTTCTCCTGCTCTCAGGTGGTAGACCGCGAACTTTTTTATAACACAATTGTTTCGGCAGCACTTGAAGTAGGCCGGCAGGTACGGGTATTGCATCATCTTTCACAGGGAGCCGACCACCCAGTTAATTTATTTCATCCCGAAGGGAGTTATTTAAAAGGGCTGGTATTACATATTGAGTAGGTACTTTGCAGGTTCAAAACCTGCAAAGTATTGTATATTAACGGCCGAAGTCATCCTGCACACGGACTATATCGTTTTCATCCGATGGGTTCTCAGGGTCTGTATGTTGCCATATTTCGGCAATAATACCCCATTGGTCTAAGCCTATCAGGCGGTGTCTTTCTCCTTGTTTCAAGTTAATAATTGTACCTAAGGCAAGTGTTTGTACGTCGTTTTGTTCGTCAGTATCGCTCGTTACAACACCTGCAATGCCACCTACTACTTTCCAGATTTCGGCTCTGCGGAAATGGTACTGCCATGACAGACGTTTGTGAGGAGCCACAACCAGAATTTTAGGGCTGAGTTTTTGGCCCGGAGCAAAATCATTGATACTTAAATGAGGAAAATAAGTTTTAATGAATTCAGGAGCCTGTTCTTCATTCAGAACGAAGAAGCCCCCCCAAGGGCGGCTCTGGTCTTGTGTGGCAATCTGAAAGCCTAAACCAGTAATTTCTTTCTCAACTTGAGTAAAAACAACATTTTTTTCTATATTTTCCGAAAAATTCATGTGATGCTACAATTAATTGAAATATTAAGAATTAGTTTTGCAGACAAAATTATAATAAATTGCTTATCCTTAACAAACAAATAAGTGCATGATTGTGAAAATCATGTAAAAGCCATGATTCAAGTTGAGAAAATAGATACCTTTAGCGGGCATCGTGACTGCGTATATGCCTTGGAAAAATCAGGTGATAAACATCGTTTTTTTTCAGCAGGAGGCGATGGCTTCGTAGTAAGGTGGAATCTTCAGAAACCCGACGTAGGCGAACTGATAGCCAAAGTAACAAATTCGGTTTATGCAATGGCCTATGTGCCAAAAGAAAACCACTTGTGGATAGCCCAGAATCAGGAAGGTATTCATGTAATTGACCTCGAAACCAAAAAAGAAATCCGTTCCTTAAAATTAGCCTCTGCTCTTTATTTTGATATTCAGTTCTATGACAATCAGGCATTTGTTGCCGGAAGCGATGGGGTAATATCAGTCATTGATGTTGAAAGTTTTGCTTTTCGGAAACACTTGAAAGCCGCTGATGTAAGTGTCAGGTGCTTGGCTATTAACCCCATTGAACGGGAATTAGCCGCAGGATATAGCGATAATACCATCAAAATTTTTGATTTAAAGAATTTTGAGCTAAAAAAAGTAATACCTGCGCATAACAATTCGGTCTTTACAATAAAGTATTCGCCCGATTTTACGTTATTGTTGTCGGGTAGTAGAGATGCCAGACTAAAAGTCTGGAACGCCGAGCAAGACTATAAACAGGAAGAAGAAATAGTGGCCCATACGTTTGCCATTAACCATCTGGCATTTAGCCCTGACGGGCATAGATTTGTAACTTGTAGTATGGACAAATCAATTAAAGTCTGGGATGCCAGCCAATTCAAATTATTAAAAGTTATAGATAGGGCCCGCCACGCAGGGCATGGCACATCAGTTAATAAAGTATGGTGGTCAGATTATGAGCAGCAGATTGTTTCATGTAGTGACGACCGTACGGTTTCGGTCTGGCAATTGCATGAATAAAATCAGGTCAAAACTAAATATGTGTTTACTGGTTATACTGAATAATGCCCTTTAAATCATATTCAAGATGCCGCCCAGGTATTGAAGAAAAAAGTTAAAAAAAGGAGTACCGATAGTTTTTTTATTATTTTTGCCTTAATAATTCCATAAAACATTGAAGAAATGAAAATTACACCGCTCGAAATACGCCAACATGAATTTGAAAAAACTTTCAGAGGCTACAATATCGAAGAAGTTGATAATTTTTTAGCAAATCTCTCGCAGGAGTGGGAACGCATACTTAACGAAAGCAAGATGCTGAGAATGCAACTTGAAATGGCCGAAAAAGAAGCCAGCAAACTTCGGGAGATTGAAATGACTTTGTTCAAGACTTTAAAAACAGCCGAAGATACCAGCACCATGATTACCGAGCAGGCAAATCAGCAGGCTGATAAATACTTGCAGGAGTCGAAGCAGAAAAGCGAACAAATTGTGCAGGAAGCTGAAGAAAAAGCCCGTGAAATTATACGCGAAGCCGAAACAAAAGCAAAATACATTAAAGAAGAAGTGCTTGGCGAAGTAAAACTGCTAGAAAGAGACTTCAAAGATATGGACCAGTATAAAAACAACTTACTGGTACAAATGCGCAGCCTTTCTATGGCCACACTTGAGCATGTAAAACGCTTTGAAGAGAAATTCAACAAAGAGGAGTTTGAAGAAAAATTCTCCGAAGCAAGTGCTATTCTTTCAGACAAAGAAACGCTTGAAGCAGAAGAATTGGAAACGCCGAACGTGCCTCAAACCGAAGCTATTGTTGAAGAAATTCAGGAAGAAACCGAGGAGATAGTTGAAGAAGTACCAGAAGTAGTTGAAGAAACAGAAACTCCCGAAATTGAAGAACCTATAACAGAAGAAGCTGAAAAAGAGGAGGAAGAAGAACCAGAAGAGCTACCGTCTGCTAATGATATTATAGAGGAAGGACCACAAGAAGAAGAACAGGAGCCAGAAGAGGATGAACAACCAATAGTGGAAGAATCAGTAGCCGAAGAGGAATTGGTTGAAAAAGCCCCAGTTGAGGAAAGAAAAACCGAAGACTTGTCGATTATTGAGGGTATTGGCCCTAAAATAGCCATGTTACTGTACGATTCTGGGATTTTTAACTTTAAAGACTTAGCATCTACACCAGTAGCCAGAATTCGTGAAATACTAGAAAATGCCGGACCTGCCTATGCCATGCACGACCCAAGTACTTGGGTAGAACAGGCGTTGTTAGCTGCAGAAGGGCGTTTTGAAGAACTTGACGAGATGAAAGAACGGCTAATAGGAGGAAGGGCAGTGGAAGATGTTGAAGAAAAAGCCATTGATAATAGCGTAGGTTTCTTTGACTCCATTGGTGAAACTGAAACAGAAGAAGTAGCAGAAGAACCCGTAGCCAAAATAGAAACGCCAAAAGTTGAACCGCCTAAAACAGCACAGGAAAACAACATTGAATCAATTACCGAGGAAATGCTCGAAAAGGTGAATAAAGTAAAAGCGGCTATCAGAAAAGCAATGGTTGAAAAAGCTGACTCGCCTGCTAAAGATAATACCCCGTTGCCAACAGTTAATGATATTATCGGTAAAAGTAATGAGAGCAATAGCGGTGGAGGGTCATTTTTTGATAATATCTAGAGCTTAATAAATATCACACAAAGTAATTGATACATAATAATATGGGAATTATCTCGCTTGAAGGACTGGAGTTTTTTGCTTATCACGGATACTATGATGAAGAGCAGAAAATCGGGAATAAGTATTCTATTGATATAGCCATTACGGCCGATTTAAATAGGGCAGCGCAAGAGGATAAGCTGAGATTAACCGTTAATTATGAAGTAGTATATACAATAATAGCCAATGTTATGAAAGAAAAACATCGGCTATTAGAGCATATAGCGTATAAAATTATTGAAGCTGTTAAAGAGCAGTTTCCTGAAATACAACAAATTACTGTGAATGTTTCAAAATTTAATCCGCCTATTGGTGGGGTTTGCGAACGTTCAAAAGTAACAATTACTACGCCTTTTAGCCTTCCTCCGGTAGAAGAAGGCTAAAAGATTAGCTTATCAGTTTGCTTGTGGCGAGCTATATCTTGCGGGTTTCCACTGATTATTTTTTGTATTCACGTCAGGCAATTTAGCATCTGGGTCAATCACAACTGACTCAATGGCTGAGGTTGACGGATACCTGAAACTCCAGCTACTACCACGTTGCCATATCTCTACTGGTAACTCTACCCGTTTACTTGTACCATTCGATTCCTTAATTTCTATGGTAACAGGCATTGGCATTTTTTCAAGGTTTTCAATCGTTATTACGGCACCTTTAGTGGCATCTTGTTGAATATAACTTACATCTTTTACACTCTGGTCAATTTTCCAGTCATTCACATACCAGCCTTTCCAGAACCAACCCAAGTCTTCACCTGCGGCATCTTCCATTGTTCTAAAGAAATCAAGCGGGGTAGGGTGTTTAAAAGCCCAGCGGTTTACATACTCCTTGAAAGCGTAATCGAAACGTTTTTCACCCAATACAATATCCCGCAGCATGGTTAAACCAAAACCGGGTTTCATGTAAGCAGCTAGCCCTAAATTATTACTTTGAATAACATCAGGGATATTTAAAATAGGGTCTCTGTCATAGAAATACGGGGCGTATTGGCGCACATTTTCTGGCTGATAATACTCTCCGTTATTGAAGTTTTTAGTTGAAAGCGTATTAATAAACGTATTAAAGCCTTCGTCCATCCAGCCATATTTTCTTTCATTAGACCCCACAATCATCGGGAACCAGTTATGACCAAACTCGTGATCGGTAACTCCCCATAGGCTTTCACCTTTATCTCTGTAATCACAGAAAACAATGCCGGGATACTCCATTCCGGCAACTACACCTGCAACATTCGTAGCCGATGGATAAGAATATTCATAGATATATTTAGAATAGAACTCAATACACCCTTTTACATATTCGGTTGAGCGATTCCAGCCATCGTTAGTTGCACTTTCAGTCGGATACACCGACTGCGCCAACGAAGTTTTTCCACTTGGCAGATTAATTTTGGCGGCATCCCACACAAATGATTTTGACGAAGCCCAAGCCACATCGCGTGCTTGTTTACATTTGAATTTCCAAGTTAGCGTGCCACTTGTACGAGGTCTTGATTTTTCGTCGCTAACTTCATCTTTACTTCTGATAACAACAGTTTTGTCGCTGTTTTTGGCTTCGTTCAGGCGTTTGATTTGCTCAGGCGTTAATACTTCACTGGCATTCGTTAGCTCGCCCGACCCTGCCACAATATGGTTCCATGGTACAGTTATATTGTATTCAAAATCACCATATTCCAGATAAAACTCACCAGCTCCGAGATACGGAAGGGTATTCCAGCCTTCAATGTCATCATAAACAGCCATTCGTGGATACCACTGTGCCATTTCATAAATAGTACCATTGCCTGTTTCCTGTTTTCCCATTCTATCAGAGCCATAACGAGGAATTTTGAAAGAATAACTAATCTTTATTTTTAATTCTTCTCCATTGGTGAGTGGCTCTGATAAACGTATCTGCATACGGGTGTCATCAATCAGGTGTTCGGCATAAACCGATCGGTTCGATGATTTTTTGCCAACCGTAACTTTTTTCTCGGCACTTACAAATTGTATGGCATAACCGCCATCAAAGCCCGTATTGCCGAAACGCCCGCCTGCAATAGCCGTTGTTTTGCCACCACGGGAGTTATCATTAAACTGGTTTTGGTCTAACTGTAACCAAACAAAAGGGAGTTTGTCGGGGCTATTGTTTTTGTAAGTGATTTCCACTTCTGCTGTAAGAGTATTGGCTGCTTCATCAAGCGTAGCATTGATTTTATAATCAGCTCTGTTTTGCCAGTACATGGGCCCGGGTGCGCCTGAGCCGCTCCGATAGGCAGTACCTGGCATAAAATTAAACAAAGGATTAAAAGCATCGCGATTGTCATATTTAGATACCGCCGGTGTTTGTGCCTGCGAAATCTGCGTAACAGCTAAAAGCCCTGCAATAAATAGCTTGCGTAGTTGCATATTTAGAAATAGGTATGATATTGGTTTATAAATTTGTTAAATAACGATGTTAAAACGGTAAAGATAGGGTTTTCGTTTAATGAACGAAGTTAAAATTCATAAATGTTTAAAGAAACAGGGTTTCAAATTAAGAGTTTTTGTGTAATATTGACAGTTTAAATCAACCCTCTCCATAACGAGCATGACTAATTTTAAAACTCAAACCAAATTAATTTGGGCAGTGCTGCTATTATCATGTTTTAGCATGGCCTGCCAATCTAAAAAGAGTGAAGATACAATGGAAACTACAAAAACATCTATTTTGAAAGAAGCGTGGGGGCAATTACCCGATGGCCAGAAAGTAAGCCTTTTTACACTTAAAAATGCCAAAGGTATGGAAGTGAAAATAAGTGATTATGGCGGATTAATTACCCATTGGACAGCCCCTGATAAAGATGGAAAATATGAAGATGTGGTACTAGGATATGACTCCCTAGCTGGGTATCTCAAGGCTAGCCCTTTCTTTGGGGCATTAGTTGGGCGTTATGGAAACCGTATTGCAAATGCAAAATTTACATTAGACGGAAAAACCTATAACCTATTACAAAATAACGGACCCAACCACTTGCATGGTGGAAAAATAGGTTTCGATAAAGTAGTCTGGAAAACAGAAGAACTACAAGACGGTAGAAATGGGCTAAAACTTAATTATGTAAGTAAAGATGGCGAAGAGGGGTATCCGGGTAACCTGAATGTTGAAATAACGTATGTTTTAACTGACGACAACGCACTGGAAATAAACTACACTGCTACTACCGATAAACCTACTGTTGTAAACCTTACTCAGCATTCTTATTTTAATCTTACAGGTGGAAAAACCGACCACCTCGGCCATGAGGTAATGATTAATGCCAATCATTTTTTGCCTGTTGACAAAACATTAATACCTACTGGCGAGTTAAAAGCTGTAAAAGGTTCTGTGTTTGATTTTACAACACCAAAAACCATTGGTAAAGGAATTGATGATACAACCGATGAGCAAATAAAAGTCGGCGGAGGCTATGACCATTGCTGGGTGCTGAATCAACCTAAAAAAGATTCATTAGTTTTGGCTGCTTCGGCGTATGAGCCAACAACTGGCCGTTTTATGGAAGTTTTTACAACTGAACCCGGAGTACAGTTTTATACTGGAAACTTTCTTGATGGCTCAATAACAGGTAAAAATGGCATAGTATATAAGAAGCGTTATGGATTTTGCTTTGAAACCGAACACTTCCCTGACTCGCCTAACCAGAAAGAGTTCCCGTCGGTTGTAGTACGCCCCGGCGAGACTTACAAAACAACAACTATTTACAAATTTTCAAGCAAATAATTAAAATAGTAAAGCATTTTTCAATAAAAGACTGTGTAAATTGTTCATTCCAGAAAAAAATACAAAAAATACAAAAGGCCCTGTAAGATTAAGCTATGAGTTTTTTGTTTTTAAATTAAATAATTACCATTTTTGCGAAAAAGAGTCTCACTATTGTTCTTTACAACACCTTTTAGAGGCCTATAATCACAAAACCTAATAGATAGAAAGGTTTTTCCCTGAAAACACTGGTTCTATCATCTTAATTTAAATAAATTATTTTTGTATCCGGTTGGATTAGAAATTTATTCAGACACTTTAAAAAATTAAAAAAATGAAAGCTCATTCATTTAGAATTCTCACACTTGTGGTATTATTACCGATGCTGGGTTTTGCGCAACAGAACCCTTCTCCCAATCAACAAGCCTCTCCTTGTAATTCATTACCTTATAAAGTGTTTCAAGGTAATGCCGATAAAACACCTGTTGTATTGAACAGACTCGGTACAAGCCCACAATTTGGAGAAATTCCTAGTCATACGTCACAATCTGCTTATAGCTACCTAAAAAAAGTATATCAAAAAAATCAGAAAGGAATTAAAAAAGAAATGGATGATTTATTGATTGCTCTTGGTTATACCGGATTCAAAGACCCTGCTTTTACGCCCGCTTCTATTACTCCTGAAATTCTTGCCAAAGGAGCTACTGGTTGGATGGGAGCTTATGCCAGAGGTCATAAATACGTATGGTCAATTCTTGGAAGAGACTTCGAAACTTTTAGAATCAAAGCAAAAACAGGCGAATGTTTCATTTATATCATGAAAAAATGCGGTAACGCGTTTTATATTCCTACGTATATTACTCCTCCGCCAGTAACTCCTCCAACTGTTTGTGTTGACCAACAAGTGAGCCTATCAGCTAAAGGTGAAATATCGAGTGGTGATGTAATGAATGCCAGCAAAACAATGGAAATCGTAGCTGTAAATGGTCAGAAAGGTCTTTGCATTGGTTCATATCCAGTATCTTACCGTGCTACTTACGATTTTAATGTGAAAGGCGAAATGTCTTATGCTAAGACAATTCCGGTTTGTGTAGAAGGCAATGCCGCACCAGCACCAATCAACCTGACTTTGCCTTTGAACCTTGATTACAAAATTACAAAACAAGATGTGTCGGTAGGTGAAGGTGATAAAATTTACCTGAACGTTGATGAAAAACAATTTAAAGCACTAAGCAAAGCCTACAAAGCTTGCGACGTGGCTGCAAGTACTACAAGTACTGCTACTCAAACAATCGAGAAAAAAGTATTGTCTGAGAACCCAACAGATGTAACCATCGGAACAGCAGGTGCAGCTAAATGTGCTGACCAGAAAGTTAACTTCATTGGTAAGTCTGAAATTCAGGATGGTAGCATTAAGAGTGCAACACCAAGCGTAACTATTATTGGAGTTTACAAAAAAACAGGTAAATTGGCCAAAGGGGAAATGCCAGAAAAATACCTTTGTTTAGGTTCATTCTCAGTACCTGTTAAATCAAGCTATGAAGTAGTTACTTCTGGTTTAAGCAATGTATCGAAAATCTTCAGAGTGTGCGATGCTAACGGTAATCCACTTCCTGACCAAAACGTTAATATTCCGGTTAAGTTAGATTATAAATTTACAAAACAAGATGTAATGGTAGGCGACTATAATAAACTATATGTTAGCCTTGACGAAAACCAATACAAAAAACTAAGCAAATCTTACAACCGTTGTTGTAAAGATGGCAAAGAAGGTTCTTGTGTTGAGAAATAATAACTTCTACTACAATAAACGCCCCTGTAAGTTAACCTTGCAGGGGCGTTTTATTTGGTAAATAAATGTATTTCTTTACCAGCCTATGTATCCGATTGGCGTAATGCCATTCAGGCGTAAGTAACAGATGGCTTGCCCACGATGATGAATAATGTGGTTTTCGAGTGCATAAAACAAACGCCAAACCGGAATTTTATCACCAGCATAATTTTCAAGCTGTGTAAGTTTTTCAGGCTTGGTTTCTAGAATTGTTTTTTCAACCCAAGCGTAAAAGCCTTTCAGTTCGTTTTCAAGTTCAGTTTTCGATAGTTTAGCCCAGAACCCATTCTGCTTTTCTTTTTCATCGTAAGGGTTCGGAATGTTTAACCGACCGCATATCTGCGCCGTTGTAAAAGTAATGCAATGCACAAACTGCGTACGGAACGAAAAAGATTCGGGCGTATACTTAAACTCAAATTTATCTTCAGGCATCTGATTGAATATTTTCAGCGTATAGTCAAGCGAGCTTTTCCATGCAGCCGAAAACTCTTCTTTGAAACCTAATAAATCTTTATTGGTTTTATCCTGAGCTTTAGCTAAAACGGGTATCCCCACCATTGTTCCCAACAACGATTTAAGGGCTTTTTTTCTGGATATTTTCATGTTATATCTTACAAGTCAAAAGCTGGTACAAGTAAATGTTTGTAGGTATCATAATGTTTACGCATATAGGCTGCCATAAACGGGCAAAGTGGTCTTATTTTCAAGCCATTTTCTTCGGTATAGGTTAGGGCATTTTTTGCTAGTAAACTTCCTAAACCTTTGCCTTCAAGCGATTCGGGTACTTCTGTATGTGTAATAATTACTTCAGTTTTGGTCTGAATATATTCCTGATAAGCCATGTACTCGCCAATATGGATTTCAAATCGGCTCTCTTCCTGATTATTGATAACTTCTGGTAAATGCTCCATAGTAAAATATCGTGTTTAAAAGTGCTTAAAATTACAGATTTTTCCTGTAAACCAAGAGTTAATCATGCTAACACTTTAATAAATAGGCAGGATAAACAATAATAAAGCACTTGATTAATTTTTTGCTATCTGATTTTTAACAAAAAAAATAGCACATTACTTTAGCCATATACGTAGTAAAACCGATAAATATTTATAAAAAAGAGCTTGTTTCTGCTAATGTTTTATTAATTTAGTAAAAATTTGCTTTTTAAAAGTGAATTTTTACTTTATCAATTTCCATGAAAACATACTTTCCAATGAATCAAACATCCATGCTACGTTTTTTAAGCGGAGGTAAATCGAAGTATATCCGCCCCGATGAAGTCATCTTCCTCGAAAGTAAAATTAACTATACTATTCTTTATCTTACGCAAGGCCGAACTTTGCTAAGTGCCAGAAACCTGCAAGTCTATGAAAATAAGCTTATGAGTTTACCGTATTTTTTCAGAATACACCGCGGAGTTATTATTAATATGCACTATGTTGAAAAAATAAAATTAGAAAAGGTAAGTGGTTCGGTTTATCTCAACTCTGGTGAAGAATTACTGATTTCCAGAAGACGAATTAAAGACTTTCAAGCCAGATTTATGCAAGCCTGAAAAAATAAAATCAACTCAGGTCAAGAGAAACATAGCTCTGGCCTGAGTCATTTTTGACCAATTTTGTACTTATCTCCCTATTGTTGGGGTATTAAATCCACTATCTTCTCACAAAATTCTGTCTTGTTCTCGCATTTCTTAAAATAATTTTTCAGTAAAATTTAAGATTTTGTGTAGTGTAAATTCCCCATCATTTGTGATATACCACCGCTTAATTAGTTTTTATGTTTGTTGTAGGTTCAATTACTCAAAATAAGCACAGTAAAACGTACCTCATTATATAGTAATTTTAAGTTTTGGCACAGCTTTTTAAGGATTTATATCAATAGTATTCACTAAAATCCTTTTTTTATCATGAAAACTAAAAATGTTTTATTAGGCACAGCCATCGTTTTAGCTCTTGGTGTGGCTGCATGTAATTCAAATTCAACAAGTGAAAACGTAAAAGATTCAACTGAAAAAATGAATAATGAGGCTATTGATGCCACTGCCTCAACTGACTCAATGGCAAGAGCGCAAAAAGAAGATGCCGAAAACCTTGTTGAAATCGCCAGCGGCGGAATGATGGAGGTTGAGCTAGGAAAAATAGCCTTGCAAAAAGCTACCTCACCTAAAGTGAAGAAATTCGCACAGATGATGATAGACGACCATACAAAGGCTAACAACGAACTTAAAACGTTGGCAGAAAGCAAAAGTATAGTTTTGCCGGCTTCTCTTACCGACGAACATCAGAAAATGATTAATGATGTGTCAGAAGAAAATGGTAAAAAGTTCGACAAAAAGTATATGAACATGATGCTAGATGACCATAAAAAAGATGTTGACAAATTTCAGAAGTTGGCCGACAAAGGGAATGATGCTGATATAAAAGCATTTGCTGCTAAAACGCTGCCTGTGTTGATTCATCATAGAGAAGAGGCAGAAAAACTAGAGAAAATGACAGACAAGATGTAATAACAGAAACGATAGTTTCTTTTAAACAGCAAGATTATGCCTTGGACAAAATCTGATTATCCGCCATCCTTGAAGAATCTTTCGGCGCCAGTCAGAAACAAAGCTATTGAAATAGCTAATGCGTTACTGGAAAATGGCCGTGAAGAAGGCTCTGCTATTGCCATTGCAACTTCTAAAGCAGAAGAATGGGCAAAAAACAGAAATAAAAAAGTGAAAAAAGCAGATGCTTGATTTACTTACTAAGGATATAAAAAAGCTCGCTAAATTTCAATTAGCGAGCTTTTTTATATTTGTCAGGTTTTTAGCTTCTTTTTCTTAGCTGCCGGAAACAATACATTATTGAGAATTAAGCGATAACCCGCCGAGTTAGGATGAAGATTCAGGTCGGTGGGTTCTTCACCTATGTAGTGTTGATAATCTTCGGGGTCATGGCCGCCATAAAACGTCCAGAATCCTTTACCTGCCGTACCATGAATGTAACGAGCCTCGCCTAACGAACGGTTTTCGGCCATTGTAATCACATCGGGTTTAATATATTGCTTTTTAAAGGCCGTTGTCTGGCCCATAAAGCCTTTAATAAGGTTTACATGGTTTTGTGTAAGCATAGTAGGGACGGGGTCCCATTTGGCCGAAAACTGAAACAGTGAAAAATAATCATTGTTCTCGTTTACTCCTCTTTCTTCCTGTTGGCTGTCGATTGTAGAAAACTCAAGTTCATAAGGGTTCATGTATAGCCTGAAATTCTGAAAGGCAAAACAATTTTCAAAGTTGAGTTTTTTATCAGCGTTAGCGTCGGCACCATCACCATCATAAGGCGATTCTACAATATCAATACCATCGGCTGCCAGTGCAATATCAAAAGTATCGGTGGCGTTACACATGGCAAACATATAGCCGCCTCCAAATACAAAATCTCTTATTTTCTTTGATACAGCCAGTTTTAAATCAGGAATTTTCTGGAAATTATACTTTCGGGCAATAGCTTCTGCCTCCTGTTTCTGGTCTTGGTACCATGCTTGTCCGCGGAGCCTTAAAAACTTACCGAACTGTCCTGTAAAATCTTCATGATGCAGGTGTAGCCAATCATATTCGGGTAATTTATTCTCCAGTACTTCCTCATCAAAAATCTTGTCATAAGGTATTTCAGCATACGTTAGTACCAATGTTACGGCGTCGTCCCACGGTTGGGTTGATTTGGGCGAGTAAACCGCAATTTTAGGTGCCTTATTGAGCTTAACGGCATCCATGTTGGCATCGGGAGAGGCTATAAGAGCCAGAATCGACTGTGATTCAGCATCTGAAATCATTTCATAGCTAACGCCACGAATCACACATTCATTAATATAACTCTGAGAAGCATCAAACAAGAAACTACCACCACGGTAATTAAGCAACCATTCAATCTCAACATTATGTTCTTTTAGTAGCCAGAATGCAATTCCGTAAGATTTCAAGTGGTTCTTCTGTGTTTCATCCATTGGTATCAGAATCTTATTAGCAAAGACCTGCGAAACCATCGATAAACATAATGTTATTAAAACAAGTGCTTTCTTCATGTGTAATTAATCCGAATTAGTTTGAAAATATGCCTGAATGTATTTTTTTGCAGAGCCATAAATGCCTCTTTCAATAGTGTGCATTCAGAAACATATTTACCATATTATAGCAATCTTTATACCAAGTAACGAAAAAAAGCTATTGTTATTGAAAAGATAAGCTGTTTGATTTTACAGCTTAGAGCAATTTAAAAAAAAATTTTGAATTGTTGTCCAAAAACAGGAATTTGGTTCGTCTTCAGGGAAAAATTTAATTTATAACTATTAAAAACAAAAAATCATGGAAAAGTTCATGCTTATTTTTCGTAACACTTTAGATGTTGAATCTACTTTGGAAAATCTTTCACCTGAAGACATGCAAGCCGAATTACAAAAATGGAATACATGGATTGGCGGTATAGCCGCACAAGGTAAACTCATTGCCACAGATGCACTTTACCCGACAGGCAAGCAGGTAAAAGGAGCTAGTCATTTGGTAACTGATGGCCCTTATACTGAAGCTAAAGAAATTATCAGTGGCTATATGCTCTTAAAAGCTGATTCGATAGAAGAAGCCATTGAGTTGTCGAAAGGTTGCCCAATGTATGAATACGAAAGTATTGTTGAAGTAAGACCTATCCAGAATTTTGAATAGTCTTGACCGACCCAATTAAATACGAACAGGTTAATCAGCTTGTCAGTCATCTTTTTCGTCATGAGGCGGGAAAGATGACTGCCGTATTAGCTCGTATGTTTGGTTTTGACCGCATCGAAATTGCTGAGGATATTGTGCAAGATACTCTTTTGAAAGCCTTGAACGAATGGCGGCGGCAAATTCCTGATAACCCCTCGGCATGGCTGTACAGAGTAGCTAAAAATCAGGCAGTAGATATAATCAGGAAAGAAAAAAACTTTTCAGAGCTAAGTACCGAACTAGCTTATTTAGCTGAAAACGAAGCAAATGAGCTAAATAAAATGTTTCTGGAGAACGAAATTCAGGATAGCCAGCTTCGGATGTTGTTTGCGTGCTGCCATCCAGCTGTTTCGCCCGAGTCACAAATTACATTAAGTCTCAAGATATTAGGTGGCCTTAGTGCATCCGAGATAGCCAGGGCTTTTCTTACAACCGAAGATACCATTAATAAAAGACTGTATCGGGCAAAAGAAAAACTCCGTAATGAAAATATTATATTAGAAGTGCCTATGGCAAATGAGTTGGCTGGTAGGCTGGAAACTGTCTTGAAAATTATTTATCTTATTTTTAATGAAGGTTACAGTTCTGCTCACCCCGACCAACTTATTCGTCATGATTTGTGTGAAGAAGCAATCCGAATGGGTTTGCTGCTGACACGTAATACGCTAACAGATAGCCCTAAAACTTATGCACTTTTAGCCTTGATGTGTTTTCAGACTGCCCGCTTTCCGGCAAGGCTCGACGACAAAGGACTTATTGTATTACTCAAAAATCAGGACCGTAAACTCTGGGATAAATTCATGCTGGCAAAAGCGTATGAGTTTTTTAGTAAGTCAACGGCAGGGAACGAAATAACAGAATACCATATTGAAGCGGCCATAGCCTCTTATCATGCCTCAGCACTAACTTTTGAGCAAACTAACTGGGAGGTGATTTTTCGTTTGTATAATTTACTGGCCGATATAAAGCCAGGACCATTTGTATACCTGAATCGTGCTATTGTCAGGAGTTATGTATCAGGAGCCAGAGCGGCTTTAGAAGACCTTGAAAGGCTCAGCGATTTAAACCAACATTATTTATATCAGACTGCTAAAGGAGATTTCCTTCTGGAATTAAAAGAATATTCGGCTGCAAAACAGTGCTACGAAAAAGCCTTGATACTGGTCGAGTCAGAGCCAGAAAGAAAACTGCTACAACAAAAACTAGCCGATATACACAAACAATAATGGGGCTGTTAACCCCATTATTAATCCAATAAATATTATATTTAATGTTAGTCAAGCCCACCTTTACGGATAGGTGAACGTTTGGCAGGCCATGTGCCTTGCTCGCCTTTTTCATTGAAAGGTAAAACACTTTTTTCGGTAGAGGTTCTGTTAGGGTCTTCGCTCGCCTGATAAGCCAAAATAGCCGCCAGAATAGCATTGTTACGCACATCATCAAAAACGATTTTATCGTAAGTATCACGATTAGTATGCCATGTATATGTGCCATACGACCAGTTTAATGAACTTAGCGAAAAACCGGGCGCGCCCGCAGCCACAAATGAAGCGAAGTCAGACCCACCACCACCTGGCGCACCGGGGAATCGGGTTTCAAGCCCTTTTTTGTAGTCGGCCGGAACTTTAGACAACCATCTTCCTATATATTCATACGCGTGCAAATACCCTTGTCCTGTAATATTAACTACACGCCCAGTGCCGTTGTCCTGATTAAATAAAGCCTGAAGGTTCTGAACAATTTCAGGGTGGTCTTCCACAAATGCTCTCGAACCATTTAAACCTTGTTCTTCGCTACCCCAATGGCCTACCAGAATCGTTCTTTTAGGGTTAGGGTAATATTTCTTTAACAGGCGCATGGCTTCCATCATAACAATTGTTCCGGTTCCGTTATCGGTGGCACCTGTGCCGCCATCCCATGAGTCAAAATGAGCCGATAGCATTACGTACTCATTTGGTTTTTCAGTACCTTTAATTTCTGCAATGGTATTAAAAGTAGGCATAACACCTAATTCTTTCGAATCGGCACGCACGCTTATTTTAGGTTTAATGCCCGACTCCGTAAGGCGGTAAAGTAATCCGTAGTCTTCCAGTGCGATGTCAACAGTAGGAATATTTTTAGTATTAGCACCAAAAATCTTATTAGCTCCAAAGCCCCTCGACCAATAGCACATTACAATGCCCACCGCCCCTGCTTTTTCTAAAGCCAATGGTAGGGTGCGGGTATTATAACCTGTTTTACTGATACGCTTATTCCAAGCCTCAGTTTGGGCGTTACGTTCGGCTTTCATTTTCTCAACAGATTCTTTTGTTCCGAACTCTTCCCAGTTGTAGTCGGGTCGGCCCGTCGGCTGATTCATAGAAATCATTACGAATTTGCCTTTGGCATTTGGTAACCATTTCTGAAAGGCCACCGAATCGGCAAGGTCAGGAATAATAACTACCTCGGCTGTAACGGCTTTTCCGCCTGTACTTGGGCTCCATGCCAGTTGCATACCTTCAAGTGATTTAACTCTTGGATACACCATGTCGATATGAGACACCCCTCTTTCCCAGCCGCGCCATTCGCCCCATTTTTCATTTTTGGCCGATATACCCCATTCTTTATATTTGGCAACAGCCCAGTCGTGTGCTTGTTGCATTTGTGGAGACCCTACCAAACGTGGGCCGATACCATCCATTAACTCGTGAGCAATTTTTTCGAGCTGAGAATTTTCATTAGCTTCTTTAATAATGTTAGCAATAACAGGGTCTTTTATAGCCTCTTTGCTCTGTGCAAACACAATAGAGCCTGAGAGCATCAGACCAGCAGTAAGAAAACGGACTGTTTTTTTCATGAAGAGAATAATGTTTGATGATGTTTTAATAGAGCTAAATTAAGCAATTATAAATTTGTTTGATTAAATTACCCTAAAAGTATCAAACCCAACATTGTTTCTGACCGAAAAGAGACGATTCGTCTAAAAATAATGATAAACGGCTGAATCAGTACCTCACTGGTTTGTAGGTTTCAAAACTCTTGTTGAACTTTGTAAGCAGAAATATATTACGTATTTATATGAGCGATGGCTAATATAAATCGCCTGTTTTCTCTATTATTCAAGCAATTTGCCAAATGAATTTACAAGAAAATGTTCGGGAGGGGCTTCGGTCAATCAAAGGAAATATGCTCCGTACAGTGCTTACGGCTCTGATTATTGCTATTGGTATTACGTCGCTGGTTGGAATCCTGACGGCTATTGATGGAATGCAAAGTTCTGTTGATAATAGTTTTGCCGGACTAGGTGCCAACTCGTTTGATATTAAAGGGCCAAGGCCATGGAGACGCAGAAGTGGGGGGGTAGAAGATAAGGATTTTCCGCCGATAGACTACCGTCAGGCAAAACTTTATAAAACCTTGTTTCAGGGCAAAACACCTGCCAGTATCAGTATTTATGCCAGTATTACTGGGGCAGCTCAACTAAAATATAAATCGGTAAAAACGAACCCTAATACCTTAATTAGGGGCATTGATGAAGACTTCCTGAGCATTAAGGGCTATAAATTGCAAGCTGGTAGAGACATCAATAAAAATGATATTGATTTTACCAACAACGTGGTAATATTGGGTAGTGAAGTGGCTACGTTGCTTTTCCCTAAAGAGAATCCTATCGATAAAGATATAACCCTGATGGGTTTACGGTTTAAAGTAATAGGTGTGCTTGAAAAGAAAGGAAGTATTACTGGCGGAGGCGACGACCGTGTGGCGTTAGTTCCGCTCGAAACAGGCAGGCAGATTGCAGGTAACCGTACCCTTACATTCGATATTACTACCTCTGTTCCGAATGTTTCTGACATGGATTATATTTTAGGAGAAGCAGAGGCAATTATGAGAAGAGTAAGGAAAGACCATGTTGGTAAGCCAGACTCGTTTGAGATAGAACGTTCTGATGCGCTTGCAAAAAACTTTTCAGAAGTTACAGGGTATCTGAGAGCAGGAGGTTTTGGTATAGGTATTATTACGCTATTAGGGGCAGCTATTGCCTTGATGAACATCATGATGGTATCGGTTACTGAGCGTACAAGAGAAATCGGTATCAGAAAAGCAATTGGAGCTACTCCTTTTAAAATACGTTTGCAATTTTTGATGGAAGCAATTGTAATTTGTATTCTTGGCGGAATCGGCGGGATTATCATGGGTATATCAATCGGCAATGTGATAGCCAAACTTATTAGCGATAAAAGTAGCTTTATTGTACCATGGGGATGGATGCTGATGGGAATCATTGTGTGTGTAGCAGTAGGAATTATCTCTGGTATTTATCCGGCCTATAAAGCCTCAAAGCTGGACCCTATCGAATCACTTCGTTATGAATAAATAAAATAATAAATAAAGGCATCTGTAAGTAGGAGAGAAGCATCTCTTTAATTACAGATGTTTTTATTTAGGGCTGCCTGAAAACATCATATTCAGTAATAATTATTTACTTTTACTTCTCAAGTAGGTAATTGTTATTGTAATCTTCACTCATTATGGCACGAATCCAGATTATAACCATTATAATTAATTTCTTTTTCTTGTTGTCTATTGCCCGGCTCATAGTTAAGGGAAAGCTAAGGGAAGAATATGCAATCGTCTGGCTGATATGCACAGTTTTTCTCGGGATTTTTTCAATATGGCGTAACGGGCTTGAGGTTCTGTCAAAACTTTTTGGAGTCTATGAGGCCCCTAATCTGGTTTTTACAGGATTTATATTTATTATTCTCGTTTATTTGCTGCACCTATCAATAGTTAATTCAAAATTGCAAAAAAACTTAACCAAACTGGCACAGGAAATAGCCTTACTAAAGCAGGAAAAAGAGCAAAAAACAAAGCAGGATACAGAAAATACAGCAAATTAAAATAAGCTAGCCAAAGCAATACTTTTATTAAGGCATTAGAAAAAGATTAAACACAATTTTTGAATCAGATATATGTCAAAAAGCCCTGATAAGTTTCTCTTTCAGGGCTTTTAATTATGCTTAATGAGTATTATTTCTGAGGTTGAGCAGGCGTTGTATTAGCCGGAGTAGTTGCAGGAGCAGGCGTTGTAGCTGGAGCCGGAGTTGTTTTCGGGGCTGTCTGAGATTTCTCAACATTCAGGCCGTTATCCTGATTAGCTCCGTTTTTATTAACAAACACACCTGATACCAGAGTTCCTACAATGATAAAAGCGAAGAAACCCCAGGTAAGCTGTTCTAATAAATCACCTGTACGTTGCACACCAAACATTTGTGAGCCAGCACCACTAAATTCGCTTGATATGCCACCACCTTTTGGATTCTGAATTAATACGATTAAAACTAATAAAATGGCAACAATAACCATCAAAACTAAGATTGTAGTGTACATCTTTTCAATTTAAAATTAACTTTGAACAATGATTTATCTCGAAATAAAGATACTTTTTATCTCAGAGGCGTTTTTTTTCTAATTCAACTATTTTTGCTGCAAAGTAAGTACTTTTTTCGGGATTTTTTGCAATAAGTTTATGATAAACTTCTATGGCTTGTTCAAACCTGCCTTGCCGGTATAAAATTTTAGCATAGCTTTCGGTTAAAAGCGGGCCTTTAAGGGTAGTACTACGTTCACTAAGGTCTTCCACTTCTTCGCTAATACTATCTGGCCTGATAGGCTGAATACGAGGTTCTTTTTTAATGAATTGTTCAATAATAGCCAATTGTTCGTCCTGAATATTTCTTAAAGCAGGTTTGGCGATGGATTCTATCAGTTCTTCTTCCAATTTTTCACGATTTAATTCTTCTTCAATAGAATCAGGCGAAAATTTTACTTCAATGGGGGTATCAACAAGTCTGGCAGTAATGTTGGAGTTCCAGTCAATATCATTTTCAATTACTTTTCTTAACGCATTTCGGCTTAGGGCATAAATAGCGGCTTTTCTGATGGCATCGTGTGCAATTTCAGGTGCTTTGGTGTAGATGCCCTTTGCAATAAGTGTATAGCCCAATTGAAAATATGGATACTTTTTTGTCATATTCTCCATGAGCATAATATCGTTAAGACTTAAAGTCTGGGGATTATTGAGAAAGTCGATAAAGTTATTCTTGTCAAGCATTTGTAAGCACGTTTTAATAAAAACAATTAGGGATATAGTAACTTATAGGGATTTGGTAAGCCAAATTTATGAATAAAACACTAAATTTCACTACTTGTTTATGGCTTATTTTTGTATAGGTCAGATTATAGAAAAGAAAAATCTCGCAGATGTTTCGCTACGAGATTTCCCCTTAAAATAAGAATACCCTTAAGGCTTACAGGCTCAAGGTACTTAAAACGCTGTTCATGCTTCTTACTGCATCAGCCGATTTAGCAAAGGCCGCTTGCTCTTCTTTGTTGAGGCGGTAATTAATGATTTTTTCCCAGCCATTTCTGCCAATTACTACCGGAACACCCATACAAATGTCTTTTTGGCCATACTCACCATTTAAGGCTACCGAAGCCGGAATTACACGTTTTTCGTCACGTACAATGGCTTCAACCATCGAGCAGGCTGCAATACCCGGAGCATACCAAGCCGAAGTACCCAACAATTTGGTTAAAGTTGCACCACCTACCATAGTATCAGCAGCAACTTTATCAAGTGTTTCTTTAGATAAAGAACGACTTACCGGAATACCATTCCAAGTTGCAAGGCGGGTAAGAGGAATCATTGTGGTATCGCCATGGCCTCCGATAACAGTTGCATGAAGGTCATTCTGAGAAACACCCATGGCTTGTGATAAAAAGTAACGGAAACGAGATGAGTCTAACGCTCCGCCCATACCAATTACACGTTTTTTGTTAACACCCAACGACTGTGCAACCTGCAAGGCAAGGTAAGTCATGGTATCCATCGGGTTTGATACAATCAATAAAATGGCTTTAGGCGAGTGTGTAAGAATTTGAGTAACAACTCCTTTTACAATACCTGCATTAATACCGATAAGCTCTTCGCGAGTCATGCCGGGTTTACGTGGTAAACCTGAAGTAATCACTACTACATCAGACTTGGCTGTTTTGGCGTAGTCGTTAGTTGACCCAATAATTTTGGTGTCAAAACCTTCCAGAGAAGCCGTTTGCATCAAGTCCATTGCTTTTCCTTCTGCTACTCCTTCTTTGATGTCTAACAATACTACTTCGTCAACAATCTGTTTGCGAGCGATGTTATCGGCGGTGGTTGCTCCTACGGCACCTGCACCAACTACGGTTACTTTCATTTGATAATAATACCCCTAATCCGTATCTAACGGAGCTTATTGGTTAGAAACATATCATGCATTGGGGTAAAATTTATTGACATGAAGTTTCATAAATATTTTAAATAAAATAATGTAATAATTGAACCACAAACTTAAGTATATAATTTTATTATTATTTTATATAAATATAATGTAATTAAGCTGGTGGCCTGATACTTACTCAGAATTTTAGCCCAAATTTATTGGACAAAACTAATATAATACAAGGTTTTTTAGTGTTTTTTTTGCATTTTTTCCGAGCGCACCACTTTTTTTTAATTTTTTTTCGTTTATTAAGTAAATTATCAGCTTTATAAAAACATAGATGGCATCAGACTCACAAAACTTGCTTGCGAAAGTATTAGAATCAGCGTTTTACAGAAGTGCATTAAGAAAAGCCCCCAGACTAGCTAAAAATGCCGAAAGCCTGCTTAAACTTTTACGAAATGCGCTTGTCAAAGTACAAGAGTTAGGTGTTGGTGGAGTGTTTGATGTGCTCCGTGAAAAAATCACCTTATTGGGAAGCCTGTTAAAGGCTTATGCCGTAGGAGAATATAGAGATATAGAAATACAGAATTTATTGAAAATCATTGCGGGTTTTATTTATTTTATTTCTCCCATTGATTTGTTGCCCGATATATTGCCGTACGTTGGTTTTGCCGACGACGTAGCTTTACTGATGTTTATTGTTAAAAACATTGGTAATGAACTAGAAAAATTTGAACAATGGAAGAGAACAGTCCCTCAATCTAATTAAAGGATTTAAGAGGAATTTAATTTTTAATTTTTCAGATTTTACTTATATTTGTGATAGAATTTTTGTAGTAAACATTTAAACTTAATACGTCATGTTTGGTCTTGGAACAACAGAGATGGTTTTGATTTTGGTCGTTGTCCTTTTCTTCTTCGGAGCAAAAAAACTCCCTGAGTTAGCTCGTGGACTTGGAAGAGGTATCCGTGAATTCAAAGATGCTTCTCGCGAAGTAAGAGAAAATATCGAAAAGGCTGCTTCTGAAGAAAAATAATAATATTATCTCATTCAGCCCTAATCCAGAAAGACAATAGCATTCATGTTTTGTATGAATCGCTATTGTCTTTATTATTTTATAAGCCCTATAAAAGCTGCCAATTCCACGCCCTGTCTGCTATTTCTACGCTTTCAATAAAAAACTCGTTCACTTCTCTGCTGCTTCTTTTCTCAAATTTACTTTTCAGAATTTTACCATTTATTTGGTCTTATTTACTCAGGTGGCTTCAAGTTATGTAGTAACTCTTGAAACATCTTAATTAACTCTTGGAAAAGTTATATTATTTAATGCTTTAATAAGTTTAATCCGAAAGGTGTTTTTTTAGATATTTTAATTTTTATTATCTGCTATGCTATATTTTTAAACATGATTTTAGAGTTTTAGTAAAATATTTATTGTATTATTCTAATATTAAAAGATATATAATAAAGAATGTGGTCAGAATATTATTTGGAAATAATATATATAGCCAAAAATTATTCTAAAATACTTGACATATACATAATAAATATTTTAAATTTGTCCATCAAACAACAAAATCATGAGAAATAACATAGATAAAGAAACTTACACATGGACAATGAAGGTGTTCGGTCTTCTAGGAGTCCTACTTTTATTGGTAAATATTTTCCTTTTTTTCTCACAAAATCCAACCCATGCAATGGCATTTAAGTTTGCCAGCGCAGCCATGTGCTTGTTGTTAGCTGTTTCTGTATGGTTAAGAATGGAATATCTGAAAGTATTTAAAGTAGCGGTATACAAAGCACGTCGTGTGCCTATGTGGGCATCAATTGTAGTATTTGTAGCTGTTGCCTTCTCAAGACTCTTCTAACAAACTATAAATTAAATATCAAAATTAAGCAAGACTTTCCGTCTTGCTTTTTTTGTTTTAAAGGGTGTGCAGATAATTAGCAGAGGCACTATCAATTTTTTCAATTTTATTAAGCACCTGATTCAGAAGCGATTTTCTTACCTCTAAGGTAAGAGTACAGCGGTTATCATAAACCTGATTGCTTATCTTTAGAGAAAACTCTTTAATAATCTTCATCACATCATTCATTTGCTCAAAATCAAAACTCACTTCGTAGAGGTCATTTACAGTTTTTTCAACTACCTGTGCATTAGCCATAGCCTCTAAAGTAGCTGCTTTATAGGCATTAATTAGGCCCGGTACGCCAAGTAATGTGCCACCAAAATAGCGAACTACTACCACCAGTACATTGCTAATATCTTTTGATAACAAAACATTCAGTATTGGCCTGCCAGCCGAGCCTGCGGGTTCGCCATCATCATTTACCCTGAACTGGCTGCGGTCTGTTCCTAAACGGTAGGCATAACAATGATGATTGGCTTTTGGGTGTAGGCTTCTCAGTGTGTCGAGGTGCTGCTTTACCTCTTGTTCCTGATGTAACGGGTAAGCAAACGCCAGAAACTTACTGCCTCTGTCTTTAAATAAGCCCTCGGCTGGCTTGGCAATGGTTTTATAGGTGTCGTCAAAAAGCATATTCCAGAAATAAATGCCAAAAATGCTAAAAATATAAGAGTAATGCCGTGAATCTGCCTTTTTGTCTCATGAAATTTGAAGAAAATAGTGTTTTTCTGTCAATTTTTCCGAAAATGCTCTGTTCGCATATTTTTTGTAGATGTATAAACAATTACAAAATTTTTGAACTATGAACTTTAATCAATATACCATAAAGGCTCAGGAGATTATCCAGAAGGCTGTTCAGATTGCGCAGGGTAATATGCAGCAAGCTGTTGAAACCGGGCATTTATTAAAGGCTTTGTTAGAAGAAGATGCCAATACGTCATCGTTTCTTTTAAACAAGTTAAATGTCAACCAGAATATTTTCAAGAAACGTCTGGAAGATATTGTAAATGCTTATCCTAAAGTAAGTGGCGCACAGCCCTATTTAGGCAACGACCTCTCGGCTGCCTTAGCAAAGTCACAAACTTATCTAAAAGAATTTAACGACCAGTTTATTAGTGTCGAACTTCTTTATCTGGGATTAATTGCCGGAAAAGATTCTGTGGCAAACCTGATGAAAGAAGTCGGCTTTAAAGAAAAAGAACTAAAATCCACCATACAAGAACTTAGAGGAAAAAATAACCCCGTGAAAGACCAAAACGCAGAAAACACTTACCAAGCCCTTGCACGTTATAGCAAAAATCTGAATGATTTGGCTAGGCAAGGCAAAATTGACCCTGTAATCGGGCGTGATGACGAAATTCGTCGTGTGTTACAGATTTTATCACGCCGTACCAAAAATAACCCTATTCTGTTAGGTGAGCCAGGGGTTGGTAAAACGGCTATTGTTGAAGGGCTTGCGCAAAGAATCGTATCAGGCGATGTGCCAGAAAACCTTAAATCTAAAACCATTGTATCGCTCGATATGGGTTTGTTGATTGCCGGTGCAAAATATAAAGGTGAATTCGAGGAACGTCTGAAAGCTGTTATCAAGGAAGTAACAGACTCAGAAGGGGAGATGGTCTTGTTCATTGACGAAATTCATACCCTTATTGGTGCAGGTGCTGGTGGCGAAGGAGCAATGGATGCCGCAAACTTACTGAAACCGGCCCTTTCGCGCGGGGAGCTTCATACCATAGGCGCAACCACCTTGAATGAGTATCAGAAATACATTGAAAAAGATAAAGCCCTTGAACGACGTTTTCAGGCCGTAATGGTTGATGAACCAACTGTGACGGATGCCATTTCGATTCTGAGAGGGATTAAAGAAAAATATGAGGTGCATCATGGCGTCAGGATTCAGGACGATGCCGTAATTGCAGCAGTAGAATTGTCAGACAGGTATATTTCAGACCGTTTTTTGCCCGATAAAGCAATTGACTTGATGGATGAAGCGGCTTCAAAATTACGCCTCGAGATGGATTCAGTTCCTGAAGAACTCGACGAACTGAACCGTAGAACCATGCAATTAGAAATTGAGCGTGAGGCAATTCGAAGAGAAAATAATAAAGACAAAGAAAGCATTCTGAATAAAGAAATTGCCGACCTCAACGAAAGACGTAACGAGTTAAAGGCAAAATGGGAAAACGAGAAAAAATCAATCAATGAACTACGTTCGTTGAAAGAACAAATCGAACAACTGAAATTAGAAGCCGAACAAGCCGAGCGGGCAGGAGATTATGGAAAAGTAGCCGAAATTCGGTATGGTAAGTTAGTTGAAGCCAATAATCAGTTAAATGCTATACAAAAACAGGCCGACAACACACAGGCCACTCTTTTACATGAGGAGGTGTCTGCCGAAAATATTGCTGAGGTTGTAGCTAAATGGACGGGTATTCCGGTGGCTAAAATGCTTCAGAGCGAACGTGAAAAATTATTGCATCTGGAAACCGAGCTACACAACAGGGTGGCAGGTCAAGACGAGGCCATTCAGGTAGTAGCCGATGCTGTACGTCGTTCACGTGCAGGGCTGCAAGACCCTAAACGTCCTATTGGTAGTTTCTTGTTTCTGGGGCCTACTGGTGTTGGTAAAACAGAATTAGCGAAGGCGCTAGCTGAGTATCTGTTTAATGACGATAACGCACTGGTCAGAATAGATATGAGTGAGTATCAGGAACGCCACGCTGTAAGCCGTTTGGTGGGGGCCCCTCCAGGATACGTTGGGTATGATGAAGGTGGACAGTTAACCGAGGCTATTCGTCGAAAACCTTATAGTGTAGTATTACTCGACGAAATAGAAAAGGCTCACCCAGACGTTTGGAATATTCTGTTGCAGGTGCTTGATGAAGGTCGCCTCACCGATAACAAAGGGCGTATAGCCAATTTCAAGAATACAATTATTATCATGACCTCAAACATGGGTAGTAATATTATTCAGGAAAAATTTGCAGAAAACGAAGGTTGGAATTACCACCTTATTCTGGAAGAAGCTAAAAATGCCGTTCTCGACCAATTGAAGGCTTATGTAAGGCCAGAGTTTTTGAACCGTATTGATGAAATTGTCTTGTTTGAGCCTTTAACCAAACAAAATTTACGCAAAATTATCAATATCCAGTTCAAGCAGATTCAGGCACGTGTAGCCGAACAAGGTATCACGCTTGAGGCTTCTGAAAGCGTACTCGAAAAACTGGGCGACGAAGGCTATGACCCAAGTTTTGGTGCCAGACCTTTGAAAAGAGTTTTACAACGTAAAATCTTGAATGAGCTTTCAAAAGAGATATTGGCTGGTAAGGTTCATAAAGACTCCGTAATTATGATGGAGCTAGACCACGACGGCGAAATTATTTTTGAAAATGTAGGAAGTGGAGCTTTTGAAATAGAATAGTAATAGATGGATTGATGATAATTGCCGTTGGAATATTTCAACGGCATTTTTTTTATTTATAGGGCCTTTCAGGTTATTGAACCTTATTTTTTGCCCAAAACTACCGGATAATCAAAAATTTTGGAATTAAATATTTTTTTCAGGATTTTTACAAAAGCCACTCCTGTTGTGAAACCGTTGGGTTATGTGGTGCAAGATAATCGGTCAATTTTATCAGGGAATTGGCACAGCTCCGAGCAAATTCATAAATAAAATTCAGTAAATAAAGACAACACTCCAATGAAAAAACACAAATTTCTGATTTTAGTATTTGCCATACTTTGTGGTTGTGCCAACTATGGCGAAAAGGTTTCATTTACCAATCTGGATGTTTTTTATAAAGATGGTGCTACGCGCGTTCAAGCCCAAAAACTAGGTGATTGGCTTATATCGGAAGGGTTTACAGAAGATGGCGGTAATAAAACCGTTCAGCTTGTAAAAAATGGCAATACCATGGTTTTTCGGATGGTTATAAAAAAAGGTCTTGAAAATGATGAAAAACTGATTGACTTAATGCGTGGCTTTTGCGATAGCCTTTCCGAAAATGTGTTTAACGGACAACGAGTGGAAATAAATTTATGCGATAAATATTTTGAAACCCTCAGAACAGTAGTGCAGTTATAACTATTATACTGCTTCTTTACTGGCATGATTAAAATACACAGATTGCTAAAGGGGCAATCTGTATATTTTAAGTTCAATACCTTTGGGTAAAATGTAATTATCAGGTACTGCATCATTGCTGATTAACTCAAAACCATTGCGTTCATAAAAACGATGAGCGGCATGAGTAACCAGCGGGGTATCCAGTAAAATTTCTTTAAAATTCTGCTTTCTGGCTTCCTGTAATAATATTTCAAATAATCGTTGAGCCAAACCGAGCGTTTTGCCCCTATATGCTTTCTTGATAAACATCTTTCTTAAAACGGCTTGAGTATCGTTTAGCCGTTCTAATCCTATCGTTCCAATTACCTCATCTTTTTTATTGAGAGCCACCCAAAGCCAATTCCCTTTGTCGTTATAAAATGCTTTCAGGTTGTGTAAATCGGGTTGTCTTTGTGCTGTTAGGCCTAAGCCAAATTCACCATTCTGAATCCCAAGCACCATGTCTTCCACCTGTTGCTGGTATTTCTCTTCAAAAAGCCGAATTTCAATTGAGAGGTTTCTCTGCTCTTCAAAAGTATCGTAATATTGCTTTTTGAAATCATTATTATCCAGAAAATGCTCAATTTCTTCTAGTGCTAGCAGGATATTCTGTTTTGATGCACGAATAACCTTCTCGTTGTTTTCTTTAAAACTTACCCACATTTCTTCTAATTGTGGTAAATTCTTCCATCCTTTTTCAGTTAGTTTTAAATGCCTTTTTCTGGCATCCAGCCCCGACTTCTCCGAAACTATCCACCCAGCTTTTTCCATTTCTTTTGCTAGCTGAATTACACCCGGATGGCTTATATGCAAGATTTCAGCAATTTCCATAATTCCTTTTTCACCTTCTTTGCTCAACAAATAAAACATGGGGAACCACTTTGATTCAAAATCAACACCTGAGTTTTTGTATATCTCCGAAACTGATTTCATCATCCGGTCGCTTAGCCTTTTCAAACGGCTACCTAGTGCCAAAGCACCTAAATCTGACATTAAATCCATAATATGTAATTGATTACGTAATTAGTTACGTAAATATTTGGAGAATAATTTTATAATGCAAATTTTTGTGAAAAAATAAAATTAATGGAAATAATAAACGCAACAATTGAAGACATAAATACCCTTATGGCACTTTATGATAGTGCTATTGCTCATCAGAAAGCTGTAAGTGATTTAGTATGGAAAGGTTTTGATAAAGCAATGGTTTTAAAAGAAATTGAAGAAAACCGCCAATGGAAAATAATTATTGAAGGTAATGTAGCCTGCGTGTTTATGACAGCTTTTAATGACCCCGCTATTTGGGACGAACGTAATAAAGACGCAGCTATTTATATTCATCGGATTTCGACTAATCCTGATTTCAGGGGTAGAGGCTTTGTAAAACGCATTACTAATTGGGCAATTGATTACGCGAAAGCTAACAGAATAGATTTTGTAAGGCTCGATACTTGGCAAGACAACCCCAAATTGCACCAGCTTTATTTAAACGCAGGATATACCTATATTGGCAGAAAAACTATGCTTCCGGCAGCAGACCTGCCTGTTCATTATTGGGGAACAACGCTAGGCTTATTTGAAATAAGGGTTGTAGAATAAATTTCAGCTTATTGCAATATCGTATTTATCCAACAATCCAGCCACGCCCTGTAAAGAAAATCTGGCTTTTTTTAGACGGTTCCTTTCAGGGTCAATCGAATAATTATAGGCAGTTCTGAAGTCGGCTTTTTCAAGGTTAGTGTTATTAAAATTAGCTCGTGCCAAATCGGTATTATCAAATATGGCATTGCTTAAATCAGCCTCCGAGAAATCTGCTTCATGAATAATACAATCTTTGAATCGGGTCTTTTTGAGGTTTAATTTCTGGAAAACAGAAAGACTTAACAGACAATTGTCGAAATTTACTTCAAACAGAAACGGATTACATTCATTGAAATGAACACCTAATAATTTGCATGATTTAAAGTGTATATTTTTGAAAGAAGTATTTTTGGTATGAGCCATACTCAGGTTACAGTCATTAAAAATACATTCCGAAAATATATAGCCCGATAAATGGATTTCAGCAAAGTTGCAATTACTGAAAGTACAGTTTTCGTATTCTCCTTTGGCTAGTTGTACAACAGTAAAATCTATTTTTTCAAAAGATTTATCCTCAAAATAAGAGCTATTCATAATCGTATTATTTTTTCCTCATTAAATTGTCTAAAACGATGGCAGTGGCTATACCTACATTTAACGATTCGGCTCCTCCAAATCTTGGAATAGTTACTTTATTGGTAATAAATTGCTCAACAACCTCACCAATGCCATTCGATTCGTTCCCCATCACAATGTAGCCGCCAGCCGGAAACCGGAACTCATGAAGGTTATCGCTATTCAGAAAAGTACCTATAATTGTTCCGCCTGATTCTTTGGTAACTGTTTCAAAATATTCTTTCAGATTCACATAATAGGTCTGTATTCTGGTAAACGAACCCATTGAGGCAGCAATTACTTTCGGGTTATAAAAATCAACAGTTGTATCAGAACATACAACTTTCTTTATGCCATACCAATCTGCAATGCGGAGAATCGTGCCCAAGTTACCCGGGTCTCGGATATCGTCAAGTACTAATACAAATTCTGCACTGGCTGCTTGCAAAGGAACATTAGGGTTCATTTTAACTACGGCTACGGCAGAATCGTTACTTTGAAGGGTACTTGTTTTTTCGAGTTCAGTTTGAGAAATTTGTTCAACCGATATTTTTTTTAATTTTTTTTCGTTTTCTTCAAAGAATTTAGAAGTACACAGCAACAACTCAATCTGAAAATCGGAATCAATTAATTCCAGAACACTTTTAGCTCCTTCTACTAAAAAAGCTTTGTGTTCTTGACGATATTTTTTTATTTGTAAGGATTGAACGTATTTTTGTTGCTGCTTTGAAAACATATTGATTTATATTTATGCGTTTTTCTTATTTATCACCAAAACATACAGGCCCTTCTAAAACACCAAGCAATGTTTTGTGTGATAAAATTAAATATCTGCCTTTACTTTTTTTACTATTCTTTTCTTGTGTTCGGAAGATAGAATTAAAGCCGGGCGAATACCGTTTACATAATCTGGCTTTCAAAGGTAATAAACAAATTTCAACTGAGGAATTAGAATACCTGATTCCGCCTACACAAAAACCAAATCGCCGACCGCTCAATTTGCCCATAACTCCGTATGTTGCTTTCTATAATTTAGGAAAAACTTTCTATAATAAAGAGAAAATCGAAAGCCGATGGAAAAAATGGACTTCACGCCTTGATGCGCTGCCTGTTCCTTTAGTGTATGATGCCGAAATTGAAAAGAAAAGAAAAAAGTACCAACGTAAGGCAAATATTTATAAGGAACGTCTGGAAACAAAAGAAAACTGGTGGATGAAAAATGTAGGCGAACCACCCGCAAAAATTACTGAATTTGCTATTAAACGTACTTCTGATAACATTCAGAAATACTTATATAACAAGGGCTTTTTTGATAATGTAGTTACGTATCAGATTGATACTGCCAATTCAAATAAAGGAATAAAAGTAACGTATCTGGTAGATGAAAAAAACGCATACCTAATAGATAGCATTACCTATGATATTAAAGATATAAAAGTCGATAGTATTATAAAAAAATCTCTTACGGCCAGTCTGATTAACACATCACAAAGAGTTGATATGAATAATATCAATCTGGAAAAAAGCAGAATGGAACTCGTCCTGAAAGATGAAGGATACTACAATTTTGTAGCCAAAAACTACATCAGTACCGAAATAGATACAACTGATTATATCAAAAAAAATTATAGAGTAAATATCAGAATGATTGTTCGGAATCCATCGCTGAAAAACCAGCACGAGCAGTTTCGTTTTGACTCCGTTAACTTTATATCTGCCGACCCCTCCAACGACAACACTGTACGTGGCGATACCACACAAACTACCTATAATGGTGTTAATTATACATTTATAGGCAAAAGGTTTCCTGCACGCTTGCTCGATAAAAAAATACTTATTCGTCCGGGGCAATTATTCAAAGTATCTTCCGTAAATGAAACCAATCGGCAACTCTATGGGCTCGACCAGTTTGCTTTTGCTAACATTCGTTTTACCCAATTGGCTGATAATAAGTTACGCACCGATATCATAGCCCCAACGAATCCGAAATATACGGCTGCTTATAATTTCGATGTTAATAACATTAACGGAATTCTGGGAGGTGGAGCCAACGTATCATTAAGAGCAAGAAATTTGCTTAGTGTACTTGAAACTACTGAACTTGGGCTAAGAGCTAATCTGGAAGGGCAACCCGGGCTTGATACTACCGTACAGCGAAGCCGCGAATTAGGGGCGAATCTGGCGTTTAATTTTCCGAAGATTATCTTCTTCAATAAAATATCAAATATATTAAGCCTTAAAAGCCCGCGCACACAGGTAGCTGTTAGTTATAACAATTCGTCACAGCAGTTGTATCGCCGTCAGGTTGTCAGGCTAACGGCCAATTACTCATGGCAACGGTCAAAATACGAAACTATCCAGATTTCTCCTTTTGACATAAACCTGATAAATACGCCCTATAAAAGTTTTGCTTTTGATTCCATCCTGACTTCCGAAGCCGCTAGGGGTAATAACCTGAAAGTGTTATTCGACCCTCAGTTTGTGTCAAGTATTAACGCCACATATATATTCAATAATCAGCAACAGGGTAAGAATGTACGTGCCAGATACCTTCGGATTTTTGTTGAGTCGGGCGGAACAACCCTTAATTTTTTCCCTGACAGAAATAAAATAAAGTTTATAGACCGCCTTTTTCCGTTAGATACCACTACTCAACGCGCTTATTTCAGGTTTATAAAGGTAAATGTTGATTTCAGAAAATATTACCCTATTAATAGCCGTGACTCTTGGGCGTATCGGGTTAATGTCGGAGTGGCTCATCCGTATGGCGATAATCAGGCATTGCCTTTTGAAAAGAACTTTTTTATAGGTGGGCCTAATAGCATAAGGGCTTGGCGGCCTCGGTCATTAGGGCCTGGTTCGGCTCAGGGTGTAACTGTGGGTAACCGTTTTTTTCAACAACCAGGAGACATTCTGCTTGAAGGAAGTGTGGAGTACCGGAAATATCTTTTCAGATTTATTGGCAACTGGAATGCAGGTTTATTTGTAGATGCAGGCAACGTTTGGAAATGGTACCAGATTACCTCTAAGTTTGATGAGGCCAATTTTGATTGGGGGCGTTTCTATAAAGAATTTGCCGTAGGTACTGGCGCAGGGATTCGTCTGGACTTAGATTACTTTATTGCACGTTTTGATTGGGGTGTGAAAGTAATAGACCCTTCCAGAGCAGAAGGTGACCGCTTTGTTTTGAATAAAACTAAACTCGGCCGGAACAATGACTATTATCCGGTTTTTCATTTCGCAATTGGTTATCCGTTCTAGAGAACCTATCCGACAATGCTGTTTAATGCCATTACTCCCGCTAGGCCAGATACCGACACAAGCGTTTCCATCACTGACCATGTTTTGAGGGTATCGGTCATCGATAGCTGAAAATATTCTCTAAAAAGCCAGAAACCCGCATCGTTAACGTGCGAGAACATCATACTACCTGCCCCAATACTCAATACCATCAGGTGGGGTTCGGTATGGGTAGAAGCCAGCATAGGAGCCATAAATCCGGCAGTTGTAATGCCCGAAACCGTCGACGACCCTACCGCTACCCTGATAATAGCAGCCATTACCCAGCCTAAAACCAACGGATGCAACGCCGATGCCTGCATCATATCAGCAATAGCTTTATTAATACCTGCGTCGGTTAATACCTGTTTTAATGCCCCTGCACCGCCAAAAATTAAAAATAACATAGCCACTTCTTTAATAGAGATACCCAGCATATCTGTTATTTCGTTCATTTTACGCTTTTGTTTAATACCAAGCGTATAAATAGCTACCAGTACCGAAATAAACATACTTACGGTTGAGTCACCAATAAAAACAAGTGCCTGCCGTATAAAAGAATCTTTCGGGAAATAGGGAGCAATAAGCGTAGAGATACTAATTAATAATATGGGTAAAAGCACTGTCAGAAAACTGATAAATGCTGAAGGCATCTGAGAGTCTTCTAACTCAGTTGCAATAAAATTTTTGTTAGGTAAAGTTAAATATTTCTTGAGTGTTGCACCGAATAAAGCTCCTGAAACAAGAATAGCCGGAATAGCTACCAGCAGCCCATAAAATAGGGTAGTACCCATATCGACTTTAAATTGATTCATAATAAACAATGGCGCAGGGTGTGGGGGCAAGTACCCTTGCGTAACAGACAACGAGGCCAGCATTGGTAAACCAATATAAACCGCAGGCAGCTTGTAACGATACGAGACCGTTATCACAATAGGAGCCAGAAGCATAAACCCAACCGAGTAAAAAAGTGGAAGTCCAACAATAAAACCGGTTATCATGAATGCCCATCTTACATAGCCAGTACCAATAATGGACATCATTTTAGTCGAAATCCGCTGGGCTGCTCCACTTTGTGCTACCAATTTGCCGAGCATAGCCCCTAAAGCAATAATAGCTACAATAGAGCCAAGCGTGTCGCCTATGCCTTTCTGAATAGCACCAAGTATTTTTACCGGAGGCATTTTTAAAACAAGACCAACTCCGAAGCTAACCGCTAAAAACGAAAGAAAAGTGTGAAGTTTAAAATAAGAAATGAATATAATTAGCACAACTAGCCCAATAATGGTAACAAGTAAAGGCATAAACAAGTAAGTGTTAAGGTTGAATACACGCAAATTACGAAGGATTGTTGTAAATCAATAGTAACTCATGCAGATAAGAACATCGGTTAAAATAATTTATTGAGTATCTTTCTGCCAATCTGTCAGTATTATCGTAATTTTGTAACTTAATTAAAGACACCTCGCCGAAAATAAGAACTTTATTTTTGGCAATAGGGTTATTTTTGATAAATCAAGGTCAATAATCATGAGTTTAGTTACAGGCAGATTAGAAATTCTGAAAGAAGAAGATAAAAAAGATTTAGATGTAGCACGTATCAGTGTTGATGAGGAGAGCGAGAGCAAACGTAAGCTATATATTGAAAGCTACGGGTGCCAGATGAATTTTGCTGATAGTGAAATTGTGGCGTCAATTCTTCGGGAAAATGGCTTTGCCACTACCTCAAAAATAGATGAGGCAGAGCTGATTCTGCTTAATACCTGTGCCATTCGTGAAAATGCAGAGCAAAAGGTGAGAAACCGTCTGCAACATTTGGTTCCGATGAAGAAAAAACGCCAGAATGTTAAAATTGGTGTACTTGGTTGTATGGCCGAACGCCTGAAAACCAAGTTTCTGGAGGAAGAAAAAATTGTTGATATGGTGGTAGGCCCCGATGCCTATCGTGACTTGCCAAACCTCATTAACGAAGTAGAAGACGGCCAGAAAGCCGTAAACGTGTTCTTGTCAAGAGAAGAAACCTACGCAGATATTACCCCTATTCGTTTAGATTCAAACGGCGTTACGGCTTTTATCAGTATTATGCGCGGTTGTGACAATATGTGTAGTTTTTGTGTAGTACCTTTTACTAGAGGCCGTGAAAGAAGCCGTGACCCTCACTCAATTGTGAAAGAAGCCACAGAACTTTTTGAACAGGGGTATCGTGAAGTAACACTTCTAGGGCAAAACGTTGATTCTTATAAATGGAAACCTGCTAACGAAGAAGAGAACACTATTACCTTTGCAAACTTGCTTGAGAGGGTAGCACTCATTAATCCTGACCTGAGGGTTCGCTTCTCAACATCGCATCCCAAAGACATCACAGATGAGGTGTTATATACCATGAAGAAGTACGAAAATATCTGTAAATATATTCACTTACCTGCCCAAAGCGGTAGTAGCCGGATTCTTGAGTTAATGAATCGTACTTATGACCGCGAATGGTATATGAACAAAATAGATAGAATACGTGAGATTCTGGGAGAAGAATGTGGTATTTCGCAAGACATGATTACGGGGTTCTGTACCGAAACCGAAGAAGACCATCAGGATACGCTCTCTTTGATGGACTACGTGAAGTATGATTATGGATATATGTTTGCCTATTCGGAAAGACCTAATACTCCGGCAGCCAAAAAACTTGCTGATGATATTCCGGCCGAAATCAAAAACCGACGCTTAACAGAGGTAATTGCCAAACAGCAACAACACTCGCTCGAACGTAATCAGATGGCCATAGGTAAAGTGCATAAAATTTTGGTAGAGGGCTTCTCAAAGCGTTCAGCAGAGCATTTATGCGGACGGAACGACCAGAACAAAATGGTTGTTTTCCCGAAAGAAAACTTCCAGAAAGGCGACTACGTAAATGTTTTGGTAACAGAATGTACAGCCGCAACCCTGATTGGTAAAGCTGTTAATGAAGTTTTAGTTTAAATAAAATGACCAACAACGCAGAAATACAAGCAGTCAAGAATCGTTTTGGAATCATTGGCAATGCTCCTGCATTAAATTATGCGTTGAGTATAGCCATACAAGTTGCCCCAACAGACCTGACTGTGCTGATAACAGGTGAAAGTGGGAGTGGGAAAGAATCTTTTTCAAAGATAATCCATGCACTGAGTGCCCGCAAACATGGCCCTTTTATAGCCATTAACTGCGGTGCAATTCCTGAAGGAACCATCGACTCAGAGCTTTTCGGGCACGTGAAAGGCTCATTCACAGGGGCTATCGACGACCGCAAAGGCTATTTTGAAACTACTAGCACTGGTACTATTTTTCTGGATGAAATTGCTGAACTCCCTATTGGCACGCAGGCACGTTTGCTTCGTGTACTTGAAAATGGCGAGTTTATTCCGGTGGGTTCATCAAAAGTAAAAAAGACCGATGTAAGAGTAGTAGCCGCTACCAATGTTAATCTGCTGGAAGCCGTAGAACGCGGTCGTTTCAGAGAAGATTTATATTATCGTTTAAATACTGTGCCTATCTCGGTGCCACCTTTGCGTGAGAGAGGGTATGATATTGATTTACTATTTAGAAAATTTTCAACTGACTTTGCAGATAAAAACCACATACAGCCCGTTGAGCTAACCGATGGAGCCGTACAGTTGTTGATGAGTTTTCGTTTCCCCGGTAATATTCGTCAGCTCAAGAATATTGCAGAACAAATCACGATTCTGGAAACAGACAGGTTAATTTCTGCCGAAACATTGGCTAAGTACCTCCCTCGTGAACAAAGTAGCGGCTTGCCAGCGCTATTAAAAGGCATGAACGGAGGCAATGACAATGGGTTTTCGGAACGCGATTTACTATATAAAGTGCTATTTGATATGCGTAAAGACATGACCGACCTTAAGAAACTGGTATTGTCGTTAATGCAGGGCGGGCAAATAACCCCCGATACTATCAAGCAGCACAGCGAACTTTTTAATGGTCTTCATCAGGAAGATAGCGTAGCCCTTGTGCCTCCGAGTGTGTACACACCGTCAGCAAGCCCATACCAGAATTTCCAGCCTGTTGATACTCATGGATTTATTAAAATTGATGACATTCAGGATAACCGAACAAACATTGAAGATATTTCGCATGAAACCCATGAAGATTCGTTTTCTCTAGAAAAGCAGGAAAAGGAAATGATAATCAGGGCTTTGAAGAAAAACGGATTCAAACGAAAATATGCCGCTTCAGACCTCGGTATTTCGGAAAGAACCCTATACAGGAAAATCAAACAATACGACATTGAAGATGAATAATATAAAAAACGAAGCATACAAAAACACAGGCAAACGATACGTAACCTCTTCGGTTTTAAAAATTAGTTTCAGGGTGTTGTTATTGTTATCGGTTGGCTTTCTTTCTAATGCCTGTAAAATATACTCATTTACGGGAACTACGCTCTCTAGCGACTTGAAAACAATTACGATTCAGACTTTTGTAATGAATACGGCCGGAGGGCCAGCCAACCTTACGCTGACATTCACCGAGAAACTAAAGGAATACTACCAGCGTAACACCAGCCTTAAATTAAAGCCTACTAACGGTGACTTGTATCTGGAAGGTGCTATTACTGGCTACGAACTTACGCCCGTAGCGGCTACCGCTAGCGACAAAGCTGCTTTGAACAGGCTCACTATTCGGGTTGAGGTAAGGTTTGTTAACAGCCAAAACGAAGATGAAAGTTTTGAAAAAGAATTTTCGTTTTACAAAGACTTCCCACAAGACCAGACCTTAACGCAGGTTGAAGGCTCTTTAGTACCTCAGATACTCGACCAACTTGTATTAGATATATTCAACAACACAGCAGCACAATGGTAGAAAAAGGTTTTTTCATGTATACCACATAATCTGGATTTTTGATGTGTAATTTAAGATATTTCTGTTTTTTTTTGTACATTTCCAAGTTATTTGAAATATTTCAATGATAAAATCAAAATTCTGTACTACCTTTGTTCTTCGATTAGAGAATCGAAACCCCTTCACAAAAAAAAATGCCAAAAAATCCCAATCTTAAGTCAGTTCTTATCATAGGCTCAGGCCCGATTATCATAGGTCAAGCATGCGAATTTGATTACTCAGGCTCTCAGGCAGCAAGGTCACTTAAAGAAGAAGGTATTGAAGTAAGTTTGATTAACTCAAACCCTGCTACTATCATGACCGACCCTCTCAATGCAGACTTTGTTTATCTGAAACCTCTTGAGAAAAAATCAATTGTAGAGATTCTGGAAAAACACAAAGCGATGGGTCGCCCTATTGATGCGGTTTTACCAACCATGGGTGGACAAACAGCCCTGAATCTGGCTATTGACTGCGATAAAGCCGGTGTCTGGAAAAAATTCGGCGTACAAATCATAGGTGTTGATATTAAAGCAATTGAAACCACCGAAGACCGCGAGAAATTCCGTTTAAAAATGTTGGAATTAGGCATTGGCGTTTGTAAAGGACGCACAGCCCGTTCATTCTTGGAAGGAAAAGAAATTGCTCAGGAAATAGGTTTTCCGCTGGTAATTCGTCCTTCGTTTACTTTAGGAGGAACCGGAGGTGGATTTGTACATAACCCTGAAGATTTTGACAAAGCCCTGAATCATGGCTTGCACGCGTCTCCTGTGCATGAAGTATTAGTTGAGCAGTCAATTTTGGGCTGGAAAGAGTTTGAGCTAGAGTTATTACGCGATAACAAAGGCAATATTGTGATTATTTGTACCATAGAGAATTTTGACCCTATGGGTATTCATACCGGCGACTCTATTACCGTAGCACCTGCCATGACTCTGCCAGACACCATTTATCAAAGAATGCGTGACATGGCAATCAAGATGATGAACGGAATAGGGCAGTTTGCGGGTGGTTGTAACGTGCAGTTCTCGTTACACCCTGATACCGACGAAATCATCGCCATCGAAATTAATCCACGTGTGAGCCGTTCGTCGGCTCTGGCTTCAAAAGCAACCGGATATCCGATTGCCAAGATTGCTGCCAAAATGGCGATAGGCTACAATCTGGACGAGTTAATTAACCCGATTACAGGCAGTACTTCAGCCTTTTTTGAACCAGCCATTGACTACGTAATTGTAAAAGTTCCTCGCTGGAATTTTGATAAATTTCATGGTGCTGACCGCTCTTTAGGCCTGCAGATGAAATCGGTAGGAGAAACAATGGGTATTGGTCGTAACTTTCAGGAAGCACTACAAAAAGCGTGTCAGTCACTCGAAATCCGTAGAAATGGTCTTGGGGCAGACGGAAAAGAGTTAAAAGACCAGGAAGCTATCAAGAAATCGTTAGCAAACCCATCATGGAACCGACTATTCCATATCTATGATGCTTTCAAAGCCGGACTTTCGTTTAAAACCATTCAGAATCTTACGAAGATTGATAAATGGTTCTTACGCCAGATAGAAGAATTGATTTTGTTAGAAAGAGAAATCGAAAAATTCACGATTGATGAGCTACCAAAAGACCTTCTGCTAAGTGCCAAGCAAAAAGGATACGCCGACCGCCAGATTGCTCATTTACTGAACTGTAAAGAAAGCCAAGTATTTAATAAAAGAAACGAGCTTGGAATCAGACGTGTGTACAAATGCGTAGATACCTGTTCGGCCGAATTTGAAGCTAAAACTCCTTATTACTATTCGACGTTTAATGCTAATCAGGAAAACCCTGATAATGAATCGGTGACGTCTGATCGTAAAAAAGTTTTAGTCTTAGGTTCAGGACCTAACCGTATTGGTCAGGGTATTGAGTTCGACTACTCATGCGTGCATGGTGTATTGGCAGCTAAAGAATGTGGCTACGAGACAATCATGTTGAACTGTAATCCTGAAACGGTATCGACAGACCCCGATATTTCAGATAAACTGTACTTTGAGCCAGTATTCTGGGAGCATGTATATGACCTTATTCAACATGAAAAACCAGAAGGTGTAATTGTGCAGCTAGGTGGGCAAACAGCCCTTAAGATGGCCGAAAAACTTACCAAATACGGCATAAAAATTATTGGTACATCTTATGATGCGCTTGACCTTGCAGAAGATAGAGGAAGATTCTCAGAAAGATTAAGAGAATTAGATATTCCTTACCCACTTTTTGATACTGTACGTTCGGCCGACCGCGCCACAGAGGTAGCAAAAGAGCTTGGCTTCCCGCTATTGGTTCGCCCTAGTTATGTACTAGGTGGACAAAGCATGAAAATTGTTATTAATGAGCAAGAGTTAGAACAACACGTAGTGAAAATTCTGAATGAAATTCCTGATAATAATATTCTAATCGACCATTTTCTTGAAAATGCTATCGAAGCTGAAGCAGATGCTATCTGCGATGGCAAAGATGTGTATATCATTGGTATCATGGAGCATATAGAGCCAGCGGGTATTCACTCTGGCGACTCTTACGCTTTATTACCACCTTTCGATTTAGGCGAAAACGTAATTGCTCAAATTGAAGAATATACCAGAAAAATAGCCGTAGGTTTAAATACAGTAGGGTTAATTAACATACAGTTTGCCATTAAAGATGAAAAAGTATATGTAATTGAGGCCAATCCAAGAGCATCACGTACTGTACCTTTCATTTGTAAAGCCTATCGCGAGCCTTATGTAAATTATGCTACGAAAGTGATGTTGGGTGAGAAAAAGGTAAAAGACTTTAAGTTTAAGCCTTACAAAAAAGGATACGCAATCAAGATTCCTGTTTTCTCGTTCAATAAATTCCCGAATGTAAATAAAGAACTTGGCCCTGAAATGAAATCAACGGGTGAGGGTATCTATTTCATTAAAGATTTAACAGACGATTTCTTCCTGCAAGTTTACGGTGAGCGTAATTTATACTTGAGCAGATAATATAAAAATTAATTATTATAAAGCCATTCTGAACAGAGTGGCTTTTATTTTTGTTTAACTAAGAGTAAGAATTTTCTTTATAATTCGTTATGTGGCTAAGTATTAAAAGATTCATTAAATACTTCCTGATTTTACTGCTGGTATTAATTGTAGGTTTTATTGCTTTTAATTTTGATGCCGCTTTGTATGGATTTCGTCAGGCAAAAGGTCAGTTGAAAATTATTTTCAGTACACGTGCCGTTACCGACGTAATGGCCGACAAGACCTTTCCAGATTCATTAAAAAAACGTATAGAATTAATTCAGGAAATTAAGCAATATGCTGTTGATTCTCTTGGTTTAAATCCTTCTGACAATTATAGTACTTTTTATGACCAGCATGGCAAGCCTATTTTATGGGTAATGACTGCCTGTGAACCCTTTGAGCTAAAAGCAAAAAAGTGGCATTTCCCGATTGTAGGAACATTTAGCTATAAAGGCTATTTTGAAAAAGAACTAGCCGATAAAGAAATAAATGAATTAAAAAAAGCAGGTTTTGATACACAATTAAACGAAGTTTCGGCTTGGAGTACCTTAGGATACTTAAAAGACCCTATTCTTAGTTCGATGCTTGGTTATTCTGATGGCAGGCTCGCAGCCTTAATTATTCATGAATTAACGCATGGTACATTATTTGTGAAAAATAACCTTGAATTTAATGAAAATCTGGCAGATTTTATTGGAGACTACGGAGCCATCAGGTTTTTGGCTTATAAATACGGCAGAAATTCGGAGCAGCTTAAGAAATATGAACTCTCGAAACAATACAGCGATGCTTATAGCAGGCATTTAATCAGCGGAGCAAAGCAGTTAGACAGCCTTTATAAAAGTTTCGATAAAACCTTAACAAATGCACAAAAAACTACATATAAAATTGATTTGATAAGCAAAATAATAACTTCGGCTGATACGTTGATGAAGGGAGAAATGAAATTGCTCAGAAGAAAACCCAAACGTGCCAACGAAATTAATAATGCTTATTTTATTGGGTATCTTACCTACCAGAGCAAACAAAATCAGTTTGAAGAAGAATTTCGGCTAAAGTTTAATGAAGATTTTAAAAAGTATCTGGCTTATCTTAAACAAGCGTATCCGAGTAGTATTGTTTTCTGATAAGTGGCATATTTTTTTAGTAATACATTCTGTTTAGAAACATAGTAATGAAATATCTGCATAAAATATTAATAGTTTGTTTTTTATTCCTTTCGTCTGCTTTTATTGTAGGCGATGCTTATCGTTTTATACCCAATACGAGTTTTAAAGCTGGGGAATATATCGAATATAAAGTAAAATATGGCATTTTGCCAGTAGGAGAGGCCACCGTAGAGGTAAGCCCGCAAATATATCTGGTTAATAACCGTGCGTGTTTCAGAATCAATGTTTTTGGCAGAACCACAGGCCTGACAGATATTTTTCATATCAGAAACACCTATCGTTCGTATCTGGATACAGCGGCTATTTTGCCACAAAAATTCTTGATGAGCTTGCAGGAAAACAATTATAAAAAAGACCAGGTTATTCTTTTTGACCACCTCGGTAATTCTGCACTGCGTGAACAGAATAACGAGAAGAAAACATTTAATTTGCCAAATAATATTCATGATGTAGTATCAGGATATTATTTCCTGCGTACACTCGATTTCACCAAAATGCGTTTAGGTGAAACAGTTGCAGCACCTATGTTCTTTGATGACCAAATCTATAATATGAAAGTTAAGTATAACGGGAAAGGAAGTGTAAAAACAAGATTTGGCAAAATTGATGTTATTAAGCTAAGCCCTATCTTGCCTCCGAACGAAATGTTTAAGGGTGAAGATGCCATCAAAATATGGGTATCGGACGATAAAAACCGTGTGCCTATCAGGATAGAACTTGATTTTCCGATTGGTAGTGCCAGTATGGAAATTAAAGCCTATAAAAATAACAGGTATAATTTTGATTGGAAATAAGATAAATACTTGTTCTGACAATTAAAGTATAAGAATATCTTCATAATATTGCCTAAAAAACAGTTTAGGCATGAATAATCCACTTTGGGTACCACCAGCTACTTACATTAATCAATCAAATTTAAAAAAATATGAGTCTTGGTTACAAGCTCAAAAAAAACTCGTTTTTGAAGATTATCAGGCAATGTGGCAATGGTCTGTTGATAATATTGCCGATTTCTGGGAGAGCCTTTATCATTTTTTTGGTATCAAGAGCCACACGGATTACCAATCCGTGTTACGCCAACCCGCCCATGAAATGATAGGCACCCGATGGTTTGAAGGCGCGCAAATCAGTTATGCCGAACATATTTTCAGTAATAAAACCACTACACGGCCTGCCATAATATTCCAGTCAGAAACACAGCCAATAACAGAAATAACATGGTCAGAGCTTGAAGAAGAAGTAAAAGCTATCCAAGCATACTTACAGAAGAAAGGCGTTCAGAAAGGAGATAGAGTAGTTGGCTTCTTACCCAACACACCCGAAACTATTGCAATTTTTCTGGCAGTAAATAGCTTAGGAGCCATTTGGTCATGCTGTTCGCCTGATTTCGGTCTGGAAAGCCTTATCGACCGTTTTCAACAAATAGAACCAAAAATCCTTTTTGCGTGCAAAGAGTATCATTATGGAGGCAAAGTATTCGATAAATCAGAAGTAGTTAACGAATTATCAAAACATTTGCCCTCGCTTATCGATACAATAGTTATTAATAGTAGTGATTGGGACACTATGCTGGCAAAGCAGATACAAAACGAACTAGTTTTTACGACAGTTGAATTCAACGACCCTATCTGGATTCTCTACTCGTCGGGTACCACAGGGAAACCTAAAGCCATCACACACAGCACAGGAGGAAATTTAATTGAGCACCTGAAAGCGTTGGCATTACATCAGGATGTTCAGGCAGGAGAACGCTACTTGTGGTATTCAACAACTGGCTGGATGATGTGGAATTTTGCACTGTCGTCTATGCTATGCGGAGCAACATTATGTTTATATGACGGTTCGCCGGGTTATCCTAATATTGATGTTTTATGGACATTTGCCAGAGATGCAAAAGTCGACCACTTTGGTGGTGGGGCTGCATTTTATATCAATTACATGAAGCAGGATACAGCATTTTTTCAAAAAAATCAGTTGTCGTTAAAAACCATAGGCTCTACGGGGTCACCATTACCGCCGCAAGCCTTTGAGTGGATTTATGAAAGTATTTCTCCGGCAGTACACCTGATTTCTCTGAGTGGCGGAACCGACGTGTGTAGTGCTTTTATGGGCGGATGCCCGTATTTACCCGTATATGCCGGTGAAATTCAGTGCCGGATGCTTGGAGCAAATATAGAATCATGGAGCGATGAAGGTAAGCCCGTATTTGGCGAAGTAGGAGAACTCATTATTAAAGAACCCATGCCATCGATGCCTTTGTATTTCTGGAAAGATGAAGCACATCAGAAATATAAAGCCAGTTATTTTGAAAAATACCCTGCTGTATGGTGCCACGGTGACTGGATAAAAATTACTGAGCATCTTGGAATTATTATCTATGGAAGGTCTGATGCTACCCTTAACCGTGATGGTGTCAGGATAGGTACGGCCGAAGTATATAATGCTGTTGAATCGCTACCGGAAATAAAAGATAGCCTGATTATTTGTATCGAGAGGCCAGACGGTAGCTTCTTTATGCCGCTGTATGTAGTATTACACGAAAATCAGAGTTTAGATGAAACACTGAAAAATAAAATAAAGAGCCAGTTACGGAAACAATATAGCCCGCGACACGTACCAGATACCATTTTTGAAGTGCCTGAAATTCCGTATACAATTAGTGGAAAAAAAATGGAAATGCCCATCAAGAAAATCTTAATGGGCACTCCGGTTGAGAAAGCAGTTTCTCTGGACGCTATGCGAAACCCTCACTCAATTGATTGGTTTAAAAGCCAAAAAACTTATTAATATCTGCCGCGGCTACGACGAGAGTTGTCATAGTGGCGTCTGTCATGATGACGATATCTGTCATGTTTAGGCACTACATATACCCTTGGTTGAACTCGTACGTAAGGTCTTGAATAATGACGATGCACATACACGGGCCTGTCATAACCGTACGGACGGCTACTATACACACAACTCGAAAGAGATAGGGCTAAAAATGCAAAAATCCCTATCAAGGTTAGCGTACGAAGTTTCGATTGATTTTTCATAATTTTATCATATTTTATTACTTTGATTAATTAAATCTGAAATGGTTTAATTAATACTCCCTTTTGACAACTAAAACGAATTACCCCCCCACATATATTGAAAAAAATAATTAAATTGCTCAAAAAAAATCGTAACCTGACTAACCGAAGAAATTAAAATATGGCTCGTACCGAATCAAATATGTTGCCTATTGGCACATTGGCTCCTGCTTTTACCTTGCCTGATACCGTTTCTGATAAAACTCTTTCCCTTGCTGACCTGCGCTCCGAAAAAGCCACTGTTATTATGTTTATCTGTAACCATTGCCCTTATGTATTGCACGTAAAAGACGAACTGGTTAGGTTGGCTCATGATTATCAGCCTAAGGGAGTTGCATTCATTGCTATCAGCTCAAATGATGTAGAGCAGTACCCGCAAGATGGACCCGAAGCAATGAAAATATTTGCTCAGGAGACAGGATTCACTTTTCCGTATTTGTATAATGAAAATCAGGAAGTAGCCAAAGCCTATGAAGCAGCCTGTACGCCCGACTTCTATGTTTTTGATGGAGAGCTGAAACTGAGATACAGAGGTCGGTTGGATGAGTCGCGCCCAAAAGTTGAAAACCCCAAGCCAGTTACCGGAAGCGACCTCCGTGGTGCTTTAAATGCTATACTGGCCAACCAGCTTGTATCAGAAATACAATATCCAAGTATGGGATGTAATATTAAATGGAAAGAATCAACTTTTTAAAAGATGAGCAAACTTTACCGTCATTATGAAAAAATCAGCTTGAACGAAGCTAGTTTCTGGAATAATATTCTGGGTTTTGTTGTAGCTGGTGCAGCAATAGCTGTATTTTTTGAAGCAAGTCATAATAGTGGTTGTGGAGACTTCCCACAGCATTTTCAGGTAGTTCGTAGTGGGGTCATAATAGGAGCCATTACAGGAATAGTTTTTAATCTCTTACATGGCAAAATCCCGAATGCCTATCGGGTGCAACCCATGCTCGTATTCCTTTTGCGGATGTATCTTGCTTGGATTATTATGAGCTATGGCTTGGTGAAAGTGTTTGCGTCACAATTTCCGACCCTGATGGCTAATATGGATGCCCGCCTGATAGAGTTAAGCCCAATGCGTGTGGCATGGGCTTTTTTTGGTTACTCAAAGGCCTATCAGATATACTTAGGCTGGGGAGAGTTAATTCCGGCAATTTTGTTGCTTTTCCGGCGCACTACCCTTATTGGCTCTTTATTAATGGTAGTAGTAATGCTGAATGTATGGTTAATTAATATATTCTTTGATGTTTGCGTTAAGCTAAATTCCTTTATTTATCTCAGTGTCGCAGTTTACATCCTACTACAATATAGTAACAGGCTATGGAAGTTTTTCTTTACTAATCAGGTGGTACAACCAGCTTATTACCCTAACCTTGCCGACCGTAAAATCTTTAAGCGGATAGGTCTGGCAATAAATATACTGTTAGTGGGGTATATTCTGTATGACCCCGCTATGGGTTTGTATGAATATGTAAGTGAGCCAGAACAGAGCCAGCCTAAAGACCAGATTTTTGGCGCATGGAAAGTTGAAAAAATAGAAAAATTTGACACAGGAAATTGGGTTCCAGTTGCCAAAACCGATTCTGCTGATTTTAACAGATGTTTCTTTGAAGGCTTTACAGGTGTGTTGCAAAGTACCCTGAAAAGGCAAAGATTTGGCTATTCAGTTGATTCAACCCAGAAAGAGGCTACATTAAATTTTATAAATCAAAGAAATACCCGCTATGAAAAACAAGTATGGAAATATGACAAAAACAAGCAAAATGAACTTACATTACAAGGCAGAATCGGCAAAGATTCATTAAGAATGGTTTGCTCGTTGCGGCATGATAAACTGCTCCCTCAATAATATTTTAAACAAAACTCAGGTATATGTTTAATTACCTGAAACTGCTATATCCGGCATAACAATCAATGAATATCTGGGACATTTTCAAGCGTTTACAGCCATTTGTTAAACCTTACAGGGGTTTAATCTATCTGGCTTTGTTGTTAACGCTTTTGGGGTCAATTACTGCACAGGTGAATCCATGGGTGCTTCGTTATACCGTTGACACCATTCAGGCAATGCTCGATAAGCATTTTACTATAAAGCAAGGCTATCCGCTTCTGTTAGAAATTACAATTGTACTGTGTATTAAAGAAATTATTAACTCTTTCATTACTTTCGGACAGAAGTTTTATGGTGAAAAAATACGGATAAGCATCTCGAGCGATTTGTCGCAGGGGGTAGTAAATAAAATTCTGAGTTATCAGATGGCTTTTTACAGCGACAGTGAAAACCAGAAAGGGAAACTACAAACACGGATTGATAGGGGAGTAGAGAGCCTGACTAAGCTCGTACAAAACTTTTTTATTGATATTCTTCCGCTTTTTGCCAACTCAATCATGGCTCTAATTGTGATGTTCACGGCCAATGTATATGTTGGCCTGGTAGCTTTGTTAATTTTACCAATATATTTCTGGATAAGCTACATACAAGCAGGTAAATTGCAGGGAGTACGCCGGAAATTAAAGTATCAGCGGGAAAACAAAAGTAATGGCATCATAAATCTGATAGAGTCAATTGTAGTCATTAAGTCGTTCGTAAGGGAAAAGTACGAAGAAATAAAGCAATATGGTCTGCAAATGAAACTAATGGATTTGCAACTTACAACCCGCCGTACGAACTTCCTTTTCGATGCAATTAAAAGCTTTGTGGAGCAAATAGGTGTAGTACTGATTATCATCCTGACGGCCTATCTGGTACTTGACCGACAAATATCTATCGGTGCAATTATGTTTCATATCATGCTTTTTAATAATGTTTCGGCTCCGATTCGTCAGCTACACCGTATTTATGATGAAATGAACGATGCCCTGACGTATTCAGAGGGTTTTTTCGATATTCTGGATAATAAAAAAGCTATTGAGAAAAGCGGTTCTTGCCAACCAACTTCTATTAAAGGAGATTATGTATTGAAAAACGTAGACTTCTCATATCCGAACGGAACAAAAGCCCTGAGTAATATATCGATAGAAATTGAAAATGGTAAAACAACAGCTTTAGTGGGGCTTTCAGGTGCTGGAAAAAGTACATTAATTAACTTGCTGGTTAAATTTTATGCCCCAGAGTCAGGAAAAATATTACTTGATGGAATTGATATTGCTGAGTATGATACGCAGGCTCTGCGTGATGATGTAGGTATGGTTTTGCAAAAGAACCATATATTTAAAGGTAACATTGAAGAAAATATCCGTTATGGGCAGATGAATGCTTCTTTTGAGGATATTGTTGAAGCAGCTAAACAAGCCTCATTGCACGAACAGATTATGGACTTGCCTGAAAAATATGAGGCAGATGCGCAACTGCTATCTGGCGGGCAACAACAACGGATTGCTATTGCTCGCTTATTCCTGAAAAATCCACCGATTATCTTTCTGGATGAACCTACCGCAAGCCTTGATGCCATTGCAACCGAGCAAATTAAAAATAGCCTCGATGCCATTAAAAAAGGTCGTACTGTTGTTATTATTTCACATAGTTTGTCTCAGATAATTGACTCGGATAAAATTATTGTCATGAAAAAGGGGAGGGTAGTAGAACAAGGTGTGCATCAGGATTTATATGAGCAAAATGGGGTATATCGTGAAATTTTCGATGCCTCAGCCAGAAGCCTGAATCTGGATAAAATCGCCAGAACATTAGATAATGAGCCATAAAACGATAAATAGGGAGCTTAAAACTCCCTATTTATCGTTATTATATGTAGCCTTAAACTTTTTTCGGGTCTGGGTGTATCCACGGTTGGCGATATGGGCGGGCCAGTAATCCATTAGCTTCGCGGTCACCTACTATTTCACGCTTAGTAGGGTCATAAACAACAGGGCGGCCTGTTTTCATAGATATATTTGCTAATATACAACTGGATGTTGATATATGCCCCTCGTGAATATCAGCTACTGGTTTGCTTTTGTTTTCAATAGCTGCCAGAAAATCGAGCATGTGAAGGCGTGTTGCCGGAGCTGCATTGAGTTCTATTCTTTCTTCAGTTAGGTCTTCAGGATATTTTTCTCTTTCATAAACCACATCTTTATGAATTTTGTCTCCTTTGCCTTGCGGAATAAAATCGTACGACATTGTACTTGCCCACAAAGTTCCTTTTTCTCCGTAAAGCGTAAACGACCACGGATAGTCAGGGTTATTAGGTGTACCCCATGTGCGGTGTTGCCATACACAATTTAAATCATCATATTCAAAAATGGCTGATTGAGTGTCAGCAATATTCGATTTGCCTTCTTTCTGCACATATATGCCTCCGGTTGACGATATTTTCTTAGGCCATCCTAATTTAAGCATCCAGCGTACAGTATCAAACATGTGAATACACATATCGCCCATAATGCCGTTACCATACTCATTGAATGTACGCCACCAGCGAATATGCGGCAAACCATCATAAGGGCGCATTGGGGCTGGTCCTGTCCACATTTCATAATCAAAGAAATCAGGAACAGGCTCTACCGGAGGGTTACCATTATTTCTCATGTGAAAATAACAGCACATTTCAACATGAGAAACCTTGCCCAGTAAACCCGCATCCACAATATTCTTCTTGGCATCAATTAAATGAGGGGTGCTTTTGCGCTGTGTTCCTACCTGTACAACCTTGTTATATTTACGTGCGGCAGCTACCATGGCTTCTCCTTCCATTACATCAACGCTGATAGGTTTTTGTACGTATACATGTGCGCCTGCTTTTACGGCATCAATCATTTGAAGTGCATGCCAGTGGTCAGGCGTACCAATCAAAACTATATCAAGTTGATTATCGGCCAGTAGTTTTCTATAATCCGTATAAAGTTTAGGTACCTTGCCCGACTTCTGACGTTGACTTACCAGTTTTCCGGCAGCATTAAGCATATTTTTGTCAACATCGCAAAGGGCTACTACTTCAACCGGAGCTACCTGTATGAGACGGAATAAATCACTTTTGCCATACCAGCCTGTGCCAATAAGTGCAACCCGAAATGTTTGTGGTGGATGAATGATGTCCATGCCTCTTGCACCGAAAGTAGATAATGCAAGAGAAGCCGAGGCTCCTTGCAGGAAGCGTCGGCGGTTAATATTAAAGTTATTCATTTAGATTGAGGGTTGATTTCTGTATTTTTTAAAATCAATCAAGTTTAAGAAATAATTCTAAGACTTACATTGATTTTAGCAGATACTTGTAAAATAATATTCAAATATAAAGCAGAATGTAGCAGGATTCAATGTAGGAATCTTTCTCAAGAACCTAGAATCGACTATATCACTAGATTGTTCGACCAAAATATAATTTCATACCAACCTAACTTATAGCCCAAACATAACAAAAAGGCCATAGAAAACACTATGACCTTTTACAAGTTGTTATAACAGTCTTATTTCTTTTTAACCAATTTGTATTCAATTACAGGTCTACCGCGTTCGCCTCCGTCGGCTGCCAAACCCATGCTTACAAATTTAAGTTTATATATATTGCCAAGTGGGTCTTTTATTACATAAAAGCGGTCGCGTCTTATTCCTAGAGGTGTTCCGCTGGTTACGCGCCACTTGCTACCGATGGCATCGCGGGTTTTATTGAAAGCAGTAGTAGCTATATTTGCTTCGGCATAAGCATCATAAGAAACGGTGCTTTCAAGTACTTCTGCGGCTTCTGCACCAGCTGCGTAGTTGAGCAAGACAAAATCCTGAAACCAGTAGGGTGTAGGCGGTACTGTACCAGCATTTGAGGTGCTATATCCCCACGCAATATCCCAGTTTACTTTTCTTGGTTCTACACTCACCGTATTTCCGGTTTCTAATGAAAGGAAAGTAAAGTTAAAATCACTATTCTTAGGAATATCAACAGTTTTAATGGTAGTTTCACCAATTCGGGCAAACTGAACCTTATAACCTTCACCATTGCGGTTTACTTTTACTTTATACCATTTATCTTTGGTTTTGTTTCCCTCAAAACTTACCAGATAAACTTTATTGGCCGATTCAGTGGCAGATACCTCTGCAAAGACAGTTTTTGTCAGGTCGCCATCCCAATAATCGGTCAACGCGAGCGTACCATCTCCGCCGAATGCAAAATTAAGGTCTGGTACAAGGTCGGCATCGGCAAGGGTAACGGCTGTAATATCTGTTTTATTGGTAGCAGTGGCAGAAGATTGATACCCCGGGTTCAGAATAACCTTGAACTGCCCACCTTGATAAAATCCCAGATTCCAGCTTTTTCTGTTGGCAAGAGTAGTAGCATTGGCACTTAAATCAGCATATACTGTATTGGCATAGTTCGATTCGTCGGTTTTGCCAGCTAGCGTGAGTGTGCTACCGGTAGAGGTAATGGCTGCAAAACTCAGTTTTAGCTCAGTATTTAAACCTGTAAGTACGGGTGTTCCTACTGAAGTCATTTTGAGTGTCAATGTTTCGTCTCCATTCAGAAACACGTTGGCTTTCTTTTTTATTTTGAATGATACGCCCGATTGGCCTGCAGGCACTGTTACGGTTAAAACATTGTTAACGGCTGCGGGTTCGGTTACAAATTCTTTATCATAAGTAACTAATGATGGTGTCAGTTGAATACTTATCGGAATAACCACATCAGTTGCGCGGGTTAATGATAGCTGAATAGTGGCCTCGTCGCCTTCTATTCCTTGTTGTGTAGTAGTAAAGCCGGCCAGATTGTCGGGTAGAGCTACTTCTTCTTTACAGGCTCCTAGCAATATAATGCCACCTACAATCAGAAATCTGCTGAATAATCGGTTCATTTTATTAATAAATGTTTAAACTTTGGTTTGTATAAAAGAGAATTATTAATGCTTAGATAATTGTGCCGTAAGCCCAAGAAAGTACGAACGCCCATACGACATAGGCACACTTCCACTACCTGCGCTATGAGCGCCACCAGTATCAACTGCCGTATTGTTTATGCGTGTCACATTGAATAGATTGCGGACTCCTGCTAACAGGGAAAAGTGTTTATAAAAAATTTTGTTGAAGGTCAGGTCAGAAGTATGGAAGCCAGATGTTTCGGCCAGCCTAGTCTGTAAGGCAGCCTCAGTAGAAACAGCCTGATAACTCGGTTGTTTGCCTGTATATTTGTAAAAGAAATTAATACTAGCCCCTAACTTTGGGAAAGAATAACGGATGTTACTATTAATTTCGTTCGACCAAACAAATTCTGGCAGACTTTCGGTTGCTGAAAAACGATTAAATCTGCCAATATATGAATAACCCAGTGTAGCCTGTAAATTATTCCAGAAAATTGTATTATTCCATGTTATCCCCGTTGTTTTGTAAGTGTCAATATTGATATAAGTCGATACTCTGGTATCATTCGGGTCTATGCCAATTGAAATTAAGTTATTGAAAAAGTTATAAAAGCCCCCAAGCGTGGTATTTACCCTTAGTTCGGCTTTATTGATTAGCTGGTACGAAAGAAAAGCATTAAAGCTATTGGAATTTTCGGCTTTGAGGTTCGTATTACCACGGATAGCATGATTACTATCGAAAAAAGTAAAGTATAGTTCTCTTAAAGCCGGCGAACGAAACCCACGGGCATAAGCTATTCTTAAATCAAGCCCTTTAGCTAGCTTAAACTTTGTATTAACAGAAGGAATAACAGGTGGCGCATCGTAAACAGAGTTTTTGAGGAATCTTAAACCCGGCCTGATATTAATATTCGGATTTAATTTAAATTCGGAAGAGATAAAATAAGCAAACTCGTTGATGGTGGGCGTGCCTTCAATTCGAGCACCTGAACTGGAATTGATATTAATTTCTACCCCGTGCTGCACCGATATATGTTCAGTGGGCTTATGCTGGGCGGTTACTCTTACAAAACTTGTCTGAAATAATGACTTATCCTGTGCCCCATCAACTAACGATAGTGTCCGCCTGTTTCTTACGAGGTCAATATCTGTGGTTTGTGTTTTACGACTATAATCTGTGTAAGATAACGCTGCTATAAGGTTGTTTTTAGTATTAAACTGATATTCGGCCTGTAATTGATGAAACCATCTGTTAGTGATATAATACTGGTCAGTTGCCGATAAATTATTTGTCTGGGTACTCACATACGTATTTCCTAAACTTTTTAAGGTTTCGTTAGTGCCATTAAAACGATACCATGCATTAAGTTTTTCGGTACGATACGAAACACCAGCGGTTGATAAATATTGTTCTTTGGGCATCCACTCTTTGGCGCGCCCTATTGAGCTTCCCTGCCACCCACCAAAAAAGTTGCGAGAAAAATTACCAGATACCTGCCAGCCTTTTTTTTGCCAGCCCAAACCCAGAAATTCATTGTGTGTACCTGCCCCCTGAAAGGGCTTATATTCTTGTGCCGATGTTTCTTCCTGCGCACGGGCTGTAAGTGTCCAAGTAGCTTCTGATTCGTTTTTTTTGGTAATGATATTAATTACTCCGGCAAGTGCATCGGTCCCATAAGTAACCGACATAGGCCCCTCTACTATTTCTATTCTGTCGATAATATTAATATCAATCTGGCCGATGCTTTCACGGGTTGAGCCTCTGTCAACTAGTGGTACTCCATCCAATAGTACCTTTACGTTTTGGCCCGACATACCCATTAGTTGAACATCAGTGGTTCCTAGAGTAAGGTCGTTTGAAAATCGCATCCCCAATTCAGTATTCAATACATTCTGTATACTGGTAGCCCCCCGAAGTCTGATTTGTTCATTGGTAATGGTACGTATCTGATACACCGAGTTCCTGATAGATTGCGGCCCGAACTGTCCGGTTATTACTACATCCTGTAACTCGTTTGTTTTTTCATTGAGTAGTATATCTCCGGCATTCGTAATCCTATTGGGTTCTATGTATACCTCTTTTTCATAGTTCTGGTACCCTATAAACTGGATTATTAAGCGATGCCTGCCAGCAGGTGCATTCAAGTTAAAACTTCCGTCTGCCTGCGTTAGTTGGCCTGTACGGGTATTTTTAAACATAACAGTGGCACCAGATAAAGCACCGTTTTTATCAATAACTCTGCCATTAACGCTGCCTTTTGGTTGCTGTGCTACTGTAATTGTAGCCGTATATATTAATATGAGTAGATATAAAATTCGCATTTTATTTTTATTTAGACTTAATATAAATAATGATGCAAATATTATATTTATTTAGACTAATTACAAATAATGAATAAATTTAAATCGATTAATCTGTAAGTATTTTTAGTAAGTTGTTGATTATTAGTTAATTACAAGAAGCATTTTCAGATGATGCGAAAGACCCTAATAAAATGGATTAAGGAATACATACAAAAAACTGCACCACCTAATACTTAGATGGTGCAGTTACAAAGGTTTTGTGAGGACTATAATGTAATGAATATCTGACTACTTTTCATGATGATTAACGATTTCTAGCTAACGTTACATCACGGTTGATTTCTGTACGGATTACGAAGTTCTGAGTAATTTTTTCGCCCGCTGTTTCAACAACAAAAGTATACTCGCCATCAACCAGATTTGAAAGGTTGAATGCTTTTAAGTAAACGGCATTACCAGAAGTATATTCGTTGTAGAACACAGTACGGTCTTTGTCAAGTAAGTATACCTGTGCTTTTTGTTTCGACGGGTTTTCAAATGTTAATTTGAAGCGAAGACCACCCAGATTCTGGATGTTAAGATTGCTAACTTTCTCTAAAGTGCTTACCTTTCCGGCTGAAGCATTAGATTGTGCAAAACCATTAATTGTTGATGATGCAATGATTGCGATTACTACTACGATTGCTTTCATAAGTTTCTTTGTGTTTGTTTTCATTGGAGTAATTATTTAAAAGAATAAACTAAAAAAAGTTATACCAGTTATTGCCTCCTTCGAAAACCTTTGTTGATGCAAATTTAGATAACTTATTGAATACAAGTCAATTAAGAAATTGTAAAAATCGAAAAGTTGTTTTAATAATATACCTCAATATTAGAATAGTGCAACGATTTAAGGAAAATTGCAAGAGAAAGTTTAAATAATCCTATCAAAAAAGTAGACTATTTTTGAGGTCAGAATTTTCTTTGGGTAAGAAACATTACAATGTGGCTATAAATAGTACAAAAAGCCCTAAAATCATAAAAAAATGCTTTTTTGACATACCTAAGTAAATAAATATTTTATCAGAGATAATTCATAAAATTTTATTTCCTTCGCATAAAAATTCAGGTAATAAATAATATGCTTAGTATCAAAAACTTTCTGAAAAGTTATAATAATCATAAAATTTTAGAGATTGAAACACTCCAGATACCCGAAGGTATCCACTGGATTAAAGGTATTAATGGCTCTGGCAAGTCAACTTTGTTCCGGTCAATTGCTGGAATTTTGCCCTTTGAAGGCGAAATTTTATTTAACAACCTGAATAGTAAAAAAGATATTGTGGCTTATCGGTTAGCAGTTAATCTGAGTGAAGCAGAGCCACTTTACCCCGACTACCTGAGTGGCTATGACCTGTTAAAATTCATAGCCGATGCTAAAAAATCGCCTGATGGGCAACTTAATCAACTAGCCGAAAAACTAGGTATTGACCAGTACTGGAAATCACCGATTGGTACTTATTCAAGTGGAATGCAAAAAAAGATTTCGTTGCTATCTGCCTTTTTAGGGAAGCCCGCATTAATTATGCTCGACGAACCCCTCATTACTATTGACGATAAAAGTGTGCAGACCATGTATGAACTTGTAAAAGACTACCATGAAACACAGGGAGTAAGTTTTCTATTATCATCACATCAGGATTTCCGGTTTGAACGCCTGGCTATTAAAAATATTTACCTAGTGCAAAACCAAGCAGTAACACAACTATGAAGAGCCTGCTAAAAATATTTAATTTAACTATTGTAAGGGAGTATTATCGCCAGAATGCCGTATTTATATTTGCCATCATGATGTTCTGCTTTGGTTTTTTAAGAGCCATCGAGCATATCACCTTCATCAAAAGTGCTTTAAAACACCCTTCCATATTAGCTTTTATTTTTCTGACATGGGCTTTACATGGCGTTAAGGTTATTTTATTTACTTTGCGTATGCTTGAAACCAGACAGAACGAATTTCTTTACCATGCGCGCTTGTTTAACCCCTTAAAAAGGTTCATAGCTTTTTGTGTATTGCAGCTAAGTCTGATTCAGCTAACTTTTCTTTACTCATTAGCCATGATTAAAATTGGCATTGATGAAAAACAATGGGCCGAAATAGGCTATATTATCATTTTTAACTTGTTATTGACAATAGCTGGCGCAGTATTATTCGAATACCGGATTCAGCGACCCAATGCCAGTAATACTACCCGAAAGCCAATACAACAATTACTGGCCAGATTTCAGACCCCTGCATATCTGTTCTTTGTGAGGTATCTGTTTGCCAAACAACCTGTATTATTGTTATTAACAAAATTATTTGGCTGCCTGATACTGATGGGCGTATGTAATTTATACGTTACTGATGATTACGACGAACGATTACTTTCGTTAGGAGGCTTACTGGTAGCAGCTGGGCATACTGTTTTTTGTCAGCAATATTTTATCTTTGAAAATAAATATTTGTCAATTACCAGAAATCTACCCTTAAGCTATCAGGAAAGACTAGCACAGTATGCACTGGCCTATTTCATACTTTTATTACCCGAAATACTGGTCCTGACAAGAAATTTACCTGCCGAAGTAAGTTATCTTTTCATGGTTTGTCTGGTGGTTTTTATAGCATCGCTTATTTTTCTTAATCATCATGTACAGTATATTAACAATATCTCGCACGATGCCTTCATGCAACGCTTATTTTTTACAGGTGTTTTATTACTTATACTTATTATGTTTAAGATTCCTGTAATTCTGATGGCCTCAGTCAATTTTTTAATCGCTATTTTCGTTTTCAGGAAACACTATTTTCTGTCAGATTCCAATCAGTAACTATATGATACGTTTTTTTACCTTTTTTCTTTTCATGGCATCCACCACTTTTGCACAAGGGCCATTCAGAATATCAGCCGAAGTGCAAAATCCTACCGAACGTAAAGCAATTCTTGTGTTGCATCGTGACTGGATAGGAAACGAAGAAGAATATGAGTTAACGCTTAATAATGATAATCGGTTTAGTTTCATTACTAAAATTACCGATATTGCCTACATTGACTTTTATTACGCCGACCAAAGTTTCCACTTCTGGATTGTAGAGCCTAATGATGAAATTAGTATCAGATTTGATACTAAAAATTTCTGGAAAACATTACAGGTAGCAGGGCAAGGGTCTGAAAAAGGGAACTACTACACCGAGCATCAACAAAAATTTGAAATAGCGCAGGATTGGGAAAAACAGGTTGAGAAATGGAGAAAAGAACCTTTGAAAAAATATTTTGAAAAGCTAGACCAAGAACAAGCGCGCCAGTTAGCTTTTCTGGAAAATTATCAGAATCTATCTCAGACTTTCAGAGACGTACGTAAAGCCGATATTGTTGGGGCAATTCAGAACTATAAAGTGGAACTGTTATCGAACAACCAATATAGTAATTTACCACTCGATAGCATCAGAAATATGTTGAAACTGGAAGATATTCCGGCTGCGGCACAAGCGGCATCACTCGAATACGGAAACACCTACCTGAATCTTGTAGATATGCTTATAGCCCGAGAAGCTGAACGTAAAAAGAAAGAACTGACCGAAACAGAAGAGTATTATTTTATTAAGGGCCTTTATACAAAAAAACAGATTTCTCTGGAGCTTGCCGAACGCCTGTTGGGTTTCAAACTAAAAAATATGATTGATGCCAACGGGATTCCGACAAAAGTTTTGAATGCCTCTTATGATTATCTGGGCTTAGTACAAAACCGAGATTATAAAAACTATATTAATCAGTTAGTTAATTTACAAAGAAATTTCGTGAAAGGCTCTCCGGCTAAAGCCTTTACTTTGAAGGATATTGATGGAAAAGAAGTATCGCTGAAAGATTTTAACGGAAAAGTAGTATTTCTTGATTTCTGGGCAAGCTGGTGCGGCCCTTGTATTTATGACATGAAATTTACCGAAAAAGCAAAAACCTATTTTAAAGATAAAGATGTGGTTTTTATACAGATTTCGATGGACACAGAGAGCGAGTGGAGAGAAGCCATAAAACTGTATGATTTGAAAGGTATCAATCTACGTGTTGACGATAACGGCACACTTATTAAAAATTATGCTGTAACAAGTGTTCCTTCGTATTTTCTGATAGATAAAAACGGAAACTTTGCGCTTTCCAAAACCATTGACCCAAGCGACAATGAAGGTAAAACCCTGATTCAGCAAATTGAAGAAGTGCTTAACAAAGAAGAATAATAAATAACGGGCTGGCTATTGGTAGTACTTTTTGCCAATGGTTAGCTCATTTAGTAAAAGAGCCAGTAAAATATTCATCTGGAAAGAATTTTCTGTTACTCTACGAATCTTATTAAAATAGTTTAAGTATTTTTAATAAGAATTTTGGTTTTAAACCATCAATTACTCCCTTTTTTTAACGTTCTTTGCAGTATATATTACTGTAAAATTTTCTGTATGCTACAATCAATGACTGGTTTTGGCTCGACAACCCTCGAAAATGCCAAAATTTCTGTAACTATCGAAATTAAATCTCTCAACTCTAAATTTTTTGATATTTATTGTCGGATTCCAAGAGGCTATTCTGAACGTGAAGTGGAAATCAGAAACATACTGACTCAGGAACTGGAAAGAGGCAAAGTAGAATTTGTAATGACTGTTACCCCTAAAGAAGATGCAGGGGCATCAACAGCAGTAAACAGAGCTTTGGTAAAAGCCTATTTTAAAGATTTAAAAGCTACATCGCTCGAATTGGGTTTTGAACCAAACCCGACCGAGATTCTGAGAATGGCAACTATGATGCCTAATGCCTTTAATACTGATGCCTTAAGTGAAGCCGATGCACAGGCAGAATGGGACTTAATGAAAAATGCGATTGGTCAGGCTATTGCTAAATGTAAAGATTTCCGTTTGCAGGAAGGTAAAAATACAGAGATAAAGTTCAGAGAATATATCGAAAATATTAAAAACCTACTGGCCCAAATAGAAGAGCAAGACCCCAAGCGTATTCCGTTAGTACGGGAACGTATTGAAAAATCGGTGTCTGACTGGTTACAAAACGAAAACTTCGACAAAAACCGATTTGAGCAGGAGCTCATCTATTATGTAGAAAAATTTGATATTTCAGAAGAGAAAGTTCGTCTGAAAAACCACCTTGAGTATTTTGTAAAGGAGTTAAAAACGGCGTCTAATGGTAAACGTTTAAACTTTATTGCTCAGGAAATTGGTCGCGAAGTAAATACTATCGGTTCAAAGGCTAACGATTCGCTCATTCAGCGGCTGGTAGTTCAGATGAAAGACGAACTCGAAAAGATAAAGGAACAAACAATGAATATTGTTTAAAAATATCTGTACTTTTGCATTAAATTATTAATAAAGTACCTGAATTATTATTGATTTTATAATTTATTACCAATAACTCTAAATTTTTATAGTTGAATTATGAGCCAAATTGTTAGAGTACACGCCAGACAAATTCTTGATTCAAGAGGAAACCCTACTGTTGAGGTAGACATCCTGACTGATAATGGTTATTTGGGACGTGCCGCTGTACCTTCTGGTGCTTCAACAGGAGCGCACGAAGCAGTTGAACTAAGAGACGATGACCCTAAAACTTACGTAGGTAAAGGTGTATTAAAAGCCGTAGCCAATGTAAATAATATCATAGCTCCAGAAATACTAGGTGCAAATGTTTTTGAGCAAGGTTTGATTGATAAAATCATGATTGACCTTGACGGTACCCCAAACAAAGGAAACTTAGGAGCCAATGCTATTTTAGGCGTGTCATTAGCAGTAGCAAAAGCAGCTGCTTTTGAAGCGGGTTTATCGTTGTTCCGTTATTTGGGTGGGGTTAATGCTAACACATTACCTGTACCTATGATGAACATCCTTAACGGAGGTTCTCACGCTGATAACTCTATCGATTTTCAGGAGTTTATGGTAATGCCTGCAAAGGCTGATTCTTTCTCTCAGGCACTACGCATGGGTACTGAAATCTTCCATAACCTGAAAAAAGTATTGAAATCGAAAGGTTATTCAACAAACGTAGGCGATGAAGGTGGTTTTGCACCAAATATCAAATCGAACGAAGAAGCTATCGAGATAGTACTACAATCTATCGAAAAAGCAGGTTTCAAACCGGGCGAAGATGTATTTATTGCAATGGATGCAGCCGCTTCTGAATTCTACAATGCAGAAACTGGTCTTTATACATTCAAAAAATCAGACGGTAAACAATTAAACTCTGCCGAAATGGCCGCTTATTGGGAAACATGGGTAAACAAATATCCGATTATCTCAATTGAAGATGGTATGGCTGAAGACGATTGGGCAGGTTGGGCTGAACAAACAAGATTAATTGGTAGCAAATGCCAATTAGTAGGTGATGACTTGTTCGTTACAAACGTAAGCCGCTTGCAAGAAGGTATCGATAAAGGTATTGCCAATGCCATTCTTGTAAAAGTTAACCAGATTGGCTCATTAACAGAAACTATCAATGCGGTTAACCTTGCGCATAGAAACAAATATAAGAGCATTATGTCGCACCGTTCTGGTGAAACAGAAGACTCAACAATTGCCGATTTAGCAGTAGCTTTAAATACAGGGCAAATTAAAACAGGTTCGGCGTCTCGTTCTGACCGTATGGCTAAATACAACCAGTTGCTTCGTATCGAAGAAGAACTAGGAGAAATGGCCTATTTCCCTGGCTTGAAGTTTTAATGAATAGCATTAATCTGAAAAAAGCACCAGACAATAAAAATGTTCTGGTGCTTTTTGTTTTTATGGTTTCAATCTTTATTTTTGACGTATAAATCGTGCTTTAAATTATTTCCTGATTCAAATTTTCAGAGCCGTGAAAACGTTTTGCTGAAAATATAAGCTTTATACTCCTATGAAAATCTATGTTCCTGCTTTTCTGCACAAGTATCGTTTTTATCTGCTTACAACGCTTGGCTTGCTAGTCTGGATAACTTTTTTTGATGGCAGTAGCCTGATTGCCCAGTTCAGACTCTGGCAAAAATACAGAGAGCTGGAAGAGCAAAAAGAATATTATGTTGATGCCCTGAAAAAAGTAAAGCAAGAAGAGAAAGAGGTAATGGGAAATACAGATGCAATGGAGAAATTTGCCCGCGAAAAATACCTCATGAAAAAAACTGGTGAAACAGTTTTTGTAATTGTAGATGAGAACAATAAATCTATCGAAAAAGAAGAAGAGTAAAAAAGGTTTCAGATAAAAACCTGAAACCTTCCTGATTATTATCTTACCTCTACCCGCGCTGTGCGTTGGCCCGACGCGTTTCGGATAGCTACCTGTTGGGCTAGTGCTTCGGCAGTAGCTTTAAATGCCTCGCTCGTAATAGGGTTATCGTCCATCATTACGGGGCGGCCTTCGTCGCCACCTTCACGGATACTCTGTACAATCGGAATCTGCCCTAGTAGCGGAACATCATATTTTTCTGCCATTTGTTTTCCGCCATCTTTGCCAAACAGAAAGTACTTGTTATCAGGCAACTCGGCTGGTGTAAAATAGGCCATATTTTCTACAATACCCAGAATCGGGACATTAATTTGTGGTTGACGGAACATCGACAGCCCTTTGCTGGCATCGGCCATAGCAACTTTCTGAGGTGTAGTTACCACTACTGCGCCTGTTAACGGAACCGTCTGAACCAGCGTTAAATGTATATCACTCGTTCCCGGAGGTAAATCAATCAGAATATAATCCAGTTCGCCCCAGTCAACATCACCAAAAAACTGGCGTAGAGCCTGACTAGCCATTGGTCCGCGCCAGACAATTGCATTGTCGGGTGGTGTCAGGAAACCAATAGAAATCATCTTTATGCCGAATTGCATAATAGGGGCAATCATATTTTTGCCATTTTTCTGCGAAATTAAAGGCTGCATGTGCTCCGCTCCGAACATTAACGGAATAGATGGCCCCGAAATATCAGCATCAATAATTCCTACTTTGGCCCCTGATTTTTTCAGGGCCATAGCCAGATTAACAGTAACTGTTGATTTCCCGACCCCACCTTTACCTGACGAAATAGCAATAATGTTTTTCACGCCATCCAACACCGGAGCATTATTTCTGATAGAGGTAACGTCGGCTGTCATGTTTACAGTCACTTTTATGTCCTTACTCAGCAGATTATGAATGGCATCTGTACAGTTTTTACGGATAAGCTCCTTTAAAGGACAAGCAGGCGTAGTTAAAACTACGGTAAATGAAACCTGATTAACCCCAACTTCAATGTCACGAATCATATTAAGCGTAACGAGGTCTTTCTTCAAGTCAGGTTCTTCAACTGTACTTAAGGCTTGTAATATTTTTTCTTTGGTGATAGTAAATTCTCCCATGCAATGGTAATGATTTCGTAAATACTTTGTCGTACTTTAAAAACAACAAGGAATGTATATTTTTAGTTTATTGTTTTGCCTCTCAGAACAGATATTTCGGAGCCTTCGGCCAATAGAACAGATGTAGGCGCAGCCTCTTTTAAAAAAGCGAAATCCTGCCCATAAAGTTCACCAAAATTACACTGTATCTGATAATCTTTAACGGGGTAAACATCCCACCGAGGGTGCTTTACTTCATATTCGTTTGTTTTTGTGTCAGCATATTTGGCATAACCCCAATAATGTTCAGTAATAAACTCCTCTTCACTACCTGACACCATCGCTTGGCACTGGTTATTGGCTTTAGCTTGTAAGTAATTCCAGCCACTTCCAGATTTCCAGTAATACTTTACAGCAATTTCTGATTCACTTTCAGAAATTTCATGCTTGCAGGGGTGTGTAGCATAGTTTTCGTTATAAACAGTGTTGGCTACTAGTGTAATCATATATTTCGGAACAATTTCCTTGATAAATACCACACCTCGCTTCCAGATACCATTATCATGATAACGCACATAAAAACGAAGGTTTACTTCTTCAAAATTGGTATGGAATGGAAATTTGATACCCAATACTTTGGTTTCTATAAACAAAAAGCCAACCAGACTCACATAGCAGCGATTATTCCAGAAGTCTAATTCTGTTTTGTAAGGCAAATACTTTTTTAAAATTTCGGGTGAAACCTCATAATTAGCCATGAGAAGTTTACGCCATTGAGCGTCCAAAAAAGTAGATTTTCTGGAAAGATTCTCTTGCATAACCAGTACTTAGAATAGATTAATACCAAAACTGACACAACTATTTGCAAAGGTAAGCAAGGTTGTGCCAGTTCTGATATTTTTTTAGGTAAAATTAAGCAGCCTCTAATTGTGATAGTACTTTTGCTTTTTCGCTCGACACATCAATTCTATCGCTAAAGCCATTGAGTTTTTCTAATAAATCTGCCAGAAATTTCTGATGTGACGGCGTGTTTGTTTGTATTGGTTTATGATTTAACGACATTTTTACTTTATGCCATTCTCTCAGAAAATTATTCAGGTCGTCGGTAAAATAGGTTTCTGAGAATTTCTCAAAAATATATTTTTCAGCCTGCTCATTCGGATGAATCATATCGGACTTATAAAAACGATAATCACGTAAATCATCCATCATGATTTCAAAACTAGGAAAATAATGTACGTCGCTAAAATCCTGCTCAATATGATAACAGGCGGTTCGGAGGATACTTTTACTGACTGAGTTAAGTTGTAGGGTTTCACGCGTGTGCCTTACCGGACTTACAGTCAATAAAATCTTTATTTTGTTATTGTGCATTTTTAGCTGTTCGTACATCGAACGAAAACGCAGAATAATATCTTTTACGCTAAGAATCTCTTTTTTAAAATTAGTCGATGGGGCTTTGTGGCAGTTGGCAACAATCTGGCTGTTTTCTTTCAGTTGGTGTACAATAGCAGTACCAAAAGTGATAATCAGGAAATTTGCTTTTCGTAGAAATTGCTGTGCTTTTTTATTAACAGGATTCAACAATGCCTCCAGTTCCTCTCTCGAATCAGCATAGAATTTTGAATGATAATCATAATGTTGCCATATACCTGAGTTTTCGACCATCAGGTGTTTATAAACCGGTTGGCTTTGCAAACTGTTACTAATCAATTTGAAAATTGAGGAGGGGTTAAACACAGTCCCGTAAGGATTGCATAAGCATTGTATCTTATTTTCAGCTAACTGACTTCCAATGACTTCGGAAAAACAAGAGCCGACAGTCATTATTCTGGAGTCAGTGCCGATGCGGAAATGAGCAGGACTCATTTCAATTTCAGTACGGAATTCCATTATTTGTATCTTTTTAGGGGTTAGTTTTAGGGACAGATAAGTTGTTGATAGTCAACTATTTGCGAAAATAAATTATACGGCTCAGACTCGCAAACTTTTTTGAAAAAAAACATTAAAATTAATATTCAGGAGACAATTACTTAATTTTATAGGTAAATACCCAGATTTTTTTGGATAATATAACTATAAATGTTGCAAGAAAGCAGTATAAAATATTTGCTTCAATCCCTAAGCTATTTCGATAAACACTATTCTATAATAGCGAATTTTCTCTAACTTTTATTGTGTAAACTCCTTACTTTGTTTGCAATTATAAAAGCTATTGTTTGTAGATAACTTTATAATTTCAATTTATAAGAAACCAGCAATGTGAAATCGTCAAGCTTGGTATTGTTAAACTCATGAGAAACGAACCCCCCAATGGTAATAATATTTCGTTTATTAATTTTGTAGTCAACTTCTGCTCTGTATCTCAGTTCATCAAAGGCTTCACCAATTCTGTAAAAAAGGTCGGCCGATACCGCAGGTGTAAAGCGGCTTTTATTTGGGTAGGCTATTTCCAGTTTGTTTCTCAAATAGCTCTTATCATTTTCAAGTAAGCCGTTATCGTCCTTAAACTGATTCTGATAACGTAAACGATAATCAAATTTCAGAAAACCTATTTTGCGGTTATAAGAAACATTGGCATAAAAACGGTGATAAGGTTTGTATACATACTCACCTTCGCTTTTATCATATTTTCGGCGGCTAATGAAACGATAGAAAGCACTTACTTCCCAATGCTTATTTAATTTGTAGCCAGCTCCTAGTTCGGCAACATAAGCACCTGTTGTAGTGAGGTTATTATTGAGCCTCCATTGGCCGTCCAATTCTAAGGAAATCTTTTTGGTGATTTTTTTAGTTACATTCACTCTGGTCCAGAGATTAATGTTTTGCTCTTGCGAAAACACTGTAACAGGTATAAAAATGAGCAGAATTAAAAGGTGTTTTTTCATGTTTTAATGTTTGTGTAATTCAATCAGCAATCCGTATTTGTAAAAATATAGCAGGGCTAAACCATTACAGAATTGTTTTATAACAGCAAAGACGCAAAACTTGCCGAAAGGGTAACATAACCGAAAAGAAAAATTAATATAACACACTTCTGTTCTTTATCTACACAAATAGCAAAATTATATACAGACATTAACTTTTATGCTTTAATAAGTGCCAAACTATGTGGGTTTGTAGTTTCTTTACAACATAACTATGGATATTAATCAATGAATTTTCTAAAACGTTATTCTGTTTGGTTACATATTATTGGCTGGATAATTTTCATTATCATGCCTTTTCTAACATCTCCGAATGGGCATCTGAACTTTTTCCGTCAACCCAATTTCCCATCATTTCTGTTGTCTCAGCTTATCAACGACATCATGTTGATTGCCGTTTTTTATTTTAATCTGGCATTTCTGACTCCCAACCTCTTTATAAAGAAAAATACTGCGGCGTTTGTGTTATACCTGCTGGCGATATTTCTGGTTATGCTATTTCTAAACAAGTTTACTTTTGAAACTTTCAGGAAACCGATTTTGCAGCGGTTCCCGCCCCCTGATTTATCAAACTTCAGGAATAGGCCCACGTTCATGCCATTTCCTTTCTTTTTCCGAACTATCATTTCTTTTTCATTAGTGATACTTGCTAGCTCGCTACTGGCACTTATCAAAGAACGAAGCGTGCATAAAGAAGAAAGACAACAAATAGCATTAGAAAAAACTGCCGCCGAGCTTGCCGTGCTGAAATTACAGATTAGCCCCCATTTTTTATTTAATACGCTCAATAACATAAGATGGTTAGCCCGACAAAAGTCCGATATGACCGAAGATTCGGTCGTTAAACTTTCGCAACTGCTTCGATATATGATTTATCAGGCCAAACACGATAAAGTACTGCTTGAGCAGGAAATTAATTATTTGCAGAATTATATCGAATTGCAAAAAATGCGACTGACCGAAAAAAATACTGTTAACTTTACTTATACCGGAGCCATAGAGCAGTTAAGTATAGAGCCGTTGTTGTTTATTCCGTTTGTTGAGAATGCCTTTAAATATGGTTTGCATAGCCAGCAAGAAAGCAAGATTGAAATCAGCTTGAAGGTAGAAGGTAAAAAACTGAATTTCTTTGTGAAGAATCCTGTTTTTGACAATAATTTTCCTGACCAGTCCGAAAACTCAGGTATCGGTATTCAGAATGTTGAAAAACGTTTGTTATTACATTACCCTGATACACATGAGTTAAATATTTCTAATATAGGCGGATATTTTAGTATCGATTTAACTATTATTCTGAATGATGCAGAGACCAAAAAATAGAGCAAAAATAAGTTGTATTGCTATTGATGACGAGCCTTTTGCACTGGAAATTATTGCCGACGACATTCGGAAAATTCCTTTTTTAGAACTGATTGGTGTTTTTTCAAATGCACTGGATGCCACAATATTTTTGAATGAAACGGAGGTTGATTTAATTTTTCTGGATATTCAGATGCCTACACTTACGGGTATACAGTTTCTGCGGAATCTGGCTGTACCACCAATGGTTATTTTTACAACAGCTTATGAGCAATACGCCCTTGAAGGCTACGATTTAAGCGTGATTGATTATCTGTTAAAACCTGTACCCTTTGAACGATTTTTAAGAGCAGCCAATAAAGCCTTTGAGTTACATTTGCTCAAAATGAAAGATGCACTTAAAGAATTGCCGAAAGAACGGCCCTTCTTTTTTGTTCATGCAGAATACAAGCAGATAAAAATATTTTTTGATGAAGTTATTTATATAGAAGGGCTAAAAGATTACGTGAAAATATTTGTAACGGGTAGCCATAAGCCAATTCTGACACGCTTAAATCTTAAAACGATTGAAAGCAAACTGCCTGCACAGCAATTTTGTCGGGTGCATCAGTCATATATAGTGGCATTAGATAAAATCAGTGCTTTTCAGAAAACCAAACTTCTGGTCGATAAACTCGAAATTCCGATAGGAAAGCGTTTCCTTGAGGTTTTTCAAGAGAAATATCAGCAAAAATAAACCAGCATTCATAATACATATCTACACAAAACAATCTATCTTCTACACTCTCAGATAGGCAGACATCTCAAAACTGAGCCGATGCGTCATTGACGGTAAACTAATCATGATGCTCGTATGAGAAAAAAAATCCTTTACTTTTCATTTATTCTCTCCTGGATTACACTCATGGGAGAAACCTATGCCCAGACTTCTAAAAAATCTACGGTTAACAATCCACTCATTAAAGATGAATTCTTTAATAATATTCCGCTTGTTAATGTATTGGCAGAAATCGAAAAAAAATATCCTGTCAAATTAATTTATGACAAAGACGAGCTAAAGCCCTACAACATTACCTACTGGTTTACAAATGAAACTTTTCAGGACGGGTTAAAGGCTATTTTCAAGAAAATACCTCTGAAATTTTATTTAGATGAAAATGATATTATTCATATCATTGGCAAGAATAAGAAAATTGAAACCCTAGCCGATGTGAAATTTCAGGGGCAGCCTACAAAAACTGATTTTACACTAACCGGAAAAGTGGTTGATGCAACCAGTGGCGAAAACCTGCCTTTTGCTACGGTTATGATTAAAAATACTAAACAAGGTAGCCAAACTAACGTTGACGGATACTTTACTTTATTAAAGGTGCCATCTGATACCACAACACTCGAAGTGAGCTATGTTGGTTTCGTCACCCGCACGTTTCATTTGAATCCAAAGCTAAATCTGGATGACCTTAAAATTGAGATAGACCCCGCCACAGGCGTTTTAGAAGAAGTAAGCGTTACTGAGAAAAAAACAGAGGTGTTGAAAGCAAACGAAGTAGTTGGTATGATTAAAATGACCCCTCGTAACATAGCCAGACTACCCAATGTAGGAGAGAGAGACCCTTTCAGGGCTTTTCAGCTAATGCCCGGTGTAAGTGCCTCAAACGAGTCGTCGTCAGGTTTATATGTACGAGGCGGTACTCCAGACCAGACATTGGTTTTGTATGATGGCTTTACGGTTTATCATGTCGACCATCTTTTTGGGTTCTTTTCGGCCTTCAATTATAATGCTATTAAAGATATTCAGCTTTATAAAGGCGGTTTTGATGCCAAGTTTGGAGGGCGAATTTCGGCCGTTGCCGAAATAACTGGTAAAGAAGGTAATAAAAAAGAATTTAATGCAGGAGCCGATGTAAGTCTGTTAAGTACAAATGCGTATATAGAAACCCCAATTGGCGAAAAATTCACTTTTCTGGCGGCAGCGCGCCGTTCATGGAAAGGCCCCCTTTACAAAAAATTATTTGAGCGTTTTACGACCGAAAACACCAGTCAGAACCAACAGGCAAGTGCTTTACCCGGTGGTAATGGCCGTAATCCGTTCGGCTCGTTCGGGCAGGCGCAGGTGGCTAGTTCTTATTTTTATGATTTAAACTCGAAACTCACTTACCGACCTACTAAAACAGATATTTTGTCGCTGAGCCTTTACAATGGTACTGATAACATGGATAACTCGAGTAGCTCCAGCCTGAGCGGCTTTGGCCCTCCGGGCGGCGGTTTCGGAGGGGGCAGGGGCTTTAATACATCAAACAATGATGTTTCTGTTTGGGGAAATCTGGGCGGAAGTCTGAAATGGTCAAGGCAATGGAGTGAAAAATTTTATAGTAATGCGCTCATAAGTTATTCAAATTATTATAGCAATAGAGATAACAGCCGTCTAATGACAATCACGCGTGACAGCGTAGGAAGAGATGTAAAAGTAGGGCAACTGGAAGACAATAACCTGTCAGATATTACAGCAAAAGTAGACTTTGAATGGAAACCCGTTACCAATAATCAGGTAGATTTTGGTTTGCAGGCAACACGTAATAATATTAAATATACTTACAGCCAGAACGACACCATTACTGTATTGGATAGAAACGATACCGGAAGCACTTATACTGCGTATGTTCAGGACCAGATAAAGCTATTCGATACCAGACTGCATATTAATCCGGGTATTCGGATGACCTATTTTGATGTTACCCACAAGACCTATTTTGAACCAAGATTTTCAGCTAATTTCAATCTTACTCCGCGCCTGAAACTCAAAGGAGCTGCTGGTGTTTATTATCAGTTTGTAAAACAAATTAACCGCGAAGATATAACGCAAGGAAACAGGAACTTCTGGGTATTGTCAAACTCTTCGTCATTGCCTGTAACAAGGTCAAACCACTTGATTCTGGGTGGAAGCTACGAAACGCCTGATTATTTGTTTGATGTAGAGTTTTATCAGAAAAAAAGCACCGATATTACTGAATATACGCTCCGTTTTGTGCCGCAATTAGGCCGTATGCTGGCGGCTAGTGAAACTTTCTTTAATGGAGATGAAACTATCAGGGGAGTAGATATTCTTGTGCAACGTAAATTCGGAGACTTTAACGGTTGGATTGGCTATACATTGGCAGAAGCTAAACGTTACATTGCCGCATTTTCTGATAAACCTTATTATTCAGACCAAGACGTGAGGCATCAGTTCAAACTTGTTGCTTCTTACAAATATAAAAGATGGGATTTTGCCGCCACTTGGATTTATTCCAGCGGCCGCCCTTATACTTCTATTCTGGGAGCTTATCAGGTTACTTTGCTCGATGGAACTGTAAGAAACTTCACCAATCCTTCTGATAAAAATGCTAATCGTTTCCCTGCTTATCATCGGATGGATGTTTCAGCTACTTATAATTTCAGTACGCACTTTAACGTAGGTTTTTCGGTGTTTAATCTCTACAACCGTACCAACACATGGTATAAGAGATTTCAGGTAATTACAGACGACGATTTAACTATTCTTCAAACAACCAACGTCAATTATCTAGGTTTTACGCCTAATGTTACAATGAGCTGGAAACTTAAATAAAACAGACACAAACAATGAAAAATATAAGAAATATCTTGTTCATATTATTAATTCAGGGTGGATTGCTCAGTTGTACTGAAACAAACACGGTAGTGAATCCGGGCGAAAAACCTATTGTAGAAGCTTATCTGGCTCCGGGGCATCCGGTCAGTTTAAAAGTATTTACGGAGATTCCTTATGCCGAAACTTCAGAGGGTGTTTCAGAACCCATTAATGGCCTTAGCATTAAAATTACAGGCAGTAGCGGAAAAACTTTTTTGTTACAGGCAAAAGGTGAAGGTATTTACGAATCAAAAGCTACTGAACTAATTGAAGCGGCAGGGTCGAGGTATAAAATGGAGTTCGATTACATGGGGAGAACCATCAGCGCAGAAACTGAAATACCTGAAAAACCTATCGGATTCACCATAAGTACCCACGAAATATCACGTACGCAGGTTAATTTGTCGAGTGGAGGTTTTCCAGGAGGGGGTGGTGGCGGCTTTGGAGGAATCAATAACACACCTATTGAATTATCGTGGAGTAATCCTGAAAACCTCTATCATTTTATAGCCGTAGAAAACACAGAAACAAGCCCTGAACAAATTATTATCCCACCAACAGGGTCGAGTTTCCCAACTATGCGTTTCAGGTTTACTAATGAACCACTGCTAGGAACTCATAATAATATTCAGCCGCAGAGCCTTGAATATTTCGGTAACTACGACGTGATACTATACCGTATCAACCCCGATTATTCGGCATTGTACCAGTCGAGCGGAACTACCACGCAGAATCTCAGTACGCCACCTTCAAGTATAACCAACGGTTTAGGTATTTTTACAGGAATAAATGCCGATACCCTGAAACTGGTTGTCAAGAAAAATTAAATACAGTTCATATCATAAGTTAGTTAATCGGATAGGGGGTTGGTAAATAGCGTTACCGGCCCTTTTATCTTAAAAAATAGCAGGAAATTAATGAGAGTTTTGTGTAAGAAATGGTAAGCAATGTTTTACTTTGCAAACTGAAATTACTCCTTCAACCTGTTTTATTTAAACAACAAAACCTTCTATCTATGAAATTAACTAGTATCTGCCTGCTATTGTGCTTACTAATGGCATTTGATGGTTTATCGCAGAAAAACAAAAGCCTTAACATTGCTACTTACAACCTGCGTTACAATACCGCTAACGATGGTGTCAATGCTTGGCCTAACAGAAAAGAATTTGTAAAAAGCCTGATTCAATACCATGAGTTCGATATCTTCGGTACTCAGGAGGGGCTACGCGGGCAACTGAACGATATAGCCGAACTTAAAGAATTTGCTTTTTTGGGTAGCGGACGCGACGACGGCAAACAGGCTGGCGAGCATTCGGCTATTTTTTATAGAAAAGATAGGTTTAAAGTCTTGAAATCAGGTGATTTCTGGTTGAGTGAAACCCCCGATAAACCGGGCAAAGGCTGGGATGCTACCTGTTGTAACCGTATATGCTCATGGGCTAAGTTTAAAGACCTAAACACCAAAAAAGATTTCTATTTCTTTAGCGTACATTTTGACCATCAGGGTGTTGAAGCGCGCCGTCAATCAGGTAAATTAATGGTAAAAAAGATACAGGAAATAGCTAAAGATGCCCCAGCAATATGTGTTGGCGACTTTAACTCAACCCCAGACACCGAGCAAATCAAAGAAATGCAAACGCTTCTGAACGATGCCCAAAAGGTAAGCATAATGCCCCCTTACGGCCCTGAAGGTACATTTAATGCTTTTAAATTTGATGCGCCCATGAAAGACAGAATAGATTATATTTTCGTAGATAAAAAAATAAGCGTTTTAAAATATGGAGTGCTGACCGACGCTAAAGACCAACGCTACCCGTCTGACCACCAGCCGGTTGTAATTAAAGCACTTATCAACTAGTTTTAATTGAAAATAAAAAATACCTTCTGATACGTTTCAAAAGCTCAGAAGGTACTTTTTTTAGGCTTGGACTATTACTTGTTAGGCAAATGCACTTCTGCCATCATACATCTGGCAGAGCCACCTCCGCAAGTTTCAATAATATTCAGGTCGAAATGTAAAACATTGGCAAACTCTTCTAATTCTTTGCGTTGGGCTGGTGTAAGAGATTCGTACGCCCGTGTTGACATTACCAGAATCCGGTGACCTTTCTGATTTTCTACCAGTAGCATATTTCCGGCAAAATTATTCATTTGCTCAAGGCTGATTTCGATTATATTCTTTCCGGTACTTTCCAGTGACTCTTTCACCATTAATCTCTCATCGAGGTCTTTGATAGCTTTCAGACAAATAACTGCAAAGGTATCTCCAATGCACATCATCACATTGGTGTGGTAAATCTCTTTGTCTTCAGCATCAACAGAGGTAAACTTCACAATTTTGTAGCCGTTCATTTTTTCTTCCCAAGCCTTCAATACATCTTCGTTAGTTCTTGGCGACAGGCTTGCATAGGCTATCCGGTGCATACGGTCAAGCACAAGGCTTCCGGTGCCTTCCAGAAATTTGTTTTCTTCTTCAAAAGCCGTCAGGTCAATGATGGTTTCTACATGAAAATCCTTGCCTAACTCTTCAATTATATCTGACCTACGTTCCAAACGGCGGTTTTCGGCTTGCATCGGATAGAGGCAAACCTTGCCACTATGATGGAATGAAACCCAGTTGTTCGGAAAAATACTGTCAGGGGTATAAGGCTTTGGTGTATCTTCGTAAACTATTACATTAACACCTATGGCCCTTAGCTGGCTTACCATTGTATCGAACTCCCTCAAGGCATTTTCTTGGGTAATCTCAAGGTCTAATGTCTGCGAATTAGTATCCTGAAAAGCATTACTTTCAGCCGTTTGTAAGTTGAAAGCAAAGTTCACAGGGCGAATCATCAGGATATTTGAAGTAACTTGGGCTTGCATGAAGTGTAAATTTAAAGTTTCAAATAATTACTATTTTATACCAGTTCCATTTCATCAACTTTTATACGATGCCCTTCCAGAAAAGCCCTGATTCGACTAGACGCCGTTTCGAGTTCTTCCATCGATGGCAGAAAAACAATACGAAAATGGTCATTTTTTACATAATTAAATCCTGTTCCTGATACAACCAGAACTTTTTGTTCTGATAATAAATCAAAAACGAATTGTTCATCATCTTTGAATGAGAACTTACGTAAATCAATTTTTGGGAACAGATACAACGCCCCTTTAGGTTTAACGCAGGTAACACCCGGAATATCGGTTATGCGGTAATGGATTAAGTCACGTTGTTTACATAAGCGACCCTCAGATGCTACTAAATCATCGATGCTTTGGTATCCTCCTAAAGCTGTCTGAATAGCGTATTGGGTAGGTACATTGGCGCATAGCCTCATACTTGCTAACAAATTGAAGCCTTCAACAAAAGATTTGGCTTTTTGTACTGCACCACTCAAAATCACCCAGCCGCCACGGAAACCAGCTGCCCGATAATTTTTTGATAGACCGCCATAAGTCATCACAAACACATCATCACTTAAACTGGCAATTGGTATATGTTTGTTTCCGTCATACAGAATTTTATCATAAATTTCATCTGAAAACACAATCAGGTTATGTTCAGCGGCCATTTTCATGATGCCTTCCAATACCTCTTTGTTATAAACAGCTCCTGTGGGGTTATTCGGATTAATAACAACTATTCCTTTGGTTTTACGTGTAATTTTGCGGCGAATATCGTCTAGGTCAGGATTCCAGTCCGATTCCTCATCGCAAAGGTAATGCACAGGTTTACCTCCTGAAAGAGCTACGGAGGTTGTCCAGAGAGGATAATCGGGCGAGGGGAGGAGTATTTCGTCACCTTCATTGAGTAATGCCTGCATAGTCATTACAATAAGCTCGCTTACTCCGTTACCAATAAAAATATCGTCAATAGTTACGCCATGAATACCAATCTGCTGTGTATAGTGCATAATGGCCTTACGGGCTGGAAATATGCCTAAATGATGAGAATACCCTTGTGCATTACGAATATTCATAATCATGTCGTGGATGATTTCATCAGGAACATCAAACCCAAAAGGGGCCGGATTCCCAATATTCAGATTGAGAATTTTCTGGCCCATAGCCTCTAGTTGCTGTGCTTTGTCGAATACAGGGCCACGAATAGCATAACTTAAATTATTGAGACGGTTACTTTTATTGATTTGTTGCATATTTCAGATATGAATAAGATATGTACAAAATTAATTAAAATTTGTGCGTGTTGGAGGAATATGCCTATAAAAAAGGTCGGAGAAGTTATCTTCCCCGACCTTTTTACAAAAACAGGCTGTTTTTATGGCTTTAAGGCTATTTTTGCAACCTTTCAAGTAATTTCTTATTAAAGCTTTGTTCGGTGCGTTTTAGCTCTGCAAATTGGCGAGGAGTAATGGTTTTCAGAATTTTAGCCATATATTCTTCTTCCAGTTCAATTTCTTTTTTTCGATAGCCAAGCACTTGGCGGTGTGCTGCAATTATTTTTTCATCATTAGCACTGGCAGCGTTGGCATCGTCCAGGGCTCTTTTAATGTTTCGTCTGAGATCAAATTTTTTACTTTGATACTCGTTATAGACAGACCAGAACTGAGGGGCCTGCTCAGTAGAAAGGTCCAGTTTTTCGGTAATTAACCCAATTTTAGCTGTCTGAATCTTCTCATACCTTTCTTCGCGGCTATTCTGAGCCAGTGTAAGAAAAGGTAAAAATAAAAGGATTATAATGTATTTCATAACTGTTGGTTTAAGCGTGAGTATCTGGAAATAGCTTATATGTCTTCCAGATTCTCGTTTTCTAAATGCTCTAAAATATCTTTATTATCGATTTTTAAATCATCTAAAATCTTTGTTTCAATTTCTTTCGGTAGAGGTTTTTCGGGTGATGCTGATACCTCATACTCCAGATAACTCAAGTCTTGTGTGGCTAAATAGCTATTGAGTTCTTCCTGACTGATTTCATTAAAAGCTGCATCAGCGGATGGCTGAGACATCTGCGGAATAGCAAAGCCTAAGCCTACCAATAATACAACACTAGCAGCAGCGGACCATAACGTGCGGCTTTTTTGCCACCAGTTTACCTTAATTACCTTACTTTCGTGCGTTTTCTCAAGAATAGTTTCGGGTAACTTCTCAAAATAATTTTCAGGTACTTCAAATATATTTTTTCGTTCAAAACTTTCAATCCATATATTGGTTTGAATTTGTTCTTCTAAAACCTCAAAATATCCTTCTGGAACTGTAAAAATATTTGCTTTTTCTAGTGTGTCAAGTGTAATGCGTGCTTGTTCAGTAACTGCAATTCGATTTAATATTTTGGCAGAAAGAGTATCAAAATAATTTTCAGGTACCTGAAAACTTTGTTTTTTGCCAAAGTTAATAGCTGGGTCCTGTGTTATACCGATTTTTTCGTGAATGACCACAGCTAGGGTGTCGAAATACCCTTCTGGCACTTTGAATATATTCACTTTAGGTAGCTCGGTTATTTTTATTGACTCTTTCATTATTGTATCGAGTACTTTTGTTTTCTTCGACTTTATAGGTTTAATTCTTTATTTGCTTTTTGACAAGCGAATTTTTAAAAGGTTTAAATAATTATGATTCATTATTTAAAAATTCTTCAATTTTTTTTACTGCCAAGTGGTATGATGCTTTCAAAGCACCTACCGAAGTGCCAGTTATTTCGGCAATGTCTTCATATTTCATATCTTCATAGTACTTCATATTAAATACCAGACGTTGCTTATCGGGCAGTTGTAAAAGTGCTTTCTGAAGTTTTACCTGTATTTCATCTCCTGAAATATAGCCGTGCGAAATAGAGCTTTCGAGGGTATTGAGCAGGTCTGTGCTATCTTCATTTTCGATAGGAACATGATTCTGACGGCGTTTCTTTTGTAGAAAATTTAATGATTCATTGGTAGCAATGCGGTATATCCAAGTATAGAGTTGCGCGTCGCCTCTGAAATTATTTAAACCTTGCCATACTTTAATGAAGGTCTCTTGTATCACGTCGTCGGCATCATCATGGTCAATAACCATTTTACGGATGTGCCAATAAATTTTTTGCTGATATTTTTTTATCAGCAATTCGAACGCGTTTTGTCGTTTCGCCGGATCTAGTAGTAAGTTAACTAACTCTTGGTCTGAGATTTGCATTTTCAGGTAAGAGATTTTATATGGGAGTTTGAAAAATGACTAAACTTCCCATTCCCAAAACCTCTCCCGTTTTTTGAAAAAATTCGAGAGAGGTCTGAAAACCTTCCTTACACTTACGAAAGGTTGGATTGGGCTTTAATATAATAAATGGGTGTTCTTTCAACTAATATTAAACAACCTCAGGCTGCTATTGTTTTCTTTGAATAGCTTTTAAGGCTTTGTCGACAATATTTTTTGCTGAAAGTCCGTATTTTTCCATTAACTGTGCTGGTGTGCCTGATTCGCCAAACGAATCGTTTACGGCCACGTATTCTTGCGGTGCCAGAAAATTCTTAACCAATGTTTGCGCTACTGCGTCGCCCAAGCCACCGTTTGCCTGATGTTCTTCGCAGGTAACTACACATTTGGTTTTACGAACACTCATTAAGATGGCTTTTTCATCTAAAGGTTTAATGGTATGAATATTCACTATTTCTGCGCTGATACCCTGAGCTTCGAGGATTTCAGCAGCCTGAATAGCTTCCCAAACCAGATGGCCTGTTGCAATAATACTTACATCTTTACCTTCATTAACCATCCATGCTTTGCCAATTTCGAATTTTTGGTCAGGAGCAGTAAAAACAGGTACTACCGGGCGTCCAAAGCGTAGATAAATAGGGCCTTTCCAGTTGGCAGCAGCAATAGTAGCAGCTTTGGTCTGGTTAAAGTCACAAGGATTAATAACCGTCATGTTTGGCATGGCGCGCATCATGGCTAAATCTTCCAGAATCTGGTGAGTAGCACCATCTTCTCCTAGCGTTAGGCCGGCGTGCGAAACGGCAATTTTAACATTTTTATCTGAGTAAGCTACTGACTGGCGAATCTGGTCATAAACTCTACTTGAGCCAAAGTTGGCAAAAGTTGTAGCAAACGGAATTTTACCTCCAATAGTTAAACCCGCTGCTACGCCAATCATGTTTGCTTCAGCAATACCACATTGAATGAAGCGCTCGGGGTTTTCTTTAATAAAAGTATCAATTTTCAGAGAGCCAACAAGGTCGGCGCAAAGAGTTACTACATTAGGGTTAGTTCTGCCTAATTCGGTCATACCAGCACCAAAGCCTGAACGTGTATCTTTTTTCTCGGTGAATGTGTATTTTGTCATAAACGATGATAATTCTGATTTTTAAGATTTGATTTGTGTACTTCAAAGTATCTTATCAATAATCTCCGATAGTACCCGAGGTAACCAATTGTTTAAGGGCTGCTTCCAGTTGTTCGTCGTTTGGTGCTACACCATGCCATTTGTGGCTGCCCATCATGAAGTCAACACCTGCACCCATTTCAGTTTTTAACAAAATCATTATTGGCTGGCCTTTGCCTGTCAGGCGTTTGGCTTTACGAAGCCCCGCAACCACTTCATCCATATTATTGCCATCTTTTATTTCCATCACATTCCATCCAAAGGCTTTATATTTAGCTTTTAAATCGCGGTTGTTCATTACTTTTGCTGTAGGGCCATCAATTTGCTGCCCGTTCAGGTCAATAATAGCAATCAGGTTATCAACTTGGTGGTGTGGAGCTGCCTGTGCTGCTTCCCATACTTGTCCTTCCTGTTGTTCGCCATCACCCATTAAGCAATATACCAGATTTTTATCTCCATTCAGGCGTTTGGCAAGGGCAGCCCCAATAGCTACTGAAAGCCCCTGGCCTAATGAACCCGATGCTACACGAATACCCGGAAGGTGTTCATGTGTTGTGGGGTGGCCTTGCAAGCGTGAATCTATTTTACGGAAAGTTGCAAGCTCTTTTACGTCGAAATAACCCCTGCGGGCCAGAGTTGAATAAAAAACAGGTGAGATATGCCCGTTAGAAAGGAAAAACAAATCTTCGCCTTTTCCATCCATATTAAACGAAATATACCCATCCTTGCCTTTTCGGTTGTTGAGTTTCATTTGTTGAAAATACAGCGCAACAAATAAATCGGTACAACCCAGAGAGCCTCCCGGGTGGCCGGACTGGCAGGCATGTACCATTCTAACAATATCTCGGCGAACTTGTACCGCAATTTCTCGTAATTCTTGGTTTTGCATTTAAAAGTATTATTAAGTGTCAAAAAAACAATTAATACAAATGTAGTGAGAAAATGATAAAAATGTGGTTTTGTATTAATTTTTGCAAAAGTACATAATACATCTTGGTTTTTAAACATAAAACCCTGTTGATAAAGATGTTTTTTATGTTTTTATTCAATAGTAGTAAAACTTAGCTTAGAATATTTTTGGAAAAAAGGCAGGAACACGCCTGATGTAGTGGGCGTACTGGGGTTTGGTTTCGGTAAGCTTTTTTTCGAGTAGGGCAACTCCTGATACCTGCATGAGCAGAAAGGTCATGAGTAATGGGCTGAACAGATAAATGAAGTTTCCGGTTGTGATGCTGAACATACCGTATCCCCACCATTGCATAGCATCGCCAAAATAATTTGGGTGCCGTGTAAGCGACCACAAACCCGTTTGCATTACCTGACCTTTATTGGCAGGGTTTTTCCTGAATTGCTGTAATTGCCAGTCGCCAACGGCTTCAAAAATAAAACCGATACTCCATATTACAATCCCGATATAATCTGTAAGTGCTAAGGTATCATTACTTGATTGCATTGCAGGGGCGTATATGGCAGAAATGAGCCATAAAAGAACACCTTGTAATACAAATACCCTGAAAAAAGATACCCACCACCAGTTGTTTGCGTGCTGTTGTCGCCATTCCTGATAGCGATAGTCTTCGCCTTTACCAATATTTCGGAAAGCCAGATGCAGGCTTAGCCGTAACCCCCAGATGCTGACCAGTACACAAAACAGTAATGAACGGGTGTCGGTAAGGCTCAAGGATATTTTGTAATACCAGACCGTAATTACAAAACCACTTCCCCAGAAAATATCAATAATGCTGGCATCTTTTAAAAATAAACTAACCAACCAGAGTACAGTCAGGCACGACATTATTATCAGGAACCCTTCTCCAAACGGAAAAGGCTGATAAAACAGAAATATGCTTATTAAAATAATAACTAGTAGCAAAATAACGCGTGCCATAACAAGTAGAGTTATTTTAAAATTTGTTCGGCATGATTCTTTGTATCTACTTTACTGATGATTTCTTCAATAATGCCTTTTTCATCAATCACGAAAGTAGTACGCACAATTCCCATGTACGTGCGCCCCCACATTTGTTTTTCGGCCCATACACCATAATCGTTCACTATTTTGTGGTCTGTATCGCTTAATAAATCAAATGGCAGTGCATATTTCTGAATAAATTTCTTGTGTGATTTTTCACTATCGGTACTTACACCCAACACAATATATCCTTTAGCCAGAAACGATTCGTAATTGTCTCTTAAACTGCAGGCTTCTGCCGTACAAGCTGGTGTATTATCTTTAGGGTAAAAATATAATATTACCTTCTTGCCTTTGAAATCACTTAATTGAACGCTATTTCCGTCTTGGTTTTTTGCTTTTATTTCTGGCGCTTGGCTTCCTATGTGCAGGTGCATGTTTCTTTTTGGTTTTTTGTACTTGTGGTTTTTTCTGGTGTGTTCGTTGGTATTCTTCAATATTGGTTTCATAAACACCAACATTGCCAACATTATCTGTTACTTCTAACCGTAAATTTCCGGTAAATGTTTTATCTTCATCCAGTTTAACAGACCATATTCTTCCGTTTTTATACTCGTAGTCCATCAACACCCATTCGCCATTTACATAGCAATTAAAATTTTTGATACCCGAAAGATTATCAGAAATGGCAAAACTCAGATAAGTTGAGTCTATTCTGACAGGGCGTGCGCTCGGAGCTTCAATATCGTTCATGATTTGGAAACTGCCCAGCCTTTTGGTTTTAAACTGAATAGAACTACCTATCCATGTTCCACCCAGATACTGGCGGCCATTGCTGATGTCATAAACTCCCGTTTTAGGTGACATCGATATGCCAGAGGGTGTCCAGAGTACATTTATAAAATCTTTTAAAGGAGTTCGGTCATTATTAATACTCAGTCTGTTACCACTAAACGAGGTAGTCAGATACAGCGTATCGTATAAAGCATTGTTAAAATCAATTTGCAAATTAGGCTCGTTATATAACTGGCCAGATTGGGGCAATATTTCTTTTTTGATACCTATTGATTCGGAACGGTTATCTACCTGAACGAAGTCTACAATCCCACGGTTGAGGTCATATAAATAAACGGCTTCTTTATTGGCAATATACGATAACGGAATTTTGGCAGGCACTCCTTTATTTTGTAAAATGGCATAAGGTGCTTGTGTATTTTTGGCTCTTATAGCTAACGTGTTTTCAGTAATTGATGTTGAAATATTACCCACATATTTACTTTCTTCAGCAAGCGATGCCTCAGTGTTGCTTTCCTGTAAAACAGAGCTTTCTCCCTGAATTGAAAAAGTCAGGGTAGAAGTATTGCCATAAGAATCTTTTACCTTAATTAATACACTGTGTAACTGATTGTCGTTGATATATATTTTCCCTTTATTTTTATCTGTATTATAAACCGAAATACGGTTTCCGTCGGCTACATAACATTTTTGTATGCGTACCCCATTGCTTTCGGCTATATCGTAGTCAATATGAACATTAATGTCTTTTGAAACATCAAAGGGCATTTTTTCCAGATTCAGTTTGTAAGTGCTTCGGCCATCAACATCTACTTCCAACTCAGTAATACCCATCCTGAAAGGTGAAGTCTGGCTTCGGTCATAAGTATTTAGTTCAATACCTATAATACCTTGTGCTTTTACAATATTAGCCAGCGTGTAATCGCCCGACGCTGTGCGTTTTGGGGCCATAGATACCCGCCCGAATTCGCCGTTAACGCGTGAATAAGCATTTAATGTTTTCAGAATGACTCTTTCAATGACAGGTGCCTGAGAATCAACAATTTCTGGAAAACCAAATTTCATAGGATTAATGGCGTTTTCGAGAGCATCGCGTATTTCAAAATGCAAGTGTGGGCCTCCAGACGCACCAGTATTACCCGAAATAGCTACTATTTCGCCTTTTTTTACTTTTATTTCGTTAGGAGACGGGGTTAATTCTATTTCCCAGACTTTCTGATTATATTCTCTTTTACGTAAGTATTCTTCAATAACAGGATTATAGTTTTTTAGATGCCCATAAACAGTAGTATAACCATTTGGATGTGTAATGTACAATACATTGCCGTAGCCTCCACGCATTACCCGTATGCGCGACACATAGCCGTCGGCAGCAGCATAAATATTGTAACCTTCTGCTCCTCCTGTACGAATATCAAGGCCTGCATGGAAATGGTTTGTTCTGAGGTCGCCGAAACCACCCGACAACGAAGCCTGTTTACCCGGTTGTATCGGAAACATAAAATAACCACGGGGATATTGGTCTCTGGTTTGGCCGAGGTCACGTTGGGCGTACAGACAATTACAGGAAGTGTCAGAAACCAGATAGATAATTAAAAGAATTGCGCTTAAAATTCTTGTAATAATCATGGATTTGTTATTATTCATACACGTAAAACTTATAAATGAGAGGTGGATATGGCATACGGTGTTTTATTTGAAATAAAACGTAAATGCCCGAAAATTGTTAGAGATATATAGATAAATAGTAGTGGGTAGATGTTCGTCCACTTTTATCTAATCCCAGCAAATTAAAAATATTGAGGTAGTGTGCCTGCAATAAATGTAGGTATACTACCTCTTTTATAATACGAACGTTGCTACTTGGCTGTAAGTATAAGTAATAGTTTATTTTACTTCAAACTCAAGCATTTTTTCGTTTTCAATAAAGGCAGTTAATTTATCGCCTATTTTAACAGGACCTACACCAGAAGGAGTCCCCGTGAAAATAATGTCACCCGATTTAAGGGTAAAATATCTGGATACAAAAGATATAATATAATCAAACGAAAAAAGCATCATCGAGGTATTACCTTGCTGACGGGTTTGTGTTTCTCCGTGGGCATCTGTAACATCCAGATGAAAATTTAGATTCTTTAAATCAGGGAACTTTGATTTAGGCACAAACTCCGAAACAGGAGCCGAACCATTAAAACCTTTGGCTAAATCCCACGGTAAACCTTTGGCTTTCAGCTTCGATTGCAGGTCACGCGCAGTAAAATCTATGCCGATTCCTATTTCGTCATAATACTTGTGGGCAAATTTTTCCTCAATATTTTTTCCCATTTTGTTGATTTTTAGCAATATTTCGACTTCATGATGAATGTCTTGCGAAAAATCAGGGTGGTAGAACGCCTCACCGTTTTTCAGAATGGCAGTTTCAGGCTTGGTAAAGATAACTGGCTCGTCGGGGCGTTCGTTGTTTAATTCTTTGATATGTTCGGCATAATTTCTGCCAATTGCAATAATTTTCATAAGTAAAAACAGACCTCAGAGTTTGGATATGGCGTTTGTAATTGAATTTTTTCTGTACTTTTGAGACCAATAAAAGTCAGAAAACTTTACAAAAGTAGGCATTTTCATAGTTTGTTTGTTGCCACTGGTCTGATTTTTTACTCATTACTTAAAAATAAATCATTAACATTTCGTTATTTTTTTGATGATTTGCGTCTAATAAAGTTAAGAACATAAAACAATAACAATGAGAACCTTTTTAAAATCTTCAATTACTGCTTGTTTACTGATTTCAGTTATCTGGGCTTGTCAGAAAGTACCTCTGACCGGTCGTAACCAGTTTGTTGGGTTGGTTTCGAACGAGCAAATGATTCAAATGAGCTTTGCCGAGTACAAAGGCTTTATGGATACTTCTAAGGTTGTGTCAACCAATAACCGTGATGCAGAAATGATAGCACGTGTAGGTGGTAGAATTAAAACAGCAGTAGAAAATTACCTGATTCAGAATAATTACAGCGAAATTATTAATGGTTACCAATGGGAGTTTAAACTGGTACAAAGTAAAGAAATGAACGCATGGTGTATGCCGGGCGGAAAAGTATGTTTCTATACTGGTATTTTACCCGTTTGTAAAGATGAAGCAGGCGTGGCAGTAGTGATGGGTCACGAAATTGCACACGCTATTGCAAGCCACGGCCGCGAACGCATGAGTCAGGCTATGGCTGCACAAGGAATTACTACTTTAGGGGCAGTAGGCGCAGGGCTTTATACAGGCAATCAGCAAACAATGGAAATTGTAGGGCAGGTGCTTGGTGTAGGCACTAACTTGGGGTATGTGCTGCCTAATAGCCGTAAGCAGGAATCTGAAGCAGATAAACTGGGTTTAATATTTATGTCAATGGCAGGATATGACCCACAAAATGCCGTGGCTTTCTGGGAAAGAATGGCTGAAGCCGGTAAAAATGCTCAAAAACCTCCAAAATTGTTATCGACTCACCCAGCCGATGAGGATAGAATTGCCGATTTGAAAAAACAATTACCTCAGGCACAAAAATATTATACTTCTTATGCCAAAAAATAGCAGATTGTAGTATCATTATAATTTTAATACAACAGAGGTATGGATTACTCCATACCTCTGTTTGTTTATAGAATTGGCTTGTTAAATGAACTACAAGATAAAAATTTTGCAAAGATTTTTTCTTTCATTACTTTTGCTTGTATAGACAAGTTGAGAGGGGTTTATCAAGAAAAGTAGTGCAATGCTATGCTCAAAAATAAAAAAATAGTTATTATCGGAGGAACTACCGGCTTAGGCTTATCGGCTGCAAAAGCCTTTGTTAACAATGGAGCCAAGGTAGTGGTAGTAGGGCGGAATCCTGAAAGTTGTGTGGCTGCCGAAATTGAACTAGGCCACAATGCCCATGCTATGAGTGGAGATGCTTCTCTCCCCGACACCGCTGTAAAAGCTATTGAGCTTATAATAAATGATTTTGGTGGGTTTGATGGCTTATATCATATAGCGGGTGGAAGCGGACGAAAGTATGGCGATGGCCCTCTGCATGAAATAACACTTGATGGATGGAATAAAACCTTTGAATTGAATCTCACAAGCCTGATGCTCTCTAATCAGGCGGCTATTCGTAAATTAATAGAACTGGGCAAAGGTGGTACAATTCTTAACATGGGGTCGGTTCTGGGAGTGTCACCCTCGCCGAAGTATTTCTCAACACATGCCTATGCTGCTACCAAAGCGGCTATTATTGGCTTCTCGAAATCTATTGCTGCTTACTACGCTTCTTATAATATCAGAATTAATGTACTTGCCCCTGCGTTGGTAGAAACACCTATGTCGCAACGTGCTTCGAAAGATGACGCAATCATGAATTTTGTAAGAACCAAACAACCGCTCGATGGTGGCAGAAACGGACAAGCCTCAGACCTTGACGGGGCCGCTCTTTATTTTATGTCAGATAGTTCGAAATTCACCACAGGGCAAGCTCTTTTTGTTGATGGCGGGTGGAGTATAAGCGAAGGGCAGTACTAAAGCAGGCAATTGCCTGATAATTAATCAGCTAAATCATCTGTAATCCTAAACTGATACTAAACAATGGCTTATGTTATAGGCATAGACCTAGGAGGAACAAATATTAAAGGCTTAATTATTAACCAGAAAGGTGAAGTATTAAAGCAACATTATATTCCTACTAAAGACACTGACGATGGCTCATGGCGCGAAAATGTAAAAGAAATGGTAGAATACCTGAAAAGCTACCTTCAGCAGCCGATACTTGGTATTGGGCTTTCGGCACCCGGTTTGCCTAATGAACAAAATCAATGTATTGCTTATTTGCCTAATAGGCTTAAAGGTCTGGAGAATTTCATGTGGGGCGAATTTCTGGGTGATGCAACCTACGTTCTGAACGATGCCCATGCCGCACTCATGGCTGAAGCAAAATTTGGTGTAGCTAAAGATAACCGCAATGTAGTGTTACTAACTTTAGGCACAGGTGTAGGGGGGGGCATACTTATTAATGGGCAGCTTTATCAGGGGCTATCACAAATGGCAGGGCATTTGGGGCATATTTCTATCAACGATACCGGAGAGAGCCAAAGCATAGTGGGCATGGTAGGCAGTCTCGAATACGCCATTGGTAATTACTCTATCGAAAAAAGAAGCCACGGGCGGTTCACTTCAACTTGGGAGTTGGTAGAAGCCTATCGGAAAGGTGACCACTTCGCTACTTATTTATGGCTATCTTCTGTCAGAAAACTGGCTGTTGCTTTAAGCTCTGTTATTAATCTGTTGTCGCCTGAAATGATAGTTTTGGCTGGTGGAATTACTCTAGCTGAAAACTCTTTATTTGAGCCGCTCGAATCGTTTATGGATTTATACGAATGGAAGCCCGGAGGGAAAAAAACGCCTATTGCTCAGGCTTTCTTTGGCGATATGGCCGGAGCCATTGGAGCAGCAAGTTTTGTGCTGTCAAAATTTTAACAGAATATCATTTTTCATTATAAAAATATGAGTGTAATACAAGACTACCTGACCAAGTGCGAAGGAATTATTGAAACTGTAAAAAAACAGGAAAGCCAAATTGCTACCGCTGCCAGATGGTTTGCCGATTCGATTCTGGCTGGCCGAATGGTTCATGTTTTTGGGTCGGGGCATAGCCGCATAATGGTTGAAGAAATGTGGCCCCGCTACGGGTCATTTGCTGGGTTTAATCCTATTGTTGAGTTATCGCTCACATTCCATAATCTGGTGGTTGGGGCTAATGGACAACGGCAAGCAATGTTTCTGGAAAATGTTAGTGGATTAGCCGACAGAATACTCAGAAATTTCGACCTTGCAACGCTTGATACCGCGTTAATCATTTCATCGTCAGGAACTAATGTAGTACCCGTTGAAATGGCTGAAATCTTTCAGCAGAAAGGCATAAAAGTGGTAGCCTTAATTACAAAAGAACATTCTGAAGCTAGTATAACGAAGCGTTCTGACCATAAAAAATTATCTGACTTTGCCGACCTTGTACTTGATACCGGCGCACCTGTGGGTGATGCCATGGTAAAAGTGCCTGACCTTGATACCCCTGTTGCACCCGGGTCAACCGTTGGCGGTGCCATGATTATCAACAGTATTAAAGCACAGGTGGCCGACTACCTGACACAAGGTGGGCATCCACCTAAAGTGTTAACAGCAGGTGCATTGGTAGGAACACAAAGAGCCACCGAACTATTCGAAGCCGCCTACGACGAACACGCACACCGCATTGCCAGAATGTATGCCAAAGTGGGTGTTCCAAGTTATGTATCGGAAGAAAAGAATACCAATGATGTATAAACCCAATTTATTTTAACCTATGAAAAAGATTATTTTACAGATTGCGCTGGCTGTTATCAGCCTGAGTGGCTTTAGCCAGAATTTTAAAATACCCGAAACTACTGAAGTATGGGAGCCTAAACCCAAACTAGTAGTACCGGGCAAAACTGCTGGCAGCGCACCTTCTGATGCCGTTATGCTCTTTGATGGCAAAAGTCTGGACGGCTGGCAACACACCAAAGATAATGCTCCAGCAAAATGGACATTGAAAGACGGAGTAATGACGGCTAAAAATGGTACTGGAGAAATAAGAACTAAACAGGAGTTCGGGAGTTTTCAGATTCATGTCGAATTTAATATGCCTTTAGATGCTAAAAAGGCCGGATACCCTAACGGTGGTAATAGTGGGGTTTTCCTGCATGGCCGATACGAAGTTCAGATTTTTGATTCTTATAATAACGAAGTACCTATTTATGCCAATGGTATGGCCGGAAGCATTTATAAACAGGTTATTCCGGCAGCAAATGCCATGTTAAAACCAGGCGAATGGAATACCTACGATATAATTTTTACGGCACCAAAGTTTCGTTACAACGGCTCTGTTGAAACACCAGCTTACGTAACTGTTTTAATGAATGGCGTTATGGTGCTTAATCATTTTGAAATTCAGGGTACTATTCAGTATATAGGTATCCCGTCGTATGAATACTATTCGGGTAAAGGCCCTATTGCTTTGCAGGAACATGGGTCAGAGGTATCTTTTAGAAATATCTGGATAAGAGAATTATAAACACCTTGATAGAGATAAGAAAAATACGCGCAGAAGATACATGGAATTTGAGGCACAAAGTTATGTGGGCAAATAAACCTCTTGACTTTGTGATGCTGCCTAATGACTCAGATGGGTTTCATTACGGATTGTTCAAAAACCAACAACTGGTGTCAGTAATTTCAATGTTTGTTAACAACAATAGCGGGCAGTTCAGAAAGTTTGCCACTGATAAAACACAACAAGGAAATGGCTATGGTACTCAACTGCTAACGTTCCTGATTGAAGAAGCAAAAAGTATTGGCTTACAGGAACTCACTTGCGATGCCCGTGTTTCGGCAGTTACTTTCTATGAAAGATTTGGCATGAAAACCTGTTCTGAAATATTTCAGAAAAGCGGGAAGGATTATGTGAAAATGATAGTAAAGATTGACTAATATTAATATCACCTAAAATTTTAAATGTATGATTGTTCAATCATTAATTAAACTTTTCGACAGAGATTTGTCAAGGCTCAAAACAGAAATAGAAGCCTACAAAGATGAAGCCCTCCTGTGGGTAATACGTAACGAAATCAGCAATTCGGCCGGAAATCTATGTTTGCATTTAATAGGTAATCTCAATCATTATATCGGTGCGCAACTTGGTAATAACGGATATGTCCGTGACCGGCCTTTAGAATTCAGTGATAAAAATGTTTCAAGAACTGAACTGGTTAATAAAATTGAAGCTACCCGCCAGATGTTGAAAGAAATACTGCCAGCAATTACAGAAACAGATTTGCTTGCCAATCATACCGAAGAATATAATAAAGGGCAAGATACCAATGAGTTTTTCCTGATACACCTGTATGGTCATTTCAATTATCATTTAGGGCAGATTAATTATCACAGACGACTCATTCAATAACTATGTTCTTATTTAGTTCCAGTATCTAAATCGCACAAGTATTTAACCTAATTAACATCTATTTATATGCAACCTATACCTATCAGAACAACCGTTGTAGGAAGTTATCCTTTTCCGGGATGGCTTGAGTTTTCTTCTATGAATCTTGATAAATTTGGAGCCGCCGATATAGAAGAAATGATTGAAGATGCAGTTATTGCGGCTATTCATGACCAGACCTCCGCAGGTTTAGATGTCATTACCGATGGCGAACAAACCCGCCTTGACTTTAACTTATCTTTCTATGGCTTTATAAAAGGTCTTGAGCCTAATCATTCCGAAACCCGTAAATTTGGGCCACCAGCGCATGACCAGCGCGGAAAACACTCTATTATTGAGCCTTTAACTGCACCTAAAGGATTAGGAGCCGTAAAAGAATATCAGCGTCTGGCAAAGTTGGCTCCGAAAGGGTATACCCTGAAAGCCTCAGTACCCGGGCCTTATACACTTTCGGGGCGTATGCTACCCGATGGAAAAATATATAAAGACCGCTACGATGTAACCGAAGGCCTTTTACCATTTGTAAAAAAAGAACTCGAAGATCTGGTGGCCGCAGGTTGTACCGAAATTACGGTCGACGAACCATCAATGTCGTGCTATGCCTATAAGGAAGACACCAAACGTTTTGTCGACATATTTAATCGTACAATTGAGGGAGTAGTAGGCAAAGCCCGTGTTTCTACACACCTATGCTTTGGTAATTTTAAGGGGCGGCCAGTGGGTTATCGTAAACTTAGCCCAATGCTACCTGATTTTCTGGATATGAATGTTGATGAAATTCATATTGAAATGGCTAACCGTGAATTTGACGAGGTTGAGTTACTCGCCGAATTTGCCCAGAAAATGGATGTGGCCGTGGGTATTATAGATGTAAAAAACTACTATTGCGAAACCCTCAAAGACGTAATGGAACGAATAGAGCTTTGCCTAAAATACGTTCCGGCCGAAAAACTGGCTGTTGCCCCTGATTGTGGCCTTAGCCAGACCGCTCGCTGGGCATCAAGGCAAAAACTGAAAGCCATGTGTGAGGGGGCTAAGGCTATGCGCCAGAAAATGGGTCTTTAATGGATAACTTATTGAGCATCAGTTAGCTTACGGGCTACTTCTTTTGAGATTTTTATCACGCTGCCATGCCTCATGCCTTTCGGGAAGCTCATTTGAGCAGAAACTTCCTGCCAATCGTTCAGGTCTTTTGAACGATACGCACCGTAGTAATGAGGCTTGGTGTAGTGGTCAAAATAAACATAGTAATAATCATCAATTTTAATAACCGACGGCCCTTCAACCCAACTAATTGTAAAGGCTTCTGATAAGTTTTTAAAGGGGCCTGTGGGTGTTTCTCCAATAGCAAACCGCAAGTTCTTTTTTACTGGTTTCAGCCGTTCATCTTTCAGAAACAGATAAAATTTGCCTTTTTCTTCCAGTAGGGTTGCATCAATACAGTTAAAACCCGGGTCGTAAAACAGCTTGGTTTCGCTGAAATGCTCAAAATCTTTGGTGCGTACATAATAGAAACGATGAGTATATTTTTGTTCGCTCAGGTTGGTAGTATCTTCCTCAAATTTACCTTTCACCGTCGACGACCAATAAATAATCCAGTCTTTTTGTTTTTTATCATAAAACAATTCAGGAGCCCAGACATTGCGCACACCTGTATCTTTTTCCATAACTGGAATGGCCTTCTGGAGTGTCCAGTTAATGAGGTCTTTTGAACTTGAATACCCAATTATTTTTCCATTATTTCCATTCCATGATACTGTCCAGACCATGTGAAACACCCCGTCAGGGCCTTGCTTGATGGCAGGGTCACGCATGAGGTTATCAGGGTGGTTAATCTGAGGTTTCAGAAAAGACTCATCATTTTTGAGTGCTTTCCACTGATAACCGTCTTCACTCAATGCCAGATGTAAGCCATCTTGGCCGTTACCCCTAAAAGAAGTAAAGAGGTAATATGATTTTTTCTGAGCAAAGGTAGCCAATGAACATAGCAGCAGCAGGAACAGTAATCTGGTTTTCATAAAAGGAGTTTTAATAATAGTTGTGTACAGGTGTAGCAGCTACGCCTGTGCACAAAAGAAAAATTATGTCAGAACACGTTGTCACGAAGAATGGGTAGGCTCATACAATGAGACCCCCCTCTGGCTCTTGAAAGCTCGGCCGATGGCAACAGAATAATGGTATCATTGAGTGTTTCTGGTGACAACTCATTATTTTCAAACTTATTTAATAAATCAATGGCACTAATGGTCTTAAAGCCTGCGTTTCTGAATGCCTCGGCTGTATGGTCATTACGGTCATACCCAATGGCAACGCCTGCTTTCAGGGCCAGCAAATTACATGAGTCAGTCCATTGTTCTCTGGCTCCATACGGAAACTGGTTATTGCCTGAATAAATAAACTTGATTTCATCGTAACAATTTAAATCATCTTTTGTAATTGAACTGAGCAAGTCTTCAAGGTTGGCAAAATCTCTGATTTTTACACCATCCGGTTTATCAATAAATTGCTTGATAATCAATGTTTCGTAACTAGGTTTTTGTCCTAGTTGTTCCCATGTTTGCTGTTTTTCAGCTTCCTCTTGCACTCGACCCAAAGAGCCCAGCAATACCCATACATTACACTTGATTTGTGTAAAAATGGTATCGATGTGCATATAGTCTCTTTTTTGCGGAATCTTGATAATTGTTACTTTTTTGACTACTTTTTTTGCAAAAAGAAGGTCAATAGCCTGTTTGGCTGCTTCTACCGAAGTACGTTCGCTCACACCAATCAGCAAATGATTAGGAGCTACCATCATTACATCACCTCCTTCAAGCGTATTGAGGCGGTCTTCCTGTTCATCTTCCGGTAACAGAAAGTGGTTTTCATCTTCTGTAATTTCAATAATTTTACTTCTTAAATCGGTAAAAAGCTCATGATTAAAAAATATATATCTTGCCAGTAATGACTCACGCGTGCGGGCATATTTGGCTGGTTTATTCAGTAAAAGGTGGTCGTTTACCACAATTCCAATGTCACGAGTAAATATCAGATTCGGAATAGGAGGGAAGAGCATACGGTTATTAGGCATTGTGCCTGTAATAAGCACCTTGGCTAAATCAATTACCGACATACCTGCTAGCTCATGCTGAAACTGGAACGAACATTCTTCAACGGCGCACACCGCAGCCGTTAGTTGTGTACGAACTTCGGGTATGTGCAGTATATCTGCCAGTAGTTTTTCAAACTCAATTACTTTATCCGAATTAAAATACTTTTCTTTTTCTGGCTTGTAGAAGTCCCGGCTGGTATCAGCATCAATTGCTTTAAGTTTACCTTTAACTTTTTCAGTGTCCAGAAAATATAACAAAATCTTTACATAATAATCGTATTCATCGCGGCGCATGGTTTGCAGATGAACGATATCTTCAAAAAGCCAGTCTTGTGCTTTAGACGGAACAACTTTGCCCAGACCACTATCAGGGCTATGAATAATAAGGCGGCGTAATGTGCCTACTTCTGACGAAACAAATATATTTTGCATGATTGCACGTGTTTTAATACCATAACTCATTGAAAAATAGCGCAAAACAGAAAAATAGCTGCTTTAGCGTACATAAACAGAAGAAAATTTGTATTAAAAACTTAATAAAAACCAAACTGAGCCATGAAAAATAATAGCTGAAAAAAGGCAAGCAGAATGCAATGTGGTTGATAAAAATGGCGGTAGAGGTTATTTATAACAAAGCCGCTATCATCAGATAAAAGATGATTTCTGCTTTTTGAAGTAAAGATATTTTCGTTGAAAAATGCCATTTTACTTTGCAATAATACAAGATATAAGCCTCATTTCAAAATACATTCTTCTTCTATCTATTTAATCAGGCACAAGTTGCCAAAACTTGTTAAATCTTTAAAAAAACATTCCTAAATTGCAGTGTCCATTCATAATTTTCAAATGGTTGAAACTAAAAGTACTTATCTGACTGCCCAAACAGAAGAACGTCCGAGAGAATCAAGACTGCTTTTATTATTTTTCCTGCACAATTTTTTTATTAGTATAGGAACAGTTTTGGTGTATGTGTCAGCCAACTTAATCTTACTCGAGCATCATCCTGAAGTTTCGTTACCCATTGCTTACATAGTATCTACTTTTGCTATGATGGGCGTTGGTAAAATCTATGAATATTATGAACATCATCTGGTATTAAAAAAACTGAGTATCCGAGTTTTATTGGCGGTATTGGTGCTTTCTATTATTATTGGTACTATTTTATTTTTTAATCATTCTACCGCCGTGGCTATTGGTATCATGGTGGGTTTCAGGGTGATATATCTGCTTGTAAACCTCGAATTCTGGGGTGTTTCTGCACTGGTTTTTGATGTACGCCAAAGTAAACGCTTATTTAGCGTAATTGGCTCTGGCGATGTACCAGCCAAAGCAATAGGTGCCGTATTGGCGGCTATTATTCATTCTACATCGGTTTTGGCCATTCTGGTAATGGTGGCATTTGTTACATTTCTGCTAGCCTTTTTTACGCAGAAACGTACCTTTGACCTTACTGATATTCCGAGCCACCATCAGAACAAGATTCGTCGGCATACTGAATCCAAGATTGTAGAAACACTTTTCGGAGGCAGTCATCTTGTATTTGAAATGTGCGTAGGCTTGGTTGCCATAGCGGCTTCTGCCACTTGGGTCGAATATAACTTCTTTGTAAATGTGAAGTATAAATTTCATAGCCAGCACGATGTAATTCAGTTTGTGGGTTACCTCCTTGCTATTACTTATGTTATTTCTACTATTGTTAAGTTGGTTTTCTCAAGTAAAGTAATTGATAAATTCGGCTTGAAAAACGCACTTCTACTGCTACCTATCGGTACCTTGCTGATGTCTGTTCTGTTGGTGGGGATGTCGTCTTACAAGCATGACGAAAGCTCCCTTTTGTTCGATTTTAGTGCGGCGTACCTTTGTTTCGAGGTTTTAAGACGCACAGCTTTCGACCCCGTGTTTCTGGTAATGTTCCAGCCGTTATCAACACAACAAAGGCTTAAAGGGCATACGCTAGCTAAAGGGTTTTATGAGCCATTAGGAATGGGGCTGGCAGGTATATTATTATTGATTGCCTATTTTATACACTCAACTGTAATCTGGATAGCCTTTGCTTTTACGGTTGTGTTATCATTGCTAGCGTTGTTTTTTCTTAATAAAGCCTACAAACGTTATATCATAGAACTGAAAAATGCCCTTAGTAAACGCTTCCTGAAAAGTAATGAACTAGTAGTGCAGGGCGATGCCCTCAGCATTATACTAAAAAACCTGACTAGTGATAAGCCCGAAGAAGTAATTAGTGCCATCGACTGGATTATGAAATTTGAACCAAAGGTGATTAAAAATCAGGTAGAAATATTATTGAGAAATAAATCAGATAAAGTCAGGTTACATATACTGAACGTTATCAGAACCCTACATATACCATTAGATACACAGTTTGTACAGACTTTTAATGAGAATGAGACTAATCCGCTTTCAAGACGTATCTCTGCCGAGTTGGCTTGTGCTTCGGCTACAACAGCCGAGCAGCGGTTGGTTTTTCTGAACGCTAAAAATATTTATACGCTTCAAGGGGCTATTATTGCCTGTTGGAAAGTTCAGCATGAAGAAGCAAAGGCCAGACTTGACCAACTTTGCGAAAGTCAGGAGCCAGCCCGAATAATTGTAGCACTCGAAATTATAGAGTTATTGCAGTTGAAAGAATACGAAACCTTTGTGAGAATATGTCTGGAAAAAGGAACTAGCGAAATAAAAGAAAAAGCAATTGAAGTTGCTGGAGCTATTGACTCGTCAGTCTTGATTAAAGGTCTTGTGCATTTGCTCGAAGACCGTATCTGGGGAAAAAAAGCCATTAACAGCCTTATAAAATCGGGTGGGCGTGGTTTTGCAGAAGTAGAAGATTTATCGAGAGGTGGTGATACTGGCTTGCTTCAGAAAGTAGTTTTATTCAGCGAAAAATACCAGAGCCTTGCCAGTGAAAGATTACTTATCAGGCTGGCTCAGAATGACTCGCTGCTTGTAAGGCAAATGGCATTGAAAGTGCTAAGTAAACGTTCGGTTACGGAAGACTACGAAGCATTGTTTGAGAAACTGCTGAACGAAGAACTTGCTCATGCCTATCAGTTACTATATGGTTTTGGAATACTAGAAGATACTTTGCTACAATATGAACTGGGGCAGTCGTCGAACCGAATTTTTTATCTTTTAATGCTCTTATATGATAAAGATATGGTACAGGATGCCATGCTAGGGGTTGAACATTCATCGAAAGAAAAACGAGCAAATGCCCTTGAAATTCTGGATAACATCATTCCGAGGGCTATCTACAAATGTTTGCACGCCATTCTGGACGAAACCGAATCAGAAAAGAAAATAGTAGTTTTTGAAGCCTATCTCGATAAAGATATTGCTATTAAACCCATTGTGCATTATGTGTTAGAAAAAGGAAGCATGGCTTTTGGAGACTGGACTATCGTGACAGCCCTGCGTAAATGGGAATTTGCAAACAATAAAAATCAGCTTTTTGAACAATACCTAAGGCATCAGAAAAGACTTTTCTCTGAGGCAACACACGAAATAATAAGCAAACATCCAAGTTTATCAGAAAAATATAAAGATATTTTAGCTATGCACCACGGAAACCATGAAAACGAAATATCTGAACTGGAACGTGTAATTGTGTTGAAAAATACACCGCTCTTCTCTGAAACGCCCGAAAATGTACTAACTTCAATAGTGCCTATTATGAATGAAGTTACTTACCATGAAGGAGAAGTGATTTTTGAGAAAGGAGAGATAGGAAACTGTATGTATGTAATTTATTCGGGTGAAATTGATATTGCCGACCATGAAGTAATATTTGCTACTATGGGCAAGGGTGATATTTTTGGTGAACTAGCTTTGCTCGATGCCGAACCCCGCTCGGCAACTGCATTGGCCAGAACCGACGTTTTACTGTTCAGAATAGACCAAGATGATTTCTATGACCTCATGGAAGAACGTGACGAACTGCTGCGCAGTGTACTCAGAATCTTATGCCAGCGTATTCGCAGGCAAAATGATAAGCTGAAAAAACTATCAATGCAATAGTTAGGGCTTAACCATAGCTTTTAGTTCTTCAATGCGTTTAAGTTTGGCTTCATTCCGCCATTGTTTGGCTGTTTCGGTCCAGTATTCATGTTTTTCCAGAAAAACAATCTGTAACTGGTTCCATGAGTGCAGGTCTGTAACCATTTCGCGCTCGCGTAATTCTTCATACAAGGACGTAGAAATAGGCCAGAAATCTTCACGCCCCAGATAATCAAGGTCAGCATCTGCCAGTATTCTTTCCAGATGGTTTGTAGGGCTTTGTGGGATTTTTGTAGCCATAATCATTCCACAGATTTTGTTTATATCGGCATCATTATACCCAAAATCTGGCAACGAAACACGTGCAATCCGGCAACTTTCGGTTTCGTGGCCACGGTATGTACTTATAAAGCCTAAGTCATGATACAAGGCAGCTGTTTGTAGTAATAGCAGAGCGTCTCTGTCATGAATACCTTCTGCAATGCTCAGCCGTAACGCAGCGTTAACCACATCAACCGTATGGTGCAAGCCATGATAAAATAAGGTATCCGACAGACTTTCTTCTAATTTTTCAAAAACATATTCTTCTGCCTTTTCTATATTCATTCGTATGCAATTTTTATAATGTGGTACTCCTTGCTTTATGCTTGTGTTTTCAGATTACAAATATTGTTACAAATTTTATTCAAATAATTCTGATATGGTGCTTTTTTGCAATTAAAAAGGCAATAAATGTTTTCATAGCGCTTCAAAATTGTATTTTGCTGAATTCTTCTCTATTTTTGGTAACTAATGGCTGGTTAAGCATAATGACACAACCCGCCCAATTAGTAAACCTGATACTTGTTGAATAAGTATTAATAAAAGTAAATGCAGGATAAAACCCACAACCCCTGCAAGATTTCGTTGTTTACTATTAACTGTTTTTCCTAGAGATAGTTTATGAAAGTCGACTACAGTGATATGGTTTCAAAAGGGGCGTTTACGTTTTTTGTAATCAGATTTTTACGTACTTATTACGAAACCCAAATCAGATACCCGCAAGAGGATAAAATATTAAAAAATGGCTGGTTGATAGTTGTGCCTGTATATATATTGGCCAGTTTGCCGGGGTTTAATTTTATTGAGGAGTGGTACTATCAGATTTTTATTTTACTGATTTCGGTATTTATTTACAAAACAAGGTACATGCGTTCGTCGCGAATGTTGTTTAATGCCGTTTTGCCCGTCCTTTTTATGATTGTGGTCGACGGGTTGGCGCAGTTGCTAGTACCTAATTTTTATGAAGAAAATAACTCTTACTTTGGTTCAGCGTATGGATTCGCTTTTTTCTGGATGATAGGCTTTGGTATTTATTTACAAAAGCAAAATAAAGTTGAAATTGAGCAAAGGAAAAAAACGGAGCAGGAACGTATCAGAAGTGAGGCCAAAAAGCAGGAACTGGAATATCAGGTTGCCGAAAGAACCGCTGAACTCACTAAACAAAAGCATGAATTAGAAGAGATTATTTCCAAACTGAAACTTACGCAGGAGCAGTTAATCCAGTCCGAAAAAACGGCTTCAACCCGTGCGGTGGCACTTACCAAACAAAAAGAAAAACTGGAAGAAACTATTAGTGAACTGAAATCGACACAGAACCAATTGATTCAGGCCGAAAAAATGGCTTCGTTGGGCGAACTGACAGCAGGCATTGCCCACGAAATTCAGAATCCGCTGAATTTCGTAAATAATTTTTCAGAGTTAAGTGTTGAACTGGCAAAAGAGCTTGAAGAAGAATTTGAACGTGAAAATTTAGACAAAGACCTCATTGTTGAACTGATAGGTGATTTGGTGCAGAATCAGGAGAAAATAAATCATCATGGTAAAAGGGCTGCCAGTATTGTGAGAGGAATGTTACAGCATTCGAGAACAAGTACCGGACAAAAAGAAAAAGTTGACCTGAACGACCTAGCCGATGAGTACCTGCGGTTGTCTTATCATGGATTAAGGGCAAAAGACAAAACCTTCAATGCCGACTTTAAAACAGAATTTGATGCTCAGGTTCCTAAAGTTGACTTAGTACCGCAGGATTTTGGTCGTGTGCTACTTAATCTTATCAATAATGCTTTCTATGCAGTACAACAAAAATCCAGAATGAACATTGAAGGCTACAAGCCACTGGTAATAGTAAAAACTACACTTGCACAGGAAGAAATTCTAATTAGTGTAATTGATAATGGTACTGGTATTCCTGAAAGTGTAAAGAATAAGATTTTTCAGCCATTTTTTACAACTAAACCCACTGGACAAGGTACTGGGTTGGGCTTATCGTTAGCTTATGACATCGTAACTAAAGGGCATGGCGGGAAACTCGAAGTGCACTCAAAAGAAGGAGAAGGAACCGAGTTTGTGATTACTTTGCCCGTTTAATTATATAGATATTTATTAACAAAGATATTGAATGAAGTATTTTTATTTATTTTTAATTCTTTTTGTTGTATTCAAAGCTCAGAGTCAGAATAAACCATTTCGCGCCCTTGACAGTATTCCTAATTATGGTTATGCCCTGAATAACCATTGGAAATGGCATGTAGGAGACAATCCCCTTTGGGCAGACCTTAACTTCGATGATAGTAAATGGGAAAAAATAGCAATTTCTGAATCAATAGAAGAATTTCCACAGTTAAGGGCATCTCAGATTGCATGGTTCAGACGACCCATACAAGTAACAAAAGAGTTAGTAAACCATCCGCTTTCGATAAGTATCAAGCAGATGGGAGCCTCAGAAATATACCTTGATGGCAAACTTTTGCACAAGCTCGGTGTAGTTAGCAAAAATCCTGATAAAGAGCAAACGCTGGTTAATGTTACTGCATTGCCCCTTACGCTGTCGGACACCAATAAACATATACTGGCTGTTCGTTATTCATTTACAAAAGGGAATTTCTATTATCCCGGTACAAATTCGGAAACTTTCTATTTAAGAATCCACGATACTAAATATATTGGCGGATTCATCGAAAATCAGATAAATCGTACAGCGGGCTTCCTATACTTTTTTACTGGCATCTTTCTGATTTTTGCTATTCTTCATTTTTCGTTTTATATCGCTAACAGGGCGCAAAAAGTAAGTTTAAGTCTGGGAATAAATATGCTTGTACTGATGTTGGCTTTTTTTCTCCGTAGCCTTGAAAGTTATCAGACCGGTATCTCATCGAAAGAGTTTTATGGGTTACTTGCTATCATTTTTACCTATGTAGGTGTTTTTTTAATAAATGTTTCCTTGTATCAATACTTAAATCAAAAATTTGGTATAGTATTTTATACACTCGCTTTTATGGTAGCGGGTAGTATGTTATCATATATTTTTAACTGGAGCTTGCCTTGGGCAATTGAGACTTGGCTGCCATTCTTTTTATTATTTATCGATTTTATACGTGTAAGTATCCTCGCCGACCGTAGAAAAGATGCCAACGCCAAAGTACCTATTTATTCTTTGGTAGTAGTAGCTGGCTGTGCTATGCTTGCAGTTATTATTTTATTTGTCGAAGGCACAGTCGGTAACGGATCCGAAAGCCTTATTATAAACGTAGCAATACTGGTAGTCATTATTATGTTTTTTAGTATTCCTGTTGGTTTATCACTCTCTTTAGTGCGTGAGTATACCCGAACACATAAGGCTTTGCGGGCAAAATTGGAAGAGATAGAGAGGTTATCGGCGCAGAATCTGGCACAAGAACAGGAAAAACAACAAATACTGGCAGCACAAAATGAGATACTCGAACATCAGGTAGCCGAACGGACAGCCGAACTCGAAAAGTCGCTCGAAGACCTGAAAGCTACACAAACACAACTCATTCAGAGTGAAAAACTTGCTTCGTTAGGTGAACTTACGGCTGGTATTGCGCACGAGATTCAGAATCCGCTCAATTTTGTTAATAATTTTTCAGAAGTAAGCCGCGAACTCATTGAGGAGTTGCAGGAAGAAAGAAATAAAGAGCAAGATAAAAGAGATGAAGGGCTTGAAGAGGAAATTCTGTCAGATATTTCTCAGAACCTCGAAAAAATAAATCATCATGGCAAGCGTGCTGCCAGTATTGTAAAAGGAATGCTCGAACACTCAAGGGCTAGCACAGGCAAAAAAGAACCTACCGATGTAAATGTACTGGCCGATGAATATCTGCGTCTGGCGTATCATGGTATCAGAGCAAAAGATAAAAGTTTTAATGCAGAATTTAAAACTGAACTGGACCCAAGCCTGCCAAAAATACCTTTAATAACTCAAGACTTTGGGCGGGTTTTACTGAATCTGATTAACAATGCCTTTTATGCAGTAAAAGACAAAGAAGGCAAAGGCAAGGTAACTGTAAGTACACAAAAGCTGAATAACGAAATTGAAATACGCGTACAAGACAATGGTGTGGGTATTCCTGAACACATAAAAGCAAAGATTTTTCAGCCTTTTTTCACCACCAAACCTACTGGGCAAGGCACAGGGCTGGGGTTGTCGCTGGCTTATGACATTGTAACCAAAGCACATGGGGGCAGCCTTGAAGTAGAAACAAAAGAAGGTGAAGGAACAACGTTTATTATTAAATTGCCTTATCTTTGAATGAGATTTAAATAGTTTAAACAGGTATTTATGAAAATATTAGTAGTTGATGACGAAGAAGATGTAAGAACATTATTTGAACAACGCTTCAGAAGAGAAATCAGGGCAGGAGATTTTGACTTTGCATTTAGTGGTTCGGGAGAAGAGGCCTTGGCGTATCTGGAAGGCCAGAATCTGGAAGCTGTTTTGATACTGTCAGACATTAATATGCCCGGTATGAGTGGATTAGAACTGCTAAAACAAATCAGGCTGAAATCGCCCATTGCACCACCAATTGTGATGATGATTACTGCCTATGGAGATGAAGAAAACCATACACAAGCCATGAACCTCGGAGCGAATGATTTTCTTACAAAACCTTTAGATTTTTCAGAACTCAAACAAAAACTCAAAAGTTCGATATGAACGCCAAAATAATGGTTGTAGATGATGAGGCCGATTTAGAAACCCTCATCAAACAGAAATTCCGCCGACAGATTCGAGAAAAAACGTACGAATTCAGCTTTGCCCAAAATGGTGTAGAAGCCCTGAAATTATTACAACAGTCGCCAGATATTGATATGATTCTTAGTGATATCAATATGCCTGAGATGGATGGCCTCACACTTTTGGGTAAATTATCAGACCTTAACCCTCTTTTAAAAGCAGTAATAGTTTCGGCTTACGGCGACATGGAAAATATCAGAACAGCCATGAACCGTGGAGCCTTCGATTTCCTGACCAAACCTATCAATTTTGAAGACCTTGAACTAACCGTTGAAAAAACAATTAAGCACGTAACACAGCTTCGTCAGACCTTACAGGCCATTAAAGAAAATAATATCCTGAAAATGTATGTTGATGAAACCGTTCTTAAATTCATGAATAGCCAAGAGTTCGAGTCGTCACTTACAGCCAATGAAACCATTGTGGCCACAGTGGTTTTTATTGATATTTGTGGTTTTACCTCCATCTCTGAAAAAGAATCGCCCGATACAGTAGTTAATCTGATCAATAAATATTTTGACGTTATGGTCAAGGGAATTATTGAGCAGGGGGGGTATGTAGATAAGTTTATGGGTGATGCCGTGATGGCTGTTTTTAAAGGAGACTACCACCTCGACCGCGCCATTGAAGCCTCTTTAGCGGTGCGGGCTGCAATTGATACAATAAAAGAAGTATTGCCTAATCATTCAACCTATTTACCTAAAGTATCAATCGGTATTAATACAGGCGAAATGATTTCAGGAAATATCGGCTCTGCTTCATTAAAAAGACTCGACTACACAGTTATTGGAGATACCGTAAACACAGCGCAACGATTACAGGCTGCGGCCCGTCCTAGTCAGATTATCATCAGTGAGAATGCTTACCTGCAAGTAAAGGAATCTTTTAATTGTAAGGAAGTTGGCGAAGCAACTTTAAAAAATAAAGCACAAGCAATTAAACTTTTTGAAGTAGTTGCTTAGGTTTTGTACTATTATTCTACGTATATTATTAATTTTATCAGAAAAAAGGAACGAGCAGAACCCTTTTAGGGTTATTATAATTGAACTAAGAATAGCATCTTGGGTATTTTGGTTGTATCTTTGCAACCTGATTTCTGGATATTTGTCAGAGTAATCGTATTAAATAGTTCAATCAAGGATAAAGAATCATTTAAAATAAAGATTAAAAAATGCTCACTATCAGTAATTTACACGCAAGAATAGAGGAGAAGGAAATATTACGTGGAATAAATTTTGAAGTAAAACCCGGTGAAGTTCATGCCATTATGGGGCCTAACGGTTCGGGAAAAAGTACACTTGCCTCGGTTTTGGCAGGAAGAGAATATTACGAAGTAACAGCAGGCTCGATAGAATTCAAGGGTAAAGATTTATTGGATATGGCTCCTGAAGAGAGAGCCGCCGAAGGAATATTTCTGGCCTTTCAGTATCCGGTAGAAATACCAGGCGTAACCACAGTTAATTTTCTTAAAACGGCGTTAAACGAAATCCGTAAGTATAACGGAGAAGAGCCACTAGATGCCGCTCAGTTTCTGAAAAGAATGAAAGAAAAGGCTAAATTGGTGAAAATCGATGATACCTTGTTGAGACGCTCATTGAATGAAGGATTTTCGGGTGGTGAAAAAAAACGTAATGAAATTTTCCAGATGGCAATGCTTGAACCTAAATTGTGTATTCTTGATGAAACCGATTCAGGTCTGGATATCGATGCCCTAAGAATAGTAGCCGAAGGTGTAAACAAGTTAAGAGACGAAAATCGCTCATTTATTGTAGTTACTCACTACCAACGTTTGTTAGACTACATCGTGCCTGATTTTGTACACGTACTATATAAAGGCAGAATCGTGAAATCGGGTACAAAAGAACTAGCACTTGAACTAGAAGAAAAAGGCTATGACTGGATTAAAGCAGAAGTAGATGCTTTAGAAGTAGCTTAATCGGTATAAATCCAAATGACAACAATTCAGGTAGCCAATAGCCCCAAGCCAGCAGGTCATTACTCGCAGGCCATTGTGAGCAATGGCTTGGTTTTTACCTCAGGTATATTACCTATTAAAATCAATACTTCAGAAAAACTACCCATGGATTCGACAATCGAAGAACAGGTAATAGTGGTGTTTGATAACCTCAAACAAATACTTGCCGAAGCAGGTAGTGCAGTTGATAAAGTAGTAAAAGCTACTGTTTACATTACAGACGGCGAATATTGGGGAGTTGTTAATCAATTATATACTGATTTTTTTTCTAATCACCGACCCGCACGGTCAATTATTCCGGTAAAAGAATTACACTTTGGTTATAAAATAGAACTAGAAGTAGTAGCAGAATTATAAAATGAGTTCTCTAGAAAATATAGATTTAAAAAATCAGTTACTTACTGATTTTCAGACTTTGCAAACGGCACTGAACGGTAAAAGTGTTTTGCCTGTTCATCAATTGCGTGGCGAAGCCATGAAAAATTTTGATAAGCTGGGCTTTCCTACAATCAAGCACGAAGAGTGGAAATATAGCAATGTCTCAAGCCTTATCAAGCAAAACTTTAACTTTGAAGCTAGCTCCGATTTCAACAATAATGACCTGAAAGAAATACATCTGCCGCATTTAAAAGGTAATGTACTTTACTTTATTAATGGAGTGTTTCATGCAGAGTTATCGCACATTGAAAGCCCGGGCGAGAAGCTAAAGGTAATGCCTTTTGCAGAAGCACAGCAACAAATGCCCGATGTAATTGAGCGTTACTTTGCACACTATGCCGACTATAAAAATGATGCCTTTACCGCTCTTAATACGGCTTTGGCTAAAGATGGCGTAGTAGTGCATATTGCCGACAACATGACCCTTGAAGAGCCTGTTATTTTACGTTTTATTGGTGATACCCGTAAAGAAGATGTTGGCTCACAAGTGCGTAACCTGATTGTTGTAGGCAAAAATGCAGAGGTGAAAATAGCAGAAGCATATCGTACAATTGGTGATAACAAGTATTTTATTAATACAGTTACCGAATTTGTACTTTTTGAAGATGCTCGTGCCGACTACTACAAAGTGCAAAACGAAAGCGATAACGCTTATCATATTGGTACAACGCAGGTGTATCAGAAAGACAAGAGTTATTTCTATGGGGCAACCGTAACAGTAAATGGAGGTTTTGTCAGAAACAACCTGAACATTGTCCTTGATGGTGAACATATCGAGAGCCACATGTACGGGCTGTATGTGCCAAGTAAAAAACAGCACGTCGATAATCATACATTGGTTGACCACAGAAAACCTAATTGTGTAAGTAATGAACTGTACAAGGGGATTCTGATGGATAAGTCTACGGGAGTATTCAACGGAAAGATTTTTGTTCGTGAAGATGCCCAAAAAACAAATGCTTATCAGAACTGCCGCAACGTAGTAACATCTGACGAGGCAACCATGAATACCAAGCCACAGTTGGAAATCTGGGCCGATGATGTAAAATGTTCGCACGGCACCACAACAGGTAAACTAAACGATGAGGCTATTTTCTATATGCAGTCACGTGGGATTCCTAAAAAAGAAGCCATTCGCCTGCAATTATTAGCTTTTGCCGAAGATGTGGTTTCACAAATCAAGATTGATTCAATTAAAGAATATCTTGAAGGGCTTATTATTGATAAACTAGGAAGCCTCGGCAAGTAATATATACAAAAAAGCATATACAACAAATATGAGTCATCCCGAATTTAAGGATGATAAATAAAAAAAGAACCTTCTGGTTAAATTTGCGAATCACTACAAGCACAAATTTTTACCAGAAGGTTTTTTTATGTATACAATATTATCAAAAACTAAGTATCCAAGCTATTTAACAAACTCATCCACAAAAGCCTAAACACACCCATCATCTTGCTCGCTCTCTAAAAACATATTCCAAGAAACTGGCATTGGATAATTTGACTAGCCTACTTTGTTTATTCTACAATTCTTAATTTAGCAAAACTTAGTAATAAGGTTTTTTCCCCTTGACCTTCAAAAAAGATGGTAGCTTTACGGTCAGTACCATTTATATCCATTCTTTTGACCGTTCCAAAACCAAATTTAGGATGTTCCACCTTATTACCTTCCTTAAGGTTACTGGTATCGCTTGGTACAAAATCAGAAGAAGGCGTATGAGGTGCTGCAACAGCTTTTTGTACGGGTTTAAGGTTAGAAATAATGCTCTCCTTTTTTGCAAACGATAGCGTCGATGTAGCAGGTCGGTCGCTTCTCATTTCGGTGTCTCCGTATGAAACCACACGACTTTTCGACATCTGAAGGAATTTCTTGTCAATTTCTTCCAGAAAACGGCTTGGTTCACAATAGTTAAGCCGTCCGTAATTGTAGCGGGTTTCGGCATAACTTAAAGTTAATTTTTGTTCGGCTCTTGTAATGGCTACATAAAACAATCGACGTTCCTCTTCAAGGTCGCTACGGTTTTGCAGCATCATTTGTGAGGGAAACAGGTTTTCTTCCAGCCCTACAATGTACACATATTTAAATTCCAGCCCTTTTGCGCCGTGTATAGTCATAAGAGTAACGCGGTCACTGTCGCCATCTTCATCTTCTTGGTCGGCCGATGTCATCAAGGTAACTGTCTGCAAAAATGCACTAAGCGATTTCTCTTCGTTTTCAGGGTTATCAACAAACTGTTTGATAGAGTTCAACAACTCCTGAACGTTTTCATAGCGTGATAAACCTTCAACGGTTTTATCTTCATATAATTCACGCAGAATACCCGAAGTTTTAGCAATGTACGCAGCAACGGTATGGGCATCTTTGCCTTCTTCTACCATGATTTTGAAACTTTTAATTAAAGTAGCAAACTCATCAATGGCTTGTCCGGCACGTCCGGCTACAAATTGGTTAATATTACTTACTACCTCCCACACTGCCTTGTTGTTTTCGGCGGCTGTTACTACTATTTTGGCAACAGTTGTATCGCCGATGCCTCTTTTGGGGAGATTAATAATACGTTTAAAGGCTTCTTCGTCGTTCTGATTTACAGTAAAGCGCAGGTATGCAAGCAGGTCTTTAATTTCTTTCCGTTGGTAGAATGATAACCCCCCGACTATTCTATACTTAATATTTATTTTTCTGAGAGCTTCCTCAAATGCTCTCGATTGAGCGTTGGTTCTGTAAAGAATCGAGAAATCGTTGTTTTTTAGGCTCCCATTGTTTTTAGCTTCAAATATGCTGGTAGCAATCAGGCGCGCCTCCTCATTGTCGGAAGCAGCTTTTATAACTTCTATTTTAGCTCCTTCTTCGTTGTCTGTAAAAACGTTTTTTTCGAGTTGTTCTTTATTGCGTGCAATAACCGAGTTGGCCGCATTTACGATTGTTTTAGTAGAACGGTAATTTTGTTCTAGTTTTACAACGTGAAGTTCAGGGTAATCAGTTTTGAAATTCAGGATATTCTGGATATTTGCTCCACGGAAAGCATAAATACTTTGTGCGTCGTCGCCCACCACACAAATATTCTGATGTACTGACGATAATTTACGGGTAATCAGGTATTGAGATACGTTTGTATCCTGAAACTCATCAACCAACACATGCTTGAATTTATGCTGGTATTTATTCAGCACATCAAGGTGGTCACGGAAAAGAACGTTAGTATTAAATAACAAATCGTCAAAATCCATGGCATTAGCCTGAAAACAGCGTAATTGATACGTTTTATATAAACGACCGATTTCAGGCATACGAGCAGCTTTATCGTCTTCTATATAAATCGGATTATTGATATAAGCCTCCCACGAAACCAGCGCATTTTTAGCATTTGAAATCCGGTTCAACACATAGTTAGGGCGGTATACTTTATCATCAAGCCCTAATTCCTTGATAATAGTTCTTATCAACGATTTTGAATCGTCGGTATCATAAATAGTAAAGTCAGAAGTATAGCCAAGCCTTTTACCTTCAAAACGAAGTATTTTGGCAAAAATCGAGTGGAAAGTCCCCATCCAGAGGTTTTTAGCATCACTTCCTATAATTTGCCCGATACGATTACGCATTTCGCCGGCAGCCTTATTGGTAAAGGTTAAAGCCAGAATATTAAAAGGGTCAACCCCTTGCTCAATAAGCCAGGCAATGCGGTAAGTGAGCACGCGGGTTTTACCCGAACCTGCTCCGGCAATAATCATTAAAGGGCCTTCAGGGTGAGTTACAGCTTCACGTTGTGGCGGGTTAAGTTTGTCTAAGTAATTGTTCTGGTTCTGCACGGAATCACATTCTTTAATTTTAATGCAAATATAAATATATCACAGCTATAAATCTTTATCAAGTTTTTTCTAAAATTCAGCTAATGCTTTCAATTGGTAAAACAGCCATAAAATTAATAACAACAACTGCCTGATAATAGTGCTAAAAAGAAAAGATTTCATTGAATAATGCACGCAATAGGCGGGCTATTAGTTAAAATTAGTGGAATAATAACATATTTTTATTTCATAAACGTTTTAGGCAAAAACCTTAACTAGAAATGCTCGGTTTTGCAGCATATATGCAAAAAACCGAACTACCTTGTTTTTTTCCTTGATAAAAAACTAATTTTGCCAAGCAATCAATAAAACCTTTGTTAGTATGAAAAAATGGATTGGCTACCTAAGCCTGATAATGCTGAGTTTTTCGGCTCTTGCCCAAAACAAATATGCAATTATTCCTAAACCACTGGAACTTACCCCTTTAAATGGAGCGTATGTAATTACTGCTCAAACTAAAATTCTTATCCCTAAAAATGCAACCGAAATTAGGCCCTTAGCCGAAATGCTGGCAGAGCGTATACAGGTTACTTCAGGTGAAGTACTTTCTATTCAGGAAACAGAATTAAATGATAACCTGATTCCCGCTAACAATACAATCGTATTTGCGCCACTCAAAGAGCAGGTAATGAACAAAATGCTTGGTGAGGAAGACTACATTCTTAAAGTTAATGCCAAAGGTATTGTATTGGCCGGAGCTACAAGTAAAGGAGAGTTTTATGCTTTGCAAAGTTTATTACAATTATTGCCTCCACAGATTTTCAGTAGCTCGCTCGAAAAAGGAGTGGACTGGGCAGTGCCGGCTTGTACTATTTTCGACCGCCCACGCTATGTGCATCGTGGGAGTATGCTTGATGTAAGCCGCCATTTCTTTCCTGTTTCGTTTATTAAACGTTACATAGACCTGCTTGCTTTGCATAAAATGAATAAATTTCATTGGCACCTAACCGACGACCAAGGTTGGAGAATTGAAATTAAGAAGTATCCTAAACTGACAGAAATAGGTTCAGTTCGAAAAGAAAGTATGAAAGGGCATTATAATGACTGGAAATTTGATGGCACGCCTCATGGTGGTTTTTATACACAGGAGGAAATCAAGGATGTGGTAAGTTACGCGCAGAAAAAGTTTATTACCGTTATTCCTGAAATTGAAATGCCAGGCCATGCGTTGGCTGCTTTGGCTTCGTATCCAGAATTAGGATGTACAGAAAAATCGTTGAAAGGAACTCCTTATGAAGTTACCGGAATATGGGGCGTACATGATGATGTGTTTTGCCCAAGCGAGACAACCTTCAGGTTTTTAGAAGATGTGCTTACAGAAGTAATTGCTTTATTCCCAAGCCAATATATACACATCGGTGGAGATGAATGCCCTAAAACAGCTTGGAAACAGAGTAAATTCTGTCAGGATTTAATGAAAAAGGAAGGTCTGAAAGACGAACATGAATTGCAAAGTTATTTTATCAAGCATTTTGATAATTTCCTGACATCGAAAGGGAAAAAAATTATTGGTTGGGATGAAATACTGGAAGGTGGAATTTCACCTAATGCCACTATTATGTCATGGCGTGGGGTAGAGGGAGGAATAGCAGCTGCCCAGCAAAATCATGATGCTATTATGACTCCTACGGGCTTTTGTTACCTTGATTATTACCAGTCAGACCCTACTACTGAGCCTTTGGCAATAGGTGGGTACCTTCCATTAGAAAAAGTATATTCTTATGACCCAACACCTAAAGCCTTGACTCCTGAGCAAACAAAGCATATTCTGGGTGTGCAGGCTAATGTCTGGACCGAATACATTCAAACCCCAAGTCAGGTTGAATACATGGTGTATCCGAGGGCATCAGCTATTGCAGAAATAGGTTGGACTTCTCTTAAACAAAAAGATTACGACGATTTCACTACACGCCTTCAAACACATTTTAAAAGATTAAAGTATCTGGCAGTAAATTACGCCAAGAGCTATTATGATATTAGTGCGTCGTCTTCGATGAATGCTAAAAGTCAGGCCATTGTAAAACTGCAAACGGCTGATAAACAAGCCAATATCAGGTATACTGTTGATGGTTCAGAGCCTACGGCTCAATCAACACTGTATCAGCCAGCTACTGGCATAGTTATTACGCAGGATGGTAGTATAAGAGCCGCTGCTTTTTCCCCGAAAGGAGAGCAGTTAGGAAAAGTTTTAACAAAATATTTTTTTATTAATAAAGCCACAGGCAGAAAATATACTTTGGTTAACCAGCCAAAAAACTATACCGGAGGCGAAACTTATGGCTTAACCAATGGCGTAAAAGGCGAAGAAGCCAATAGTGCTACATGGGTTGGCTTCGAAGGCAAAGACCTCGATATAACTATTGATTTAGGGCAAACCATGGAAATCAGTAAGGTTTCGTTTGCATTTCTTCGGGCAAGTGCCATGTGGATTATGCTTCCGCGTGAGGTAGAAGTATTTATTTCGGATGATGGTAAAACCTTTAAAAGTGTGCAAAAAATACCTATTGGCGGAGTAGATGAACCGGGCAGAGCAGTACAACAATTAGGCGTTGCGGTTAACGGAAAAAAAGCCCGTTATGTAAGGGTTTTTGCGAAAAATTACGGTAAACTCCCCGATAACCACCCGGGCCACGGGAATCCGGCATGGCTATTTGTTGATGAAATTTCGGTGGAGTAGATGTTTTTTAAAGAAAAAAGCATGAATTAGAACAAAAAAATATCGAAATTTGTATTCATAAAAACGAGGTTGATTCAAGTATTGAATCAACCTCGTTTCAAGACCACGTAGTTCAACGGATAGAATAGAAGTTTCCTAAACTTTAGATCCGGGTTCGATTCCCGGCGAGGTCACTTAATTTAGTTATTTCTTCTCACAGTTTTATCTAGTTACTCCACTCTGATGGGTTCTTGCCGAATTCTTCAAAGAATATTCTTGAAAAGTAAGATAAGCTCTCAAAGCCCAACTGATAGGCTACTTCCGAAACATTCACCAGTTTATTCTGTAAAAGTATAGCTGCTTTTTGTAATTTGTAGTGGCGTATAAATTCGATGATAGTCTGGTTAGTAATAGCCTTTAGCTTGCGACGCAACTGGCCAGCACTCATGTTCATTTCATCGGCTAACAAATTGGTGTTAAAATCGGTATTTTGCAGATTTCTTTCAATAATGTCAGATAATTTCTGTAAAAACTGTTCATCCAGACTTGTACCTTTAAGCCCGTTATTAGGCAATGATTTTATAATTGACCGATTGTATTTTGCCTGTAAAGCCTGCTGAGTATTAATAAGGTTACGTACCCTTAGCTGTAATTCATTGGTGTTAAAAGGTTTTGCCAGATAATCATCAGCCCCTAGCTCAAGCCCCTCAAGCCGGTCTTCTAGCGTTGCACGGGCGGTAAGCATTATGACAGGGATATGATTGGTGCGCATATCAGACTTTACCATTTTACAAAAACCAAATCCATCAAGGCGGGGCATCATTAAATCACAAATCACTAAATCAGGTATCAGCATGATGGTTTTTTTATAGCCATCCTGCCCATCAATAGCTTCTATTATCTGGTAGGTCTGCTCAAAATGACTTCTGATATAAGCCCTTAAATCATCATTGTCTTCAATAATCAATAAAATCGGTAGTTCTGCGTCAGTGTTATTTTCAATTGTATTGGTAGCTGTTTGAGTATAATTAGTTATAACAGGGGTTGGTTGTAATGTTTCAAAATTGTGGTTGTGTGTATGCTTTTGGCTGATAAAACCTTCCCACGTTTCTTTGTCGGTTGGTAAAGTTACTGTAAAAGTGGTGCCAATGCCAATCTGACTTTCTACTTGTATTTGACCTTTCAAAACCTCAACTAATTCTTTTACCAACGCTAGTCCTATGCCTGTGCCCTGATAATTGCGGACATAACTTTTAAGCGAGCTGCTATCTTCAACCTGATAGAAACGTTCAAATATAAAAGGTAGTCGAGCGGCGTCTATCCCAATTCCTGAATCTTTGACTACAATAGTAAAGTCGTGGTCGGAGTATTGGGCTTTTACTTCTATTTTACCTGCTTCTGGCGTAAACTTAAAGGCGTTAGACAGAAGGTTACTTATGATTTTTTCGAGTTTATCGGCATCAAAAAAGGCTGTATGCGATGCTTGGTCTTTGTTGTATTCAAATTGGATATTTTTATTTAGGGCAAGCGATTCAAAAGATGCCTTTAAGTTTTTAACAAAAGCGGCAATATTACCTTCTTGTATCTGAGGTTTCATTTTGCCAGCTTCCAGTTTCGATAAATCAAGTATCTGATTGATGAGTGTCTGCAACCTGTTCATATTCCGTTGCATTACATCAAACATTCGCTCATTTGGATATTTTTTACTGAAATCGGCTAAGGGGCCAGCAAGGAGTGTAAGTGGAGTACGGAACTCATGAGAGATATTGGCAAAAAAGCGGGTTTTGAGAGAGTCTAGCTCTGCTAGTCTTTCAGTTTCTTTATTTTGATAAAATAATTGTTCTTGCAGCCGAACCCGATTTAACTGGCTTATATATAAGCGATAAGCAATGTACATAAATACGCTCAGGTAAATCAGATAAGCCCACCAGCTTCGGTAAAAAGGCGGATTAATTTTTATGTTTATGCCGATAGGTTTGCTCCAAACTTCTCCATCAACAGTGCCAACTACTTTAAATTTATACTTACCACTCGGTAATTGTGCATAATTAGCAAAATGATTAGTTCCGGCTTCTACCCAGTCATTATCAATTCCTTCCAGTTGGTAGCGGTATCTGTTTTTTGCAGGGTTAGTGAAGTCCATCAAACCAAACTCAAGCGATAGTTGATTCTGGTCATGGGCTACTTCCAGTTTATCGAGGTATTCGATTGGCTTCTCAATGATATTTTGATTATCTGTTACGTTAACAGAAAGGTTATTGATTTTCAAACCTATCATTTTCATAGCCGGCAGTTGTTTGGTAGTGTTTGTAGGTGTTGTATTAACGATAGTCACACCGTTAATACCTCCAAAGAACAAGTGGCCTGACGGCCCCCTAAAGTAAGCGTTTGTATTAAACTCATCATCCTGTATGCCATCTGACTTATCAAAATTAGCAAATATCATAGTTTTTGGATTAAAACGAGATAAGCCACGATTAGTTGATAGCCAAAGATTACGATTGTTGTCGGTCAGAATACCATACACAACTTTATTAGGTAGCCCTTGTTTTTCTGTAAAATGCTCAAATGTGCCAGTATTTTTATCTAGTCTTTCTAAACCCCCGCCTTTTGTGCTTACCCACAAATAACGTTGCGGGTTATAAGGGTCATTAACAACTGCTGAAACAAAATCATTACTCAGACTTTTTTCATCTGTTTTGCTATTTTTGTAGAGTGTGTAACGTGGTTGGGAAGATAAGTTCTCAGCTTTTACCAGCCCTTTCTGGGTACCAATCCAGAAAACACTGTTTGAATCCTCGTACAAAGCAAAGGTTTCTGTCAGTGCATTATTTTTTGGAAAAACAGATTGATAACTAAAAAGTTGGAACTGCTCTGTTTCAGGATTAAATCTTAACAAATTACCATGCTGCACGCCTAGCCAAACGAACCCGTTTTTATCTGCTATCATTTTATGACTAATACTAGCCGGAGCCGAATAAGCGGTAATATCAAAGTGTTTCTGAAGTTTCCAGTCATGAGAGTAATGACTGAAAAAGTGGTTTTTATTGGTGTGATGAACCAGATAATAACCCTTTTTATTATCTTGAATCAGCGCGTCTTGAATATAGCTTTCTCCTTCGAGCTTTACGGGTATTTGTGATGCCGTATTTTTTAATGGGTCTATTTCATAAAAGTGATATGTTGGCCTATAATTGCCATGTATAAAAAGTTTCCCGTTATGGTCTTCGTAAATATGGCTCGGAGAGTAAGATTGTAAAATTGAATGGAACTGTTTAACGTTTTTGTTGAGCATCAGAAGCCCATAGCCATAAGTGCCAGCCCATATATTGCCGTATTTGTCTTTTACTAGCTGTTTGATACTTTTTACTAAGTCAGGCGTTGAGGCAAAGGCGTTTTCTGGAGTTAGTTTATCTTGCTTTAGTAGTTCATCAGGCTTGAATATCCAGATATACTTCTGATTTGAGATTGCAAGGCTTCCATCGTCAAACTGATTTATCATGCCTATTCCCCAGAAAGGGAAAGAAATTGACTTAATTTCTTTTTTACCCACGTAGCAACGAACGGTTTGCCTGTCAACTACCCAGTAACGATGTTGGCGGTCTTCCAGAAAGAAATAATCCTTGCTAAAGGTATCAGGAAAATTGTTTACTCCGGCAAATTCTTTCATGCTAGGTACATTTGCCGAACGGTAATCGAATTTGAAATAAGTGTTGTTTTTTGTTGAAATATCAGCTTTCAGAAGCCACTCGCTAAAATCAGAGCGTTCAGGATACCCTTCATGGGTAATCATGAATGTTTTATCTGGGTTGTCAGTAATTACCCATATATTCCCTTTAATGTCTTCTTTAATATAAGTGATAATAAAACTACTTTCCTGAGAACTAAGAGGTGGATTGGCATGATAAAACCTTTGACTACGAGAATCAAACAAATTTAAACCATCTTTTTCGGTACTAACCCAAATGCGTCCCTTAGAGTCTTCGAGTATTGAGGTGCAGGTATTGCCCGATATACTATATTCCTGATAGGGGTTATTGGTAAAAACTTTAAAGTTATAGCCATCATATCTGTTAAGACCATCTTTTGTAGCTACCCACATAAATCCCTCGTGGTCTAGCATTAAATCGTAGACCATACTTTGCGAAAGCCCATCAGCAATACCAATGGTGTGCCATAAGTTTTGCTGGGCCAGACAGGTAATACAAAGTAATTGTAAAAGTAAGATTCTCTTCACCATGAGGCGTAACACTCTTTATTGACCAAATATAAGAACAGAAAGAGTGAATTGAAAAAGAGTTTGTAAGTTGTTGAACAAGAATAGATAAGCAAACAGTAAGTATTCAATCAAAAAAAACTTTCTATGGGCATATTAACTTTCAAAAATTATTTATGTTTCAGGTTTTGCTCTATCAGGTAATCGATTTCTTTAATCATATTTAATCTTTTAATTTTTACCATAGTATTACTGAACTTTCGTTTAAGGTAGTCTTTCTCTGAAACAAGAAGATTTAAGGTGTTTTTTATCTGATAGTTTTCAAGCTCTTTTTTTCTGATTGCAAGAATATAATCGATAAATGCCAGTGTTTTTGCGCCATTTCTTTTGGATTGTTGTCTTACATTTTCAGGAAGAATACCACGACAGGTATTTCTGAATAAGGCTCTGGTAAGTGGGATAGGAGCAAATAACCTGACAGGTAAGCTATAAACTAACTGAAGTAACCTTATGTCTGCTAGTGGATATACCATTTCAATATTGTATTGATTGGCATACAGTAATTCAGACTCCACTCTTAATGGTATGTGAGTAGCTAACATTCGGTTCTTTAACCATTCTTTAAAACTGGTATAAAACTCAAAAGGGATATAGGGCTGAACTTTACTGAATGATGACCCAGATTGTAGGAGGTTTCTTTCTTTTTGTATGGCATTAAAGCTTGGAGAAGTAGTTCCAATCATAGAATAGCGCAGGTAATTGAAAATCCTGTATAAACCTTTTATCCGAAACTTTGACAAATAAGTAAATATACCCCGCCAATCTTTCGTGTATAGGTATTCATGAAAATAGTTATATGCCGAAGCCGAAATTCCTTCGTCTCCCGGAAAACCACTGAACATTACTTCAACCTTTTCGGACTCGCCTGCCTGTTTAAAGAGGGTATCCTGCCAATAAGAGTCGTTACTAGCTACACCGCCCATTACGGCATTTCTGGTATCAAGTTCTTCAAAAGCATCCTTGTAATGGAACTTGGTAATAAAATGATGGTTTTCAGGAATCAGGCCTGCATAACGGATAATTTCTTCCTGAGTTCTTCTTTCATCTAAGCCATTATTAGAATATGGTCTGGTTTCATCATCCAGAATAAAAGAGTAAGTATGTAGCTGCTGTTTCGGGAGTAATCTTGATAAAAGAACAGTAATAGCTGAAGAATCAAGCCCTCCGCTTAACTGGCAGCCAATTTGTTGTTTATGTTTCGCACGGCAGCTAATAGCTTCTTTCAGTGTTTGCCTGATAAGCTCATAGTAGTCTTCATCATCAGTGAATTCGGGAAGCTCAATAGGTGCTAAAGTCCAATAGCATTCCTTTTCTAGGTGTCCATCTGCCGATACAATAATATAATGTGCAGGTTCCAGCCGATAAATATCACTAAAAAAAGTACTTTCAATGGGTGGAATTAAATTTCTTAATTCATAAGAAACATACAATTCACTTATAACAGGCTGTTCGGGAAGAATATCTTTAATTAAAGGAATATGAGTAGAAAAAATAAGGATTCCTTTATATTCTATATAAAACAGGGGCCTGATACCAATCTGGTCTTTTGCTAAAAAAAGTTTCTTTGCAGTTTCATCAAAAATTACAAAGCTAAAGTCACCAATAAAATGTGTAACACAGTTTTTTCCCCACTTGAGATAAGCCTCAATAACAATTTCATCCGTAGGAGTTTCAGGGTTTAAAGCTAGTTTTGTAGTAATTTCGGTAATATTATCCAGCCTTACCCAGCCTGCATATTTAATTGTTGCCGATATTGAAGTATAAACAGAAGCTTGTTTATCAACGTTGAACAAAGCAAAACAATCATTAGTAAAGAAAGCACCTTTGTTGAGTAAACCAGAGAAATTCAAATTATTAATCGAAAATCCGTTATTATTTAACTGAAATGCACCTACAAATCCTTTCATTGAAACATAGAGGTAAAAAAATATTACAGTTTATCCCAGAATCGAAAAGCAAGCTATCTTTTATTAACTCTCAGATAAGGTTCCGAAAATTAAACAATCTATACCTTGATTTCAAGCTTAAGAAGAGAAAAGAACAAAATATAAAGAATATGTTGCCATTTTTGCCACCAGTAAGCAGTATAGAAGTTGGCTAAAAATACTCATTGTTTTATTGGAGTAAGGCTAGGGAGAAATTTTCTCAACTCGGAGTCTTTTTCCATTTGTTTCCTGATTTCTGCCATATCTTTCTCAGAAAGTTCTGGTGTACGGCTGATAATATCAACCCCTTCAGGTGTAAAAAGTGTTTTTGAAAAACTTATTACAGCCCATTGTCTGTCAGGAGCCAGTAAGGCCACCTTCCATTGGCTTTTAAGTAGGCTTAAAATTCCTTTGCCCCGCCACGTGAACTTAAGAATATCCTGTTTGTGCTGGTAATCATAGCCTGTAATGGTTCTTTGCTTATTATTTTTATAATACTTTACTTCATCGAGTAAAACTTTTTCGCCTTTAAGAATAACCTCAGTATAATTAAATGTCGGATTACTTTTATCTCCCTTTAACCACATCGGAAAGTTGGTGTAACAAATAAACCAAGTACCAACTAATGTTGTAAGCATATTCTGCATAGGCTAATTTATTAATAAGTTCAACTAATAGCTTGTTTCGTCCAGTTTTACTTTCCCCCTGAAAGTCCAGAACACAAAAGAAGTATAAACAGCTACGATGGGTACACCAATGGCAGCAAAAAGAAGCATTATTTTCAACGATTTATCAGTTGATGAACCATTGTGTACAGTGATACTGTATGAAGGGTCAATGCTCGATAAGATAATATTCGGGAACAGCCCCACAGCTACCAGCACCATTAATATGGCTGTAACAGTAGCCGATGAAATAAAAGCATAACGGTATTTTCTTTTTGAAATCTGACGGGTAATATTAGCAACTGCTAGTATAGCCATTATCGGGAAAGCAAACATATAGGGTACTTCCTGATAACGTTTAACCATGTGGGGTATATACAGTAAAGTCACTATCGAAGTAATAGCAAACATTAGTACAAAAAAAATAGTTGTGTTTTTAACAAGGATAGTCAGCTTAGCATATAACCTGTTTTCGGTTTTCATTACCAGATAGATGGCTCCGTGCATCATAAATAAAGCTAGTGTTGTAAAAGCAACCAGTAAGGCATAAGGATTAAAAAAATCGGTGAGCGTTCCTTTATATACATAGTCTTTGTCGAGCGGTAAACCTTGAATGATGTTTCCTAAAATAAGGCCAAGCGATAATGCCAGAATAATACTAGAGAAGCTATAACTAAAATCCCAAGTTTTTCGCCACCATTGCATGGGTTCTTTTGAGCGGAACTCAATGGAAATCGCTCTGAAAATGAGCATTACCAGAAATATCATAAATGGCTCATAAAAGGCCGAAAATATAGTAGCATATACCACCGGGAAGCCAGCAAATAAGGCTCCTCCGCCAATAACCAGCCATACTTCGTTGCCATCCCATACGGGTCCAATGGCGTTTAGGGCTTTACGGCGGCTTTCTTCTTTATTTAAAAACAAGTGTAAGGCTCCGGCCCCCAAATCGAAGCCATCCAGAATAGCGTAGCCACTAAAAACGCCACCAATGACCAGAAACCACCATGTTGCCAAGTTAAGTCCGAGTATTGTTTCCATTATTTCAAGATTGGGTTATCACGTTTTGAATATTCAGGAATAAGGTCGTCAGGTATGTCAGGGCCATGTTTTATTTTTTTGTTAAGCAGGTAAAGAAATAACACAAACAACAGTGCATACACCAATGTGAACAGAATGAGTGAGAATAATACTTGTTCGGCTTTGAGTGACTGCGAAAGCCCCTCTGAGGTTCTGAGTAAATTGTATACTACCCACGGCTGTCGGCCTACTTCGGCCGAATACCAGCCTAACTGGTTGGCTATTTGTGGTAATAGCACCGCCCACATAAATATATGCAGCAACCAACGTTGCTCGAATAGTTTTCCCCGCCACCACAGAAAAGAAGCTAATAGCGTAAGACCAATCAAAGTCATACCAATAGCTACCATAAGGTGGTAGGTCTGAAATACAAAGTTAACTGCCGAGGGGCGGTCTTCCTTCTTGAAAGCATTTAGCCCTGTTACGGGGGTTGTAAAATCCTGATGAATCAGGAAGGTAAGCCCGGCCGGAATGCTAATGCCTGTAACCTTCTGTTTTTGGGTATCAACCCATCCGAGCAAGTACATATCAGCTACTGCCAGTGAGTCGTAATGGCCTTCAAAAGCAGCTAATTTGGCTGGCTGGTTTTTAGCCACCCCATCGGCCGACCGATGCCCTGTGAATAATTGAGTTAATGAAGCTATTGTAGCTACTACCAATGCTATTTTAAAACCAGAACGGGCAATATCGAGGTGTCGACCTTTTAAAATATAATACGCGTGCACACTCATTACCAGAAAAGAACCAGCCAGAAAAGCCCCTATAATTACATGAGAAAGCCTGTCGATACTTGAAGGATTAAACACCATTTCCCAGAAGTCGGTAATAACTGCACGTGCTTTCATACCTTCACCCTCAATTCTGAAACCTGCTGGGGTTTGTTGCCAAGAGTTGGCTACTACTATCCAGATAGCCGAAAACATAGACCCTAAAGCTACCATAAGCGTAGCCAGAAAATGCACCCGTGGACTTACGCGATTCCAGCCAAAAATAAGAATTCCTAAAAAGCCAGACTCCAGTGCAAAGGCAAAGATGCCCTCGGCTGCCAGAGCACTCCCAAAAATATCGCCTACATAACGTGAATAAACAGCCCAGTTAGTGCCAAATTCAAATTCCATTACAATACCGGTTGCTACTCCAATACCAAAAATCAGGGCAAATATTTTTATCCAGAATCTTGTCATTTGCTCATAAACAGGCTTGCCTGTACGCAAATAAAGCCCTTCCATAATAACCATTACTACGCCAAGCCCAATACTCAAAGGAGGATATATATAATGAAAAGCCACAGTGAATGCAAACTGTATGCGCGAGAGTAATTCAGTATTCATAAATCATGTGTTAGCTGCAACGAAGTTCTATGCCAGATGAATACCAACCAAGAAAAATCTATTTTATTTTTAAAAGATTAAAGCCTGTTAAATGCCTGCACATAGACTAAAAATATAAATGGTAGTTGTAGCGGGTTTTTATACCAAAATTATCTTGCTTATAGGCTTTAATGTAAAAATGATTACGTATTTATTTTGCGTCGATAAATAATTTCTATGATATTTGTGCATTGCTAATGACTAAACATTCACAAAAATTTATGAAAAAAACTGCAATTTTATTCCTGTTGATTATCTCTTCGCGTCTTGTTTTTTCTCAGATTAAAGAGCCTGAAGTTAAATTTGGTACATACAATTTGGCAGACGTTCAGATGAAAGTTTATGATAAAGACTCAACCGCTGAAGCTGTTGTCTTGTATGATTCTGGTGATTACTCTTTTTCTTTTGAAAACGACCTGCATCTGGTTTATACTTTTCATAAACGTATCAAAATTCTGAAAAAATCGGCACTTGAAAGAGCCACAGTTATTATTCCATATTACTCGGATAGTTCGCCAGAACGTCAGGAGTTTGTAAGGGATATTCAGGGGTATACGTATAATATGGACGGGAATACTGTGACCATGACGGAACTTACAAAAGCCTCTATTTTCAATGAAAAATCATCAACTAATTACAGAGAAACCAAAATTATATTTCCACAGGTAAAGGAAGGTTCAGTTATTGACCTGACTTATAAAATTATATCACCCCTATGGTATTCTTTGCGCACTTGGAACTTCCAACAGGATATTCCGGTCGTATGGAGTGGCATAAAGACGCTTATTCCGGGGTATTTCGATTTTAAGATTACTTATTTTGGTTACAATGCTTTTGCTATTAAAGATATTAAACAAGGAACTGCTGTTTTTTTTCCACGGGTAAATGAAAGAGGTGAAACCGTAAAAGACCCATACCTTTCATACCATTTTGCAATGAAAGACCTGCCATCTATCAAAGAAGATGAATTTATGACCACTGTAAACGATTACCGCAGTTCGATAGATTTTGAATTGGCAAGAACTTTTTTTCCCACAGGAGGTGAGCGTAACTATTCAATTACCTACAATGATTTAACAAAAACACTTCTTGATTACAACGATTTTGGAGGAGCTTTGAAAAAATTCGGCAAAACAGCCAGAAAAATTAGTGCTGAAATTAAAACCAATGCAACTAATAAAGATACCCTCACACTTATTAGTGATGCGTATGAACATATTAGGAATAATATTCAATGGAATGGTGAAAACAGGCTGTATGCCACCCAGAAACTAGATCAGGTGTATGAAAAAAAATCAGGAAATTCGGCCGAAATCAATTTAATGCTGGTAGCTGTTTTACAGGAGTTAGGCTTTGATGCCAATCCTGTTGTGTTAAGTACAAGAGCTCATGGAAAAGTATTGCCTGATATAGCTCTTATTGACAGATTTAATTATACAATAGCGCAACTAAAGGTTAACGGCAAAGATTTTTTGTTAGATGCAACCGATAAGTTCGTGAAAATGAATATGCTGCCTAAAAGGTGTCTGAACCAGATGGGATGGCTCATAGGCAAAAATCCACGATGGGTTTCGCTGATACCCTCACAAAAGAGTATGTCTATGAGTTTATTAACGTTTTCGATAGAAGAAGACCAGAAATTAAAAGGAAACTTTAGTGAATTATATTACGGATATGCAGGCACAGAAAAAAAACTAGAAATAAGCAAAGAAGGTGAGGAAAAATACCTGAATAAGCTAAAAGAGAAGTACACACTTTTCGAGAATCCTGAGTTTAAATACAAAGTAACTGAAAATAAAGATGTAAATATTGAATGTGAGACAACTGTTAATGAAGCTTATTCAGTGATTGGTGATAGAATTTTTATTAAACCGCTTTTTTGGAAAACCCAACAGACAAATCCCTTTAAACAAGATGAACGTAAATACCCAGTCGATTTCGGGTATACCATTCAGGAAACTGTTATAAGTAAAATAACTATTCCGAAAGGTTATTCAGTCGAAAGTATGCCATTATTCATCAATGTATTTATGCCTGATAGTAAAGGGAAGTATCAGTACATGATTAAATCTGAAAATGGTGTCATTGAGGTAATGAGTCAGTTATCGTTTGCACGCACTATATTTTCTGCTGAAGACTACTCTTATTTACGCGAGCTTTTTGTTAAGATGATATCCAAACAAAATGAGCAGATTGTGCTGAAGAAAAATTGATTTTTATTGCTTCAAACTCATAGTATCGTAGAGGTAGAAGGGGCTTGTAGTCGTTTAACGAACCGCTTTTGCTAGCAGATATATATGGATGTAATTGTGTATTAAAGGAAAACGGTTTTAAAATGAAATATTTATTTGCCTTATTAATAAGCATTCAGGCAGTAGCTCAAGACTTTAGCGCAAATACGATTCCTGCCAGATTAAAAGAAAATGCCTACGCAGTTGTTCGGAATCATGAAACAGAGTTTTATGTAAAAGGAATTGATGAGGCTGTCACTAAAACTAAAGGAACCATTACAATTCTGGACGAAAAAGGAAGCTCTCATGCGCAACTGATGCTATGGTATAGCAAGTTTTCAAAAGTAAATAATATTGAAGCCTATATATACGACGAATCGGGGAAACAGATAAGAAAACTTAAGAAAGCAGACATTGAAAGTTTTAGTACCTCAACAGGGCAAAACGAAATCGATGGTAGTTTTGTGAAAGTTGCCGAACTAAGCCATAATAAATATCCGTATACTATCAGTTATTCGTATCAGTATACCAATACTAATATGATGTTTTACCCGAATTGGAGAGCAATTCTGGATAACTCCGACAATGTTTCGGTCGAAAAAGCCTCGTTCAGGGTATCTTTACCTAAGGGGATGACCTTCAGATACAAAGAACAGAATATGCCTGTAAAAGTTGTCATAAATCAGGAAGACGACCGCTCCGTATATAGCTGGAATGTTAATAATATTGAAGCAATAGAGAAAGAATCAGATAGCCCCCATGAAGATAACTTTATGCCAATGGTATACACCGGACCTAAAGATTTCAAAGTGGAAGGCTATTCGGGGCATCTGGAACAATGGAGCGATATTGGCAAGTTCTATGCGGAACTAAATACAAACAGAGATAAATTGCCAACTGAATTTGCGGCAAAAGTCAGAGAACTGGTAAAAGACGAAAAAGATATTCGGGCAAAAGTAAGAAAAGTATATGAATACATGCAGGCAAATACCCGTTATGTAAGTATACAGTTAGGTATAGGCGGCTGGCAATCAATGAAAGCCAGCGAAGTAGCCACCAAAGGGTATGGAGATTGTAAGGCATTAACTAACTTTACAAAGAGTATGCTCAAAGAAATAGGCATTACATCTTATGCTACGCTGGTAAGGGCCGGTAATAATAATCCTGCCTTGTTTGAAGACTTTCCCTCTTTTCAGTTTAACCACGTAATTTTGTGCGTGCCTACACCTAAAGATACTATCTGGCTCGAATGTACCAATCAAAATATTCCTTTTGGATACTTAGGTGGTTTTACTGATGATAGAAACGTTGTAGTAGTAACAGAGAATGGCGGTAAATTAGCTAGAACTCCTGCTTATAAAATTGATGATAACTTGCTTTTGCGTAAAGGAACCATAAATATTCAGGCAAATGGTGATGCAACCGCACTGATTAATACCCAGTATTCGGGTTTGCAGCAAGATGTTTATGCAGACGTAATAAATACACTGGGAGCCGAAGACCAGAAAAAATGGCTTTACAAAAATCTGGCTTTGTCGGGTGCCGAGATTATTAGCTTTTCTTTAAACGAGAAAAAGCAGCAAATACCTGTGGTGGAAGAAAACCTGAACTTATTACTAAGAAACCTAGCTAACAGAAGTGGCTCGAGGTTATTTGTTGCACCTAATATTCTGAGCCAACAGCGAAACGTATCCAAGCCATCTGCCAAACGGAAAAACGATTTATGGCTCGAGTTCTGGTATCAGGATATTGACAGTATTTCATTTAAAATTCCTTCGGGGTATGTTGCCGAGTTTCTGCCCGAACCTGTTACAATAGAAACCAGATTCGGTAAATACAAAGCAAGTATGCAGGCAAAAGGAGACATAGTTACTTATACACGAGACCTGACCATGTTTAAGGGGCAATATCCGGCTAGTGTATATAATGAATGGGTAGACTTCAGAAAAAAAATTGCAAAGGCCGATAAAAATCAGATGGTTTTAATCGCAAAACCGTAACAAATTTTCATTTTTGCTTGTTATAAATTAGCCGTTCAATTATATACCATCATCATGTCTATTGCTTGCCTCACGACATGACTAACCCCTAAATAGCCTTCCTGAAATGCCTGAGGCCGCATGAAACGCAGGAAGTTGTATAAAAATGAAAAAAATACTTTTACCACTGAGCCTATCATTCGGCATAATTGCATTGTCGAGTGCCTTTTACAACAAACCTTCTATTGATGCCCCTAAAGCCGATAATATAACCCCTGATGCCGACAACGGAGGCATACAGCTAGCCAAAGGCTTTGGTGCTGTGGTTGTGGCAGAAGAAACAGGGAAAGCCCGCCATATTAAAGTATTACCTAACGGAACAATCTATATTAAAAATAGTAATGCTAAAAATGACAAAGGTATTACTGTTTTAAAAGATACAAACGGAGACGGGAAAGCCGACGTTGTTGAGGCTTTTGGTGCATACGGTGGCACCGGCATAGATATTCATAACGGGTATTTATATGCTTCATCAAATTCAGAAGTTTTTCGTTACAAACTAGATGCGAACGGAGATGTAATTGACAAAACCAAGCCCGAAACAGTAATAACCGGATTGCCCGATTTGCGCCAGCATGAAGCAAAACCATTTACATTTGATGAAAGCGGCCATATTTATGTCACTATTGGTGCGCCTTCTAACGTATGTCAGGAAAAAGACCGTCAGAAAGGCTCACCGGGTATGACCCCTTGCCCTTTATTAGAAAAAAATGGTGGAATATGGCAGTTTAACGCCGATAAACTTAATCAGAAGCAAGAAGATGGCGTACGTTTTGCCACAGGTATCCGCAATGCAGTAGCCCTTGATTATGACCCTGCCTCAAAAAATCTTTATGCTTTGCAGCATGGCCGAGATATGTTGTACCAACATTATCCTGAGATTTACTCGGCCGAAAAAGGCGCAGAATTACCAGCCGAGGAGTTTTTCCAGATAAAGAAAAACGATGATTTCGGATGGCCATATAGTTACTATGACCCAGAGAAAAAACAAAAATTGTTATGCCCAGAGTATGGTGGCGACGGCAAAAAACTTTACACAAAAGCTAAAAAGCCAATAATGGCATTTCCGGGGCATTGGGCTCCTAACGACTTACTGTTTTATCATGGAAACCAGTTTCCGGCTAAATATAAAAACGGGGCATTTATTTGTTTCCATGGCTCTTGGAACCGTGCGCCATTAAATCAGGCAGGTTATTTTGTGGCTTTTGTGCCATTTAAAAACGGTTTGCCTTCTGGGCCTTATGAAGTTTTTGCAGAAGGCTTTGCAGGTGGACCTGAAATTAAAAGCCCTGGTGATGCTAAAGCTCGGCCAATGGGCCTAGCAGAAGGTCCTGACGGGTCGTTGTATATTACCGATTCTGTAAAAGGTAAGGTATGGCGTGTAATATATAATAAATAATATTTTTATCTGGCAAAACCTTGCAGGTCTGGTGTAGGCTTGTAAGGTTTTGTTTTTTGCAATAAAACAATGAAAAAAGGAATCCTGATTTTGTTTATTTCTATCAGTTATTTTGCCTCGGCTCAGGTAAAAAAAGAAGCCGACGGAAAAGCTATTTATAATCAATACTGTCTGGCTTGCCATCAGGAAGATGGAACAGGAGTGCCAAATCTGAATCCACCTTTGAGGAAATCCGATTGGGTAGGAGGTGAGAAAACCCGCCTGATAAGAGTAATTCTTGAAGGATTAAACGAAGAAATAGAAGTAAATGGCGAAAGTTATAATAGGGTAATGGCTTCACATGATTTTCTTTCCGACAAACAGGTGGCTGATGTGCTAACCTATATCCGAACAAACTTTGGTAATAGTGCCGAACCTGTAAAAGAAGAAGAAGTAAAAGTATTGAGAAAAAAGAAACCTTAGGGTTTTCTAGTTGATTTCGGGAAGTATTCCGAAATCAACTTTTTTCATCAAGTACATAAATAGCGTCCAGATTCCGCCCCATTCCATCATAATCGAGGCCATAACCAACCACAAATTTAGTTTCTATTGAAAATCCTATGTAATCTACTTTTAACGGAACTTTCAGTGCTTCCGGTTTATAAAGAAGCGTTAGTATTTTAATAGAAGCAGGCTTATTTGAAGCCAGTTGGCCAAGTACTTCCTGCATGGTCATGCCTGTGTCCACAATATCCTCTACAATTATTACATGTCTGTTTTTTATATCTTCTTTTAATCCTATTATCTGTTTAACTTCTCCTGTCGATTCTGTATGCTGATAAGAAGAAACCCTGATAAACGTAACCTCACAATCAATTTCGATTGATTTAAACAAATCACCAATAAACATAAAAGAACCATTCAAGACACCAATCAATAAGGGATTTTTTCCTGCATAATCTTTGTTTATCTCTTGGGCGAGGTTTCTGATACGTGCTTGGAGTTTATCAGCTTCAATAAAAGGGATAAAATGCTTATCTTTGATTTGTTTCATTTTGATTATGAGTCCGTGATAAGGAATTATTAGTATTGCCTGCAATTTAGTAATTTTGCCTCAGAAAAATAATTTTAAGAAAATTTTAAGTTTTGCAATTTTATTTTTTACAACTTCGTTAATGTGTAAAATTGATAAAAATGAAAGCAAAATATAGTGTAATATTTTTATTGCTGATAACTCAGCTTTGTGAAGCGCAGTTCTCGTGGTTTGGGGGTAGTACCAAAAAGAAGCATCATGAGGTATTACTGGCTAACCGTGCTATACAGATAGAAGCAACGCAGGCCATTAATAACATGTATAATTTTAACTTTGATGCCGCTGAAAGAGACTTCAAATGGTTGATTGTTAAATACCCTGAGCATCCGATTGGTTATTTTCTGATTGGTTTGAACGAATGGTGGAAAATATTACCAGATAGCAAAAATAAGCAATACGATGATGCTTGCTTCAGTAATATGGACAGAGCCATTGACTTAGCCGATGATATGCTCGACGAAGATAGTGAGGATAAAGAAGCTGCCTTTTTCATGGCTGCGGCCTATGCAGTAAAAGGACGTTTGCATTCAGAGCGGGAAAATTGGCTAAAAGCTGCGTGGGCAAGCAAACAGGCCATGAAATATCTGGAAAAATGCAGAGGTTTTGGTGACTTTAGCCCTGAATTAGCCATCGGGGATGGGTTATATAACTACTATTCAAAATGGATTCCAGAAAATTATCCTTCTTTAAAACCAATGCTGGTTTTCTTTAGGAAAGGAGTTAAAGATGAAGGTATTAAACAATTGGAATACGTTTCGCAAAATGCCTTTTACACGCGTATGGAAGCAAAGTATTTTCTGGTTCAGATTTATGCCATGGAAAACCAGCATCAGAAAGCCTATTATCTGGCGCAGCAAATGCACAGTATGTATCCTAACAATTCGTTCTTTCATCGCTATGCAGCGCGCACGGCTTTTGTTTTGGGCAGAGCTGACGAAGCCGAAGCCCTAGCTATTGAACTACTAAATAACATCAGTTCGGGTAAAGTTGGTTATGAGAGTACATCGGGTCGGTATGCCGCTTATATTCTGGGCTATATTAATATGAATTATAAGAGAGACTATGCCAAAGCCAAAGAATATTACCAAAAAACCATTGAATTTGCTTCTCAAAATAAAGCACAGGATTCTGGCTATTCTCTGGGGGCAAATATGGCATTAGGTAAAATTGCTGCCTCTGAAAAAGACTATACAAAGGCTTTACAATACTTTGCTGAAGTGATTGATAACGCCGAAAAAAAGGCAGATGTTTATAAAGAAGCTAAAAAACAAACCGACGATATTAAAAAGTTAATTAAGGCCAATAAAAAGAAATAATGACTTAATAGTAAAAGATATTTAATTGTTATGGCTTATTTTTGATGAAAAATTAATTGCATTGAGAAAAGCCATACAATTCTTTCTGTTAGTTTTCTTTTGTATTACAATTGGTAATCATTGTTTACAGGCGCAGACTATCATCAGGGGGCCATATTTACAACAACTTAGTAATAGCGGCGTAATTATCAGGTGGCGCACTGATATCCCTACTGTGAGCCTTGTAAAGTATTATCAGAGTGATTCTACGCAGGCTATCATTCATGCTGATGTTAATGAAGTGAATGACCATATTGTTCAGCTAAGTAATCTACAAGCTGATACGCGATATTTTTATTCAGTCGGTACAACTACAACAACACTGGCCTCGGGTAAAGATTTCTATTTTGTTACGGCTCCGCCCAAAGGAAGCACTCGCCCGATTAATATATGGGCCATGGGCGATTTCGGAGACGAATCGACCACGGTTTATATGCAAACCCAAAAAGGAATCCGTGACAGTTACTTGAAAAACAAGCCAACTTTCAATGATTTATGGCTATGGTTAGGAGATAACGCCTATTGCTGTGGAACAGATAAAGAATATCAGAAACAGGTATTTGACTTTTACGGCCAGAATATCTTCGGGAATACTACATTTTTTCCTGTTCCGGGTAATCATGAATACTTTGCCAGCCCTACGGGTAGGGTTGATAAAAAAATTCCATATTACGATATAATCAGTGTACCCACCAAAGGTGAAATGGGAGGAGTACCCTCTGGCGAAAAGGCTTATTATTCTTTCGATTACGGTAATGTGCACGTAATAGCACTTGACTCAGATGGGTTTGATGAGGGTAAATACAGGGTTTATGAGCCTCAGAGTAAACAATACCAATGGCTCAAGAAGGATTTGGAAGCTAATAAGACTATGTGGACCATAGTTATGTTTCATCATCCACCATATACTAAACGCTCACACGACTCAGACGCTGAACCTGAATTACAATATATCAGAGAGGGGCTTGTGCCACTTTTTGACCAATATAAAGTTGACCTCGTATTAACAGGGCATAGCCATATTTACGAGCGGTCATACCTGATGAAAAACCATACAGGATACTCGATGTCTTTCGACAAAAATATCCATGTAGTGCAACAGGTAAGCGGGCGTTATGATGCCGAACCAGGAGCCGGCCCCTTTATTAATAAAAAAGAAGGAACTATCTATTGTGTAGTAGGTTCGGCAGGTAGGCTTGACTGGAACGGTACTCATGATGTGCATCCGAGTTCTATTTACTCTAATATATCTATTGGTGGGTCATTGCTCATGACCGTTAACGGTAACCGTCTGGATGCCAGATGGATTTGTGCAGATGGTATTGAACGCGACCATTTTACGATTTTTAAGGATGTAAACAAAAAGGAAGAGGTTCAGGCAGACTATGGCTCAACGTTGAAACTTACGTCATCGTGGCGGGGTAGCCATGTATGGTCAAATGGTGTTAGGAGTCAGAAAGATTTTATTGAAATACGCCCTTTAAAAAACGAAACAATTACGGTGAAGGATTCTTTAGGTTTTCTTAAAGATGAATTTCATATTTCGGTTTCTCCTCAGCCGATTATTACAACAATTTTGCAAGATACCTCGGCCATTTGTGCAGGTGGTTCGCTAAAAATATCCTTTGCATTACAGCATACAAGTATCAATAAATGGGTTTATCAATTAGAAATGTCGGATGCTAACGGCTCATTTGAAAAACCACTGTTGTTAGGGCAGTATACACAAAGCCCTATGCAGATTAAACTGCCTGATAACTTGCCAGAGGGAAACCAATACCGTTTCAGGGTAAGGCCAAACGCTGATTATTTTGATGAGCGTCCGACAGGTATTTTTCGTGTGCGTAAACCTGCTACCGCAACTTTTATAGGCGAAACAACCTTACCTTTCGATACCCTTATCAATCTGAATATTCAATTTACAGGTACTCCGCCATATACCTACAAATTAAGCCAACTGCCTGAAAGTACGACCCAAGCCAGTAATATCAACGTAAAAATCCGCCCTAATGAAGCAGCCATTTACACACTTGAGAAAGTAAGCAACATTTGTGGTGTGGGGGCAATAGGAAACAAAGCGCAGGTTTCAGTACTGGCCCCGCTTTCGGTTGAGAACGAAAATAATCAGGTATTTGCTATATTTCCGAACCCGACTTATGGTGATCTATTAATTGAAAATAAGACTACCCAACCCATAAAAACGCAGATACATCTGTCAGACTTGAGTGGAAAAAAACTCATCAGTAAGAATGTAATAATTGAGTATAGGGAGGGTGTTTCATTAGAAAACTTGCCGGCAGGTAATTATATTTTAACCCTGAAAACCCCTTCATTTAAAGTAAATAAGAAAATTACCAAATTGTAACAGATGCTATCAAACAAAAGAGGCCGATTCTTTCGCAGAAAACGGCCTCTTTTGTTTTGGATAATACGCTCTATCAAGGAACTGGTAATACCTGACTGTCTTTGAAACTTGAAAGAATCACCATAGTTTGTGTATTGGCTACCTCTTCAATTTCATTAATGGTTTCCATGATTAATTTCTGATACGAGTTTATATCTTTAGCAATCACTTTCAATAAGAAATCGCATGAACCTGTTACATGATGGCACTCAATAATTTCTGGAACGCGTAAAATCTTCTCTACGAAAGCGTCGGTAATAGACTTTCTATGTCCTGATAACGAAACCTGTACGAAAGTCATCACACCTAATCCGACTTTTTCTCTGTCAATCTGGGCATGATAACTTTTAATAATACCTGAGGATTCTAATTTTTTTACTCGTTCGAGTGTAGGTGCTGGAGATAAGCCAATTTCTTTTGAAAGCTGTGCGTTGGTAATCTTGCCATTACTCTGGAGAATCTCCAGAAGTTTGTGGTCGATTGGATCGAGTTTATTAATACTCATTGCTTATAGGTATTTGAAGTGCAAAATTTTATTTGGTGCAAAGTTATTGTTTTTCCTTGTAAAACCCTAATAAAATACCGGAAATTTACTAAAAAAGAAAATTTTTTTTTAGTAAAATACAAAAAATCAGAAAATGGGTTAACTTCAGATAAAAGATTTATATTCAGGGAATGTAATTCGGCCTTTATGTGTTTACCATACAATTATTATAAAATAAAATGAGCAAACAATTATCTTCAAAGGTGAAAGTTATTGTAACTGGGGCAACTGGAATGGTAGGAGAGGGCGTGCTACATGAATGCCTGCTACATGATGATGTTCAGGAAGTACTGGTTATTAACAGAAAGCCGTGCGGTGTGAGGCATCCTAAATTAAAGGAAATTATTCATGCAAATTTTCTGGATTTTTCGCCTATCGAAAACCAGTTAAAAGGGTATAATGCCTGTTTCTTTTGTCTGGGAGTATCTTCTGTCGGAATGAAAGAAAAAGAGTACTACGAAAAAACATATACGCTAACGCTCCATGTAGCGCAAACATTAGCTAAAAATAATTCTGACATGACTTTTTGTTATGTATCAGGCGCTAGCACTGACAGTACAGAGTCGGGTAGAATGATGTGGGCAAGGGTAAAAGGAAAAACAGAGAACGATTTAATGAAATTGCCGTTTAAACAGGTATATAATTTTCGTCCGGGTGCTATTGAGGCAACCAAAGGACTGAAAAATGTATTACCATACTACAAATATTTCTCATGGCTTTTTCCTATTGTTAAGTTTTTTGCCCCTAATGCGGTTATCAAACTCAAAGAAATAGGCTTGGCTATGATTAACAGCGTAACAAAAGGCTATGAGAAACAGATACTTGAAGTAAGTGATATTCGTACGTTGGCGTACAGATGATATGAAAAAGAAAAGCCTCTTCAAGCGAAGAGACTTTCTTTAATTAACCAACAGTTACATTTCTGTAATATCTTAGATGATTTTCAGACCCAAAGTAATTTGCCAGCCGCTAGCTTTTTGGCTGAACTGGGCATTATTCTGTAAATTAAGTACTGAAATATCAGATAAACTTCCTTCTTTTCTTAAATCTAGGTCAAATCCTAGTATTTTAATACCAATACCAAACTGGTAACCAAAAGTGGCTTTTTTCATGGCATCGTCAAAGCTACCAGAGGTATACGCCTTTATTGACTCACCTAGTTTTTTATCTTCATCCAATTTGAATGTAGCCACAGGGCCACCCATTATCCTGATGAATTTAAGCACCTTTACGCCAAGTAGTACTGGCATATCGAGGTTGCTATATGTATACTTTACTTTCCCCACATTCTGTAATTCAATAGTGCCACCTTTTTGAGCAAAGAGAACTTCCGGTTGTAAATAAACTTTGTTTCCAATGCGCCCGAAAACACCAAACACATAGCCTGTTTGTGTGTCAAGACTTTGCTTGATATTATTGCTTAGCGTACCGGCATCGGTGTAAACGGTATTGAAGTTAAGCCCTCCTTTAATACCAAGTCCTGACTGTGCAAAAGAGGAAGAAAAACAACATAACAAGGTGAAAAGGGAAAGAATTGTGATTTTTTTCATGATAATTTTTGTTAAATAAAATGATTAGTAACGATTTGAAAAATAAACCTTTAATCATAGAGAATGTTATGTTTCTGCCTGTTTTTCAGACTAACGTAAGAAATCCCCCAATTCGTATTCTTTAACATTAGATTAACAGATTTCAATGAATGAATGTTATAGATTTATTCTTAATTTTAGAGTTAGAATAAAGTCTGAGCTAAAATCTGCATCAACTAATAAAACCTAAAAAACTGTTAAATGGCAAAAGTTAAAACAGCCTATTTCTGTCAGAATTGTGGCTATAATTCACCTAAATGGTTGGGTCGTTGCCCGTCTTGTGGCGAATGGAATACCTTAATTGAGGAGGTTATCAGTAAAGATGAACCTGAAAAAGGAAACTGGAAATTCACCTCGTCGGGTACACCAAAGACAGCCAATAAGCCTAAAACCCTCACCGAAATTTCAAAACATGAGAGATACCGCATCATTACTGACGATAACGAACTAAACAGGGTATTAGGCAGTGGCATTGTACCGGGCTCTTTAGTGCTAATAGGTGGTGAGCCAGGCATAGGGAAATCGACACTAATGTTGCAAATTGCCCTTAGCCTGAAAGACTATACAGTGTTGTACGTATCGGGAGAAGAAAGCGAGCAACAGATTAAAATGCGTGCCGAACGTATGAGCTTTATCAATGAAAGATGTTTTATTCTAAATGAAACAGCAACAGATAATATTTTCAGGCAGATAGAACTCATTGAGCCAGACATTGTTATCATTGACTCTATTCAGACATTGGTTTCTCCTTTAATTGAGTCAGGCGCGGGGAGCGTATCGCAGGTAAAAGAATGTACTGCCGAGTTAATGAAATTCTCGAAAGAGTCGGATATTCCGGTTATCATGATTGGGCATATTACGAAAGATGGTTCATTAGCAGGGCCTAAGGTGCTTGAACACATGGTTGATACTGTATTGCAATTTGAAGGTGACCGCCACATGACATACCGCATTTTGCGTACTACTAAAAATCGCTTTGGTAGTACGGCCGAATTAGGTATTTATGAAATGCAAAGTACTGGGCTGAGACAGGTCAGTAACCCCTCTGAAATACTGATTTCGCAGCGGGAAGAAGATTTGAGCGGCATCACTATTGCAGGTATGCTAGAAGGCAACCGTCCTTTATTAATTGAAATTCAATCGTTGGTAAGTCCGGCTACTTACGGAACTCCACAACGTACGAGTAATGGCTTCGATAGCCGTCGGACACAAATGTTACTAGCGGTATTAGAAAAACGCGGTGGTTTCAGACTAGGCACACAAGATGTTTTTCTGAATGTTGCCGGAGGTTTAAAAGTAGAAGACCCCGCCATTGACTTGGCCGTTTGTACATCGATTGTTTCGTCTTATGAAGACATAAGTATTCCGCACCTTTATTGTTTTGCGGCTGAGGTAGGGCTTGGTGGAGAAGTGAGGGCTGTAAACAGAATTGAGAGCCGTATTTCTGAGGCTGAGAAACTAGGATTTAAAAAAATATTTATCTCTAAATATAACCTTAAAGGGTTGAATCTGGACCAATATAAAATTCAGATTTTTGCTGCCAGTAAGTTAGAAGAAGTTTTCAGTGAATTATTCGGTTAATGCTTTGTGGTTTCAGATTTCTAAAACCCTGAGTGTCAACCATTCTTGCAAACACAAACTTTTATGAGACTACTAGTTGCCATTTGCGTAGGTTTATTGATTTTTAGTGCCTGTTCTCCTCGGAACTGGCACTCTAATAGTCATAAAGATGTTTATACTTATGCCAAAAAAGTTAGCCGTAAACCATCAAATATAAAGTTTTCAGAAAGGTTACAGCAGGCATATCGCGAGCAAAAAGATAAAATTTTACTGGAAATTGAAAGTCTTCAAGCATCTGACCAACCGTTCCGATGGGAAAAAATACAGGATAAATACAAGATTCTGAACGAAATGGCTTACAGACTCAACGATTGTGTAGCGTGTTCAGGAAAAATCACCCCTGTTTTTTATGAAACCGAGCAAAGTCTGGCTGTCAGATATGCAACAGATGAAAGAATAGAAACTGGGCTTGGTTTACTTGCTTATGAAACCAAACCAGAAGCACAGCGTGCTTATCATAACTTTATGCAGGCAAAAAAACTTTCTCCATCACAAGCAGGTATTGATACTTTAATTAATGAAGCCTTAGAGCAGGGAACCATCAGGATTGTGATAGAAGGAAATTATAAACGTGAAAAAGACTATGTGAAAGACATTGAAAGAGATTTGTTCAGGCGTTTGCCCAAGTACACTGAAACAAAACCCTTTTACCTGTTCTATAACCCTAAAGAGGCCGTTGAGGCACGTTTACAACCCGACTATGTAATCACTTTTGGTTATGATTACCTTTCTACGGGTATGTTACAATCGGATTATTCGGACGAGTCTTTTTCGGTAGATATAAAAGTAGGTGAAAAAAAAGTTGATAGTGTAAAAGTAGTACCCGTTTATGAAAAAGTATCTGCCAAAGTAACCCGATGCAAAAAATCATTAAAAGCTGAGGGTAGACTATGGTTCGAAATAAGAGATTTTCAGCGAGATGAAGTCAGCATAAAAGATAGTTTTTACGATGATGACCTATGGGTAAACGAATGGGCATCGGTATCGGGCGATTCAAGGGCCTTACCTACGGGTGTTATTAGTTCAGGAAGTGAATTAATTCCCCCTTCATATTGGACACAGTTTAATAGTATCACCAACGATTTATCTAATGCTCTCTCTTGGAGAATCAGGCAGTTCCTGCGTCAAAAAAATGCGCTGGCTTTCCGGTAGCAGAGTCGTAAGGTTTTCGTAGTTATGCGCACTTCTTTGGGCAGAATATGCTATTTTCTCCTTTAAATGCTGAGGCGAAACCACCAGCATTCTATTGCCAAAACTCAATATTTCTTTAATTAACTCAAAATTAACCTGTACGCAAAGGCTAATTATGATACCTCCATTGGTTCGTTCGAGTATTTCTTGTGAGTGATGCAGTGGCTTGGTTTCGACATACGGGGCTGCGTCTTTCATAGCAAATAAAATAATTTTTTCAGGAGCCTGATTTTGCGCTACCGTTACACCAATCACATCGTTGTAATAGGTTTCAGAATTAAATGCTTTATTAATGTTGTATGGTATTTCATCAATTACTTTTAATTCCTGAATCCTGTCCAGAGCCAAATGGTAAAGAATATGCTTATTACCACGTATACCTACGGCAAACCATCTGTTTTTAAATTCTTTTAACCACCATACATGAAAATAAAAACTATTAGGCTGCTTTGCCTTGAACGACTGATAAGTAATTTCAACGGTTTTCTGGTGAATAATAGCGTTATAAAGAATATCAAGATATGCTAAACCTCGCAGATTTTCATTTTTTTCAAAATAAATAACCGGTTGTTTTTTGCTCACGGTTGAATAAACGTGGTCTTCCAGTTTCTGTACTACTTCGTTAAGTTGATTAAAATGAGAAAACCCCTTGAATTGTTTTAATAACTCTACCGCTTCGTTGAGCTTGCTTAAGTCGGTTCTCGAAATGGGTAGCTTCGTAATGCTGTATGTGGGGTCTTCGTAGGTATAATATTTTTTATCTACTACAATAATCGGAGCAAAGTATCCGAGTTTATCGCTTCTCATCATCTGAATATCAGCCTGTATGGTTCTGGCACTTATTCCCTTGTCAATTCCTTCATACTCATACAAAGTTTCTGAAACCTTTTCAATGAGGTCTTCCAGAGTCCATTTCCTGAACCTGTTTCTAAGGCAGGCATCTATGGTTTTATAGCGTACGAGTGCATTACGATTAGCAGGCATAATTTTTTTTAAATATTTTTATCTACGCAAATATACTGCGTAGTAAGGGTTTTATTTTGCATCATAATTAAAAACTTTATGAACACGCAGGAATTACAAGAACTTATAGCAAATGATTATATCAATGTACAGAAACATCATGAGGTTGACTTGTATATTTACAATTATACGCCTAAAGCCCAGTATGAAAAACTCTGGAACGACTGGACACTTGCTTGTCGTGGTTTAATCATGAATGCTCATAACGAAATTGTAGCCCGTCCGTTTAAGAAATTTTTTAATTGGGAAGAACTCTCTCCAGAGTTAATTCCACAAGAGCCATTTGAAGTGTACGAGAAAATGGATGGCTCGTTGGGTATTTTGTACTGGATTAATGATATACCTTATCTGGCAACCAGAGGCTCGTTTAATAGCGAGCAAGCCAAAGTAGGAACCAGACTTTTGCATACAGAATACGCTAGCCTGATACCTAAGCTGGATAAAACCAAAACCTATTTATTTGAAATTATTTATCCTGAAAACAGAATTGTAGTTGATTATGGAAATAAAAATGCCTTAATCTTGCTGGCTGTAATAGATACCCTAACAGGAAAAGACGTGCCACTCGGTAACATTGGTTTTGAAACCGCCAAGCATTATGATGGTATTCATGAATTGGCTTTGCTAAAACAACAAGAAGAGCATAATAAAGAAGGTTTTGTTATTAAATTCAAAAATGGGTTTCGTCTGAAAGTTAAGTTCAATGAATATCACCGTATACATCAGATTGTTACGAAAATATCTAATATTGACATCTGGGATGCCATGCAACAGGGGCAAGACTTACTACCACTATTAGAAAAAGTACCCGATGAGTTTTATGATTGGGTAAAAAAAACTCAGCAACAACTCTTGTTTAACTTTGAAAAAGTTGAAAATCAGGCAAGAAACGAGTTCAAAATTTTCGAGACCAGAAAAGAAGCGGCTATATATTACCAGAGTTGTACTCATCCGGCAGTTTTATTTAAAATGATGGAAAATAAGCCTTATCAGCAGATTATATGGAAAATGATTAAACCCAAATTTGAAAAACCATTTGCAAACAGAATAGAATCATGAAAGTTTTATATAAAGCAATTGTAGGTAGTCGGGCATACGGAACCAATACAGCTAAGTCAGATATTGATTACAAAGGTGTTTATGCGCAGTCGGTAGAAGAATTGGTTGGTTTTAACTACAAAGAACAAATTGAGGTGTCGAAAGACGAATGTTATTATGAGGTTCGTAGGTTTTTGCAACTCTTGCAGTCGGCTAATCCAACTATGTTAGAGTTACTGTATATGCCACAAGAATGTATTATTGAAAAACATCCGGCTTTTGATATTATACTTGAAAACCGTGATAGATTTTTAACCCAGAAATGCCTGGATTCATTTGGTGGGTATGCCATTGCGCAAATACAAAAAGCCAAAGGTCTGGATAAGAAAATGAACTGGGAGCAAGATAAAATTTCAAGAAAAACACCTTTTGATTTTTGTTATGTGTATGATGCAGGTAAAACCATCCCTTTAAACCATTTTCTGGTAATGAATAAGCTAGACGCCGATAAGTGTGGTTTAGTAGCACTGAATCATTTCAAAAATTGCTATGCTCTGTACTATGACCCAAACGACACATTAGATTACAAGGGTATTGTATCAAACAAAGGAAATGATGTAAAACTAAGTTCGGTTCCTAAAGGAGAGAAGCCTTTAAGTATTATGTGTTTTAATAAAGAGGGGTATTCATCACATTGTAAAGATTATATTCAATACGAAACATGGCTCAACAATAGAAATGTACAACGGTATGTAGATATTCAGAACCATCAGCAAAAAATTGATGGTAAAAACCTGCTTCATTGCCGCCGGCTATTAGATATGGCAATTGAAATAGCTACGCAAAACACCATTCATGTCAGAAGACCCAATGCTGAAGAATTACTGAAAATCAGGCATGGCGAAATTGATTTGAATGAATTTATAGCCAAAGCAGAAAACGAAATTGATAACCTGAATCAGCTATTCGAGAACAGCCATTTACCCAAAGATGTAGATACCAATTTTATTAATGACCTATTATTGAAAGTAAGAAGAAATTTAAAAGATATTGATTAAAATATAAAAATGAAAACAGTTTTAATATTGAGAGGGCTTCCAGCAAGTGGGAAGTCGACTTATGCCCGAAAATTATTAGATGAGAATAAGGGGATGTGGAAGCGATTAAATAAAGATGAACTCCGTGCGATGTTAGATAATTCGGAGCATTCGGTAAGTAACGAAAAATTTGTTGAGCAAGTACGCGATATAATGCTCATTGAGGCTTTAAAGGCAGGTAAACACGTAGTGATTGATGATACCAATTTGTCAGACCGCCCCCTAGACCGTATCAGTCAAATAGTGACTCAGTATAGAAAAGATACTGGTGAAGAGGTGAAAATTGAGATAAAAGAAATGCAAACCTCACTTGAAGAGTCGTTGGAGCGAGATAAAAAAAGAGAGAAAAAGGTAGGGAGAGAAGTAATCATGAAAATGTATAGACAACATATATTAAAAAATGGTCGAGGACCAAATTATCAGGCGCAGGACGAACAATTGCCTGCCGCAATATTATGCGATTTAGACGGTACACTGGCAATTTTACATGCCAGAAACCCCTACGATTCCGAACGATGCGAAACAGATTTGCTCAATAAACCCGTGGCAGATATTGTTCAGCTATACCAAAAAGCAGGAACAAAAATTATTTTTGTTTCAGGTAGGGAAGAAAAAGCTAGAAAGCAAACCATGAACTGGCTTTCATATAATAACATTTCGTACGATGCCTTATTTATGCGAGCCACGGGAGATATGCGTAAAGACTCAATCGTGAAAAAAGAAATCTATGAAACACATATTAAAGATAAATACTATGTAAAGTTTATTTTAGACGACCGAAATCAGGTAGTGGATTTATGGCGGCTCGATTTAGGCTTACCTTGTTTGCAAGTAAACTATGGAGACTTTTAGAAGTAAGGTTATAAATACCTTACTTCTAATGTTTTAGGCGTACAATAGCCTTCAAAACAGATTTGTACTAAATAGCTACTTGCCCAAAAGGCTACTATCTATCAATTCATCAAAACTCCCATCGATAACTTAAAATAGGAATTAAGCCTAATTGATATTGTTTTACTATTTTTTTCTGTAAAATATCATAATAGCTATAAGCTGTATTTTGATAATTGGCTATGTTCTGAATATCAAGAGCTAATGTACGAGAATACTTTTGTTTAGATTTTTTCAGATAAATACGGAAATCCGGTCTGAAATAATCAGGTTGTTTAACAGTAAAAGCCTCGGTAACTTTGTAAACTGCGTGTCCGCTCGCTTGGGATGCCTTTTCATCGATCGGGGTTTCATAGAATCCTCCTAACCATATTAATCTTATGCTTGTTCCTAACATTCGGCCTTTGCTCCGTGTCCATTCTTTACCCATAGTCAGGTTAAAAATATGCTTGCCATTATAACGGGTATTTCTTTTAATGCCATCGCCACCAACATAAGTAGAATTATAATAAGTGCCATTTACCAACGCATAAAAACCATTGGTCAGGTATTGCTGATACGTAAGTTCAATACCATAATTTTGGCCTGTACCTTTGTTTTGAAGGGCCTCATCAATAAAATCTTCGACCATATTTAATGTCGAGAAACCAGGGTCAATCCGTTGGGTTACTAAAGGCGAAGCCGTAATAACAGGTACATTGAATATTTTCTGATAATAAAGCTCCGTTTTCAGATATGAGCCTTTTTTGAAAAAATACTGATGGCTTAAAACATAATGATGTGCTTTGGTAAATTTTAGTAAAGCATTTGGTGTATTCTGTGTGAGGCTACTGTAAGCAAAATAAACCTGTGGCAATTGCATCTGGCTATGTAGCCCGTAAGCAAAACCCAGTGTCTGGTTTTCAGTTAACTGATATCCGACTGAAAGCCGTGGCTCGAGTGACTGCGACTTATTAACTGTATAGTTTAAATAATGAAGACCAATATTGGTTGTTAATTTCGGGATTGGTTTAAATTGCCAGTTAATGTAAGGTTGGGTAATTATGCCACGCCCTTCACCGCGAGCCGATTTATCGTTTGAAAGAGAGTAAACTTTATCGTACTGGTGTGTAATAAAAGCACCTATTTTTAGCAGATTACGGGCATTTATTTTATAGCTTAAAGAACTGGTAAGCGATATCCTGCTTTTTGTAAGACTATCAGACTGCACCAGATAAGGCTGAAAATTACTTTTACTTAAAACATATCCCATACGTTCACTTTCTAGTCCTGAGCCTACTAATACAGTTCTCCATAATACTTTACTTCCAATATTCATGGTATGAGTAGCTCCTAAGGCACCCATTTTGTTTTTATAATTAATATCGAATCCGTCTTTCTGCACTTCCCATTGTGTGGTGTCACGCGCACCAGCAAAAATATTGCTACTTGTGCCAGCCATACCAAATACTGTAAAAGAGCCTGATTTCTTGGTCGGTAAAGAAACATTGAACGAAAAATCCTGAAAAGTAATATCTTCACCGCCAAAAGTAACACCTAAAAGACCTAATAGGCCTGTAAAAGAATAACGATAGTTAACCAGATAACTACCATTTTTTTTGCTGTTATTCAATGGCCCTTCGGCAGCAAGGTCTAAGCCAATTAAGCCAGCCTGTGCCGTAAACTCGTGTTGTTGGTTATTGCCTTTTCTTAAACGCATATCCATCACACCCGACAGCGCATTGCCATATTCTGCCGGAAAAGCACCCGTCAGGAAGTTCATGTTGCCCAATAACTGTGCTGATAGAATATTAACACCACCCGAGTTTTGAGTAGGGCGGTCGCTGAAAGTTCCTGCATTGCTCAAATGGTTTGGATTAACGATTTCAACCCCTTCAAGGCGCCATTGCATACTATTAGGAGAATTACCACGAATTACCATGCCATTTGCCTGATCGTTTGAATTAGCTATACCAGCATAAGCCGAAGCTAAGCGGGCGGGGTCGAGATAAGTACCCGGATACCGGAAAATTTGTTCGGTAGTTATTGAATGGATACTAGTGATAGCTCCCGTCAGGTTATTGGACGGAGCTTTTACAATAGCTTCACCTAGTTGCCTTGTTGTTTCGCGCAACCGTAGTTCGAGAACTACCTCCTTACCCGATTCAACAAGAATTTCTGAAATAGTTTGTGTTTCGTAGCCTATCGAACTAACTTGTAATTGGTAGCGGCCCACTGGTATTTTTTCAAGACGAAAATTACCGCTTTCGTCGGTTTGGGTGCCAAAGCTAGTGTTTTTTAAAACGAGGTTTACGCCTGTTAGTGGTTTTTCATTATCATTATCGACTACTCTGCCACGAATAGTCTGCGTATTTTGTGCATAAAGGCTTACACAGAAAAAAAATATTAGTATTAAAAAGGTAAATTTTTTGTACATTTCTTTCATGAAAAGGATTTAATTCAGTGGCCTAAGGTTTGTTTCACAATTGTGAAACATTTTTGAATAACAAAAGTTTATAAGTAAAAATTAAAATTGCAACCATGATTTTAAGCAACTTTGAAGTAAAGTTCTTTCAGCAGCTAGAGGCTTTTTTCAAAGAATATAGCTTTGGTTTGCTTATTGAACAAAAACAGTTTCGCAAAGCTACACAAAACGGATTTCAGAATGTAATTTTTTCTATAACAGAAGCACAAAAAGAATACTGGATTGAAGTAAATTTCGGAATACGTGACGAGTTTATTGAGCAACTGGCGCAGCAATTTCTGCATACATTTAATGTACGGGGTAATCGTTCTTCTGCCAATACATTAGTAATTAGCTTTGGTAAATTTCAGAACCTTAAATATTTTCGTTTCAGAATTACAGATGATGAAAGCCTGCATATAACATTAGAAGAAATCAGACAGTTTTTTAAACAATGGGGATTTAATTTCTTGGAAGAGGCCGCATCGCTCCATAAAATAGACGACTTATTGAACGATATGCCCGCTAAGCCTTGTCGTTACCTTTATAATCAGATACACCGATGTTTTAAAGGAGTAATTGCCGCAAAACTAACTGATAATAACAGTTTTACGACAATTACTAACATCTACCGAAATTTTTTGCTGAAAAATGCCAATGACGAAGAACTACTAAACTTTGAAAGGCTCATTAGTTTTCTGCATTTTTATAACCCTAATTAATCTTTTTCAACTTTGCTACTGCCAGAAGTGCTAGCTTTTACTTCTGGATTGCCGCGGTATTCCACTTTACTTGCACCACTGGCTCTAACACTTAGTTTTTCAAGAACATTTACACGCCCTGTGCTGGCTCCCGAAATCTCAAATGTGGCTTTTTTAACAGGTGCATCAAAGGCGTTCAGTACCGAAGCACCTGATAAATCGGCTATTATTTCTTGCCCACTGCCCTGTATGCTTAGCTCCGAAGCTCCCGAAAGGTCAACTTTATACACCTGAGCTTTTGTAAACAAGGTTGCTCTTGATGCCCCTGAAAGGTCAACTTCTAGTTCATCAAGATTATTGAAACCATCAATAGTAGCCGTAGAAGCTCCTGAAAAATCTACCTCTTTAAGGGTAGGCATTTCAATCTCAATTTCCATTCGGTAACGTCTCAGCCGCCATTTCGAATAATAGATTTTAAGCTCACCATTTTCTTTTCTTACAATTAAATCGTTGATATCGCGGCTTTCGCCTTTGGCTTCTACCTTGAAATCAGACCCATGTTTAACCGTTACATGAAAGGCATTGCCCATTTCCAGCTTGTCGAAATTCTTTATGTCAAAGTTTTTCTCATCGGGGTTTCTTGGTTCAACGCTTTGTTGTAAAATCTCACACGAGCTTAAACCCATTGCAAGAAGCGAAACTGTCAGTAAGACAGTAAATTTTAGTTTTTTCATAATTAAAAATTTTTGTATTTATTCTCCTGACAAATAAAATCAACAATACCCCCATAGCCGATTCAGGAATTTTTCTGATTTCTAGAAGATTTTAGAAACAATATGTAAAAATTATTTTTATAATGCTTAGGGGAAAAGCCTGGGTCGATTGTCCTATTAAAAACCCGTTTATCATATATAATCATAGTATTTTAAAGAGAATAAACTATGTTTGCATAAACATTCATATTTTATTTAGTGCAATTATCGGAGCAGGACATAGCTAGTGCAATCAGACAAGGTAATGAACGTATTTTTGAAATGGTTTTTCGGAAATACTATCAGAGCCTATGCACCTATGCCAATTCGATGCTTAAAGAAATAGACGAAGCCGAAGAAATAGTGCAAAACCTTTTTCTGGGAATTTGGGAGAAAAGAAATGATTTTGAAATTACTATATCGTTGAAATCTTACTTGTACAGAGCAGTTCATAACCATTGTCTGAATCGGATTAAGCACCTGAAAGTCAGAGAGGAACATCAGCAATATGCAACTGTGTACTACGACAATGCTTATGAGTCGGTTAGCCAGTCGGTTATAAAAAACGAATTGGAGCGCAAAATAGAAGAAGCTATCGAAAAATTACCTGAGCAATGCCGGTTAATTTTTAAGTTAAGCCGCTGGGAAGAACTAAAGTATCATGAAATTGCCGAACAGTTAGGGTTATCGCCTAAAACTGTTGAAAATCAGATAGGAAAAGCACTAAAATTTTTACGAGTTGAGCTGGCCGAATATTTACCTGTTTTACTTTTATTGGTTGATTCTTACTTACGTTTTAATATTACATACTACTACATTTAAAAACAAGCCGAAACTGTTTATATAACTTGAATACAAACCATTCAGATAATAACGAAGACCTTCTAGGCAAATATCTGGCGCAAGAAACCAATGCGCAAGAAAATGCTTTGGTTGAAAAATGGTTGACTGAAGATAAAAATAACCAGAAAGAACTGGATGATTATACTTTTATCTGGAATCAGGTAGGGAATATTGAACAGCAAAATTCACAAACTGTAAATGTAGATGCCGCGTGGGAGAAAGTAAAAAGTAAAATGAGTGGTGCAACAGAAGCAAAGGTTGTAAGGCTTGTTCCTGCCCGACGAAGTATATTTACCCCCATAAGTATTGCAGCTAGTGTAACTGTTTTGCTGGCTATTGGTTTTCTTACATATTTCTTGAGACACAAAGAACCCGAAATTATTTCGCTCAAAACAGGTCAGACTACCTTACAAAAAACATTGCCTGATGGCTCGGTAGTGTTTCTTAATACTAATACTACTTTAACATATCCTGTTGATTTTGAAGGTGATACCAGAGAAATAAATTTGACAGGAGAAGCATTCTTTGATGTGCATCGCAACGAAGCTAAGCCCTTCGTTATTCATGCTAATGGGTCTGATATACAAGTACTAGGTACTTCATTTAATGTAAAGGCTTATAATAAAAACGTACAGGTAAGTGTCGAAAGCGGAAAAGTACAATTTAGTAAGGCTACCAAACAGGCCATTTTAACGAAAGGTGAACAAGCCGAATTTGAAGCAGAAACCGACACCATCAAGAAAATGCAGGTAGTTGATAAAAATGCTTTTGCTTACAAAACAAAAGTTTTTGTTTTTGAAAATTCAAGTCTTGAACATATCGCAAAAGTCTTGGCAGACGGATACCACGCTGATATATCGTTAAACAACAGCCAGATTAAATCTTGTAGGCTAACAACAAGGTTTGACAATGAAACGCTTCCTAATGCCCTGAATATTATTGCAGAAACCCTGAACCTGACAGTAACTGCCAAAGGAGAAAAATATATTTTAGATGGTGAAGGTTGCAAATAAAATACTAGTATCTGTTCAGGTAAGCCGCAAAATTAAAATATAAAAAATCATCAATTGAATAGGGGGGGCGGTGCGCTTGGATGTCATAGCTACAAAAAAAGATTTATGAAGAAGCTATTAGCATTTATTTTTTTATTACAATTCTCCCAATTATTTGCTCAGAATACGCCACCATTAGAAAGAATTATTTCTATAAAAATCACCAATGAAAGGCTCGACAATGCACTTAAAGCAATTGGCAATTCAGGTAGCTTTAGTTTTTCGTATAACCCCGACGACATAGATATTAATAAGAAAGTGTCTGTTAGCTTACAAAATCAGCCAGTAAGAGAGGCTCTAACCATCATTTTCGGAAATACAGTTACCTTTAAAAGTAGGGGAAATTATGTTATTCTGAAAAAGAATGATGAAGAACAGAAAAAAGATTTTTTCGTGATGGGCTACGTTTCAGACGGGGAAACGGGCTTAAAAATTGAAAAGGCCAGCGTATATGAGCCTGTTACGCTTGCCTCGGCCGTCACAAATCAGTATGGTTACTATCGGTTAAAAATTCCTACAACGCTTTCAAATGTTAATATTCAGGTAAGAAAACAAAACTACCATTCAACCGAAGCACTTGTAAAGGGCAAACAGAATATAACTCTGAATCTTACCATTATTCCAGTAAAACCTTTACAGATTTCAAACAAAACGTTAACTCCTATTGCCATCAAAACAGATACTCTTCCTGCAAAAAAACTGGATAGCATTCCGCCATTTCAGAATAAACCGATAGAAATAGCAAAAGATACCGTATCTGTTACCAAGAAAAAACTTGATTATCAGAATTATTGGGATGAAACAAAAGAGATTCTACTGGATACACATCGACAAATAACTGACTGGTTTATTAATACCAGACAGAAAATACATCTAAATAATATTGAAGATACGCTTTATCGGCCTTTTCAAATTTCGCTTACGCCTTTTGTCGGTACAAATCATTACCTGAGTGGCAATGTTATTAACGACTATTCGGTTAACATTCTTGCAGGGTACTCTTTAGGGGTAAGAAAATTAGAAGTGGGTGGATTCATGAACATTGTGAGAGGAAATGTATCGGGTATTCAGGCTGCCGGTTTTGCCAATTTGGTAGGGGAGCACGTGAGGGGTGTTCAAGGGGCTGGTTTTGTTAACGTGGTTGGGAAGAATACTTACGGAATACAAGCCTCTGGCTTCGGTAACTTGGTTTTCGGTAATTTTACTGGCATACAGGCTTCGGGCTTTGCCAATGCTGTTTTGCATAGTTCCAAATATATTGTGCAGGCTTCTGGATTTGGTAATTTAATACTGAATAACGGAAGCGGGATTCAGGCAACAGGATTTGTAAATTTGGTTGGTAAAGATTTTCGTGGGATTCAGGCTTCTGGATTCTTAAATTATGTGGGTGAAGATTTTACTGGTGTGCAGGCAGGAGTGATAAATATTGCTGATAATGTTAATAAGGGTTTGCAAATAGGTGTTCTTAACTTTGCTGATAGGTCGAATGCTATTCCTATCGGGGTAGCTAGTTTTGTCAGAAAAGGTGGATATAAACGTTTGGAACTTAGTACAGATGAAGTAAATAGTGCCAACCTAACGTTTAAAACCGGAGTTAAAAGATTTTATAATGTTTTCACGGCAGGCTTTAATTATAATCCTGTTAACAAACCACTATTTAGTTTTGGCTATGGTTTGGGTACTGCTTGGAGGCTAAACCGTACATTCTGGCTAAATTTTGATGTGGTTAGCCATCATTTACAGAATGATGTAAACACATGGGAGCTTAATCAGTTAACCAGAGGTAGTTTAGGGCTGGAAGTGCATCTTTCGCCAAGAATTGCTTTATTTGTAGCACCAACTGTTAATTTTCATGCAACGCAAGAGACAGAAATGAATCTGGGGAAATTAAGTAAATTCAGGTTTTACGAACATCAGGGCAGATACTTTGGAGAACGTGCCTTGCTATCAGCTTGGTGGGGGTATCAGGGAGGTATCAGAATTTGCAGCCGATAATAAAAATGGCCTTGTAATTTACAAGGCCATTTTTATTAAAACTTATAACCGATATTAAAGCCAAATCCACGTAAGTTAAGATATTTAAGATTTTGGGCATTATCAATCCTTACTCCTTGTTTGTCAACTTCTAAAGACAAATATTGCTCGTTAATTTTAAAAGTATCAATAATTTTCCCTTTTAACCGACTAATAAATTCGTCATCATAGCCTTCAAGATTTTGATTAGACTCACCATGAACAGTTACTTTTCCATAATGACCACCAATAATGAACCAGTCAAAAGTAAAACGATTCCCTAAGCGAAATTGTCGACCAAGCATTAATCCACCGGAATAAATTTTAACTTGTGTATCAACAGGAAGCTCAACTCTGGCAGAAGCTCCTTTATATTCCATATCTACAAATACGGGAGCTTGTCCGAAATAATTGTTATACTTTCCAAAAAGAGCCAGATAAGTACCTATGGGTGCAGCCTTGTTTTTGCCAAAATAAAATCTTAGTTCAGGTGTTACATGAAATAAGCCAATGGTTGACTCTGCTTTTTTTACGTTAGCCAGACTAATGTAATCGATGCGTTTGTCAGCCGCATCGATATATTTTTCAATCTCTTTAGCGAAGGGGACAACTTTTACAGGCCGATAACCCACACCTAAAGCAAAGCTTACTCTTTTGCCTAATACTTTCTCGTACTGAACTGAGTATGCTCCTAGGGCTAGAGCTGAAAGATTTACCTTTAAAACGCTCGGTTTGGGTTCCTGAGCTAAACATAAAAATGAACAGCAAATATAAAAGAGTGTGATGGATGTTATTTTCACGTGATAATAGTTAATGGTTAATACGCATGCTGAATTTATTGAATAATGCTAATTCTGATTTTCCTCCTGCGCTGCCTGATAGAAAGATTTTATACTGGCTACTTCTTTTATCAGAAATGTTTGAAGTTGTTCGTTAAAATCTTTTTTATCTTCTTCTGACAAAGATGCATACAGGTCTTTAAGTTCCAGATTAATAGCAGCTTTTTCAGCTTCTGACGAAGCATTCATGGCTCTAACATGATATGATTTTAAGTTAAAATTTTTCATTTCTCAAATTAATTAAACTTATACTATAAACAAGATATTGGGTATTTAATTATATGTTATTTTAAATTAACGCTATTATTGGCAAGAAAATAGACAATCCGACAAGCATTGCCCTTGCTTTTCAGATTTTTACTGGCACTTATTTTTAAAGTAATCGTATGTTTTTTAGCTGTCAGGTCACTTGCAAAAAGTTTATACCAAGGCAGGTATAAAAAATGGCTCCATTGTGTATATAAATCCATTTTCTGATAAGGCCCTTTGTCGATACTATACAGAATTTCTCCAGTATCCGGCCCTGAAATAATACCTACACCAATAGCTGTACCAGTAAAATCTAACGATAAAGTTGAATTAGGCATGGTGGCCTCAAGTACAGGGCAATTAACAAAGCCTTCACGTGTGCCAATGCCGTCGGTAGGCTTCCATTGTTCAACCATTTGCCAGCCATTTTGCAGTTTTGCCTCCTTGATTGAAATATACCGACCAGCTTCAAAACTTTTGGCATCTAATGACTTAGGTAGTTGTTCTGCTGAAACAAATTTTGACTTTGATAAAAAGTTCTTATAAGTTTCATTCAGCAACAACTTAATACTTTGGTAGTAAAGTTCTTGCCCGTACGGAGAGGGATGTAAATCTTTAAAATCGTGTTCCCAGCTAAATTCTTTTGCACTTAGGCGGTCGGCTACTTCTTTAGCTAAGTTAATAGATGGCAGACCATAATGCGCTGCAACCTTTTCATGATTACTGATTTCGAGAGGAATTTTGCCTTGTTTGTAGTCAGATGTTTTGTCAGGGTCGGCAAACGACATAAGAACGATGTCCATAGCAGGATTAACTTTTTTGCCATGCCTCACAATACCTTCTAAGGCTTTTATCTGAGTAAGGCTATCGGTCTCGTTTGTGTGGTCATTTACAGCGGCTTCAACAAATAATAAATCGGGCGTTCCTTTACCTAAAACATCTTTCTCAAAACGGAAAGCATGTGGGAGGCTGCCTAAAGAAGGAATACCAGCTTTAATAAATATAAATTTTTTATGTGGAAAAAGCTCTTGTAAATAGTCACTTGTTTTGTTACGCCAACCTGTATTATGTGTAATAGAACCACCTAAAAAAGCAACAATAATGGTATCTTGTTGCTGAATAGCCTTGTAAAAATGATTTAAGCCACCTCTGAGTTGCACAAAGTTAGTTTTTGCAATTGGTTTACTGACTGGAACGCTTGCCTGTAAAACAAAGTTTGCCCACCATTCAGGGTGTTCAATAGGAAAGTGGTGTCCTTCCAAAGTTTGCGCTCCTCGGCTCATGGTATACACATAAGCAGGGCCACCAAGTTGCTGATATTTTTCAACAAGTGGAAAAGTGTTTTCGTCAGGCGGTACAAGTTTATCATTTAAACTAATAACGTGCAGCAAAGGAACTTTGTAAGCTGCTAAGCCTTCAAGGTGGTCAATGGGGTTATTGTCATAGGCAATGGCTTGTTCTTCAGAAAACCCATACACGTCTAAAAGCTGTTTCCATGCCTTTTCGTCTCTTTTACTTTTTCCTTTACCACCCGGCCAGCTTTTAAAATCACATACGGCTGCCTCTGTATAAATGCAACTTACCTTTTCAGGGTTTCGTTTAGCCCACCCATATACATATAATCCACCACGGCTTACGCCTTCTAATGCTAGCTTAGGAGCAAAAGATAAATCTTGAGTCAGATAATGGTAGAAGTCATCCCATTTTAGCATTGCCTGTGAGTCACCGAAACGGTCGTTGGTATTAATATAGGCCACGTAAAAGCCTTTTTGTAGCAAAAGGCTGTCCATAGTTGTGTGCCAGTCAGGGAAATGGGCACGCCACACCCACGGATTTCCCGCTAGTGCTTTTGGTGGCTTTACATAATAAGCCGGAGTACCATCTAGCAGGAAACTGATTTTCTCAAATCCGTGCCAGTTTTCAGATTTCTGCTCTGTTATTTTTTGTGCCAGAGTAGAAGTATTTATGAATAGAATATAAGTAAAAGTCAGGAAACGGGTTGTCAGGAGCCGAAATACCATAAAGTACTATATTGAAAAATGTTCAGAATCAAAAACTACGAATGACCGTTCCAAGTAATTTTAGCTTCGTCAAAGTCCAGTTGTAATTCCTGTTTACGAATTTCCTCGTCGCTAAAGGCAAATTCTTTCCTTATAGCATATAATTCTCTTCTTTGAGTAGCATAAAGTTCACGTAAAACAGCATTATATTGTTCGATTTCCTTTCTCTGACAAACCTGACATTCCATAGAATTCAGGCGTTGGTGGGTAATTGAAATATCACTTTCTATTTCATGTTTCAGAAAATTCAGTAGCTCGTTATTTTCTATTTCGCTTGCATACTTCTGATTCAATTGCTGTAAAGCGGCATTCATGATACGGAGTTTTATGCCTGCTTCCTGTTCTTCTTCTGAGGCAGCATGGTCAATTTCTTCTACCTTTAGCCATTTAACAATTAGGGGTAAAGTTAGCCCTTGAAATACCAATGTGACCAGAATTACAACAAAAGTGATAAATAAAATAAGGTTTCTGTGTGGAAATGGCTGCCCGTTATTTAAGTACAGAGGAATTGATAACGCCGATGCCAGCGAAATAACTCCACGCATACCTGCCCAACTGATAATAAGTGGATTCTTCCACCCGGGGTTTGGTTCATTGGTTCGGATACTTTTGAAAAGCCATCTTGGTACAAAAGCATTAGGGTAAACCCATAAAACACGAATAACAATAGTAATAATACTAATAACGAGTGCATACTTGATGGCATCCAGAATAGCATACCCTTCTAAGCCTCCGATAATGGTTGGAAGTTCCAGCCCAATAAGGATAAACACCAAGCCATTTAACACAAAAACGAGGGTATTCCAAACACCTATTGTTTGTAAGCGGGTAGAGCCATGTGTCAGGATTTCATGCGAGCGGTATGATAAAAACAAACCACCACTTACAACTGCCATAACTCCCGAAAAATGGAAATGCTCGGCAATTATATACATAAAATAAGGTGTCAGAAGCGTGAGGGCTGCGTCAATACTTGGGGTAGTTGGTAAAAACCGATGAATAACATAAGCTATGTGCGCAATAATAAGCCCCACAACAATACCCATAACAGTAACAATAAAGAAATCGCTTACAGCTTGTTCCATTGAAAACTGGCCTGTTACAAGTGCTGCTAATGCAAAACGAAATACTATTAAACTGGAAGCATCGTTAATCAGGCTTTCTCCTTCGAGTATTGTAGTTACACGTTTAGGTACCTTGATGCCTTTTAAAACTGATGAGGCCGCCACAGCATCGGGCGGAGAAATGATGCCTCCTAATAGAAAGCCTAATGCCAGTGTAAAACCCGGTATCATAGCTTTTGAGGCATAGGCTACAATAACAGAGGTACATATAACCAGACCAAATGCCAGCAGAGCAATAGGGCGTTTCCATTTCCAGAAGTCGTTCCAAGAGGTATACCAAGCAGCTTCATAAAGCAGTGGTGGTAAAAAAATAAGGAATATGAGTTCAGGGTCAATTTCTATATTAGGTATGCTAGGCACGAAGCTGATAAACAACCCCGCCAATACCAGAAAGATAGGTGAGGAAATCTTGAACTTCTGCCCAAGCATGACAAGCATGAAAACGACAAAAAGTAGCGATAAAACGAGTAATAAATTATGATGCATTTTGTAAAGGGTATTAATTAAGGAACACAGATTAATATAGAAAAGTTTTATCTACAAGTGTAGATATTTTATCTGTCTTAACTTAAGCTAGGGTTAGTATATCTTTAAACAAAGTTAAAAAAATAAGGAATAATAACAACTAATAGACTGATTTTAGGGTAGTTTCTTACTTTTGCCTATATGAGAAATAAATCGCTGGCTATGCGGTCGGCAAATAGTTTTCCTTTTTTGCTTAACAGAAGGGTTTCGTTGTGAATTTGTAAGAAACCTTGAGAAAGGTAGCGTTTCAATATATCCTTGTTAGATATATGCCATTTTGCTCCTACTAATTTTTCGATTTCGGTCAGGTTGCATCCCCATTTAGTGCGAAGCCCCGTCAGGATATAATCATTGAGTTTTTCTTCATTACTCAGCATCTCATAGTCGGCAGGTATCTGGCCTAAAAGTATAGATTTGATGTAAGCCGGATTATTGGCAACATTGTATTGACGAGAAAAACCATTATAAGAATGGGCAGATGGGCCTACTCCCAGATATTCGTGCCGTTGCCAGTATGAAGAATTATGACGGGAGTATTGGTTATTACGGCAGAAATTTGAAATTTCGTATTGTTCATAACCTGCCCCTTCGAGGGTATCTACTAAAATTTTAAACTGTTCAGAGGCAAAATCTTCATTAATAGGTGGAATTTTATTGATTTGTAGCCATTTCCCGAAAACAGTTTTTTCTTCTATCGTGAGGCAATACGACGAAATATGCGGTACGTTTAGCGACAGGGCTTTTTGTAAATCTTGCTCCCAAATATGATGGTTTTCATAAGGAATGGCATAAATCAGGTCAATGGTTATATTCTGAAAGCCCATATCCTGTGCTAGCTTCACACACGATTCAGCCTCTTGGGCATCATGAATACGGTTTAATTTTTTTAAATGGTCATTATTAAATGACTGAATACCAATGCTTAGCCGATTAAAATCGAACCTTTGTAAAATAGCTAAACGTTCTTTAGTTATATCGTCGGGGTTGGCTTCAAGTGTGATTTCAATATCGTCTGAAAAAGTATAATACTTTTTAATTGTTTCAAAAATATCGTACAATTCGTTGATGTTGAGTAGGGAAGGAGTTCCCCCTCCAAAATAAATAGTTTGTAGGCGTTTATCTGTGAGGTAATTGGCCTGTAACTCAATTTCTCTACAAATTGCTTCCACCACCGTACTTTTCATGGTAAGGTTGGTACTGAAGTGAAAGTCGCAGTAATGGCAAGCTCTACGGCAGAATGGTATATGAAGATATAAATGCACTAAAAGAAATAATCAGGCGATTGGTAAATCGCCCAATAAATTATTTTGTACCTACAAAAAAGAAGTCAATACATTTTTCTGGTTCATTCGACAGGTAATGGTCATCCCAGCGAATCTCAGCTGCTAGACCATCGGTTTTATCCATCAACTTATTGCGGTTAAACCTGTTTAGAATTTCATAAGGAACACGGAGCATCCATGCAGGCAGGCGGTGTTGTAAATCGAAAATATCGAAACGCATAATCCGACGAACAGATTGTTTATTCTGTTCGTAATAATCCCAGACTTTCTGGTTACCACCTACACCCATTGTTTCTACTTTAGAAAAGTATTTTTGCATAAGGCTACGAAGCTCATTTGTGTCATATTCACGTATATGCCACGGATTCCGGCTGAGCGAATAAGGTCTGTTTACCGTAGTCAGAAGAATTTTACCATTGGGTTTCAGTACACGGGCTGCTTCTGACAAAAACTTGTGGTCATCCTGAATATGTTCAATTACCTGAAAAGTAATAATAAAATCGAAAGTATTATCTTTAAATGCAGTCAGATGAGGTAAATCCGCAATGCTGAAAGTATGTTTCGGGTATCGGGCCTGTAATTGCGCAATCAGCGGTTCATTTTTATCAAGGCCAGTATAGTGGTCACATTTTTCAATAAGTGTTTCAACACCACGGCCCCAGCCGCAGCCTAGTTCTAACACATTGCCATGAATAATTTTAGCGGCTTCGGTATATGGAAAGTATAGTCGTTGATGTACGGGGTTATCCGACGGAATTTCGGCACTTGTAATTTCGGTTGTTGCGTATTTGCTCATAAGCGCTGCTAGTATCTGAAACCAAGCAAATAAAGTGATTGATTTCTACTATTTTAATCAATATTTAATGAGGTTCAATAACTTTTAGGTTATTTTTACAAAGTTACGGGAAATTTACGCCTTTATAAAATGATAGCCTTAGTTTATAAAATTTTCTATTCTACCAAGCGTTATTTTATTATCTAAACCATTCTGAAGGCATGAAAACAAGTTTATTGTTTGGTGTACTGCTGTTGATTGTTGTAAACACAAACGCACAGATTGGCATCAAGCGTGTGTATAACCCTTACTTATTTGCTTCTTTTAAAAAAAATGCTGGTTTCAGAAGCAATCAAATAGTATTTTCTGATAAGCGAGATACCATATTTTTGAAGAACTCGCCTCTTTTTTCGCAATATATATCTAAGAGAAAACCCAGCGGAGAAAATATCTTTGCCTATAATACCCTGGGTTTACCCCTTACTTATACAAGTAAGCGTTTTCTCTATGATATTGACCTAGAAAAAACCAAAAACCGAACTAAGATATTATTCTTCAAAATGAAAATGTGGCGTTATTTCAGAGAATAAAAAAGCGTCAGATTTAAGACCTGACGCTTTTTATTCTTCATTTCGTTAATATTCTTCAATCTGCTTAAGCAGTTTGTTGATTCATTACTTCTGTTTGTTTGCGAATAGATTCCATGTGAATCAGTTTGAACAACTCTTCAATCATTTCAGGATAAAGGTTGAGCTTTTTGCCTAATTCAGCACGGCTGCTATGAACTTGTTTCCAACGGTCAAGTTGAAGAACAGCTACGTTATTATCTCTTTTATATTCTCCAAGCTTTTCAACTACGGCCATACGAGCAGCTAAAACCTCCATTAGTTCGCGGTCGATATTGTCAATTTTCTGACGTAATCTGTCAAGTTCGCTTTGGAAATCTTCCCCGTAAGATGCCTTACGTACTTCCAGTTCGCGTAGCATTTCGCCTAAAGCCTCAGGAGTTAATTGTTGTGAAGCATCAGACCACGCATCGTCAGGATTACGATGTGACTCAATAATTAAGCCATCGTAGTTAAGGTCTAACGCACGTTGTGCTAATTCATATAAGTAAGCTCTTTTACCGGCCATGTGGCTTGGGTCGCCAATAATAGGTAATTGAGGGAATAAAGTTTTTAGCTCAACTGCAAGTTGCCACATAGGCGAGTTGCGGTATTTGGTTTCTTGCGCATTAGAAAACCCGCGGTGGATAGCGGCCATTTTTTTGATACCTGCACCTGCAATACGCTCAAATGCACCAACCCAAAGAGCAAGGTCTGGGTTAACAGGGTTTTTGATAAGCACAGGTACATCAACACCTTTCAGCGCATCGGCTAAATCCTGCACGTTGAATGGGTTAACTGTGGTTCTTGCACCAATCCAAAGAATATCAATACCATATTTTAAAGCCAATTCGATGTGTTGAGGTGTTGCTACTTCCACTGCAATTGGTAGACCTGTTTCTTTTTTTACAGCAGCTAACCATGGTAATGCTGCTTCGCCCATACCCTCAAAACTACCCGGACGCGTACGTGGTTTCCAAACACCGGCACGTATTACATGGGCATAACCTTCTTTGGCAATACGAGTTACGGTTTCAGTTACTTGTTCTTCAGTTTCGGCACTACACGGACCTGCAATAATTAAGGGTTTTCCATTTGTATCTATCCAACTATTAAGAGGAAGTACATCTAAATTTGCTTTCATTTCTTTCTTAAAATTTGTTTTGTCAATTTTTTCAATGCTTATAAATTTTATCAAATGTATTTACAATAGCTACCATCAATGAGCATTGGCACTGCAAGGTATTACCGAATTATTAATATTGTTTCATTAAATGTCTATTCTTTGGCGTATATTTGCAAACAATTTTAAGAAATAGACTGTTATTAATAATAATGTTTCTTAAAATAGTACAATTCATCATCAGAACTGAAAAAATTAAAAGAAACCAATATTTGAAATAATGAAAACGGCTATACAAAACCGCTCGTTAAATTTCGATGATACTTCAATTGCTTTTGCTCATCAGTCAAACAGTAAGCTGCGTAAAACTTATTTGATTTTTGCGTTGATGAATCAAAACTGGGTTGTAAAGATAGGAACATTTTTTATAAAACTCGCAATAAAATTAGGATTACCTATAAAATTGTTGATTAAAAATACCATATTTGCCCAATTTTGCGGAGGAGAAAGCATTGCCACTTGCCAAAAGACTATCGAGAGCTTGGCAAAAAGCAAAATTGGTACTATTCTGGACTATTCGGTAGAGGGTGAAGACAACGAAAAGGACTTTGAAGCAACCACAAATGAGGTACTGAAAACTATTGACAGGGCTGCTATTCAGCGTGAAGATATCCCTTTTTCGGTTTTTAAAGTGTCAGGTATAGGCTCGGTAGATCTTCTTGAAAAAGTACAAGAGTTTCCGAATACTTTGAGCGATACAGAGAAAGAAGCATTTGACCGCCTGCGCAATCGGGTAGATAAATTGTGTAGACATGCGGCTGAACAGAATGTAAGAATTTTTCTGGATGCTGAAGAGTCATGGATTCAGGATGTAATTGATGACTTGAGCTATGAAATGATGCGGAAGTATAATGTTAAAGATAAAACAATTGTATACAATACGTTTCAGCTTTATCGTTGGGAGAGCTTAGAACACCTCACAACGGCTTGTGACATTGCACGTCAGGAAGGATACAAAATAGGAGCTAAATTAGTGCGGGGAGCTTATATAGAAAAAGAGCGTCGCAGAGCGGCTGAACTAGAATATAAGGACCCTATTCATGCCAAAAAAGCAGATACTGATACTGATTTTAATAAAGCTATTCATTTTTCGATTGAAAATCTTGACGTTTTGTCAATTTGTTTGGGAACTCACAATGAAGAAAGCTGCCTATTATGTGCTGATTTAATGAAAGATAAAGGAGTAGCAATCAGCGACGAAAGAATATGGTTTGCTCAATTGCTGGGTATGAGCGATAACATATCATTTAATCTGGCTAATGCAGGGTATAACGTAGCCAAATACGTGCCTTATGGCCCTGTTGAGGCCGTGATGCCTTATCTTTTCCGTCGTGCCGAAGAAAATACTTCAATTGCCGGACAAAGCAGTCGTGAATTTCTTCTGATAAAAAAAGAAAGAAGCCGCAGGAAAAGCAACGCATAAGTTAAAGAAATATTTAATAAAATAATAAAGGTCATCGTTTTGTAGATGGCAAATGAATAATAAATTTTGAGGTATAATACCTTATCAGAGGTTTTGCATTAAACACTTTAATAAATGACTACCTATAGTGGCTCGTTGGAGGGGAAGTCTCCGTTTAAATTTCTACTTCTTACATTTTTGTTGATAGTGACGGATCAAGTCATTAAACTCTGGATGTTTTATGATGTAATTCCGAACTATTATGGCGAAATAGATTTAATTCCCGGTTTTTTCAAGTTACATTATGTTGAAAATAAAGGGATGGCCTTCGGAATGGAACTGGGAGGAATTTACGGAAAACTTATTCTTACTCTTTTCCGGCTTGGTGCAATGGTAGGTATTTGCTGGTATCTGGTTCATCTGGCCCGCCGAAATGCGCACAATGGTTTATTGTGGTCAATTGCGGCCGTATTAGGTGGTGCAATTGGCAATGTAATAGATAGTACTTTCTATGGTGTACTTTTAAAAAATGCACCACTTGATGCCCCTTCACCGTGGTTTCATGGGCAGGTAATTGATATGTTTTATGCTTATGGGCTAGATGGGAATTATCCAGACTGGATTCCGTTTATAGGTGGGCAATATAATACTACTCCTATATTCAACTTTGCCGATGCTTGTATTTTTTGTGGCGTTGTAAGTATCCTGATTTTCCAGAAAAGTTTCTTTATGCACGAAGAAAAAACAAGTAGTAGTATAGACAATCAGGAAATTGAAGGAGAAGAAAAAGCGTTTGGCGAAGAAAATACGTCATTAAAAGAAGATGAATTGCCAACCGTTTCAAATACTAATGAGAGCATTGAAGCAATAGCTAATGATAAAACAGACAAAGATTCAAAAGAAGAATCATTATAATTACTGTTAAAATTTATAAAAATATTATGGCACTTTTATCGAAGCAAAGTTATAGATGGATTATTGTTCTATCTTTTTTAGGAATTATTGTTTTACCCGGGCTGATGCCTTCACCAACATTTAGAAATACGATACTTATTTCACTAGGCTTGATTTGTTTAGTGTGTCAGTTTCTTAACCTGAGTGTTGTAGACCCGACAAGAAAAAGAAAAACAGATCTTATTCAGTCATGGGTTTTAATAGTTCTGACTATTGTGCTTCTTATTGTGAACTTTATGGTATAGTCAAGAAATTATTGAGGCGTTCATAAATAATTTAGAAGAAGAAAATAATTTCCTGACAGGCTACAACGCCGTTAAATGGGTTCATACAGTATTTCATTTTCTTAATTAAAGCTATTATTTATGAAAACACTTAATTATTGGCTTATTATTAGTACTATTTTCTTCAATTACCATGTTCTTGCTCAACAGGGTATAACTGGAAACTCGAGAAATACACCCCTTACTGGTCCGAAGATATTATCTGGTTTTGAAACACAAACCGCAGAATTGCCCGATGCCAGTTATCTGGATACCGAGTGGGCATTGGCTAAAGTTAAGTTTTATCCCAGAATTATAGGTACTTTAAAGGGAACAGTAAAACTCGACAGCCTTGATGATATTCAGATGCGGGTAGTGCTACAAGGTAATGATGTAGAATTTAAAACTTCCGAAGGTATAAAAGTGTTGTCTGGTTCTTTAATTCAGCAATTTTCAGCACAGAAAGCTAACCAGCCCATAAAAAATTACATTAGTGTATTTGAATTTCTTGATGAAACCGAAAAACTTAAATCAGGTTTTTTTGAGATTTTGGCTAATGGAAAACTAAAACTCCTTGAATATACCAGAATAATTATCAATAAATCTGATAATCCTAGCGGCTTTCACGTAGCTAGTAATAAAGATACTAAAATCATTAAAGAAAAGCTGTTGTATTTTGCTAGAGGAAAAGAAGTTATAATTTTGAATAGCAAAAAAGATTTGTACGTTGCAATGGGAGACCAAAAGCCAGCAATTGAAAAATTTATTAAGGAAAATAATTTAAATACAAAAAGCCACTCAGACCTTCTGAAAATTTTTGATTACTACAATAGTTTATAAAAAAAGAGGGCTTTTCGGCCCTCCAGATTTATTCTTTCTTTGCATACGGGATTACTAATTTTTCTCCCCTTTCAGCAAAATTCTTTGTCTTTTTATTAGCTTTCATAATCAGGTCTACTGGGACATCATATTTTTTGCCAACAACTCTTAATATATCACCAGGGCCAACCGTATGAATTGCTTTGATTCGAACCTTTAGTTTGGTAACTCCTACTTTAATGCCACTTTCTTCTATGTTAGGATTCATGGCTTTCAGGGTTTCTTTCTTTACATTGAAACGATTGGCAATACCAAAAAATGTTTCGCCGTCACCTACAACATGAGTATAGGTTTCTCCACCTGTCGGAATATCAACTTTTGGTTTTTCTTCTTTAGGTTTTTCCTCCTTCGGTTTTTCTTCCTTAGGCTTGGCCTCTTCTGGTTTAGAGCCAGCATCGTTCTTTTTGTCACCTACTTTAGGCACTGAAATATCTGGTAAGTTTTCAGAAGAACTTTCTTCTGATTCGTTAGACGCAGTTGTTTCGTCGGTGATTGGTTGTTTATTAATAGCATTCGCTGCTGAATCAGCAGGCACAGAAGTCAGATTATCGGCGGCCGATGTGTCGTCAGACATATATTTCCAACCGATATAAAGCAAGGCACAGATAATTCCCACCAGAACCAACAGCACGGCCATTGGTAAATTTCGTGAGGCTTCTTTGGGACGTTCATTACGTTGTTCGCGGTCTTCGAACTGCATGGTATTAGGAAATTTAGTTAATCTAATATATAGGAAAACAAGTTTTTTGGCCAGATACAATTAAATAGATGATATATTTACCATAAATATACAATCATTTTGTATGTAATAACAAAATGAAACCATACTTAATTGTATATACTTAAATACTTTTTTTCAATTCTTCGTTCATTTCCTCTACCAAGTCTTTCAAACCTTCACGGTAATTCCGTAATCTTTTGGCTACTTCTTCATCTCCTACACCTAATATCTGAGCCGCAAGAATGCCAGCATTTTTGGCACCATTTAATGCAACAGTTGCTACCGGAACACCAGAAGGCATCTGGAGGATAGACAGGATAGAGTCCCAGCCGTCGATAGAATTACTTGACTTAATCGGAATTCCAACAACAGGAAGAGTGGTACTTGAAGCCACCATACCCGGTAAGTGAGCCGCGCCACCTGCACCTGCCACAATTACTTTTAACCCACGCCGACGTGCCGAAAGTGCATAGTCAAACATTTTTTGTGGTGTACGGTGAGCCGATACAACTTCTTTTTCGTAAGGGATTTCTAATTCGTCTAAAATTTCTGCAACTCCTGCCATAACTTTCCAGTCAGAGAAACTGCCCATGATAATTCCAACCATTGCCTTTAATTTTATCTTCTTATAAGTATAGCGTGCATACAAGTAATAATAATGCTTATGCGTTTTTAGCTATAACTTTTAATTTATCTTTTACAAAAATGACTTTTTCTTTTAATTTTTCAAAATCCTGATCAATAATCGTGATATGCCCCATTTTCCTGAATGGTTTGGTTATTCGTTTTCCATAAAGAAACGGATGTACCCCCTCAATTGCAAGTACCTCATCCATACCCTGATAGATGACTTCGCCAGCGTAACCTTCTTCTCCTAGCAAATTAACCATTGCCGCTTTTGAATGCGCTCGAGTGCTACCCAAAGGTAAGTTTAGTATTGCACGCAAATGTTGCTCAAACTGCGAAACATCGTTAGCACGGATAGTCTGATGCCCACTATTGTGTGGCCTCGGTGCTACTTCATTAATTAAAATCTGTTGGTCTTTAGTTAAAAACATTTCAACTGCCAATAAACCCACAATACCTAAAGCATTGGCTGTTTGTATAGCTATTTCTTCTGCATTTTTTGCAATTTCGTTGCTTATATTAGCAGGAGCAAAAAGGTATTCGACAAGGTTAGCTTCTGGGTGAAATACCATTTCTACGACCGGAAAGGTTTGGGTTTCACCAGTTTCGTTTCTGGCAACAATTACAGCTAATTCTTTTTCAAAATCAATCTTTTTCTCGAGTACACCGGGCTGGTCGAATGCCTTTGGAAAATCGGCGGCAGTATTTAAAATTTGTACACCCTTGCCGTCATACCCGCCTTTGCCAAGTTTATGTACAGCGGGCAAAAAATCGGAGTGAGTACTTGTATCTGCCTGATTATCAGTAAGAATAAAGTCAGCAGTAGGGAGGTTTTTTTCTTTGTAAAACTGTTTTTGTACGCGTTTATCCTGAATAATACGCAGAACAGATGGTTGAGGAAACACAGCCTTACCTTGTTTTTCAAGAGCTTCCAAGGCTTCGATACTGACGTTCTCAATTTCAATAGTAATAATATCGCAGTCTTGACCGAAAGCCATAACTGTATCGAAGTCTTTCAGAGAGCCGTTTACAAACTCGTGAGAAATAAATTTGCAGGGAGCGTCACTATCAGGGTCAAGGGTTTTGATAGTCAAGTCAAAATCGATGGCTGCTTGAATGAGCATTCTACCTAATTGCCCACCACCAATTATACCAAGTTTTTTTCTGTTGTCGAATCGCACTAATGATATTTTTTTGCAAAGATACGTTAAGAAATGATAGTATCTGCAAGGTTCGTCCGATTTGGATGTGTTTTTTTGGCCTTAATTTATATAAATAATGTATCTGGCTGTGAAAAATATATCAATTGTCCTATTTAATGGAGTCACCAATAAAGTTTTTGATTGTTAATAGAACTCAACTCTCGTTCTTTGGCATAATGTTTGGTTGATTTATACGTATAAATATGCCATAAATATGAAGCCTAACAAAACTACTACAATTGTATTCAGTATTTTATCCTTACTTTTATTACATTCTTACGCTCAGGAAACAAAAAAATCTCCTTACATTTTTTCAAGTGAAACCATTGGCCTTTATTTCTTTGATGATATGGCAAGGGTGAACATAGGAGGGAAGTATGGTTTTATTGACCGTAAAGGCTTTTTGCAAATTCCTTGCCAATATGATATGGCATTGAATTTTGAAGATGGACTTGCCATTGTAAGACAAAAAGATAAATATAGTTTTATCCGCAAAAATGGTACTTTACTATCTTCGTTGGTTTTTGACAGTTGTGAACCTTTTTCTGAAGGCTATGCGCTAGTAAGTATTCATGGAAAATATGGTTTCATAGATAAAGAAGGAAAAATGGTTATAAACCCACAATATGATTTTGGAATGGGTTTCACCAACGGAAAAGCAATGGTAATTAAAAATGGTAAAAATGGTTATATCAATACAATCGGCGAACTAGTTATTGATTATAAATATGAATTTTCGTTGCCTTTTGCCGAGAACTACGCTGTTGTTATGAAAAATGGTAAATTCGGGTATATCGACCAAAACGGTAATGAAGTGATTGAATGTAAATACGATATTGCCAGTTCGTACCATGAAGGATTAGCCACTGTTAAAATAGGAGAACTTTCAGGGGTAATTAATCAGAAGGATAGTATGCTCATTAGCCCGATGTATCAGAATGTTGGCCCCTTTGAGAATGGAGTTGCTGTTGTAATGAAAGGAGATAAATATGGAGTTATTAATAAAGATGGGCAGGAGATTGTTCCGGCCCGTTATGATTTACTCGATGATTTTAAAGATAACATTGCGGCATTTAAAATAAATGGGAAATATGGTTTTATGAATAGCAATGGTAAAGAATTTATTCCGGCAATGTTCGATAAAGTAAGTGCTTTCGAAGAGGGGCTAGCTGCTGTAAGACAAAAAGAGAATCTTTATTATATTGACGTAAAAGGTAATATTGTTTATTCAAATAAATTTACTACCCAAGAGCTAGCTAATGGGCAAAAGCAGTTAGGTGCCGGCTATATTGATGGCAGAGAAAAAGCAAGCATTATTATAGATAATGCTAACCGTTCTAAAGTAGTACTATTATTTAGTAAAGACTATAAGTTTAACAAGGATAATGTACTGACTAATATTTCAGATTAGTTATTGTTTGATAATCTTTACCAAACGCATCACCACGGTGTCGCCAGCACTTAAAGTCAATGAGTTGTCGGCATTTACAGTATACGAGTCAACCTTTTTGAGAGATTCAACAAAGGTTGACTCCCCATCTCCCAGGCATGCCATTTTGGTCATGGCCATCGATTTATTAAAATTGATTCTACTACCATATACAACCAGCAAGCCACTAAAATTATTGCAACTAGTGTTACCTGCAAATTTGTTGTTACTCACATCAAAACTAATCATTGGTTTTTTGTCGGTATAAGCCACCCTTGCTCCCGGTATTTCTTCGAGTTGCCAGCTACCATTTAGTTTCATGGGTGCTAGCATAGGATCTGTTGTTTTCTGACCTGACGAAGTAGTAGTTTGTGTACTTACACATGACAAGGTGCAACAGGCCAGCACGCTCAAGATTATTATTGTTTTTCTCATAATAGGTGTTTAATTAAAAGTTTGGCTAAAATTATTCTTTGGTTTGAACGGCATATACGGTCATATATTATTTAACTTATGAATTAATTATTTGTTAGTATAGCACATTCAGAGCGTTTAGGATAGGAATAAAGTTTTTAAATTCCTGCGCAAGTAACTGAAAATTTTCAGGTTGAAATATACTACTACACATAGCCTGAAAACAATAGCCTGAGTGCAAGTTGTTTCACTAAGCTGGCATTATAGCTTGTAAACTGTAAACATTCTGTTTTAGCCTGATGCCATGCTATTGAATCCGTAATGAGTAGTAAGGATCTCCGGTGTGCTTAACACTATTACCTGTTATTCCGAACAAATCCAGAATTTCTTTCAAAATATTGAACAGTCAATTATGGGTACAGTAAATATTTTTTACGTATGTTTTTGTAAGTGCTTAAGCCTGGTTCCCAGCTTTTACGAATTTCTTCCTCTGACTTTCCATCTATTATTTGTTGTTTCAGATTTTCGGTACCGGCCAGTTTATTAAAATTTCCCATTTGTTTGCTTTGGGTCATATCAAAGAACTTGTCTTTGTAAGGATATGCCTTATATAATTCCATAAGCCATTTAAGGTTTAAACGCTTGGTTTTCCGAAATTCATTGGTATCATATTTACGCAGGTCTAATCCGTAGCAATCTTCATTCTGGTGCAATGGGGTTTCGCTCATACCCTGAATACTTACAGGCCGAAAACTAAAATCGTATTTCCCTTTTAATGCCGGAGCACCCAAAACTGTAAAAGGCATATAAGTACCTCTGCCCTGACTAAGAATGGTTCCTTCAAATAAACACAAACTTGGGTAGAGTAAAATAGCTTGTTGTGTGTTCAGATTGGGAGAAGGGAAAACCGGCAACTCGTAAGGCGTATCATGAGTATAGTTGGCCACTTTAATAATATGTAGTTTGCATTTCATGTTATTCGGAATCCAGCCCTCCCCATTTATCATCTGTGCAAATTCGGCCATAGTCATTCCATGTGTAATAGGAATACGGTGCATTCCAATGCCGGAATGGAGATGATCTTCTAAAACGGGGCCATCAACATAGAAACCATTAGGGTTAGGTCTGTCTAATATGATTAATTCTTTATTATGTTCAGCACAGGCTTCCATTACGTGGTTCAACGTATTTATATAAGTATAAAAACGTGCACCTACATCCTGAATATCAAATACCATCAGGTCAATATCTGCCAGATGCTCTTTTGATGGCTTTTTGTTTTTTCCATAGAGCGAAATAATCGGAATTCCGGTTTTAGTATCAACATTATCATCAACTTTTGCGCCATTACTGGCATTACCTCTAAAACCATGCTCAGGTCCAAAAACCTTTACAATATTTACTCCTAATGCTAAAAGGCTGTCTACACTCGGTTTTTTACCAATAATTGATGTTTGATTTACAACCATGCCAATTCTTTTGCCTTTTAGTAAAGGTAAATAAGAAGAAATCTGTTCGGCACCTGTAATTAGCTCTTTACGATAAAAAGATGTATGTGTAGTACTAGCAGGCTCATTTTTGTAGATAATTAATAAACCTGAAAGTATAAGCGGAATAGAAAGGAAAAATAATAAAAAAGGTTTTTTCATGATTTTATTGATAGACAATGCCTAAAGATATTTGCGAATAAACGAAAATGTGCAGACTTTTTTGATAAAATGAACGATATTTTTATTACCTAAACAGAACTTTATTAATTGGATTGTGTAAAAACTGATTTTATGAAAAATCCCTCCTTTGTGTTAAGAAAGGAGGGATAAACTCTGAATGAAGGAGGTCAGGTAAAGAAAGTTACTCTTTTATCTCAAAATCTGAATCTTTCAAACCTTTATTTACTTTTACTGATTGTACCTCCGAAACAATTTCGCCCATCTGACCAGCACTTCTTTTAGTTACAGACGGAATCAGAATTTCTGTGCCTTTGAATTTTTTATAATTCTCGTAAGATACCGTGCTTTCAAACTTACCTCGTGGAGTCTCGTTTGAAGAAAAGTTTTTTACTTTTAAACCAGAGGTTGTATCAAAATAATCTACCCATTTTTTTCCATCGGGTGTTGTAATTTCAACTTTATAGGCATCTTTATCGCCCACTTTTTCGGTTCCTAAAACTGTGCGTGTAATACCAAGTTCGTCGTATAGCAATTCAAAAAAAGGACTCGAGCGCATAGCTTGAATTTTTGCCTCTTTTCCTTCTATCGGAGGGCGGTTACCACCCGCGCCATTGCCACCTCGTCCGCCAAAACCACCACTTGTTTTAATATTCTTGCCATCGTAGACGGTTGTCATTCCCTGATTACCATTAAAATAGACGGTCATCGTATATTTATCAGGGAACTTATACTTTATTTCAGTTTCAGAGGTTCCTCTTTGGCTTTCGCTGGTACTATTAATAGTCATGTCTTGAATTTTGGCAATAGCTTCTTTTCCTCCAATAGCCGTAATATACTTTTCAATAATGGCATCGGCGGTTGGGGTGTTTTGGGCAAAACTGCTAAAGGCAATACATGAGAAAAGGCTAACAATTATTCTCTTCATTGTGATATTTAATTTTATTAGAAATTGATTTTGATTTAGACAAACAATTAACCCAAAAGTAAAGTTTTTATTTCATTGTATAGATTAAAAAAATAATAGCGACGATAAAAGTTTAATAAATGGAGATGAAAGAAAAAATCAGTATATTTTGGTTCAGGAGAGATTTAAGATTAGATGATAACGCAGGGCTTTATTATGCTTTAAAAAGTGGTTTTCCGGTACTACCCATTTTTATATTTGATACAGAAATTCTGGATAAACTCGGCAACAAACATGATGCACGGGTAGATTTTATTCATAAAACTTTAGAAGACTTAAATAAGCAGTTAGCTGCAATGGGATCAGCCATTGTGGTAAAATATGGCAACCCTTTTGAAGTATGGAAATCTTTAACCGAAGCCTTCGAGATAGCCGAGGTATATACTAATCATGATTATGAAAAGTATGCAATAGCACGTGATACACAAATAGGAAAATTATTAAATGCAAAAGGTATCGGTTTTTATACACATAAAGACCAAGTTATTTTTGAAAAAAATGAAGTGCTAAGTGGTAGTAAAACGCCTTATACTGTTTTTACACCGTATAGTCGTAAATGGAGAGAGACCTTGAACGATTTTTATATTAAATCGTATCCTACTGAAAAATACTTTAATAATTTTCTTAAAATAACGGCCGAGGCTATTCCTACATTAGCTGAAATCGGATTTCAGGAAACCCACATTTCCATTCCTGAAAAACATATTCAGGAAAATCTCATTAAAAATTATGATAAATCAAGAGATATTCCATCCATAAAAGGTACTAGCCGGCTTAGTGTACACTTACGTTTTGGTACAATAAGTGTCAGAAAAATGGTACAACAGGCTATACATCTTAATCAGACATGGCTTAACGAGCTAATCTGGCGAGATTTTTATATGAATATTCTTTATCATTTTCCTGCTGTTAGTGATGGCCAATCTTTTAAGAAAGAATATGATGCCATTGAGTGGCGCAACAATGAAAATGAATTTGAAAGATGGTGTAACGGAAAAACGGGGTATCCGATAGTTGATGCCGGAATGAGAGAGTTAAATACGACAGGATTTATGCACAATAGGGTTAGAATGATTACAGCTAGTTTTTTAATAAAACACTTACTGATTGATTGGCGTTGGGGAGAAGCCTACTTTGCTGAAAAATTACTCGACTTTGATTTTGCCGCTAATAATGGTGGATGGCAGTGGGCTGCAAGTAGCGGTTGCGATGCTGTGCCGTATTTCAGAATTTTTAATCCTACGGCTCAAACTCAAAAATTTGACCCTGAACATAAATACATAAAAAAATGGATTCCTGAATTAAACACTTTTGCATACCCAACACCAATTGTAGAGCATACCTTTGCCAGAGAGAGGGTCCTAAAAGCATATAAACAGGCTTTAGAGAAAAAATAGCGTATTCTTGAAATAGTTTTATTTTTTGTATCTACATACAAAGAGGCATATTTTTTTGAATTTTTCTTTGTTAGTAATATTTTATTCACAAAAGCCTGAGAAAATATTATTTCCTCAGGCTTTTGTGCTTGTTGAACTGTTGTTTTATTTAATAATTAATTGCAAGTTTGTTGAGGGTGTATTGAAAAAGTACAATCAAATTTTTTGCCTTTTAAGTTGTTTGATAAGGTATCCAATAAAAGTGTGAATTGATAAATTTGATAAAAATCTGTACCTTGCAGTAGGCTTATAAATAAACAATGAGGATATTTATTTTAGCTAAACAATAAATAAATACCCTCGTGCATTATTTATAACAATCAGAATCTCAATGGTATTTTTAGAACAAGCAGCTCGGCATATTTTTGATAGACATTCGTTAGCCCAACTAAAAAATGTCTGTGTTATTTTACCCAACCGACGGGCTGTTTTTTATTTTAAGCGTTATCTGGCGCGGCTTTCTTCTGTCCCTTTTCTTGCTCCTGAAGTTTTTGCTATCGATGATTTTGTTATTAAAATGGCAGGATTCAACCCGATAGACCCCGTAAGTTTGTTGTATGAACTTTACGAGACTTTCAGAAAATATGACCCTAATGTTGATTTCGACCGATTTATTTCATGGGCTCCAACTTTGTTGAAAGACTTCGATATTATCGACCAGTATCTAATAGGAAATCCGAAATCATTATTCGATTATATAAGCGAGGCAAAAACCATTGCAAGGTGGAATCTTGAATTGCAGGAATTGGGTAAACCAGAAATAGAAAAAACTGAAACAACAGACAAATACTTTAAACTATTTGAAAACATCTATAATGTTTATAATGATTTGCATAGCGAACTCCGAATGAAGGGTTTCGCTTATCGAGGTATGTCATATAGGCTTCTGGCAGAGGAGGTCGAGACACTCTTACTAGAAAATATTGTTTTTGATAAGTTTTATTTTATTGGCTTTAATGCGTTTAGTACCTCAGAAGAAAAAGTTGTTGAAAAGCTAGTGAAGATAAACAAAGCTGAAGTTCTATGGGACGCTGACTCATATTTTATGAGTTCAAAGTTTAATCATAAGGGTGGAACTCTTCTAAGAAAATATAAGAGTGGGGGGAAATTTGGTGAATGGAACTGGCAAACCAATCTGTTACTGACAGAAGAGAAAAATATTAGAATAATTGGTGTTGAAAATGCCACGCTTCAAGCAAAAGTGGCCGGAACAATTTATGCAGAAGTATTAGCCCAAAATCCGAACGTACCAACAGCCATAGTTTTGTGTGATGAAAATCTGTTACACCCACTAATGTATTCGCTTGACACCGTTGTTTCGGATTTTAATATAACAATGGGTTTGTCGTTGAGAGGGTCAATGTTGTTTACACTCATTGATGCAATTTTTGAATTACAGCAAAACATTGCTGAATTTAAGACTAAAACAGGGGAGACCATTAAAGTTCCAAAGTTTAGCCATAGGCATGTTTTCAAAATTCTCAACCATCCATTTTGCCGGAAATATGAACAGATAAACTACCTTAATCAGGAAGAAGCCAAGACACTCAATATTTTTAGAGAAACCCTAAGGAAAATAGTACAGGGTAATATTGTCTATCTGAGTCAGGATGAAATGCTGGACTTTGGCAAGGGAGATAGACTTTTTAAAATTATTTTTACACGTTGGGACAATGACTCTCAAAAAGCACTTCAATCATTCTATGATTTGATAGATGAACTAAGAAGTGTTTATCGAGAATCTAAAGATGCTATTGAAACTGAATACCTGTATTTGTTTCTGACTATTTTAAACCGTCTTGAAAAAATACTATTTAATAATAGAAATATAAATCTTAAAAGTTTTAAACATTTCCTTTATGAGTTAATTCGGCAAGAGAGAATTCCGTTTAGCGGTGAGCCTATTGCAAACCTGCAAATTATGGGAATGCTCGAAACACGCTGCCTTGATTTTGAGAGAGTAATTTTTCTTTCAGTCAATGAGGGGGTTATTCCTTCTAGCAAGCATCAAAACTCCTTGATTCCATTTGATGCTTCAGTTGAGTTTGGTTTACCTATTCAGTCAGACCAGAACGCCATTATGTCGTATCATTTTTTTAGGCTTATGCAAAGAGCTAAAGATATTGATGTGCTATATGTAATACCAACAGGTGAAGGAGTAGGAGGGAATAGCACTGAAAAGAGTAGATTTATTTTGCAGATTGAAAACGAACTAGCTAAGGAAAATAAAAGGATAAAAATCTCGTATCCGAAAATAAACTATTTTAAAAACACTGATAATGAGATAGTTAATAAAATAGAGATTTTTAAAACCCCTGATATACTACAAAATATCAGCCGCTTGATTGCAGATAAAGGAATTTATCCTACTTATTTAAATGAGTACCTGCATTGTACAATGAAATTTTATTTTGATAAAATTGCCAGTATATCAAAACGTGAAGAGGTTGATGAAAATTTTGGAGCAGATATTTTTGGAACATGGTTACATAATACGCTTGAAAAAATAGATAAAGACCATGGGCCGAAAATGACAAGAGAATTAATTGATTCGATAGTAAAAGAAATTCCTGAACGATTAGACTTTGCTTATCAGGAACAGTTCGGAGGATACGTCATAGAGTCAGGTATGAACTATCTGCTTAAACAAGTGGCCGAGCAATTATTAGCCGATTTCTTTAGTCACCAGAAAGAAAGCCAGAACTTTCCGTTCGATGTATTAGAAACCGAGAAAAAGATTGAGGTTTCTTTTGATAAACCTATTCTTGGAAAAGTACAAAAGGTGAAAATAGCAGGTAGGGTTGATAGAATTGAACGCGATGGTAAAATCATCAAAGTAATTGATTACAAAACTGGAAAGGTTAGTAAGAAAGAACTTGAAAAATCGAAAGAACAAATTCTTGAAGAAGCACTCATTGACCCAGATAAAGAAAAGTTGCGTCAGTTGTGGCTATATCAATACTTGATGTTAAAGAGCATTCTTGAAAATAAAGATTTTTTTCTGGGTGGTGAAAGGCTCGATACTCATGACGTAAAAGCTAAAATTTATTCATTTAGGAATATGAAAGAAAATCTGGAGGTAAATTTGAGTTTTAACGATAACCCGAGTATCTTTGGTTTTATAGAAAAATCAGAGCAGATATTATCTGATTTAGTAACAGAAATGCTCAATCCTGAAATACCATTTATACAAACAAATGACCTGAAAATTTGTGAAAGATGCGATTTTAAAGGAATTTGTGGAAGATAAGTAGTACTAACCCCGAACAAATAAGTTGAATATTAATAACAGCAATATCCCATTTTTAGATTTAAAAGCGATTAATCAGGAATACGAAGACTCTATCAATGAAACCCTAGCTCGAAAAGTAGCATCAGGTTGGTATATTTTAGGGGAAGAAGTTAAAAAGTTTGAGCAATCGTTTGCCAATTATTGTGGAACTAAGCATTGTATCGGAGTAGCCAACGGGCTTGATGCTTTGATACTTTTACTCAAAGCCTCTGAGTTTCCAGTGGGATCTGAAATTCTGGTTCCTTCAAATACCTACATAGCTAGTATTTTGGCTATCTCATTGGCTGGGTTAAAACCCGTATTAGTTGAACCAGACCTACATACATATTTAATTGACCCCAAAAATATTGAGGAAAAAATAAATGCAAATACAAAAGGTATACTTGTTGTGCATCTGTATGGCAAGTGTTGTGAGATGGAGGAGATTCTGAGAATTGCACAAAAAAATAATCTGAAAGTTTTTGAAGATGCGGCCCAATCTCATGGGGCAATATATAAAAGTAAAAAGGCTGGAAATTTATCTGATGGTGCTGGGTTTAGTTTTTACCCTACAAAAAATTTAGGAGCAATGGGAGATGCCGGCGCCGTCACCACTAATAACGATGAGCTTGCCAATAAAATACGTGCGCTCAGAAATTATGGATCGGGTGAAAAATATATTTTTGACGAGCAAGGGCTTAACAGTAGACTTGATGAAATGCAGGCTGCTATATTAAGTATCAAGTTGCCAAATCTGGATAAGGAAAATGAAGCTCGTCAGAAACTAGCCAGAAAATATTTAGAGAACATAAAAAATTCTAAAGTTATTTTACCTTCTACCGAAATGGTAGAGATGGATGCCTGGCATCTGTTTGTGGTTAGGGTTGAAGATAGACAAAAGTTTCGTGAGTATCTGACAAGTTATAAAATCGGTACAGATGTGCATTATCCAGTACCCCCTCATAAACAAAAGGCTTACCATGAATGGAATAACCACTCTTTTCCGATTTCAGAAAAAATCCATAATGAAATAGTTAGCCTTCCTTTGAATATAGCATTGTCGGAGGTACAAATAAATTATATTATCGATATCATAAATTTATATTGATTAGTAACCATGCTCTTGTCAGTAGTCATACCGGTTTATAAGGGAGAAAGAACAATTACTAAACTGATTGAAAAATTACATGATGAATTATCTGCATTGAGTTATGAAGTAATTCTTGTAAACGATGGTAGCCCAGATAATTCTGAAAAAGTATGTATGGCCTTATGTAAAAAATATGATAACGTACAGTTCATTTCTTTACGTAAAAATTTTGGTGAGTTTAATGCTGTCATGTGCGGGCTTAATTATGCAAGTGGAAAGTACACTGTAATTATCGACGACGATTTTCAGAATCCACCTGCTGAAATTTTAAAATTACTTCAAAAAGCCGAGACCAATGATTATGATGTAGTATATAGTTACTACTCTGAAAAAAAACACCATTTTTTTAGAAACCTCGGAAGCTGGCTTGTGAATCGAATTACTACGGTACTCATTAATAAACCAAGTAATTTATATTTGTCAAGTTTTAAACTGATAAAAAAAGAAGTAGTTGAAGAAATTGTAAAGTATAAAGGGCCGTATCCTTATATTGATGCACTAATCTTTAGAGTGACCACAAATGTAGGTCGGCAGCAAGTACAACATAACGACCGTATGGAGGGACAGTCTAATTATACAGTTAAAAAATTAATTAGACTTTTCATGATTATTTTGTTTGGCTATTCACTTATGCCGATACGACTAGTTTTAGGAATGGGGCTATTGCTGATTTTTTTATCCTTAATTCTTACATTCTTATATCTGATAAAATACTTGCCAGGTTGGGGAATAGCTATGTTTATTTTCTTTGGTGGTATACAATTAACGTCGCTTGGTATTATTGGCGAATATGTAGGGAAACTTTTTTTAAGTCAGAATGCTACACCTCAATTTGTAGAAAAATATAATTCAATTCATGCTAAGTAGTAGAGAAGAATATCAGGCAATGTTTGAGTCCGAAGAAAAACTTTGGTGGTATAAAATCTTGCATGAAAAAATCTTGCATGAAATTACAAATCGATTTGGTGAAAATAAAGATATCACTATTCTGGATGCTGGTTGTGGTACCGGAGGGCTTATGAGTTTTCTGCTACATCACGGATACAAAAATATAGAAGGCTTTGATTTTTCGTCTGATGCCGTGAGTTTCTGTCTTGAACGAAACTTGAAAGTTAAACAAATTGATATAGCTAGTTTTGATTCTGAATTTATAAATAATTCGTTTGATGTCATTATCAATAATGACGTTTTATATCAGTTTGAAGATGAACTTATCGTAAGAGCTATCAGCAATATGGATAGAAAGTTGAAGCCTGATGGAATACTAATTTCAAACAATAATGCCTTCGATATTTTTTATGGTACACATGATATTGCCGTAGGAGGCGTACAAAGATTTACGAAAACAGACTTTGAGAAATATCTAAAGCAAACTTCATTAAAAATTGCTAACTATGCTTATTGGAGTTTGTTTTTATCTCCCCTTATTCTGGTGGTGCGCTTATGGCAACAATTAGAGTTAAAACTAAATCTTATTGATAAGTCAAAAATAAAGTCTGATGTAAGCGTGCCTAGTAATTGGCTTAATAATTTTTTTTACAGAATTGTGAAGATAGAAGAACGAGTGTTGAAAAATGGAGGTTTCGGAAGTTCTTTGTTTTTGGTAATGGTAAAAAAATGAAGGCCGCTATTAAGCGGCCTTCATTTTTTAGTTCATGATATTGCTTATAACATTATCATAAATATTTTTAGCCGTTTGGCAGGTAATAATTACTTCGCTGTCGATAATAAAACTACCGTCATTTACTTCGCCTAGTTGGGCAAAAGCTATATTATTTTTACGTAATAAATCTTCTATCTGATTTTTTTGCGAAGGTTTTACCGATACAACCACCCTGCTTTGTGCTTCACCAAATAAAAAGGCGTCAGTTCTTAGCTTGGCATCTGTTTGTATATTAAAGCCTAATGTATTAGTGAAAGACGACTCAGCTAATGTAACAAATAATCCTCCATCAGAAATATCATGAACCGATTCAACTAACTTATTTTGAATTAATTCTTTTACTGCTTGTTGAACGTTATACTCTTCATCTAAATTAAAATCAGGAGCCGGAGATGCTTTAATACCACGATAAGAATACAAATATTCAGAAGAAGCAATATCATCTTTTGAAGCTCCGATCAGATAAATCAAATCACCAGCATTTTTAAAATTGAGTGTAGTCTGGTTATCCATATTTTCTAACAAACCAAGCATCCCGATAGTTGGTGTTGGAAATACAGGGCCATCGTCAGAGCTTTGGTTATAGAAACTTACGTTTCCACCAGTTACTGGCGTACCAAATTTAGTGCAGGCCTTGCTCATCCCTTTGATAGCTCCAACAAATTGCCAGTACACCTCTGGGTTATATGGATTTCCGAAGTTCAGGTTATTGGTAATGGCTAAAGGGTCACCTCCTGTACAAACAATATTCCGTGCAGCTTCTGCAACGGCAATCTGGCAACCAGTCTCAGGGTCAGCGTTCACATAACGTCCATTACAATCAACTGTAATTACAATTCCTTTATTTAAATCTCCTTTTTCTGGATTTCTCAAACGGACTACCGCTGCATCAGAAGGGCGATTCGTGCTTCGATTGGCTGTGCCTACTGTTGAATCATATTGTTCAGTGATCCATTTTCTTGAACAGATATTCGGGTGAGATAGCAGATGTTCTGCTACTTTTTTCAGTTCAGCACTATCCTGAATATCAGGTACTGTATTTATATCAAACTTTTTGAACTCCTGAAAATATGCGGGTTCGCGATACTCACGGTGATATTGAGGAGCACCTCCACCTAAAACAAGGTCTTCCGCCGGAACATCAGCAATCAGTGTACCATGTTGGTAGAAGTGTAAACGTTGTGTATCGGTTACTTCACCAATTTGCGCACAGTGCAAATCCCACTTATCAAATATGCTTTTAATTAAATCTTCTTTACCTTTCTCAACAACCACTAACATTCTTTCCTGAGATTCAGAAAGTAAAATTTCCCATCCATGCATATTTGCTTGGCGTGTTGGTACTTTATCAAGGTCTATAATCATCCCATGCTCACCTTTGGCACTCATTTCAGATGTCGAGCAGATGATACCAGCGGCTCCCATATCCTGAATACCAATTACATAACCAGTATTGATAATTTCAAGAGTAGCTTCAAGCAGAAGTTTTTCCATGAATGGGTCACCTACCTGAACAGCTGGAAGTTTCTCAGTAGATTTCTCTGTGATATCTTCCGAAGCAAAGGTTGCTCCATGTATACCATCTTTACCAGTTGCCGAACCTACAATAAATACCGGATTACCCACACCATAAGAAGTGGCCGATGCTTGTTTACCTACTTCCACGATGCCAGCCGAAAAAGCATTTACAAGTGGATTTGTATTATAGCATTCGTCAAAATATATTTCTCCTCCCACGGTTGGTATTCCAAAGGCATTACCGTAGTCGCCAATTCCTTTTACAACACCTTTAAGTAAGCGTTGTGTTTTAGCCAGTTGAATGTTACCAAAACGAAGTGAGTTTAACTGAGCAATCGGGCGAGCACCCATTGTGAAAATATCACGGTTGATACCCCCAACACCAGTGGCAGCTCCTTGATATGGCTCAAGGGCAGAAGGGTGGTTATGAGACTCAATCTTGAAACTGCAAGCAAGGCCATCACCAATATCAACCAGACCTGCGTTTTCTTCCCCAGCTTTTGCAAGCATACGGTCTGAATCACGCGGTAAAGTTTTTAGCCATACAATAGAATTTTTGTATGAGCAATGCTCTGACCACATTACCGAGAAAATAGATAACTCAGTAAAGTTGGGAGTTCGTCCTAAGATTTGTTTGATTTTCTCAAATTCTTCGGGTAATAAGCCAAGCTTTTTGGCTGTTTCTAACGTTGGAAGTTGTTCGATTGTTTCCACAAAAAAGAAGTATTCGTAAAATTTTTACAAATTTACATTTTTTCGAGGGCTTCTGAAAGGAAAAAAAAACATAAAAATTTTTTAGCTAGGTATTGACATATATATAAGAAAGCCGTACCTTTGCAAAACATTCACAGAGAGATGGCAGAGTGGTCGAATGCGGCGGTCTTGAAAACCGTTGACTGTCACAGGTCCGGGGGTTCGAATCCCTCTCTCTCTGCTAAAGCCGAATCATTTGATTCGGCTTTTTTTTGTTGTATATTGTACAATATTCATACACTCATTTAAATAAGACCATATTTATGTGGAACGAAAACAACAACAAACTAAGTAGAACTTTTATTTTTAAAGATTTTTCAGAAGCATTTGCCTTTATGACCCGTGTGGCTTTGCTAGCAGAGGTACATGGCCATCATCCTGATTGGTCAAATACTTGGAATAAAGTTCATATTGATTTATCTACTCATGATGCCGGTAATACCGTTACTGAAAAAGACAAAAAACTAGCTAGGGAAATTGATGATTTATTAAAATAATTTCAAAATTTTAATTATCAACAGGTGTGTGTAATGTGTTGATAATCAGTATTTTACGTAGTGTGGTTCTTCTTAAGGACATGCCTAAACATCATATAATCAGATTTTTTTATACAAAAGTGCCATAAATACCTCTATTTAGAGGTATTTATTATGGCTGAGAATTGAATATTTTATTTATATCTGATATATTATGCAGTATATTGAAATCTCAGCCATAATAAAAGCCGTATAATTGTATAAAAAAATCTGAAAAATGGGGTTTCACAGTATTTTGATATAACTAAATCTTGCCGATTCTTGGCTAATCTAGATAAATGAGTATGTAGCTTAGCCACAAGACTATTCTATCGTCGTACATTCATACGCTTATAAGTATCTATATGCTGCGGTTAGGGTATTGAAATACTTTAGGATATACGCTAGACTTGTATATGCTGGAGCTATTGATATGTTAATTACCTGCATATAGTATTGAAGAGAAGCTTCAGGAATTATTTTGCTGGATTTTACTGGCAAAATGCTTAAGGTAGACTTATAATAGTTATTGATATGACAAGTAATTTATTCAATTTGTCTCAGTTTTTAAGAAAATAGGAGTAATTTATCGTTAATTTCAAGTTTTGAACTTGCTTTATAGATATTTCTTTGCTTACTGATGATTAACTATACGCTATGTTTGTTATAGCTTTGGAGACAATTATAATCTAAACCTAGATTTTAACTATTCAGGTTGTTATCTACGATATATTTTAACACTCATATTCTTTGTTTCTACTTTGCTGACCCAGCAAGCCTTACTCAATAATTAATATTCTTGTTATTTACAACATCTCAATGTTGATAAGGTAGCAGCAATACTATCATAAATAAATCTAATTATGTTGAGGCGAAGAATAGTAAAGGCATAATAATGCCGATGCCGAATTAATATGCGGCATAAAAGAAGTATGACCCAAACTTTCAGAATAAAGAACACTTTGGAGATATGCTGTCTCAATAAAAATGGATGCTTCTTAGCTAACTTATACGTTATCAATCCTCAGAATGCACAATTAAATCATTGATTTTCTTGAGAAATTTGCAAAATTGATAAAACACGACTTGTTTGAAGAAAAATAATCTTCAAATTAAGCTAGTTAAAAAGTAAATTAAAATGCAAATGAGTATTTTGCTGCATCAGTTAGGACAAAAGAGCTACCTACATTAAGAAACTCTGGAAATTAACAGATTTTTCTTGATGTAATTTTTTGGAAAAAGACACGAGATTTCCTTTATGCCCAAATGTGCATTGGTAAATGATACAGACCCACAAGCAAATATTATCCGATACTATATCGGCATTAGAAGATGCGGACTATATTATTAGAAAACTTGAGAAAAACTTGGCTATTTTATAAGTTTTGGCTTTATCTCATAGTCAAAAAAAGAGCAAAGCAATGCCATTTAATACATAATTTAGTGTATTAAAGCAGTATTTACCTTAAAAACAGGTATATTACCAGGCGTAAACTGAACGAGGACGAGATTGTAAGCGAACCAAATATCCTTTTGGTGCATATAATTCTTTTTCTTCATTCATACGGGTCATTAACAGACCTCCAAAAGCGAGTGATGCGATAGTAAGTAGTAACATAGTTTAAGCACGTTTAACTGTACAATTTTCTTAAAATACTTCCAATTATACAATAACTAAAAAAAATATAAGCCAATTGTTAGATTTTTTTTTCCTAAAATATGACAATTCTTATATAATTTTAGTCAAAAAAAGTAAAAACATTCAAAAATTGTATTGAAATTATCTTTTAAGCTGTGATACAGATTTTTGAATTAAGAGGGGGGAGAAACTTTAGTTTAGTAATAATATACATTACGAGGACGAGCCTGTAAACTCGTCATGTACCCTTTAGGGGCATACATTTCTTCTTTTTCGCGTACTTTGGTCATCATCAGACCACCAATCGCGAGGGCTATGGCTGCTAATAACATGGCTTTATTAGGTTTATTGTTTGCCAAAAGTATATATTATAATTTATTTTGTCAAGTATTTTCAGAAATTTTTGAAAGTAAAATAACAAATGAATATTAAATATTTATTGAGCGGTAGTTTTCGAAGTTTTTTAGTTAAAAAAAGTAGATTTATTATCTTTTAATTAGATACATTTTACTAGTTGAACGCTTTAATTCGTAATTTTGTCGAAAAAAAATACAGTGAAACTTGTACTTGTTCCAACACCAATAGGCAATTTGGAAGACATTACCCTACGTGCTATTAATGTCTTGAAAGAAGCTGATTTAATATTATCTGAAGATACCCGCAATACAGGCTTTCTTCTGAAGCATCTGGACATTTCTAAACCTTTACAAAGCCATCATGCCTTTAATGAGCATCAAACTGTTGGAAAGGTCGTAGAAAGGCTTAAAAAGGGCGAAAAAATCGTTTTGGTATCCGATGCAGGCACACCTGCTATCTCAGACCCTGGTTTTTTACTTGTAAGAGAGTGCCTTAGGAATGGGGTAGAAGTAGAATGCTTGCCGGGCCCTACGGCTTTTGTACCCGCTTTGGTAAATTCTGGCTTACCTTGTGACAGGTTTACCTTTGAAGGCTTTCTGCCAGTAAAAAAAGGCCGACAAACGCGATTAAAATCTCTTATTGAGGAAGAAAGAACCATGATTTTTTATGAGTCTCCGTTCAGATTACTAAAAACTCTCGAAAATTTTGTCGAAATATTTGGAGCTGACCGTCAAGCCTGTGTATCAAGAGAAATAACAAAGATGTTTGAAGAAAATGTACGCGGAACTTTATCTGAAATTATTACTAATTTTGCCAATAGAAGTATTAAAGGAGAGATAGTAATTGTGGTTGAAGGAAAATCATGAAAATATTTGAATATCAGTAGTTTATGTTGTTTTAATTAACAGATTTTATGTTTGAAGTACTTAAAAATTATACCGTAGAGCAACTTGTTATTATATTTTCTACTCCGCTTTATGCTTTTTTGATACTCGGAGAAATTATATTGAGTAATATACAGGAAAGGCATTTTTACACCATCAAAGATACTATCACAAATGTTTATCTGATGTTACTTAATGGTGGTATCGATTTATTATCGAGAGGTATTACATGGGGTATTCTAGCATGGTTTTTCCAGTATCGTTTTTTCCAGATCGAAAATCCTATTCTTTATTGGGGTATTCTGTTTATTGCAGAAGATTTTGTGTTTTATGTATTACATGTGGTAGACCACTACTCACGTTTTTTCTGGGCATCTCATGTTACGCATCATTCTTCTGAGCAGTTTAACCTGACCGTTGGCTTTCGTTCTTCGGTATTTCAACCCCTGTACCGATTCATCTATTTTATCCCTTTATCGTTGCTGGGCTTTAGGGCTGAAGACATAGCCGTAATGTATTCGATTACACAGATATACGGTATACTTGTGCATACAAGTTATATTCCAAAGTTTCGTAAAATGCCTTTAAAATTATTGGAATACGTAATTGTAACTCCTTCGCAGCATAGAGTACATCATGCCTCTAATGTAGAATATCTGGATAAAAATATGGGTATGTGCCTCACGATCTGGGACAGAATGTTTGGAACTTTTCAGGAAGAAATTGATAATCTACCAATTAAATATGGCTTGGTTTCTCCTGTCGAAAACAAAAATCCAGTTAATATTGTGTTTCATGAGTGGGTGAAACTTGTGAAAGACTTAAAAAAGCCAGTGGGACTTTTGACCAAGATAAAATATGTGTTTATGCCTCCGGGGTGGTCGCATGATGGCAGTACAAAAACAAGCCGAGGCTTGAGAGAAGACCTCAAAAACGAAAAAAAAGAAGCTGAAAGTGTAGCATAATAAACTATTTTACATTAATTATTTAACTTATTCATGAAATTACTTGAGAATAAAATCGCTTTAGTGACCGGTGCTTCACGCGGAATCGGGAGAGAAATCGCCAAAAAGTTCGCTGAACAAGGTGCTAATATTGCCTTTACTTATCTTTCTAGTGTTGAAAAAGGCCAAGCTCTTGAAGCTGAGTTAGCAGCCTATGGTGTTAAAGCTAAAGGATACCGTTCAGATGCTTCTGATTACGCAGCAGCCGAACAACTAATTACAGATGTGGTAGCCGACTTTGGAACCATTGATATTTTAGTGAATAATGCCGGAATTACACGTGATACACTTTTGATGAGAATGTCGGAAGAACAATGGGACGAAGTAATGCGTGTAAACCTAAAATCGGTTTTTAACCTTACAAAAGCGGCTACCAAGCCTATGATGCGCGCCAAACAAGGTTCTATTATTAATGTTACCTCAGTTGTGGGGCTAATGGGTAATGCCGGGCAAGCCAACTACGCGGCTTCAAAAGCAGGTATAATTGGCTTTACAAAATCTGTTGCTAAAGAGTTGGGGTCAAGAAATATTCGTTCTAATGCGTTAGCTCCTGGCTTTATTGAAACAGAAATGACCGGAGAGCTTAACGAAAAGGCTTTGGAAGAATGGTTGAAAAATATACCTTTAAAGCGTGCAGGGCAGGGAGAAGACGTAGCAAATGCGTGCGTATTTTTAGGTTCAGATATGTCGAGATACGTAACAGGACAAGTTTTGCAGGTCGATGGTGGAATGCTCATGTAGTAGATTCGTATATATTTACAGTAATTATCAATAGTTTGTATCGTCAAGGTAGATTTATCGTAAGCCTTGACGATATTTTTTTGTATCTTGGCAAAATATTTGTTCAATTAAGGTGTTGTTTTAATAGTATATTTCTAAATAAAAATTCCCCGTTAGAAAACGGGATGAGGGGTTTATGAAATCCGAATTGATATTTCAATCTTCACCGTGGTTCATTCTGCTTTGTTTGCTCGCTGGTGGTATTTATGCTTTTGTACTTTATCAAAGAAAGAATAACTTTTCTACTATTCAGAACAGGCTACTTGCTTGTGTGCGAGGGTTATTAGTTGCATTACTGGCTTTTTTGCTGGTAAACCCCTTGTTAAGAAGCAACAAAACAACTATTGAGAAGCCTGCAGTAGTTTTAGCCATTGATAATTCTTCTTCAATGGCGCAAGGCGGTCAGGAAAAACTGGTGCAATTGAAAGAAAATCTTCAAAAGCTTAAGGAAGGTATTGAAGCTAAGAATATTAATGTTGAAATAAAAACATTACAGGAAGAAGCGGATAACACAGAAATCAATACTATTAAATTCGGAGAAAAAACTACCGATTTGTCGGGTTTATTGGCAAATATTAAAAATAATTACGAGGGCCGAAACCTGACTGATGTTATTCTGGTGTCTGACGGAATCGCTAATGCTGGTATTTCACCCACTTATGGTAAATATAACTTTAATATTCATACAATTGGCTTGGGCGATACCACTCAAAAGAAAGATATTAAAATAAATACCATTAATGCCAATAGAATTGCTTATCTGGGAAATAAATTTCCGATACAAGCCGAAATCTCAAGTTATGGGTATCAGGGTAAATCAACAACCGTTTTGCTAAAACAAGGTGGAAAGGTCTTAGACAAACAGATAATAAGCTTCGATAAGGCAATGGATTTAAAACAAGTAACTTTCTATACTTCTGCCGACCAAAAAGGTATGCAGCGTTATAGTATTGAAGTAGCTGGCCTGACAGGAGAGTTCTTATCAAAGAATAATCTCAGAGATGTGTATATTGATGTAGTTGATGGTAAAGAAAAAATTCTGCTTGTAGCACTAGCACCACATCCTGATATTAAGGCAATAAAAGCAATTATCGAAAAAAACGAGTTATATGAACTAAACGTTAAGATTATTCAGAGTGATAACCTTAACGAAATAGGCACACAACCGTTTGATGTTCTTATTCTTCATCAATTGCCTGATTTATACGGTGCCGGAGGAAGCGTTGTAAGCCGTTTATTAGCCCTACAAAAGCCTACTTTATTTGTTTTGGGAAGCCAAACTAATATAGCAAGTTTCAATGGCTTACAGCAAACATTAAGTATTATTTCGCAACGAGGAAGGGCTGATAAGGTAACTGCAAAGTTTAATGCCTCTTTTAATTTATTTAATCTGGATGGAGATAAACTCAATATTCTGGAAAAATTACCTCCTGTTTTAGCCCCTTTCGGAGATTATAAGCCAGCCACTGGTAGCGAAATTATCCTTTATCAGCGTGTAGGGTCGCTAGTAACGCCTAAACCCTTGTTAATAGCCAATACAGCTAATGCTCGTAAATCGGCAGTACTAGCAGGGGAAGGTATTTGGCAATGGCGCTTAGAAGAGTTTGCTCTGACCGATAAACAGGAAATTGTAGACGAGGTTCTGATGAAAACCCTGCAATTAATTTCAGTAAAAGATGATAAACGAAAACTAAGGGTTTATCCGATTGCTCCTGAATTTTCGATTGATGAAAAAGTGATTTTTGAAAACGAAGCCTATAATGATATCTATGAGCGCATTTATAACCAGACAATCAAACTCGATATAACAGACGAAAAAGGAAGTACGAAGACATATAATTACACTATTAGTAAAGAAAATACCCGTTTTGAAATAACAGGCTTATCAGAAGGTGTCTATCGTTATAAAGCTTCTACACAAGTACTGGGCAAAAGTGAGGTTGTAGATGGCCAGTTCATTATCAAGAATACTGACCTAGAAAGTTTAACTAATACAGCCGATTTTAATATGTTGCGTACCCTTGCCCAGCAAAATAATGGAAAGTTTTTTGTTGCTAGCCAGCTAGAGAAATTAAAAGAATATCTTTCATCTAACCAAAGTCCAGATAAAGTGACAAGCATTGAAGAAATGAACGAATTTATCAATCTGAAATGGATATTCTTTGTTTTACTCACGCTTGCTTCGGTTGAATGGGTAACAAGAAAATACTTGGGAAGCTATTAGAGAATCTTTTATATAGACTAAATACCTGCTTTATTAAGAATTTAAAGCAGGTATTTTTTTTGTTAAAATCAGATAAAATTAAATTGTATTTTTTGTAGACATATTTGGGTTTCCTTCATAAATATTGCATCTAACATAAAATTGCTGTAAAATGAATGTTTGTTAAGGCAGTAGGAATAAATAGGCTAATCTAAAACTAATCTCTTAGTTTCTCTTTTTATTTACAATAATATTTTAATGCGAGGGTTTGAATAACGACTCTTGTTTTAATACTTACATAACAAGGAAAAAGTTTTACTAGCCACACTATTATTTTTTGCCTTACATAGAAGCTCTTTAATAAAATCTTAATATTTTTGGAAATTGTATTTTTTTTAGCAAAAACGCTAAAACCTACAATACTAAATGAACGAAATTATTTTTATATCCGTAGTGTTATTTAGAAACAGATTTATAAGAATAATACATATTATAACAAATGAATATTGGAGATAGAGTGCGTTTGGTACACTCAAAGGAAGAAGGTATCATTACAAAGTTTTTAAAAGATAACTTAATAGAAGTTGAAATTGAAACAGGGTTCAGACTCCCTGTTTTGAGAAGAGAGTTAGCTGTGGTTTCGGGGAGTGAGAAACAGTTTTTTAAGCCTCAGCCTGCTAGTGAGAAAGAGACAAAGCCTAAAGAAGTGAAAAATCAGGTACGTGCCGACAAAGGAATTTTTCTGGCGTTTCTTCCGGCCAATGCAAAAGAAACACCGGTATATCTTGTTAACAATACAGATTGGGATTTGCCTTTTACTCTGACCCTGAATAATACCAGAATCCACACCGGACTATTAGGAGGAATATTAAAAGCTAAAAGTTTTCAGAAATCACCTCTTGAGCTATCACTAAAAGAAATGGAAGAATGGGGTAGTTTTAGTTTTCAGGCATTTTATTACCAGTCAGGGCCTTTTGATGAACGCGCGCCGCTTCTAAAAAAAATGAGGGTAAGAGAAGAAACCTTTGCTAACTATAAAACAAAAGCTCCTTTGTTAGATAAAGAAGCATTCTTGTATCAGCTTGATTCGGACGATACAAAAGAAACAGTAGTGAAAACTGAAACAAAACCATTAGTAATAGATGTAAATAAGTTAAAAGAGGGAATGCTCGAAAAAAAGGCGGTAGACGAAATAGCTAAGACTTACACAAAACCAACACAAGTAGTCGACTTGCATATTGAGCAATTAACTAAAAACTTTCTTGCAATGAACAATGCCCAGATACTTGAAATGCAAATGAGTACGTTTGAAAATAATTTTGAACAGGCAATTGCTAGTGGGATGGATGAAATCACTTTTATTCATGGCGTAGGAAATGGCATATTAAGGCAGGAGATACAACGAAGGTTATCAAAACATAAAAATGTAGCATGGTTTGAAGATGCACAGAAAGAGAAATTTGGTTATGGAGCTACACGTATTAAAATAAAGTAAATCTGAGGGTACAAAGGGAAATAATTTTTTTCTTGTTTATCCGTTTTGCACAAGAGTTCCAATTTTAATAAATAATGAATAAGCTGAAAACCCCTGTTTGGTTATTAGTTACAGTATTTTTTAGTGCTGTTACGTATACAAAAGCCCAGAAGGCTAACCCCGAAGCTCCCGTAGAGCAATATTTACAAGATTCAGTACGCGTGCAAAAAATCTTTTCAAATATTAGCATTCCATTTGATATTTCGATGAACGACATCGAGAAACAAATCAATGGTACCCTCACTGGCCTTATCTACGAAGATAACAGTTATACCGATGACGGGAATGATAATTTCAAATGCAAAGTATGGAAGAGGTCAAACATTCTTATAACAGCCGGTACAAACGATGTGTTCGATTTTACAGTACCTATTAAGGTATGGGCAGAAAAAGGTATCGGAGCTTTCGGTTTGATGAAATATATTCCGATTGAATTTGAGATGAATCTGAAATTCTCGACCCGCTTTACTATCCGTCCAGACTGGGCAGTACAGACCTTTACTACGCCTAATGGTTATGAATGGGTAACCAAACCTAAAATAAACATTGGCTTCGATGTGCCTATCGATTTTATAGTAGGAAAAATTATTGACAACAACCATTCTAAATTTGCCAAGTCAATTGATGATGCCGTTGCCAAAAATCTTACTATTAAGCCTTATGTGATACAAGCGTGGAATGCCGCTTCACAGCCATATCAGGTTTCGGAAGAATACCGGACATGGGTTAAAATTACACCCCTCGAAATTTACATGACTCCCCTGATAACAGCAGGGCGAAATGTTCGTTCGGCATTAGGGCTTAAAGCCTATACCGAAACCATCATGGGCGAGCATCCAAACAACCCCTTGCCGGTTAATAATATACCTAACCTTAAACTGGTAAGTAATATACCAAACGACTTTCAGGTAGGTTTAATGAGCGATGTGCCGTTTTCCGAAGCGGCGCTAGTAGCAAAGAAAATGTTTATTGGTAAAACCTATGATTTTAAAGATGGTAAATATAAAATCGAAATAACCGACCTAGATATTTATGGTAGCAATGAGTTTCTGGTTATCAAAACCGATATCAAAGGAAGCCTGAAAGGTACTGTTTATATTAAAGGAATACCCGTGTATAGCCCTGTTAAAAAAAGCATTGTCTTGACAAATACGCAGTTTGATATAAAAACAAGAAATATTCTAGCTAAAGCCGCAGCATGGTTATTAGAGGGTAAAATGGTTAAGATGATAGAAGATGAATACGGAATGCCAGTTGATGAACTGATTACTTATGCCAAGCAGAACGTCGAGTCGGCTATGAATAGTGAATACAAAAAAGGAGTAAAACTTAGTGGGAAAATTGAGAGTGTGCTTCCTGATAAAGTATATCTTACCCCCTCAAGTATTGTTGCAGTGGTATTGGCAAAGGGTAAGGTTGAGTTAAAAGTAGATGGTTTGTAATTTATCGCTTTTTACTTAAATATTAATAATTTTGCGATATTTAAAAATGCTGCCGTTTGATAATAAGATACCCTATTGAAAGATAGCAAGCGATTGATTTTACAGCGTTTTGGTAATTGTCATAGATAAAGTTACCTTTGTATCAAAGAAAAAGCAAGTCGTCTTATCGCTGCTTTCTATAAAGCAGAGGAAAGTCCGAACAGTGAAGAGCATCATGCTACCTAACGGGTAGGAGGTAACCCAGCGATGAGTTGCCGCCAGCTAGTGCCACAGAAAATATACCGCCTGCAAAGGTAAGGGTGAAAAGGTAGGGTAAGGGCCTACCGCTTGTGTGGTGACACACAAGGCACGGTAAACCTCATGAACTGAAAGACCAAATAAACCGACGTATACATGTTTTTGTATAAAGGGCTGCTCGTCTGAGTCGGAGGGTAGGTTGATAGAAACAACAGGCGACTGTTGTTCCAGATAAATGATAAGACCTTCCTGAGAAATCAGGAAAGACAGAATTCGGCTTATAGGCTTGCTTTTTTTATATAAGAATCTAATTTGTATTTCCTAAAAAAACCTTGCGAAATTTTTATTTTGTAAGGTTTTTTTGTAATTTTGCAGTCCCAAAATGCAAAAGGGGACGGGCTCCCCATTAAAAAAACAAAAAAATGGCAGTTAAAATCAGATTAGCAAGAAGAGGACGTAAAAAAGCACCATTATATGATATAGTGGTAGCTGATTCTCGCTCACCACGTGATGGTAAGTTTATTGAAAAATTGGGTCAGTATAATCCTCAATCAACCCCAGCGGGTATCACATTGAAAGATGACAGAGCTTTATATTGGTTAATGGTTGGTGCAGAACCAACAGATACCACTCGTAAAATTTTGTCAGTAAAAGGCGTACTCTTTAAAAAACATTTACAAGTAGGTGTTGATAAAGGCGCTATCACTCAGGACGTAGCAGATGCTCGTTTTGAAGCATGGGCAAAAGACAAACAAGACAAACGCGATGCAAGAATTGCTAAACTTACAGAAGGCAAAGAAACATTGAAAAAAGCTGCTATTGAAGCTGAACGTAAAAAACGTGCTGATATGGAAGCTGCTCAACAAAAAGCCGCTGCTGAGGCAGAAGCTGCTGCAACTCCTGCTGAAGAAGCTCCAGAAGCTGAAAGCACAGAAGCACCAGCAGAAGCGTAATTCTGACTCGTTATTGAGAATATTGCTCTTAATTGAAAAAAATCCCCGCCCAAAGCGGGGATTTTTACATTGAAATAAATAAAATATAAGACAATGACTAAAGAGGATTGCTACTTATTAGGAAAAATCACAAAAACTCATGGGCTGAAAGGTGAATTAGCTATATGGTTAGATGTAGATTTTCCGGAAGATTATGAAGAATTAGATTCTGTACTTTTAGAAGTAAAAGGAGAGTTAGTGCCGTATTTTATTGAAGAAATACAAATCAGACCAGGGAAGTCAATTGTTAAGTTTGAAGATATTGATACCATTGAAGACGCAAAAAAAATAGTAAATTGTGATATATATCTTCCAGACGATAATTTGCCAGAACTGGAAGAGGATGATCAGTTTTATTATCATGAAATTATTGGCTACGATGTTGTGGATGAAAACAAAGGAAAACTTGGTAAGGTAAAGGCCGTGTATACATCTGAGATACAAGACCTCATAGCTATGCAGTATGAGAATACAGAAGTACTGATTCCTGTGAGCGACGAAATTGTTAAAACAATAGACAGAGATAAAAAAGAACTTTATACGGAACTTCCTGAGGGCTTATTAGAAATATACCTTGATAATAATACACAGGAACCAGACGATGAGTAAAATACTATGGAATCAGTTAATCAGTCTTTAATAGATAATGGTATTCACATTGATATAATTTCATGTGTTCCTCGATTATTAGATAGCTACTTTGACCATTCAATTCTGAAAAGAGCCAAAGATGCAGGGCTTGCTGAGGTCGTCATTCATGACCTGCGAGATTATTCCGAGAACAAACATCGTCAGGTTGACGACTACGCTTTTGGTGGTGGCGCAGGGATGGTTTTGGGTATTGAACCCATTGCTCGTTGTATTCGTCATTTACAAACCAACCGAGTGTATGATGAAATTATCTATATGACCCCCGACGGGGAATTATTTGAGCAAAAGACCGCCAATAGGCTTTCTATGAACAAAAACCTGATAATTCTTTGTGGGCATTATAAAGGTATTGATGAGCGTGTCAGAACCCATTTTATTACAAAAGAAATTTCCATAGGTGATTACGTACTTTCTGGAGGCGAATTACCAGCGGCAGTCGTATCTGATGCTATAATAAGGCTTATTCCGGGGGTATTAAACGACGAAACATCTGCGCTGACAGATTCTTTTCAGGATAACTTACTTGCCCCACCAGTATATACAAGGCCGGCCGAATTTGAAGGGCTCAAAGTGCCAGATGTATTATTATCGGGTCATGAGAAAAAAATTAACGAATGGCGTTTGGAACAATCTATTAAGCGTACAAAAGAAAGACGCCCTGACTTACTAAAGTAAAACCCTCTACTTGTACACACAACTGAGTAAAATTTTCTACATTATTGGCTATAAAAGTAGCAAAGTTGCTTTTCAAATATATGGCTTAGTTTTTTTGCAATTATAAGCAAAACTTTAAATCACTTAAATCAATTAAAGCCATGAAAAAGAATCTTTGTTCTTTTATCGCCATCTTCTCTTTGGTATTTCTTTCTTATATCGGTGCAGGTGCAGCAACACCAGTTGTAAAAACAGAAGACCCTGCTAAGAACGCAGAAAAAATAGAATCTGCCGAGGCTAAAGCCATTCTGGCAAGGTTAGAAGAAATTAAAGCAATGGATAAGTCTCAAATGACTTCCAAAGAAAAAAGACAACTACGTAAAGAAGTAAAAACGCTTCGTACAAAGATGGCGCAAATCGGAGGAGGAGTGTATATCTCTGCTGGTGCGCTTATAGTTATTTTACTGCTGATTCTTTTATTGTAATACCAAATTACTTTACACGTGTAGTTATGGAAGCTGAACAAAAACCAAAAACGAAACCTGAAGAATCTCAGACAGACTTTCCTGGGTATCCTTTATATCCGTCTTCAGAAGATATTTATAGTAGAGGGATAAAAGAGGATAATATTAATCCTGATGATACCACACAATTAAAAGACCCTGCTGATATACAGCCAGACGACTGGAATGAATCAGATTATAATACCCAGCAGACAGGTGATGATTTGGATGTTCCGGGAGCAGACCTTGATGATGATTCAGAAAATATCGGGCTTGAAGATGAAGAAAATAATTATTACAGTTTAGGGGGCGACAATCATGAAGACTTAGAAGAAACTAACGATGATTTGGTGTCAGACAAAGACTAAACACCTAGTTTCAGTTGCCTTACTTAGATTTAAATAGCATAAGCCATGAAAATTATCAATAATATAGTCCTACTTAGCAGTTTTGCTTTAATAGGGCTAGCAGGATGTTCAGGTGAGATTGTAACTACGCCGCCACCTACTGCGGTGGTAGAAACAATTCCAGCACCTATTACTCCGAGACACGTATGGGTGCCAGGGCATTATGTAGCAAGAGGTGGCACATACGTCTGGCGAAATGGCTACTACACAGTACCACCCAGAGGGAGAAGAGTATGGGTAGAGGGCCATTATCAGAGAACACCCAAAGGATATGTGTATAGGCGAGGGCATTGGAGAAGATAAAAACCAAAAAAGACCAGAGTTTTCTCTGGTCTTTTTTGGTTTAAAGTAGTGCTTACATTTATAATGGCTTAAACAAATAATACATATATAAAAAATAATATGTATATATAATAAATTTAGTATTATAAGTATAGCCTTTTTTCTGTGTATTAAATCCTAAAACCTTTGTTAATCTTTTGGAAATTCATTAAATTTGTATAACTATTTTTATAAATAGTACAATAATATGTGTAAATAATTATATTAATTCTACCAATTAAAGTAAATTTAAAGGCTAATGGCTGAGGAAACAGAAAATCTAATCCCAGAATCTTCTAACAACGGTACAATTATTCCAATTAACATCGAGGACGAAATGCGTGGAGCATACATTGATTACTCAATGTCTGTTATTATTTCACGTGCTTTACCCGATGTTCGGGATGGTTTGAAGCCCGTTCATCGTCGTGTGTTGTATGGTATGGCAGAGTTGGGCGTGTATCACAATCGACCTTATAAGAAATCAGCACGTATAGTAGGAGAGGTGCTAGGTAAATATCACCCACATGGCGACGCATCTGTTTATGACACAATGGTTCGTATGGCTCAGGACTGGTCGTTAAGATATACCTTAGTAGACGGGCAAGGTAACTACGGGTCTATTGACGGTGATTCTCCGGCTGCTATGCGTTATACCGAGGCACGTCTCAAACGTATTGCTGAAGAATTACTATCTGACATTAATAAAGAAACTGTTGATTTCCAGCCTAACTTTGATGACTCCCTTGAAGAACCATCTGTATTGCCTGGGAAAATCCCTAATTTGCTATTGAATGGTTCGGCAGGTATTGCAGTTGGTATGGCTACTAATATGGCTCCACATAACCTTTCAGAGGTAGTGGATGGAATTGTAGCCTATATTGACAATAACGAAATTACTATTGAAGAACTTATGCAGTATATTAAAGCTCCTGATTTTCCGACAGGCGCAGTTATATACGGCTATAGTGGCGTGAAGTCTGCTTTTGAAACCGGTAGAGGACGTATTGTTTTACGTTCGGTTGCTAATTTTGAAGTATCGAAAACCGGCAAAGACCAGATTGTAGTAACCGAAATTCCATACATGGTTAACAAAGCCATGATGATTGAGAAAACGGCTCAGCTCATTAATGAGAAAAAAATAGAGGGCATTTCAGATATTCGTGATGAGTCAGATAAAGACGGTATTCGTGTAGTATATGATTTACGTAAAGATGCCGTACCTAACGTAGTACTCAATAACCTTTACAAATATACACAGCTACAATCCTCGTTCAGTATCAACAACGTAGCATTGGTGAAAGGTCGTCCGGTGACTTTGAACCTAAAAGATATGATACGCTATTATGTTGATCATCGCTTGGAAATTATCACAAGACGTACGATATATGATTTAAAAGAAGCTGAGAAAAGGGCTCATATCCTGACAGGTCTTTTAATTGCCTTAGATTATATTGATGCTGTTATTACCCTTATTCGCAGGTCGAGAGATGCAGATGAAGCAAAAGCAGCTTTAATGCAGGGAGATTTCATGACAGCCAAAGAAAAAGAAGAATTCCTTACGGTAGGGCTAAAACGTTTGCAGATAGTTGATACACTCAGTACGCAAGCAGTAGCAGAGGGAAGCATTTTAAGCGAGTTACAAGCCAAGGCCATTCTGGATATGCGCTTACAGCGTTTAGTTGGCCTTGAAAGAGACAAAATAAATGCAGAATTTGAAGACCTTAGAACGCTTATTGATGACTTGCGTGATATTCTTTCTTCTGAAGAAAGAAAACGTACAATTATTAAAGATGAGCTAGCTGAATTAAAAGCACGCTATGGTGATGCCAGACGTTCTAAAATTGAAATGGCTGCCGGTGAATTCAGTATAGAAGATATGATTCCTGACGATGAAATGTTAGTAACTATTTCTCATCAAGGCTATATCAAACGTACTCCATTGCAAGAATACCGTACACAAGGTAGAGGTGGTACTGGTTCGAGAGGAGTAAAAACAAAAGATGAAGATTACACAGAACACCTGTTTGCAGCTACCAATCATAACTATCTTCTTTTCTTTACAAAGAAAGGGAAGTTATATTGGCTAAGGGTTTTTGAAGTGCCAGAAGGTGCAAAAACTTCAAAAGGTCGTGCAATTCAGAACCTGATAAATATTGAATCGGACGACAAAGTTCAGGCAGTACTGAATGTTACTACACTTACAGACGAAGACTATATTAATAATAACTATATAGTTATGTGTACAGAAGAAGGTACTGTTAAAAAGACATTACTTGAAGCATATTCACGTCCACGTCAGGGAGGTATCATAGCCATTAATATCAACGAAGGTGATAATTTATTAGATGTTGCCCTTACCAATGGTAATAATAACATTGTGATAGCTGCCAAAAATGGTAAAGTAGTACGTTTTCACGAGTCAGGAACACGGCCTATGGGGCGTACAGCCACAGGTGTAAGAGGCATTAGCCTTGAAGATGGCGACCGCGTAATAGGCATGGTTTGTGTTTCCAGAGCAGATACACAGCTTTTGGTTGTGTCTGAAAAAGGCTATGGTAAACGTTCAGATATTGAAGATTACCGTATTACTTCGCGTGGAGCCAAAGGTGTTAAAACACTTAATATAACAGATAAAACCGGTACTTTGGTTGCAATCAAGGAAGTTACAGATGATGATGACCTGATGATAATTACCAAAAACGGAATTGCTATTCGTATTAAAGTTTCTGACCTCAGAGTAATGGGGCGTAATACGCAAGGGGTAAGATTAATCCGCTTAAATGAAACAGACGATATTGCTTCAGTTACCCGAATCATACGTGAAGATGAAGAAGAAGAAGCATCTGAAACAGGAGGGGACGTAGTAGCCTCGGAAGAGAATTAAGTCTCAATAGAGTAGGGGGGACGTCGACTTTTTATGTTAATACTTTGTTAATTTCCCGAAAATTTATATTTTTCGGGAAATAATAATGTCTAACCCTAAACGTTTAACATTTTTAAAAAAATCAACTAAAACATGAAAAAAACAATTTTTTTGTCTGTCTTATCTATGTTTTCGGCAGGCGTATTTGCGCAATCAGCACTTGACTCACAGGTTAGAGACGCACAATGTAAATCAGCTGCTGATGAAATAGCAAAAGGTGAAAAAGCAAGCCAGGATGCTAAAAAAGGTGCAAAATCATCTACTTGGGTAAAGTTGGCAACTGCCTATGAAGATATGGCCGTAAATTGTGGCAAAGATTCAATGGCATCAGAAAAAGCGTATAATTCATATAAGAAAGCACTTGAAGTTGAAGCTGGAGGAAAAGGAGCTAAAGATATTGAAACTGCTTTAAAGAGTCAGAAGCTTTATTCTATCTTAATGCAACAAGGTGCAGGATATTACAATTCAAAGAATTTCCCCAATGCACTTAAATTATTCAAGTTAGCTTCTGAAACAAGCCCTAAAGATACCATTGCAACGCTTTATGCAGGTATTGTGGCTCAGTTAGCTAAAGATAATGAATCTGCAAAACTATACTTTAACAAATTTATTGACGAGGGAGGTAAAGACCCAGCAGTATTTTACAGCTTGTCAGAAATATACAAATCAGAAAAAGACCATAATAAAGCAGTAGAAGTTTTAAGAAAAGGTATTACAGCCAACCCGGGTGATAAAGATTTGAAAGGCTCATTAGTAAATGTTCAGCTATCAAGCGGTAACTCTCAGGAGGCAGTAAATGAACTTAAGAAGCTGATTGAAACAGACCCGAATAATATCAACAATTTGCTTAATCTGGCTATTTTGTTGCAGAATGATAACAATACTAAAGAGGAAGCACTTGTATATTATAAAAAAGTTCTGGCAATTGACCCATCAAACTATGATTGTAATTTTAACTTAGGTGTATATTATTTCAATCAAGCGGTAGAAATTAAGAAAGAGGTTGACAAAATGGATATGAAAGAGTATCAAAAGAATGGTAAAGCAGTAGAAGATAAAGCATGTGCTAAATTTGCAGAAGCTAAGCCACATTTCGATACTTGTAAAGCAACCAGAGAAAAAGAAGGAAAACCACAAGAGCAAGACCTTATGGATAACCTTACTAGCTTGACCTCGGTACTCGAGCAATGTGCAAAGCGTAAATAAAAAATATTTAACTTTAGTAGTAATAATAAAAAAACTCTGAGAGCAATCTCAGAGTTTTTTTATTATCTAAAGCATACGAATTAGCTATTGATGGGAGTAAATAGAAAATTCTATTTAACATAATATAAATTATATAACTTAAATATTTGTCTGTTATAACTGTATAATATGTGGAAAATGAAAAAATCCACGTGGAACATTTGTTGATAATATGTTGAATTAATCAACAGTTAGTTTAAAAATGCTTTTAATGTTTTTGGTTTACGACCTACTTTTTTACGCATTTTAACTTTCTCAGGCCGTTCTTTTATTTTTTTATCTTCAAAAAATACATTCAGTGCCTCTATAATAATATCTTTTTGTGACATTCCTTCCCAGTAGCCATAATCTTTCATTGTTTCAACAAGCTCATTCGGGCAATCAAATGTAACTTTAGTAGATGGGCCACTTTCTTGATATGCTGCAATAGTTGGTTGAGTTGTTGCAGCACCAGACTGTTCCGCGCTTTTGTTAGTTGGAACCAGACTTTCAAAGGTGAAATTTTTATTCTTTGCCATTTTTTTAGAAAATTTTTAATTCAGAGCTTTCTCAGTAATAGTTTAGTTGTCATTAAAACTTCCGAGAATCTCTTTAGTTAATTGATAATAGTCCATAGCACCATTACTTTCAGGAGAATATGAAAATATATCTTGTCCGTTAGCTTGTGCTTCAGAGATAGCAATATTATCTCTGATGGTTGTAGCAAAAAACGCGCTCCCTAATTGTTGTTTGGTAGCTTCAATAATATCGTTACTTAGTTTTTTATTAATTCTTGGGTTGTAACGGGTTGCAAATACGCCGCCAAGTTTTGTTTGAGGACTAATTAATTGCAATTCTGATGAATACATCAGAAAGTTTCTTAAACCTTCGTAGCTCAGAAACTCAGCTTGTAGTGGTACTAAGTAAATATCACAAGCAATCAGCGCAATTCTTGTCATGCCGGAAAGTGTGGGCGGGCAATCAATCATGATATAATCATAATTCTTTTTTACTTTCTCTAGCAATAATTTCAAGTTGAACGGAAATACAGGAGAAGCCTTTATTGAATCTTCTTTTGAATTAAGCTCAGCTGCACTGGGTAGTAAATCCCCTATTGGAGTGTGAATCACAACAGTGTCAAACGGCAATTCACCACTCAGGTAATTGCCTACATGATTTTTTCCAACTTGAGTTTCCTGAACTCCAAAGCATCGTGTAAGACTTGCCTGTCCGTCCAGGTCAATAAACAGCACACGTGCGTTTGCAAATTTCTGGAAGGCAGCACCAAGATTTTGGGTAGATGTAGTTTTACCTACTCCCCCTTTGTTGTTTACTACACTAATAATCATTGTTATAATAAGAATAATATTGTCCGGCAATATAGAACAAATCAACCGTAGTAACAATACTGTAATAATATATTTTATAAATAATAATAACTTTACGATAAGTATATGCCAAATAAATAATATAATAACTAATTATTATATCTATATTGTTATATTATTTTAAACTTTAAATATATATTATATTAAAATAAACTTATTGTATATATAATAATAATTTAATTAATTAAAAATAAATGTAAGTATAAATATTATATTACAAATTTAATAAACAATATATAATATAATAACAATAATAATTTTATTATTAATACATATTGTTAAAAATATATTACTAATACTTTTATATGTATTAGTAATTTTTAAATAAATATAATAGTATTATAAAGTTTAAATACATAATATGTATTATAAGTAATTTATATAATAAAAAGTATTTATAGTTTTATAATAAAAATACTTACATTAATAAAGATAATAATAAAATGAATTTTAATTATAATGAGTATATAAAGAATAATTAAAAATGAAAATCTTTTGAAACAGGCTTTAAGCGGTATTTTAAGGTGTAAATGGGCTACTACCCTACTTATGTGTGAAAGTGCGCTTAGACGTGTTATTTGGAGGCTTAAAATAGGTGCTATTTTTTGTGTTTTCGAGTGAAAAATATTGACTCTCGAATTGATGATTTTGGATGTGTCAGATTGGAAATCAGAAAAGCCAGTTGTAGCGTAATTTTGGAACTTTAAAATAACTCAAAATAATGAGCTAAGAAATTATTTATGTACGAGGGCATACTGTAAAAGAGCAATTGAAATTTAGTGAAAATTAGAAATAGGTCTCTTTAGATAAAGACTAATAAGTAATAAAACTAAATTCTGTTTAGCATGAATGAGTTCATACAACGCAAGTCATCTGCTCATTCAGTGCTATGCTGTTAATCGTTAATGATTATATTACACCAGATAGATATAGTATTGAATGTTTTTTGAATCAACAAATATTTCAAGTAACAGCTTAGTGTGTATAATCAATAACTCTGTGATGGAATTTTAATATTATATTGAAACAATAATTTATGATTAAATAATGGCTTGTATACTGATAAGGCATTAGCAAGTTTTATCCCTTATTTAGCGAGTGTGCTTAATCATGTATTTTAAATTTGTGTTCCATTGCTTTATAGTATTATTAAGTAAGCTCAAGTTGTAGAGGCATACATTACTTTCAATCATAGAGGCTAATATATCATTATTATTAAAAGCGTATGTCTAAAAAGTTTGTTGAATAATTATCAATGTATGAAGGCTCATAAATCTAAAGAAAGATATAGTAGCTTTTGATTCTGACTTAATCTGTAAAATTTCATTACACATTATTTGTATAATTCATTATAAATAGCAATAACATAATTATATAGAATCTAACAGTTGAATGTTAAAATCACGGCTCTACGCAACTAATATAATTTTATGAATTTAAAAAGAAATTACCAAGTTGTTCAGTTTGTTGCACAATGGGTTTGAACGCTACTCAGGCAATTGTATTTGGAACCCAACTTAAACAAGTCATTTAAAAACACGTTAGTTTTGGTGCCGAATGATTTCTATTAACTATAAATTATTTCTTTAAATTGAAAACAGCCAGTTTTTGCAATGGGTGTGTTAAATATTAAATAGCCTTTGAAATATGCTCATCAAGGTCTGCTCCCGGAACATCCAAATTATCACCTGTCTGCTGGCTATTATAATCTGATTCAATTTGGGTTTGTATAAATCAAGGAGGCTAGTATACCCGAGCAATGAACGATACTCCAAAGAGGATATTTTTTTCTAATTCCAATAAGTGAAAGAGCGTACTTTGTAATTAATTATAATTTTGGGACTCAACCGCTTTTGTAAAGTAAAAAAGAAGTTAATTTTTTCGTGGCTTCTTTGGGTTTTACTTCACCATGACATATTGTCAGGTATTGCTAGATTCAAAAACTTGTGTATTACCGTCTGTATAGACAACAATGATACGAGCAACATTTCCATGGCCACTATGGCTAAAATTCGGTAAAATAGTATTGCTGAGATTTTGCTGTGAAGGGCTAAGCTCAGGTATTTTTCTTTCATTCGATTCTCGTGGTGAGAAAATAGCCCTCTTTTGCGTTGTAACTGATTGATTTACAGTGTTTTGAGTTTGAATAGTTGCTTCGCTTTCTTCGTCTTCTAAAAACCAATCAAAGCCCAATTCTGGGTATCTTTTGTAAATTTTCTGTACAATCTCCAAACTAGGCTTATTTCTGTCAGATAAAATGTGAGAAATGCTAGGGCGAGGCACTCCAATCTCATCCGCAAACTTTGTAGAGGTCAAATCCCGTTCGCTAATAAAGCGGCGTATCTTTTCATTTAATTTCATAAATAGTTTACAATTATATATGTAAATAATTAAACTAAACAAATGTAAATAACTAGATATAAATGTTAATTAACATCTGTTAATATCTTTTTACAAACATAAACAGTTTCGAAATGAAAACCAAATACTTTTGTAAATTATTTCTTTAAATTGTAAACAGGCTGTCAATGTAAATAGTTTACATTTCTTAATAGTCTGATAATCAATAATTTATATTAGATTGTGTTTATAGTTGAAAGTTTTAGTGGCTGAGCAAACAAATTTCTTTTGGTACAGTAGAGCAGGACGTATTAAATAATAGTATAAAAAAAGGTTATCAGGAGAAAAATAACCCATATTTACTAATGTCAAGAAATATGTATGAAAATATTTACAAAAGTTTTTTGTAGATTAATTCTTGTAAATTAGTTTTGCCTCATACTTACGTGCTTTCAATATAATTCATTTAAGATAAATTTTAAGTAAAGGTTTAATTTGTAGGTAGAAATGCCAACAATTTGGGATTCAATCGTCAGAAAGTCCTATCTTATTTTAGATTGGGCTTTTTTTTATGTCTACTACTAAAAAAATTCTATCAGCATCATATCCTTATCATGTAGGAAACTTCGTTAGTCGTGATGCCTAGTACAGTTCAATGTCTATATAATGGCTAAAGAATAAATAATTTTAAATGGTATAAAAGATTCAATAACTATATAAAAAGAATTTAATGAAAATTAAGGCTTTGAGGGCCATTATTCTGATAATCTGATAAAACTATTGAGAATATATCAATAGGCCTTGTAGGCCTATTAAAACAGCAAATAAAGCATGTATTAAAGATATACCATACAGCAGGATTAATATTCAGGTTATTTTTAGGAGTTGTTTAGTCTCATTGTGCCAGATTGTCACAATGAAGAAGAAGAGAGGTAAAACAGTTAGATTGGGAAATAATGAGTAATAAACACAATGGGCAATAGATAATCTATTGCCCATTGTGTTTATATAACAATACTATAATGCTTCTTTATATTATACGGATACGTTATTTTCTCTTAATGCTTCATTGAGTGAGGTTTTTAGGTCAGTGCTCGCTTTACGTTGGCCTATTATTAACGCACAAGGTACACCATAATCACCTGCTGGATATTTCTTTGGTAACATACCGGGTATCACAACTGAATTATCAGGAACATAGCCTATATATTCTTGGCCAGTATTTACATCTATTATTTTAGAGCTACTGGTTATCGTTACTCCAGCACCAAGTACGGCTCTCTTGCCAATTCTTGCACCTTCCACTACAATACATCTTGAACCAATAAATGCTCCATCTTCAATAATTACTGGAGAGGCCTGTGCAGGTTCTAAAACTCCCCCAATGCCAACACCACCACTTAAGTGTACGTCTTTTCCAATTTGTGCGCAACTGCCTACTGTGGCCCAAGTATCCACCATTGTACCAGAATCTACGTATGCTCCTATATTAACATAAGATGGCATCATAATAACTCCTTTAGCTAAAAAAGAGCCATATCTTGCCACAGCCGGAGGTACCACTCTTACACCCATGGTATCATAGCCTTTCTTTAATTTCATTTTATCATGATATTCAAAAATTCCAACTTCCTGAATACTCATTTGTTGAAGAGGAAAATAAAGAATGATTGCCTTCTTTACCCAATCGTTAGTAATCCAACTGCCATCTTCATTCGGACTAGCAACACGGAGGTCACCTGAATCTAATTTTTCAATAATATCTTCAATTGCTGCTTTTACTTCTGACGAATTAAGTAAAGATCGGTCTTCCCAAGCTGATTCAATAATAGTTTTTTGTTGCATTATTATATTTAGATTTTTATGTTAATTAATACTTGCTAAAACACTGATAATGAACTACTTATATTAATATTTTAAGATTATTTTAAGTATTTTAGAATTAGATTTTAATCATAATAACACAAATGTAAGACCTTTAAATTAAAACTTCAAGTTAATACCTCCCCTACTTAACTAAAAATACCAATGGTGTATGAGTCATGCAGCAATGAAATATATTTAACCAACAATAACTCATACAAATATTAACCATTTAAATGATGCCACCTATATGTAGACAGATATTAATAATTACTAAGTTTACAGGATATTATATAACTAATAATTTTAGTCTTTTTTACTAATATTTAGTAAGTTATTTAGTTAGTATTACTAAAATAATTAGTAATCATTTTTTGTATTATAACTAATTTGCTTACTAGAAGTGCATTAGCTTTATTATATTAATGCTAAAATACATACCTCCTATTAGCATTATTTTATTTATTAAAAAAAACTTCTTAAATTGCAGAATCGTACCACTTAAACCAAATTATTAAAAATGGCACAAATTAAAGTAGCTATTAATGGATTTGGCCGCATAGGCCGCCTTGCCTATCGTCAAATTTATAACATGGAAGGAATTGATGTTGTAGCAATAAATGATTTAACGAGCCCATCAGTTCTAGCTCATTTATTGAAATATGATAGTGCTCAAGGGAGATTCGATGCTGACGTAAAATCAACTGAAAATAGTATTGTTGTTAATGGTGAAGAAATTAAAATTTACGCTCAAAGAAACCCAGCAGAAATTCCTTGGGGAACTCATGGCGTAGATGTTGTATTAGAATGTACAGGTTTCTTTACAGACAAAGATAAAGCTGCCGCGCATATTACAGCTGGAGCAAAGAGAGTAATCATTAGCGCACCGGCAACTGGTGACCTTAAAACTATTGTATTTAACGTAAATCATCAAACCCTTGATGGAAGCGAAACCATTATCAGCTGTGCAAGTTGTACTACCAACTGTTTAGCTCCAATGGCTAAAACTTTAAATGATAAATTTGGTATTGTACTAGGAAGTATGACAACAGTTCATGCTTATACGAACGACCAAAATACATTAGATGCTCCTCATCCTAAAGGTGATTTACGCAGAGCAAGAGCTGCGGCTGCAAACATAGTTCCGAACAGTACTGGTGCTGCAAAAGCTATTGGCTTAGTACTACCTGAGCTGAAAGGCAAACTTGATGGTGGTGCTCAACGTGTACCTACCATTACTGGCAGTTTGACAGAATTAACAACCGTTCTGTCGAAACCTGTAACAGTTCAAGAAATTAATGCAGCAATGAAAGCCGCTAGTAATGAAAGCTTCGGTTATACTGAAGACGAAATCGTAAGTAGTGATATCATCGGTATAAACTATGGTAGCTTATTTGATGCAACTCAAACTAAAGTTGTAACAGTTGGAGACCAACAACTGGTTAAAACAGTTAGCTGGTATGATAACGAAATGAGCTATGTTAGCCAATTAGTTAGAACAGTAAAATATTTTGCTACTTTAATATAGTAATCTAATACCTAAAAAAGCCACATTTTGGGATAATTTATTCCAGAAATGTGGCTTTTTAGTTTATAAAACCTTTGCTGCTAAGTAATTGATTTTGAAGCCTTTTTCAACAAATAATTTCTCATAATGTGTTGTAATACCGAAGTGTTCATCGAGAAAATCAGAATTATAGAGGTCAGTAGTTTTCTTTAATATTCTATAATTTGCCTCATCCAATGTACCTAAACTATACTCAAATAAACCACTATTATCAGTTTTAAAGAAAAAATCACCATTAGGTTTTAGAATCTTTCGGTATAAATTAAGATATTGGATGTTTGTTAATCTCTTTTTTTCTTCTTTATCTCTGGGCTGTGGGTCTGGGTGAATAAGCCAGATTTCATCAACTTCATTTTCATCAAAAAACTCTTCCAGATAAATCATAGGTGTCCGTAAAAATGCTACATTAGTAAGTTTCATATCAATAGCTCTTTTGCTACCTCTGGCAATTCTATCCCCTTTTATATCTATCCCTATAAAATTTTTTTCTTTAAATTGATTGGCTAAACCTACTGTGTACTCACCTTTACCACAGGCTAATTCCAATACAATAGGATTATTATTTAGAAAATATTTTTCACGCCATTGACCTTTTATTGTCGTGTAAAGTTCTTTTCCTCTCTCAATAACATTTTCTGCTTGAGCATTATGTATAAAACGGGGTAATTTTTGTCTGGCCACTCTCCTATTTTTTAAAAGTTTAAATAATATAATAAATATATATAAGTATAATACTTTTTATAAATATTATACTTATAACTCATCTAATTCAGCAACAACAAATGTACTACCTCCAATGTATATAAAATCATTAGATGACGCATTTTCACGGACTTTTTTAAGCGCATCGTTAACGCTGAGAATTGAATATCCTGTAATACCTATCGACTCAGCAATTTTTATCAAATTCTCAGGCGGCATAGAACGGGGCGAATCTGCTTGGCAAAAGTAGTATTTAGCCTCTTTAGGAAAAAGTTGTAGTATTTTCTCTACGTCTTTATCTTTAACAAAACCCAATATAAAATACTTATCGCCTTTGATTACACCAGTTTCAGAGAGCTTAGAAATTTGATTTAACACAATATTTAAACCATGCTCATTATGCCCTGTGTCACAGATAGTCAATGGCTTATAATCAAGTATCTGCCAACGCCCTTTTAAACCTGTAAGAGTACAAACCTGAGCAATACCATTTCTCAAAGCTTCGTCAGGAATATTGAAGCCCAACTCCCGGAGTACCTCAACTGACTGTATTACACCTCCAAGGTTTTTCAATTGATATGGCCCAATTAATTCTGACGTTAAATTCTCATATATCTTATTACTATTTTTATCTATCACATCTACCACAAGCTTTAAAGTATTTATAGCTGGGCTATTAACTTCTTTAACCATATAGTTATCTTCAGCAAAATAAATAGGTGCATTTTCTTGTTGTGCTTTCTCAAGAAAAACAGGACTTGTCTGTCCATTTCGTTCTGAGATAACTATTGGTGTATTAGGCTTAATGATACCCGCTTTTTCAAAAGCAATCTTAGGCAATGTATCACCCAAAACATCCATGTGGTCGAAACCAATATTAGTTATGATACTTAATTCAGGATGGATAATATTTGTTGAGTCTATTCTACCTCCAAGACCTACTTCGATAACAGCAATATCCACATTTTCTGAAGCAAAAAAATCAAATGCCAAAGCAACGCTTAATTCAAAAAACGAAGGTCGAAGCTCTTCAATATATGTTTTATGTTTTTCTACAAATGCAGAAACCTTCGCTTTATCAATTGATATACCATTTATTCTGAATCTTTCTGTATAATCTTTTAAATGAGGAGATGTATACAGACCCGTCTTGTAGCCAGCACATTGCAGAATTGAAGCCATATAATGGGAAGTACTCCCCTTGCCATTAGTACCTGCTATATGAATACTTTTAAATTTATCCTGAGGATTCCCCAAGTATTCACAGAGCTTTGAGGTATTAGCTAAATTAGGCTTAAATGCTTTTGCACCTATCCGATGAAAAACAGGAAGCATTGCATACAGATAATCAATTGTCTCTTTATAATTCATTGATGAATAAAAATAAAAAAAGGTGATTGAAAAATCACCTTCTAGTTTATGCAAAATTAATAAAGATTACTAAATATAGTATATCAGAATTAATTACCTGACTGAATATTAATTGTGATAGTACCACTTGCACGTGGTGGAGGTGTACCTGCTGGGGTTAGTACAGAACTTAATTTATTCTGAATGTAATTTTTATAGAAATTCTGTACTGATGGGCTTACTGTTGCTTCAAGTACTTTTATTCCAACTACATCTCCGGTATCATCCACTGTTACTTGAAAAACTATTTTACCTGTTTCGCTTGAACCATCATTTGGTAAAGATAATTTCTTTTTGTTCCAACCACTTAAGCCTCCAATTGATGCTCCACTCCCACCTCCTTTTCCTGGTTTTCCATAGAGGCTATTTCCATCTGGTGTTCCTCTTGGGTCTCCTTTGTCTCCTACCTCGCCTTTCTTACCATCACCATTATTGTTTCCACCTATACCATCTCTGTTACCTGTTGTACCATTAGAATTGGAAGCCCCTCCATTATTTCCGGTTGAACCCTTACTCCCCTTTTTGTACAATGATTCACCGTCGACTGTTCTCTTGGGTTCTACTGGTTTAGGAGGCTCAGCCTTGGGTGTTTCTGTTTTTGTTTTAGACTCAACAGGTGGTGTTGGCTTGCTATCTACTTTTTTTGCTGGCTTATCAGTTTCCTTTGCCACAACTGGGCTTTCATTACTGGATGTTATGACAGGTTTGACAGGAGTATCTTTTATTTTCTCTTTTACAACCTTTTCCGTAACAGGTGGTGGTGTAGCTACTGGTTTAATTTTAACTGGTTTGGCCTCTTCCTCGCCTGCTGCGGGTTTAACATCATAATTATTAGGAGAAGAGTTGGCCTTATTAGTTGTTTGGATATCGCCTGTACCAACCAAATCAATACCATAATTAAGTTCAACGCCTTCGGGTTCCTCGATAGGTGTATACATTAATTTCAAAAAAAACAGCAGCGTTAGAAATACTCCATATATAGCCAGACTTATAACAAACGCAAGGCTCTGGTTTTTCTTGTTATCTTCGCTTATGGTTGCACTTTGCATTAGATAGAGAATTTAGAAATTAGGATTATAAAAAAACCTGTAAGTGTTACTTACAGGTTTGAAATATTCTGAATTGACTACTATTTATTCTTTACGATTGCTGGTTTTTCGCCAAGTAGGTTTTGGTGTTTCTCAGCTAGTAGTAGTGCTTCTTCGTACGAATCAGCTTCACCTGCAATAACCTTCATTAAATTACCAAACTCTACAACTTTAGGTGTAAAACCATTCTTTTGTAAAGTGTTACTTAATTTTTCAACATTTTCTTTGCTTTTGAAAATACCTGAAACAATCAAATAACGTTTAGTAGTAGTATTTATTGCAGTAGTAGGCGTAGTAGGAGTAATAATTTCCTTAGCTTTTTCTGCTTTTACAGTACTCTCATCATTCTTTGGAATTTCATTAGCAACCGATGGCTTGTTATCAGTTAATACTTCTTCTTTAACTTCTTTCTTTTCAAAAACCGGTTTGATGATGGCTTCGCTTGAGTCTTGTTTTATTATTTGCTGAGAATCATTCTTCTTTGTTGTTTCCTCTCTTGTAGGGATATAATCTAAAGGATTAAAACTACTCTTGGCAGGATTATCACCACTTTTAGGATTAGAGAAAAGAACAAGAAAAAGCCCTGACGTTAATATCAATACTGGTAACGAATAAAGAACATAAGTCCATTTTGAATGCTTACCTGTACCTGAATAAGCTCCTTTATCCAGAATTAAATCTTCATTGTCTGAGGCAAATGTATGGCTAATCGTATAGCTTTGTTTCTCAATTTTTCTCGGAAAAATGCTATCAAAACCAAAACTTTCACTAAAAAAGTTATTCCGACGGTCGGGGTCAAAAACAAGATTATTCTCTTCGTTCAACGAAAAATCACCGATTCGTTCAAAATGAAAAGACTTCTCGTTTGATAATGAAAATTTAATTTCAGTTACGAATCCCTGAATTATTCTTTTTGCTTCGTCGATTGTGACACTCTCTCTCCTTGAAATGTAAGTGGCTAAAAGGCCATCATCTTGCTTCAAAATCTCGTTAAAAGCAATTCTTTTTTGCGGAGGCATTAATGAACCACTAATATCGTTATAACTTGAAGGCAAGTAATTAGCAATAAAAGCTCCGAAATTCGGAACTGTTACATAATCATGTTCATAGAGAAGTGTTCTAATATATTCTGCAACAGGCTTCATAGGTTATTGGATATATTTGGGAGCAATCTTTATGCTAAATTAAAATGAAAAATTGACACCTACAAGAAAATTTAAACCTTGTTGCTGGTAATAGAGAAATCTTTCGTACTTCTGCCCTAAAATATTATTTAATTTAACAAAAGCAGTAAACTGTTTACTGAAAAGATAATCAAACTCAGCATTCAAATCATAAAAAGCCTTGTTGGTTACTAACTCTTGTGTGCTTGGATTTCTGGCAAATGTTTTTCCATAGTAATATAAATCTATATTAGCCAAAAAACGGTCCGATACAATAATGGTGTTTCCCCATTTAGCAGTAAATAATGGTCTGTGGAACGGTTTTTCAAAGCTCCTTCTTTGATAGTGGTTTATGTCTGTTCTCAGATAAGTTCTCCACATTTCAACAGGCTGATAGTTAAGTTGCAAGACCAAATTAAAATACTGGGTTCTAAGGCTATCATACATAATTGTAAATTTGGCGGTATCACCAAGGGCTTCACCAAAATCAGGTGTATAATTATTAAAATAATACAGATTTTTATAATAACCCATTGCCCCTCTTACGTTAAAACTAAGGCCAGAACCGATATCTCCTTTTGTACCTATGTAATATTCTTGACTTTTTTCGGTATTCAGAAGTTTAACCTGAGACTTCAAATATGGATTTTCGCTAAGTAAACTTCCAAGTGTATTTCTCACAATATCGCCATCCATACCAGCAAATAAATAAAACAAACCCGGTGCTTTATAAGTCAATTCTATGGTAGGGAAACCCTTTGTCTGATTTATTTTTTTTACTTCATCAAACTCATTCACGGCTTTATATCCGATACTAGCACCAAAGCTATTCAGATTTATTTTAAAGGATGGTTTAACTCTAAACAAATTACGTTTATCTACTTCAGCATCACTACGTTGTGTTACGAAAGCATCTGCATCAACAATGGCTATAAATTTATCCTTGATGATAGGAAAATATACATTAAAACTAGAGGCCCAGTCTGTCTCCTGGGCACCGTAAATATTTTTAAGTGACCTTAAATTTGTTTTTAATGAATAATCTACACGTGGGTCAGGAGCCGTATTTTCAAAGCCAACATTAAATTGCACAGTGTTTAAGACTTGTCTTATTTCCTTTCTGTCGAACTCTTCTCTTGGCCTACGATAACCATAAAAATAATACTGGTCGCGGTTATAATTAAAGCCTGCATTTACCTGAAACTTTTGAGCTAGGTATTTACCTGTTATTTCGGCTTTATCATACATATTGGCCGAATTTTTATCATCAATAGGCCCTCTTACTGTTGAGTTATGATACGCGTGTACGCCTATCACCATATTGTTTTCCTGATTGGTATTCAGAAAAACCTCACCTAGTATACGCCCGTAATTTCCGGCACCAAGGGTTACATAATTATTATAACTTTCGGCATCTTCCTGCTTTTTGCCACCATTCGGTTGAACAACGTTAGGATTGAATTTTACCTCCTCGATTCCCTTAGGTTTACGGTCGAAAAAGGTATATTTCATTTGCTTATCTTCACTATTGGATTTTACCGGTGGAATCTTTTCAAATACCCTATTTGCAGGTGGTAGCTCAACTTTACGGTCTTTGGTAATAATAATATCATCATCTATTTGTGCAAATGTTGGCAGAATAATCAAGTTAAGACCAACAACAAATAAAAACTTAGATATATGTTTTTTATAATTAATTTGAATCAAGAATTTCATAGAGAAATATTTTAAAAAGTTTTTAAAAAAATAACTAGATAATTGAAGAGCCTAAAGAGTTATCTTACTCCTTGTTCTCAATTTCTTTCATTTTTTTCTTAGCTAAATCAACTGTTTCAGGTGTTTCTGAGTTATCAATAATTGATTTCAATGTTGCACGGGCCATGAAGTAATCATTCATTCCAACATAGTTATCCGCTATCAGGATGAATCCTTTCTCGTACCAATACAGGAACTCTGAAAACTCCTGTGCTAATTCTTGCATTACTTTTATTGACTCTTTGTATTTTTTCTGGCGATATAGCATCTCACCAATAAAATACTTGGCTTCAGCACCATTATTATCTTTAGCTAACTCTATTGTTTTCTTGAACTCCTCTTCTGCTCTGGCATATTCGTTTTTAGCCAGATACGCTTTTCCAATATATAATTGCGCTTTGTTGGCTGCACCCATTACGATGTTTCCGCCATTATTAAGTATCTCACGCGCATAAACGATGACAGAATCCTGATTACCAACAAAATAATAAGAATCAACCAGCCCTTGCCATGCTGTAACAATGTCACGTTTGTTCGCTGATGAAACAACAACTGTGCGGTAATGTGTAATGGCATTTTTGTAATTCCTTGTAGCTGCTTCAATGCTTGCTGCCCGTAATGCCGACTTTGTGACAAAGTTGGTTCTGTTATCACTAATAACCTGATTATAATATTTCAAGGCATTAGCTTTATCATTCAGGATATAATAAGAGTCAGCAAGGTAATATTTAGCTTCAAACATATTAGAGCTTTTCGGATAATTACTAATAAACTTTTGAAGTGCAGTTACTGCTTTATCATACTTTTCGTTTAGGTATAAATTCTTTGCAGTTTCGTATTCAAGCGTTTCAACTGACCCATTTTCAGGATTGCTTTTTTTGTACTCCTCAACTATTGAAGAAAACTCCTCAGGTCGGCCAAGTGTATTCAGGGTTTCTTGCAAACCAAGTAAGGCATCCTCAGCAATATCTGTTTTTCCATATCGTATTACAATTACTTTGTAATCATTTAGCGCAGCTTCGTAGTTTTTCAGGTTACTATAAGCCAATGCTCTTTTCAATAATGCTTGCGGTATTAAACCGCTTTTAGGACGCTCCCTAACCATCTTGCTTAGAAGATTTACGGCATTCTGATAATTACCTTTGTCGAGTTCAAGAGAAGCGTTCTGGAACCAAGCATCATCAACAAGCCTTGATGTTGGATACTGTGCTGATAATCTATCGAAGACTTGTAGAGCCTCCTGATTTTTACCTAGAAAAGTTAACGTAAGCCCTTTCTGATACATGGCATAATCTTTCTCAGTGCGATTATCTTTAATTGCAAGGTCATAATACTTCAAGGCTTCATCATAGTTCTTTAACGCCAAATTACAGTCTCCTATCCTTACAATTGCATCTTCATAGTTCTGGCGGTTAGCTTCATCTTTTTTAGCTTTAATGAACTCCTTAAAATAATTTGATGCCTGTTTGTAGTCTTTGTTATTATAATTCAAATACCCCAAAGCATATTTACTTTTTTGCTTGAGTGTTTCGCTACTGTTGCTATTAATAATATCTCTGTAATATTGGGCCGCTTCGGGCATTTTGGTAGCATACGCTGCTTCAGCCTTCCAAAAAATGGCATTCTGTTTCAGGTCATTATCAATAGGCTGCGTCAAAGACTTATCGAAATACTGTATTGCGCGTGTATAACGCTCGGCATTAAAATCTAAAACACCTTGATTATAAGACAATTTCTGATAGGCTGCATTAATGGTTGGCGTACGTTTTTTTAGCCCTTCTATATAGCTGATTGCCTGAGCATAATTATTGGCTTCAAACATTACATCGCTCATGACTTCGCTGGCTTCATCTTCGTATTTACCCCCCGGGTAGGCTTTCAGATAATTTTGCAGTTCAGTAATTCCTTGCTGGCTGTTACCCATATCAATTGCTACTTTAGCATAATTAAACTGTGCTTCTTCCTGAATAATTTTATCAAAGCTGTAATTTTTTGCATTTTCAAATGCAGCTAATGCCGCATTTAAATCATTGGCTTTCAAGGAAGATATACCTAAATAATAAGCAGCCTGTTGGCCTAGTTCGTTGTTCTGACCAGCAATTTTTTTAAAATTTTCAATCGCTTTTTCATAATTGCCGGTTTTATATAAACTATATGCGTGCCTGAAAGTAACCTGATTTGAAACTGTTCCTCTTTTAAAGGTTCGGAATTTATCGTAATATTTTGCTGCTTTAGCAAAATCATCCCGAAAGAAACATACTTCTGCCGTTACCAGACACATATCATCTATTTTTCGGCCATTAGGTTTTTCAATAATTGGCTCAGTATAAGCCAACAATTCGGCATATTTTTTCTGAACATATAAGATATTCGCAATCCAGTTAGGGATTTCAACTTTATATGGGTTAACATTTTCAACCTTTTTTAGATCTAGCAATGCCGCATCATAGTTTTCATTCTTGTAATTGATTACACCCGCATAATAGTAGGCATGAATCGAGAAATCAGACGCTACGCTTTTCACTTCATTAAAAAGAGGCAAAGCCTTTGCAAAATCATTGGTCTGATAATATGCAATTGCTAGCATATATTTAAACTCTAGTGCCTGTAATGAAGCTGAGTTCATATTGACAGCTTTCTCGAGATACTGAATGGCTCTTTTGTAATCTCCTTCATCATAAAAGTATTTACCTAAATCTCCATAAATGACTTTTGCTTTAGGATGGTCTGAATGATTAACTACAAACCGCTCTATCTCAATATCCGCATCATAAGCTTTTGAATACAAACCTGCCAAAGCTGAATAATACTCAGCATTCGTGAGGTTAAATTCATTAGAATTTAACGACTTCTGGTTGAGTTGAATGTAGTGCCGAAATTCTTCGCGCGAAGGAGCATAAACTTTTTTCTGAAATAACTCTATACCCTTGTGGTAGTAAGATTCAGGGTCAGTATACGCAATTGTGTTCTGGGCCAAAGACTCATAGCCCATATTTAGTAAGCTACAGACGGTGGAGATAAATATCGTCTTTTTCATAGGGTCTGAAATCCCCAACCCCAAGGGGAATTTTTTTTAAAGGGGGTCAATATTTGGGGTTAGTAATATTGAGTATAAAAGCACTTAAGCCACTTTGAATCAAAGGTAGCTATTGATTATAAAAATAAACAATCTAAAAGATAAAAGTTTAAATCAAACAGAATGCCATTTTTGGTAAAGAAGAAAAAATGAGGTAATTTCAAGCAAAAAACGTTTTTCTCAAAAAAAAATTGTTTCAATACATCAGCAAATCATTTAACCAACGGCAAAATGAAAAAAAAAGTCTTTATCTACTATTTTCTACTTTTATCATTTTCGTTTGTAAGCCTTAAGGCTCAAACAACCAGCATTAACTATGGACTGTCGATGAGTGAACCGTGGACACACTACTTCGAGGTTTCAATGACTGTGAGTAATATTCTCAAAACCAAAGAACTCACTCAAAAGGAATTTATTGATTTTAAAATGCCAGTTTGGACACCCGGCTCTTATCTTGTCAGAGAATATGCCAAAAACGTTGAAGGCTTCGAAGCAACAGCCGGTGCAAAGAAAGTAAAGGCTGATAAAATCAATAAAAATACATGGCGTGTATATTCCAATGGTGCTAATGATGTAACCATAAGATACAAAGTATATGCTTATGAGCTTAGTGTTAGAACTAGTTTTTTAGATGACACACACGGGTACCTGAACGGGGCAAGTATGTTTATGTATGTGCCTCAACTGAAAAAGTTTCCTTCTAGAGTAAGTATTAATCCATACAAAGGTTGGACTTCAATATCAACTGGATTAAAAAAAGTTACTGATGCTGAAAATACTTATCTAGCCACTGATTATGATATTCTGGTTGATAGCCCGATTGAGATTGGAACCCATAAAGTTTTAAACTTCCAGATACAGAATATTCCGCATTCGGTGGCCATGTATAGCAATGGTCCGCTCGAATATAATGAAGATAAAGTGATTGATGCCTACAAAAAAGTTACAGAAGCGGCTGCAAGTGTTGTAGGTGAGCATCCCTGCAAAGACTATACGTTTATCATACATCATTTACCCGGTATTGGTGGAGGGCTTGAGCATCTTAACTCTACAACTTGCCAGACTTCTCCGGGTGCATACATGACAGATGGTAGCTTAAAAGGCTTTTTTGGACTTATAGCTCATGAATATTTTCATCTTTGGAATGTAAAAAGAATCAGACCTATTGCGTTAGGACCTTTCGATTATGACACCGAGAATTATACTCACATGCTGTGGGTTGCCGAGGGTTTTACATCATTTTATCAGGAAAATATTTTACTCAGAGCAGGTATTTTAAGCCCCGAAGAATATCAGAATAAAGTTGCAGCTTCTATAAGTGGGATAGAAAATCAGCCCGGACAGAAAGTACAATCAGTAGCAGAGTCGAGCTGGGATGCCTGGATAAAGTATTATCGTCCGAATGAGAACTCTCAGAATAGTACAATTTCTTATTACAATAAAGGAGGTGTAATTGGTGGCTTATTAAATCTGTTTATTATTGGTGAAACAAAAGGAAAGAAGAATCTGGATGATGTTTTTAAACTTCTATGGAATGAGTATTATAAAAAACAAGGGCGGGGATATAAAGATGAGGAGTTTCAGGCTGCTTGTGAAAAAATTGCTGGAAAAAGCATGGATTCATTTTTTCAGAAATATATCTGGAATACTGAAGCCATTGACTATGATGCTTTCTTTAGTTATGTTGGCGTTAAAACAGTAAAGGAGTATGACACAAAAACTCCGTTTTTAGGTGCTACAATCTATAATAACAAGATAACATCTGTTTTAAAAGGTGCATCTGCTTATAATAGTGGATTAAATGTAAATGACGAAATTCTGGAAATTGATGGGATGAAATACCCTGTTAGTAGCAGCTATATCACCGAAAAACAAGTTGGTGATATTATTAAAGTAAAAGTTAAAAGATTTGGTCGTGAGTTTTCTTACGATGTTAAGCTTACTGCAAACCCATCAGTAAGGATAAAACTTGAAAGAGTTCAGAACCCAACTACCGAACAAGAAGAGTTGTACAAAAAATGGCTTTTTATAAAATAAATATTTTTACTTATATTAAAAAAGTACAATTAATGAAGGGCCAGTAAATTATATTTACTGGCCCTTCATATTAATCTACTGAATCAAGAATTAACTCAAAATCTTCTGCCATTTCTTTAAAACGCTTTATTACTTTCTCCATAAAGGCGTCTCCAAGCATCTCTTCAATTTCATCTTCACCTGAAATATCATATTCATTAACTTTGTATGTTTGTTCATACAACCCTGCTTCAAACTTTATAATATACTTATTATTCCAAGCATAAAGAGAGGCTTTACAAAAATTATTCGGAATTTCTTTAATAAATTTCATTGTTGTCTATGAAGTATATGATTTATGATACAATTTTACATAAGATTTGTGTATTGAGGAAATAATTTTAAAAAAATCGTTAACTACATAACAAAAATAAAGTATGTATAAAAATAATAATACTTTTAATACTTTAATTAAAATATTTACTTTTTTAACTTTTATTGTAAGTGCTAGCTCATGTTCTAGGAATAAGAAAGACAGTGAACTTTTTTTTATTCAAGGGAATGTTGCATATAAAAAAGGAGACTACAATAAAGCAATTGAATATTTTACAGAAGCGATAGAAAAAACACCTGAATTTGCAGATGCTTATAATAATAGAGGTACTGCTCGATTAGCTCTGGAAGATACAGACGGTGCAATTGCTGATTTTGAAAAAGCTATTTCTCTAGACTCAGATTTTATACTGGCAAAATATAACTTGGCCGAAATACTTTCAAATACCGATAGGCTAGATGAATCATTTAGCTTACTTAACACGATTCAGAAAAACTACAAGGATTCATCTTTCTATTTTGTAACGCTTAGTAATATTCTTATTTTAAAAAATAAATTTCCAGAAGCAACGCAGGCTTTACAGAAAGCATTAGTTCTTGATAAAAATAATGATAAGGCTTTAACGAATCTTGGTGTTGTAAAATATCAGGAGCAAAACTTTAAAGAAGCTAAAATGTATTTTGAAAAAGCAATTACCCTAAACCCTAAACAAGATTATGCCCTTAATAATCTGAGTATGGTTTACGCACAGGAAGATAATTACAATAAAGCTCTTGAACTTGTTGACCAAGCACTTGCATTAAAGAAAAGCCCTTTATACGAAAACAATAAGGCTTACTATTTACTAAACACAAATGAGCTTGCAAATGGTAAGGATATCATTTTAAAGCTTTTAGAAAAAAATCCTAACAATGCCTGGGCTTTAAGAAATATGGGTGTATACGAATTATTAAATAAAAACTTTCCCAAAGCACTTGAAAACCTGACTAAAGCAGACCAGCTAGACCCAACAGTTGAACTCCTCAACTATTATTTAGGACTAAGCTATTATAATTCTGGAAATGCAATCAAGGCTTGTGAACATTGGAGAATCGGGCAAAAATTAAATGAAGAGAAGTCTGCAAAAAAATTAACTGAGATTTGTAAATAGTTTTTTATAATCTCTGAAAACTTGAGTACTTAATTCTCCATCAAGTATAATTTCTAAAAGTTTGGGAGTACTACTATCTTCAAAAAAGGCAGCTAGTGCTTCCACAAGATCAACTTCATTCTTTATCTCAAAATATTCTACCCCTGCATCCTGACAAATATTTCTTGCAGTATAAGTCTGAGATGTAACAAAATAATCGTTTAGTTCTGGTTGTTTATTTGGTCCATCGATAATTCTAAAAATATTACCGCCTTGATTATTTAACAGAATAATCCTAAGGTTAGCAGGTAAGTACCTGTTCCACAAAGCATTTCTATCATAAAAAAAGGAAACATCTCCAATAAGGCACGTAACAATTTTATTTGTTGCTAAAGCATTGCCAACAGCCGAACTTAAGATGCCATCAATGCCACTTGTACCTCTATTGGCAAAAACTTCAATATTTTTATGCGCTGAGAATCCAATGAGATTTGAATATCTGACGGGCATACTGTTTCCAAGGTGAAATATCGAATTCTCAGGCAGTTTGTCAAGTATATTTTCTACTGTTTTAAACTCACAAAAAGGTTGAATTTTTAAAAAATGGCGTAATTTAACCTTATATTCATTATTAGTGGTCTGCCAAAGGTTAAAATATGCATTATCATCTTCTTCAAAGTCACCTTCCTTAAAATGAATTATATCTAAATCGGTCAATAAAGTTTCAAAGAAATATTCATCCGAAACTTCAATTTTATGAGTTAAGGTCTGGAACGGGTCAATTAATTCTGGATTTTCTTGTATATGGTAATGATAACGTGGTTGGTACCTACGGATAAACTGCTTCAAGTTTTTTGAAATAACAGACATTCCACAGGTAATAATTAGGTCAGGTGCAAGTGCTGACAATAAATTTTCGTCTTTTGATGAAAGAAAAATATCATGAGCCGTAATAACATTCTCAAAATGAACATTTGAAATAATGTCACTCAAAACTGGAATTGAAAACTCATCAGATATACTCTTGAGCAATTCATTTAATTTACTACTTTTATGCTGGCCTACAATAATGAGTTTCTTGCTACTATTATGCCATACCTCATAGAAATTTTCAAAAAAATTGGGTGAAACCTTTTTTTCAAAAATTACATTCTCAATAATTCTAACATGCTGATTAAATTGTACAACTTCTGTCTCGGTTGGGTAAAATGGTTCTCTTATCGGCACATTCACATGAACAGGGCCTTTAGGCTGAGCTTGTGATAGATTAATGGCTTCATTTATAATACGCTCTATTTGCCATACAGCATCAGGGTGAGAAAAATCAGATGGAAGATTAAAACTTTTTTTAATATTTTTACCAAAAATATTATCCTGATAAATTGTCTGCCCATCATATTGATGAATCCATTCCGCTGGTCTGTCTGCAGTGAGTACTAACAGCGGAATTTCCTGAAAATATGCTTCAGCCACAGCAGGTGCAAAGTTATAAACAGCAGTACCGGAGGTACATACTAAAGAGACACATTCACCAGTAGCTTGTGCAATACCTAAACCTATAAAACCTGCCGAGCGTTCATCGCTTATACTATACGTACGAATATCAGGATGGCGAACCATTGAAATGGTGAGTGCAGCACTTCTTGAACCAGGGCAAAGGATTGCGGTTTTTACATTTTTCTTTGCACAAATTTCAGCAATATTATGGATTGGAGGTAAAATAGCCATTTTATTCTACAAAAAAAGGTACGAAAATCGCACCTTTTGTTAATATATTTTATTCAGTAATATATTTTATCCTAAATAAGCCTTAAGAGCTTTACTTCTTGAGGTCTGACGCAAACGGCGAATTGCTTTTTCTTTAATCTGACGCACACGCTCACGAGTCAGGTTAAATTTCTCGCCAATCTCTTCAAGGGTCATGGCTTGTTCTCCGTTTAGTCCGAAATAATAAGTTATTACTTCTGCTTCGCGTTGCGTAAGTGTTGATAATGCTCTCATTACTTCTCTACGAAGGGAGTCATTAATTAAACCTTGATCAGGTTTTTCTTCACTATCATTCTCTAAAACGTCAAGCAAACTATTTTCTTCACCTTGTACGAAAGGTGCATCAACAGATACGTGGCGGCCAGAAATTTTAAGTGTATCAATTACTTCAGCAGCAGTAATTTCCAAAACCTCAGCTAATTCTTCAGGTGAAGGCTCTCTTTCAAACTTTTGCTCAAGGTCTGAAAAAGTTTTGGAAATTTTGTTTAATGAACCTACACGGTTAAGTGGTAGACGGACAATACGTGATTGCTCGGCTAAAGCCTGCAAAATCGATTGGCGAATCCACCAAACAGCATAAGATATGAATTTAAAACCGCGGGTTTCGTCAAATCTTTGGGCAGCTTTAATTAAACCAAGGTTTCCTTCATTAATTAAATCACCTAATGATAAACCCTGATTCTGGTATTGTTTTGCAACAGAAACCACAAAACGTAAGTTTGCTTTGGTTAAGCGTTCCAACGAAAGTTGGTCTCCGTCACGGATTTTTTGAGCGAGTATTACTTCCTCATCAGGAGTCAGCAAATCAACCTTTCCAATTTCTTGTAAATATTTATCAAGAGACTGACTCTCCCGATTGGTAATTTGCTTACTAATTTTTAGCTGGCGCATATTAAGTCAGTGAACAGTTTTGTTGAAGAGCTTTAATAGTAACTTTGCTTAAAGGTAGTTAATAAAACTCCGAAAACCTATTTCTTTATTAACGTAAAAATTCTGTTTTATTCTTTTAATGATGAACAATTAAATTTTGTTAACGGTTCGGTACCTTTCAAAGATTTAACTGTTCATCCAATATCAGGCTTATTGCTTTTGTGGTTTAGGCAAAAGCACTTTTCTCGAAAGTCTGAACTTACCAGTTTTAGGGTCAATTTCAAGAAGTTTTACTTGCAGTTCTTCTCCAATTTCCAAAACGCCATCCATGCTTGGTAAACGTTCCCATGAAATCTCAGAAATATGTAGTAACCCTTCTTTACCCGGTAGGAATTCAACAAAAGCACCAAATGGTTGAATTGATTTTACTTTGGCATCGTAAACCTGTCCAACTTCTGGTTGAGCTACAATACCGTAAACTCTTTTCTTGGCTTTTTCCATGCTCTCACCATTTGAAGAGAAAATGGAAACATATCCTTTTCCTTCTTTTTCTTCAATTGTAATGGTAGCACCTGATTCTCTTTGGATTTCCTGAACTACTTTTCCGCCAGGTCCGATAACTGCACCTATAAATTCTTTCTCAATTACAATAGTGAAAGCTCTTGGAGTATGCGGTTTCAAGTCTGGTCTTGGCTGTGCAAGCGTTGCTTTCATTTTTTGTAAAATATGAATACGCCCTTGTTTAGCCTGTTGCAATGCTTGTTCCAGAATTTCAAAGGATAAACCTCCGATTTTAATATCCATCTGGCAAGCAGTAATGCCATCTTCTGTACCAGTCACTTTGAAGTCCATATCACCCAAGTGGTCTTCATCACCTAGAATATCAGACAATACAGCCCATTTACCAGTTTCATTATTGGTAATTAAACCCATAGCGATACCTGAGATTGGAGCTTTGATAGGTACACCGGCATCCATCAACGCCAAGCAGCCTGCACAAACAGTTGCCATTGAAGAAGAACCGTTCGATTCCAGAATATCAGAAACCACACGAATTGTGTATGGGTTTTCAGTATCAGGTGGAAGAACTTTCTTCAATGAACGCATGGCTAAGTTTCCGTGACCAATTTCACGTCTTCCTGGGCCTCTGTTAGGTTTTACCTCGCCTGTTGAAAAACCAGGGAAGTTATAATGTAAGAAAAACTTGCTATATCCTGACATCATTACCTGATCCACAATCATTTCATCAAGCTTAGTACCTAAAGTAGCCGTAGTTAATGATTGTGTTTCGCCACGCGTGAAAAGTGCGGCTCCATGTGCAGAAGGCAAATAGTCAACTTCACATTCGATAGGTCTGATTTCATCAAGTTTACGTCCGTCTAGTCTTGTTCGTTCATCTAGAACCAGATTTCTCGAAGCATAATACTGAATATCACCGTAATAAGTTTTAGCCAAGCCTTTTTTCTCGGCTAGCTCTTCTTCAGACATAGAAGCCAAGAATTCATCCAGAATAACTCCGAATTTTTCTTTTCTTACTTCTTTCTGGTTATTTCCTTCACGGCAAACTGCGTAAACTTTGTCATATAACTCTTTGTACATACGTTCTCTTAGTTCTTCGTCATGTACTTCATGGTTATACTCTCTTTTTTGAGTTTTACCAAGTTCGGCTTCAAGCTCTTTTAAAGCTGCCACCTGAATTTTTATAGCAGCGTGAGCTTCTTTCAAAGCCTCAATCATTTCTTCTTCAGTACATTGTTCTGCTTCACCTTCCACCATAATGATGTTATCATAGGTAGCGGCCACAATTAAGTCCATGCTGGCTTTCTGAATCTCGGCAGATGTAGGGTTAATTACATATTTACCATCGATTTTTGCAACACGTACTTCTGAGATAGGCCCGTTAAAGGGAATATCAGAAACGGCTAAAGCACTTGACGCAGCAAGTGCAGCTAAAGCATCCGGTTGAACCTGAGGGTCAGCAGAAATCAAAATTACATTAACTTGTACTTCGGCATGGTAATTCTCAGGGAAAATAGGTCTTAAGGCGCGGTCAATTAAACGGCTTATTAGAATTTCGTTGTCTGATAAACGGCCTTCTCTACGTTGAAAACTTCCGGGGATTTTACCGGCAGAACCAAATTTTTCTTGATAGTCAACAGAAAGGGGTAAGAAGTCAGTGCCCTCTTTGTGTTCATGAGCTGCAACAACGGTGGCCAATAACATAGCATTACCTGCTCTTACTACAACCGAACCGTCGGCTTGTCTTGCTAATTTTCCTGTTTCAAGGGTAATCACTTTGCCATCAGGCATTTCGATGGTCTTGGAGTGAATGTTAAACATTTTTAGTTTAAGTGTTAAACCACGTTTCCGCTTTTGACGTGGTAATTTTCTATCCGAATTCGGCGGGGATACCTCAATGACTTTGTCTAAAATAATTGGCAAAGCCCTGAATCTATGTATAATACGTTAGTTAGCAGCAAAAGGTTATCAGAAAACACAAATATTTTCTGATAACCTGATAAAAATTACTTACGAATGCCTAAGTCAGCGATGATTGCTCTGTAACGGGCAATATCTTTCTTATACAAATAATCAAGCAAACGACGACGTTTACCTACAAGTTTCAATAAACCTGCTCTGGTAGAATAATCGTGTTTGTGAGATTTAAGATGCTCTGTAAGATGAGCGATACGATAAGTAAATAATGCAATCTGAGATTCTGCTGAACCTGTATCAGTTGCTTTTTTCTGGAAGCCTTTACCTGCAAAGATTTCTTCCTTTTTCTCCGTAGTTAAATACATTTGATGTTAACTTAGATTGATAATTTATTAAAACAATCGCAAAGATAATATTTTATTTTCAAAAAAAAGTGAAAATGCAAAAAATAAATGAGCAAATACGAAAAAAGCCTCTCTCAATACGGAAAGGCTTTTCGAATAACAAATGTTCAACTTAAACTTAATTCTTAAACGTGACGATGGCGAGACTCGAACTCGCATGGGCTAACGCCCACTACCCCCTCAAAGTAGCGTGTCTACCAATTCCACCACATCGCCATTTATGTTTGCAAAACTACGCAAGCGAAAAGATTATTCCAAATAATAGACTATTTTTTCAGCAAATATGGCTTATGAAATATGTCAGCTATTGAATTATGCTTTGCTTAATTTAGTTATTTTATGAGCGGCCCCATTTATGCGTACTTATACAAAACCACTCCGCTGTATAATACAAAAGCCTGCAAAATTTTGCAGGCTTTTTGGTTTTTAGTTTTGTGATCCCGCTGGGACTCGAACCCAGGACCCATACATTAAAAGTGTATTGCTCTACCAGCTGAGCTACGGAATCTTTCCTAAAGATTTTTTATCTACTCACTAAGAATAATAAAAGGTTTTGCTACGTTTTTGTGATCCCGCTGGGACTCGAACCCAGGACCCATACATTAAAAGTGTATTGCTCTACCAGCTGAGCTACGGAATCTTTCCTAAAGATTTTTTATCTACTCACTAAGAATAATAAAAGGTTTTGCTACGTTTTTGTGATCCCGCTGGGACTCGAACCCAGGACCCATACATTAAAAGTGTATTGCTCTACCAGCTGAGCTACGGAATCTTTTACTTAACAATTACGGAGTGCTTAGATTAAGAAACATAATTTTTCATTACTTTTGCTTTCTCAAACACCGGAAGTTTTGTCCCCCTTTTCCTGAATTGCGGTGCAAAACTACACTTTTTGACATTATGAAGCAAACATCCCTTTTAAAATTTCTAAAAAAAATTTTTATAATTTTTATCATTTTCACGCAAGCACCTGATACTCAGGCACAAAGAAAATTATATTTATCGGCAGATTCTTTGTTCAAACAAAAAAAATTTGATGAGGCTGCAAGCATTTATGAAAAAATTGCTTCTTCGTCGGCTACAATTAATCCGAAAATTTATTTGAAGCTAGCCAATATTTATGAAAATAAAGGAGACTTTGTAAAGGAATTATATTACCTGAATCTGTATTCTTTCAGATATGCCGACGAAAGAGTATTTGAAAAAATTTATACAATCGCAACTGAGAACGGATACAAAGGCTACGAAAAAAATGACCTGAATTATTTTTTATATTACTTCAGACAGTACTCAAATTATGTGTGGATTGTTTTTTTACTAATCGGTATATATGTTTTTGTGGTATTTATTATCAAGAAAAATAATCAGCAGTTTACACCAACCCACCATAAGGTAATATTTATTATTTATCTGATATTTCTGGCTGTTTTTATTAATCTGCCAAATAATTACCGTACAGTAATAATCAAAAACGAACAAGTTTACTTAAGAGATTACCCATCGGCTGGCTCTCATATTATTGGCAGTATCAGCGAAGGCCATAGGCTAAGCGTAATAAACTCAGAGGACATCTGGTATCAGGTGCTATGGGATGGAAAATTTTGCTACCTCAAACAAAGCGATGTTCTGCTGATTCATTAACGAACAAGATGTATAATGCCCTTATAGGTGTTATCAGTGAAGTATAAGGCGTATAAATACTCACCTGAGGGCTCTTTATCACCAAACCATTTAAAATCTCTCTCAGAGCTTAAAAAGATTGATTTTCCGTAGCGGTTATATATTTCAAATTTTATAAACTGGCGGTTACAATTGTCCTCAGGAATTGTCAGGCTAAAGAAATCGTTTATCCCATCACCGTTAGGCGTAAAGGTATTGTAGGGTTCCAAGAGCTTTTCAGAAGATACATTATTTTTTAAAACTAGCTTCAAAGCTAATGTATCTTGTTTCTGTTCACAGCTTTTATCGACAGATTTAAAGTTTACAATAAACTCTCTGGAGTCTTTACCTGCAAGCAAATAGCAAGTCGGGTTCCACGTAAAAATACTGTTTACTTTACCTATGCCTTCTTTATCATCAAACTTCATAAAAAAATTCTTAAACTCAAAACCCACAGGTGTGGCTGTAAGATTGAGCATTTCTTTATCGATATCAAGCGCATCAATATTAATTTTTACTTCCGTAGGCTCATTTGGCAATAATGTAATTTCTAACACATTGCTACTCAGGCTTGTACTAATAACTGGGGCATTGTTTTGCTTGGCTTCGATGCGTACCGGTACTGTATAGGTCGATTGATTACTTACACCACAGCGAAAATCTTTGGCTACAAAATCGAGGAAAACCTGTTTTTGTTTAATAGCTTCACAATTAGGAATAAATTTCAAAATAGAACTTACACTACCTACTCCCCGTTGACTAGGAAAAGTAAACCCCAGACTCCCTAAGGCAAAATTTCTACCTGTTCCCGAAAGCAACAGGGTATCGCGGTCAATATCATTACCAAAAACCTCAAACTCAAGCGTATCACCATACATAACCGAGGGTGTCTCAACAAGAGAAGTTGTAATAAACGGATTGTTATTATCGATATCTTCAAATAAAATTTTCATTCTGAAACTTTTATTCTGAGGAACAGGGCAACCATTGTCAATAATTCCAATCAGAAATTCAGCAGCCTGATTATTTTTAATGATAATACAGTCATCCAGACAAAAAGAAGTTTTCAGGGTATCTTTATTCTGAATAAGCACATTGGTTACAGCAGGAATATTTATTTTTTTAGTATCAAAATTAACTCCTTTAGCTGTAATTGTTACTTTTTGATTAATATCAGGGTCGGTATATAAAAGGTCAAAGCATCGTTTATCTCCTTTCTTTAATTGGATAGTTTCTCCATCTTTAAAAAAAGCCTTTGTGTCTTGGCTTCGAATCATCACTTGTGGTGGGTAATTTATCTTACAGTCAACTACTTTTAACTGAAAATCACGTTTTACTCTTCCAATCAACACTCCTTGCCTGTATTCGTTTACCATTACCGAGAAAACATACAGGCCTAGCTTACTAGGCTTGGCATAAAGCACGCCTGTTCGTGGGTCAATTCTGAGAGGAACTTCTCCGGGTATAACATTTTGTAATGATATACCCTCTTCCCAACTAGCCTCAGGATATTTGCTCGAACCAAAACTTTCAGGGCTTGGAAAACGAGAAGTAGAATACCCAATCCAAGGTGTGATGAGTTCATAAGCAAGGCTATCGGCGTCATCATCAGAGGCACTAAAATCCATTTCGAAATTCTGGTTAATACATAGGTAATCAGCTACAACTTCCTTAAAGTGTGGCGTTGAGTTTTTAATTTTAACCGAAGGGAACTCCGTATAAAATACCATTCCTACTTCGCTTGGATTTTTAATATTGGTTATGGTTGCGTTCCTACAACATCTTTCCCAAACAATAGCATAGCCGCCTGGGTCGCTAAAATTTGCATCAGCAAGATTTACATTTGCACTATATTTTATAAGCAGGGTTTGCAAATCGCCTTTGGCACAGGCGGGGTCAATATACTTGATATTCTCCCGATAAACACGCTGACAAATGGCTTCGCCTACTTTCACTAAATCCTTTTTTCTGATAAAAGACAATGTGATGCTAATATCCTCTGCAGCTGGTCTTCCATTAATTGCATCAAAATATAAATTAAGCGTTAATACATGAGTAGCTGTTCCGGTAGGCGTTTTAATTGGGGTAAGTTCTATTTCACCACCAACAATATGTGTTGCAAGCACTTCATAAGAGAAAAATAAAAAAGGAATGAAGTAAAGGTATTTTTTCATAAAAGGCAGAGTGTTTAGCTAGTTCAGGGTATGGCTATTGCTATGACGGAAAATGAGAAAAAAAGGTTGGGTTTTGAAGTTAAAGCTAAGTTAAATATTTTTGCAAAAAAAAACAGGCTTAAATTCAATAAAATACAATGACCAAAAACAAAACATTCATAATAGAAAGCATAGAGGTAGAAAATTTTGCAGCAGAAGGTAAATGTTTTGCAAGATACAACGGCCAGATAATTTTCATTGAAGGAAGCAATGTTTCGCCGGGTGATAAAGTAAAACTTTGGGTAAATAACAGAAAGAAAAATTATGCCGAAGCTAATGTACTCGAATTACTAGAGCCTTCGCCTAACAGAATAGCTCCGTTTTGCCAACACTTTGGCGTTTGCGGAGGTTGTAAATGGCAGCACATTCCTTATTCAGAACAGCTACAATTAAAATGGCAGCAAGTGAGCGACCAACTACATAGAATCGGAAAACTAGACTTACCGGTTATTTCTCCGATACTCGGTTCTGAGCATACACAGTTTTATAGAAATAAACTAGAGTTTACTTTTTCGAATAGCCGATGGTTTACCCGAGAAGAAGTAAACGATATAACAGACACCAACAAAAATGCGTTGGGTTTCCATGTGCCTAAACGATTTGAGAAAGTATTGCCTATTGAAAAATGTTATTTACAGAAAGACCCTTCTAATCAGATTCGATTGGCTTTGAGAGACTTCGCGAATCAGAACGGGTATTCTTATTATGACCATATTGCACATCAGGGCTTTTTAAGAAATATCATGATTAGAACATCTTCTACGGGAGATTTGATGGTAATGGTACAGTTTGCACAAGACAAACCAGATGAAATTAAAGCTGTATTGACACACCTGAAAAATAATTTTCCGGAAATTAGTTCTTTAAACTATGTATTGAACCAAAAAAGAAATGATACCTTTTTTGATTTAGAAGTCAATACCTTTTACGGAAAACCTTACATAGAAGAAAAAATGGAGGATTTAGTATTCCGAATCAGGCCAAAATCTTTCTATCAAACCAATTCAGAACAAGCATACGAGTTGTATAAAATTACAAGAGATTATGCCGATTTAACTGGCAATGAGTTTGTATATGATTTATATACAGGCACAGGTACCATAGCGAATTTCGTAGCCAAACAAGCCAGTAAGGTAATTGGTATTGAGTACGTAGAAGATGCTGTGGAAGACGCAAAAATTAACTCGCAGGTAAACAACATAACAAATACGGAGTTCTTTGCTGGTGATATGAGGAAATTCCTGACTCAAGATTTTATTGCCATGAAAGGGAAACCAGATGTTATTATAACAGACCCACCGCGTGCGGGTATGGATGAACCTGTAACCAAAACCATTCTGGAAGTAGCCCCTAAAAGAATTGTTTATGTGAGTTGTAATCCGGCCACTCAAGCCAGAGACTTGGCTATATTAAGCCAGAAATACCAGATTTTACAGGTTCAGCCAGTTGATATGTTTCCGCATACGCACCATGTTGAAAATGTAGCAAAGCTGGAATTGAGAGAAGCCTAATATAAATATTGGTGTAAATCGTTTATAAACGATTTACACCAATATTTATCTAAAGACTTAAGCTAGACTCGAAAAGGCAGAAACAATAAAATAAATACAAATCAGAAAGGAAATTCTTTCTCATCGTCGAGATTACGAGGCTGATTAGCTTTACTACCAAAGGTTATAGCACCACCTGCACCAGCATTAGGGCTTCCCCCACCCTGTTCAAAACTATCTAAGGCATTGGTTGTCGGAAATGGCTTAGGAGCATTAAAATCACTGAATCCTTCTTGAATTGGTGTATAGAACCCATCTAGGTCAGTGAATTTTGTATATTTACCTATAAATCTTAATCGAACTGTATCAACAGTACCACTACGGTTTTTTGCAATAATTACCTCACCAACACCAGTGGTTGGGTTTCCGTTTTCATCCTGTGTAATCTTATAGTATTCAGGACGATACAAAAACATTACCATGTCGGCATCTTGCTCAATAGACCCAGACTCGCGCAAGTCAGACAACTGCGGGCGTTTGTCACCTCCACGGGTTTCTACGGCACGACTTAACTGAGAAAGAGCTATCACGGGTACATTTATTTCTTTGGCAAGATTTTTCAACGAACGTGAAATAGTAGCAATTTCCTGCTCACGGTTACCACTTTTACCGCCGCCTACTTCGGCTGTCATAAGTTGGAGGTAATCAATAATAACCAGCCCAATATCAAACTGAGCCTTTAAACGGCGGCATTTAGCTCTTAATTCAAGCACAGATAAAGCCGGAGTATCATCTATATAAATAGGTGCTTTTGATAAACGGTCAATTCTGTGGTGCAGTTGCTGCCATTCATGATTTTCGAGGGTTCCTTTTCTAAGTTTTTCACTATCAATTTCAGCTTCTGCTGAAATCATCCGTAGCATTAGCTGCGTTGATGACATCTCTAATGAAAAAATAGCAACAGGGGTATTCCACTCAACGGCAGCGTTACGCATGGCAGACACCACAAAAGCGGTTTTCCCCATGGCAGGCCGCGCAGCAATAATAACTAATTCAGTATTTTGCCAGCCGCTGGTAATTCGGTCAAGCTCCGTAAAACCACTGGCAACACCTGTTAAGCCATCTTTATTATTTTTCTTTTTCTCAAGTTCTTCGATGGTAGCACGCATAATTGCGCTTGCATCGGCATAGCTTTTCCTGATATTTCGTTCCGAAATCTCAAAAAAAGTTTGCTCAGTTCTATCTAAAAGATTAAATACATCGGTAGTTTCTTCAAAAGCATCGCGTAGAATATCACCCGCTACCCGAATCATATCCCGTTTAATAGCAGCCTGCGAAATGATACGGGCATGCCATTCGATATTCGATGCTGAATTGACTTTACTAGTAAGGCGTGCCAGATACTGAGCCCCACCTATAAATTCTAATTCACCCATCGACCTTAACTGTGCTGTAACAGTTAGCAAGTCGATCGGTTCAGATTTGCCAAAAAGCTGAAGAATTGCATTATAAATACGCTGATGCGCCTCTTTGTAAAAACTAGCAGGTTGCAGAATATCTACAACTGTTGTGAGCGCATCTTTTTCAATCATTAAAGCACCCAACACGGCCTCCTCCAGCTCAATAGCCTGAGGCGGTAATTTACCTGATTCACTACGCACAGTTTCAAGAAAAAGATTTTTACCAAATCCTCTTTGGTTTGCGTTTCGGTTTAATTGATTATTTGGGTACATTTGTTCCATAATATTAATGCAATGTTAAGAAAAAATACTTTTACATAAAACAAAGCCTTAATTTTAGCATGAATCTGTTAAAGCCTAAACGGTTGATTATCAATGAAAACCTTTGTTATCGTTAATTTTTTGTGGAAAAAACATTAGATATTGTGAATAATTTTTGATTTTTGGATAAGAATTAAAAGTATAAGTTTGGTTTGCATTAAAAAGTTTTCAAGTACCACTTGTTATAGTTTTAGAGAAGTAAATAAAGCACATTCAGGATATAGACTAAAAAACTAAATCTTAGTCTGAATTGTTATGTAATATACATATTTATTCAATACACATTAACCAAATTCATTAAGTATTTTGACAGAAAAAGTTTTCACATTAGACGAAATCTCATTGATTGATTTTCTCGGAGTAGAAAATAGTAATATCAAAGCAGTAGCAGCGGCCTTTCCAGAGAGCAAGATTATTTCGAGGGGAAACCAGATATTAATTAAAGGGAATAATACAGAAATAAACAAAATTTCAGATATTCTTGAGTCATTGCTTGAACACTACCAGAAATACGGTCGTTTGAGCAACGAACAAGTTAAAAACTATATCCAGCAAGACATCGAATCGGCTAATCATGAAGCCGTTGACGACGACGTAATTCTCTATGGCACCAAAGGTGTAGTAGTAAGAGCAAAAACAGCTAATCAGAAAAAAATGATTGAAGCTGCCAGAAATCATGACATCGTTTTTGCCACAGGGCCAGCAGGTACAGGAAAAACTTACACAGCGGTAGCTTTGGCGGTTAAAGCCCTTAAAGATAAAGAGGTAAAAAAAATAATTATTACTCGCCCAGCCGTTGAAGCAGGCGAGAATCTGGGTTTTTTACCGGGAGATTTAAAAGAAAAAATTGACCCTTATTTAAGGCCCATCTATGACGCACTTGATGATATGATTCAAGCAGAAAAACTAAAGTTTTATATCGAGAATCGTACCATTGAAATTGCGCCATTAGCCTACATGAGAGGTAGAACCCTCAACAACGCATTTATTTTGCTCGATGAGGCACAAAATACCACACCCATGCAAATAAAAATGTTTCTGACACGTATGGGGCCTCTTTCAAAAACAATCATTACTGGCGATAAAACACAGATAGACTTACCCAAAAACCAGAAATCAGGTTTGGCTGATGCCCTTGAAATTCTTAAAAATATTAGCGGTATTGGCTTTGTGGAACTAGACGGGCGTGATGTAGTTCGTCATAGACTGGTAAGAGATATTCTTAATGCCTACGAAAAAGCAGAGAGTAAATAGTATACTTAAATTAAAAAACGTTGCAACCATACGTCAGTCGTAATTCGTCTTGTTGGTATGAAAAAAAGTTTATATTTTACTCCGCTTCTGGTCTTGATTTGCCTTCAGGTATTGGCACAAAAAAAACATTTTTGTGCCAATGCTGCCAGAGATTCCATCAAATTACTGGAGTCGCCTGCTCGTGCAGTCAGAAAAATGAAATTTGAAGAAATGATGCAGAATTATCTTGCAGCAGAAAATAATCGCGGACGAGCAGCGGCCCTTGATGAAGTTATCAGGATTCCTGTGGTTGTCCACATTATTCATAACCAGCAAGATAATGCTATTAAGGGTAATAATATTCCTGATGAACAGATATTCTCTCAGATAAAAGTAATGAATGAAGATTACCGACGAAAAGATGGAACAATGGGGTATAATAACAGCCCAATTGGTGCTGATACCCAAATTGAGTTTTTTCTGGCTACCATTGACCCTAAAGGAGACCCAACAAACGGAATTACGCGCAATTATAGTGCAACAACTGACTACAATTTAGTAAACGATGCCGATAGGCAAAGGCTTTCAAACTTATCATACTGGGATAGCAACAAATACCTCAATATCTGGGTTGCAACTTTCAGAACGCCTTATATCGGCTATGCTGAATTTCCTTATGCTGAAACTATTGATGGATTAAGTGACGATACGGGTGAAAGCCTTGATGGTGCTTTTATTGATTATCGTGTTTTTGGAAAGAAAAGTGGCACAAACAAGGATGGGCTATATAGTTTTGGGCGTACAACTACACATGAAGTGGGTCATTGGCTTGGCTTGATTCATACTTGGGGTGACGAACGTTGCGGAACCGACTACGTGGAAGACACTCCCCCTGCTGCTGGTTCAAATAGCACTGCATTTTGTAAAGATATTTTTTCAACCTGTTTTGGAACACGCACAAGAAACCTGATTGAAGATTACATGGATTATTCGCCTGACTCATGTATGAATATTTTTACCGAAGGCCAAAAACAACGCATGAGGGCTGTTCTTGAATTAAGCCAGCGCAGAAAAAGGGTAGTTAACTATGCTAAATTTCAGCTTCCCCCATCTCAAACACTTAATGTAAGTGTTTTACCTAATCCAACAACCAAAGACAACATTCAGGTGAGAGTTTTATTACCCGACTTTCAGGATTTTACAATTACACTAACTGATATGCTTGGCAGGAGCATCTACAAAGAATCATTTGCTGATTATCCAAGCACAATTGTAACCCTAAAAACTTATGACCTCCCCCCTGGCAACTATCTCATGAACGTTGTTTCAAAACAAGAGCGAGTTGTTAAGCGGATAGCCGTCTTATAGCAACATATCAATCAAAAAAACATCTTACCATAAATAGGTTCTCGTATTTTAGAATTAGCTTTGCCTGTTCGTTCTTAACATTACTAACACCCTAAAAAGGCATTCAAAAAAAGCTAAAATGGAAAAACTTGTTAATAGCAAGCCAAATTTTGATGAAATATTTATGGACTTGGCCAAGAATCTGGCTCAACGTTCACATTGTGTAAAAGCACAGGTTGGAGCAGTTCTGGCAAAAGATACAAGAATCATTTCTATTGGTTATAATGGCCCGCCATCTGGCACACAGAACTGTGATGAAGATTTTCCGAATGAGGGCTGCCCGCGAGATTCAAAAGGAAGCTGTTCTCTGGCATTACATGCCGAGCAAAATGCAATTTTGTATGCCTCAAAAAACGGAGCTAATCTTGAAGGTTCAACGCTGTATGTAACTCTTTCGCCTTGCATTGCTTGTGCCAGGGTTATTTTTACAATGAAAATTAAAAAGGTAGTCTATTTAGAATCTTACGCTAAATACAAAGGCATACCTACCGACGAAGGCGTCGAGTTCTTAAAGAAATTCGGAATTGAAGTAGTTGAATTTGGGTGTAATTAATGAATTACACCCCCATGACCATGCACATGACCGTGCGCTATTTCATCAGGATTTGCATTTCTGATAGCAAGAACTTTGCCGTTAAAATGCAAAGTTTCACCAGCTAGCGGGTGATTAAAATCAAGTGTTACATACTCTAGCGTAACTTCTACCACCCTTCCATTCATACGGTGTCCTTCTTCATTAGAAAACGGAATGTAATTTCCGATTTCGAGCATTCCTTCCGGCACTTTTCCTTCTTCAATTTTAAAGTTTTCTATCGGAAAATCCACAATTGCTTCAATGTCAACATCACCATAACCTTCATCTGAACTTATCGAAAAGTCAAAAGTATCACCAATACTTAATCCTAGCAGATTTCTTTCAAAGGCTTCTGGTAATCCACTCATCCCATGAATAAACACAATTGGGTCGTTTTCGTCAGACACCTCTATTATTTCACGCTCATCACCTTCACCAACCGATAATTCGTAGACTGCTGTAACTACTTTTCTTGCTTCAACTTTCATAGTATTTAAACTTTAGGGATAAATGTATGTAATTTTGAATATTTGATTATTCTTATTTTATAACTTTGTCGCAAACGTACAAATTCTATCTTTTATAAATGAATTTTTTAGCACATTTATTTCTATCAGGCGATAATGAAGAAATTTTAGTTGGAAATCTGTTAGAAGATTTTGTGGTAGGTAGAATTGAACATCCACGCAACCAACATTTTTCAGAAAACATCAAGAATGGTATTCTATTACACAGGCTCATTGATAGTTTTACTGACACACATTCAACAGTAAGTACCTGCAAAACTGTACTCTATCAGAATTACCATAAATACGCAGCAGTTGTCATAGACATTTATTTTGACCATTATTTATCAAAACACTGGTATAGTTATTCAACTGAACCTTTCGACAGTTTCAGGAAGCGGGTCCATGAGGCATTTATCAAGCATTGGACCATTTTACCTGAAAAGATGAAACCCATGATTGAGTCAATGATTAAACACGATTGGCTAAAAAATTATGGTGAACTATGGGGCATTGAAAGGTCGTTAGCAGGCATTGCCAAGAGAACGGCGTTTAAATCAAACATGGAAAATGCTGTTGAGGATATGAAGGCACATTATGATTTTTTTGACGAAAATTTTAAAATCTTTTTCCCAGAAATTATTCGTGTTTGTACTGATTTCCTGACTGATAAAAACTACACCCATCAACATATTATTGTATCAAATAAAAGCTAGAGGAGATGTCAGAGTTATTAAAATCAATCAAAAGAGATAATATTAAACCCTTGTATCTGCTTCATGGGGAAGAACCTTACCATATTGAACAGATTATTGATAAAATACAAAGTCTGGCTATTCCTGTTCATGAAAAGGGCTTTAATGAATTCGTTCTTTTTGGTAAAGACCTCAACGTAGGTTCATTACTCAATTATGCCCGAAGATTTCCGATGATGGCTGAAAAACAATTAATTATTGTAAAAGATGCACACCAGATACAAGGAATTGAGCAGAAAGAGAATCAGAAATTAATTGAAGACTATGCCTTACAGCCGCTTCCATCCACAATTCTGATATTGGCTTTTGGTAATGCACAGGACGAACGTAAAAGCTGGATTAAAGCATTTAATAAAAACGGAGTTCTTTACAATTCAAAAAAGTTTTATGATAACCAGTTGCCAGAGTTTATGGCTGATTATTGTCACTCAAAAGGTGTAAAAATCAGTATGAAAGCCATTCAATTACTGATAGAACACATTGGCAATGATTTAAAAAGACTCACAGGCGAAGTAGATAAGGTTATATTAAACGTAAAACTCGGCGAAGGTATCGATGCCGATACCATCCAGAAATTTGTAGGCATCAGCAAAGAGTATAATGTATTTGAACTACAAAAAGCACTTATCCTGAGAGACGTAGTAAAGGCTAATCAGATAATCATTTATTTTGAAAATAATCCGAAAGATAACCCTATTCAACCCATACTTATTATATTATATAATTTTTTCAGCAAAGTATTACTGGTGCATGCTTCAGCCGATAAGTCAGAGAGTAGCATTGCCAGTTTATTAAAAGTAAACAGTTTTTTTGCCAAAGATTACCTCAATGCGTCGCGTAATTATTCTTTACCTAAAGTAATGGCAATAATTCATTCATTGAAAATAGCAGATTTGAAATCTAAAGGTGTTGATTCGGGAGATGAAAAAGAGGGAGATATTTTAAAAAGGCTCGTTTTTGAAATCCTTCATTAAATAAAAAGCTTTTTGAGCTTTATCTTTACTTTCTAACACTCATTTACAAAGGACTTGCATTTGCTTCTGGATTTTAAGTTTTTTTTAATTTCATGTTAATCTGTTTCTAAGTTACCACAGCATATTTGCGGTTTATACTAGTTACTATCATTTAGAGGCCGTGGAAAAGAAAAATATACTTGTCATAGAAGACGACCGTCGTATTTCGGATAATCTGGTAAAAGGATTATCAAAAAAAGGTTTTTTATCGGATGTAGCATTTGATGGACACAACGGGCTAAAAAAAGCACTATCTCTTCCATTCGATTTAATTATTCTTGACATCAATCTTCCTCAGATGAATGGCTTCGATGTATGTTTTGCTGTGCGTGGCTATAAACCAAGCATACCTATTCTGATGCTTACTGCCATGGGTGAAGTTGAAGATAAAGTTGAAGGGCTAGATAACGGTGCAGACGATTACATTGTAAAACCCTTCGATTTCAGAGAATTATTTGCCCGCATTAATGCCCTGCTCAGGCGGGCCTCAAGAACACCCATACAACCTATAAAAGAAGTATTACGCGTGGCCGACCTCGAAATACATCTGGATAAAAAAATTGCGGTTCGTTCTGGTAAAATTATTGACTTAACTGCCCGTGAATTTACTTTACTTGAGTATCTGGTAAGAAACAGAGGCAGGGTCCTCTCAAAAATGGATATTGCAGAGAACGTATGGGACTTAAATTTCGATTCGGGTACTAATATTATTGAGGTTTATATTAATTATCTGCGCAAAAAAATTGATAAAGATTTTGAGCCTAAATTGATTCACACAAAACTAGGGCTAGGATACATTTTAAGAGAAAAATGAAAATCAGATACAAAATAGTTTTACAGTTTTCCTTAATAGTTGCCTTTAATCTATTAATTTTTTCAGGATTTATTTATTACCGCGAAGACCAGAAACGCCGAGATACGTTTCGTGGCCGGCTTAGCAAAAGGGCCATTACTACTGCAAGGCTCTTGGCAGATGTTAAGGGTTTTTCGCCGGAGTTACTCCGAATTATGGACAAAACGTCTGTAAACAGACTCATTGGTGAAGAAGTACAGGTTTTTAACACCCGCAATGAACTTATTTATTCAAATCCTGAAAAGAAAGAAAAAGATATTAATCTGGAACTTCTTAACCAGATTAAACAACAAAAACTGGTAGAATTCAAAATTAAAGAAAGAGAAAGCCTAGGTATATTATTTCAAGGCAAATACGATAATTTCATAGTAATAGAATCAGGAATTGACGTTGAAGGACAAAATAACCTTAAAAGCCTTAGCCAAACCTTATTAATCAGTTTTCTATTAATTATTTTAGTTGTTATCATAAGTGGGATGTTCTACGCGGGTCAGGCACTGCAACCTATCAAGATTATTAACCATCAGATTGACCAGATTACTGCACAAAACCTCAGGAAGCGCGTAGACGAAGGCAAAAGTCATGATGAAATAGCGGAGTTAGCACGCAACTTTAATCTGATGCTGAACCGATTAGAGTTAGGCTTTGAACAGCAAAGAAGTTTTGTATCACACGCTTCGCATGAACTAAGAACCCCACTGGCCGCCATAAAGTCAGAAGTTCAGTTGGGGTTGGAAGAAAAATTAAGTTTAGCCGAGTATGAAAAAATATTACATAATATTCTGGAAGATACCGACAAGCTGATATTGCTATCGAACAGTTTATTACAATTGGCCCGCCCACTTGATGGCATCAACAATTCAAGAATCGAAAATATCCGTATCGAAGAATTACTCCTTACAGTCAGGAATACTATTAAAAGTAATAAACCTGATGTAATTATAAGAACAAATTTTATCAGGATACCTTCTGACGAACACCTCACAATAGTCAGAGGGAATGAAGCCCTACTCCAGAATGCCTTTCTGAACCTGCTCGATAACGCCCTGAAATATAGCAATAACCAACCCGTAGATGTGTATATTGATTTTGACGATAAAGATTGTATTGTTAAAATAACCGATACAGGTATGGGTATTCCGACCGAGGAGCTATCTAATATCTTTGAGCCATTTTACCGAGGCGAAAACGTAATCGAAGTACAAGGCTTTGGCGTAGGTTTATCTATCTGCCAGAAAATTGTTCATCTGCATGGCGGGCGAATTACCATTCATAGTGAATTAATGAAAGGTTCAACTTTCACTGTATACTTACCTCATTTAACAATTTAAGAAAATTTTAATTTTACACTAAGGACTTTCTAAGGTAGTGCCATGACTTTTGCTTTTAGTCTTAACCACTTGCCTTAATTATCCTTGTTTAGATGAGAAAAAAGTATTTGTTAGTAAGCTGTTTTTTGATTAGTAGAATCGCTTTTTGTCAGGATGTTGTTTCTGAGCCACACAGAATAACTTTATCGGAAGCAATTGATTCGGCAATTAAGAACTACCCAAGTATAAAAGCCAAAAAAGCCGAAAGAACAGCTTCGGAATTTGCATTAAAGGCAGCCCAGACCGAGGGGCGTATACCCGATGTAATCATACAAGACCAATACCAGTTTGCAACAAATAATAGCCTTGCAGGTGCAACATTTCCTATGCAAGGGGCTTTTCCGGCTGTTTCGGGGGGTATTCGCAGTAACAATATTTATCAGCCAGTGTGGGGCAGCCTTACCGACATACAAGTAAACTGGCAGGCATTTACCTTCGGAAAAGTTAAAGCCAATATTGATGTAGCCCAGAAAGCACTCATCCGGCAGGAGTATGATTACGAGAATGAGTTATTTCAACATCAGGTTAAAGTAGCTGATGCCTACCTTTCTTTGTTAGTTTTTCAGAAAACAGTACGTATTCAGGAAGTTAACCTCCAACGGGCAATTACTTTCAGAGATGTAACCAATGCCAAAGTAATTTCAGGCTTACGCGCCGGCATCGACAGTTCATTTGCAAGTGCTGAGGTTTCGAAGGCAAAATTATTATTGCTACAAAGCCAGCAAAACGAACGCACCCAACGGATTAGGCTAAATGAACTGATGGGCGTTAGTAATGGCAATTTTCAGGCAGATTCAATGCAGTTTTTTCAAAAATTGCCCCTCATCTCCCAAGAAAAAGCAGATGTTTTTCAAAACCCGATCCTGAAAGTTTTTAATGCTCAGATTGATTTTTCAAAAGCCCGTTCCATCGCAATCAGAAAATCATATTATCCGAGTATTATCCTTAACGCCTCAGTTTGGGGACGTGGCTCTGGAGTCAATAACGCCAAAGATTCTTACAGTTCAAAAATCACCGACGGGCTGGGCTATCAAGTAGGAAATTACCTGTTAGGTGTAGGCATTAGCTGGAACTTAACTCCGATTTACCGCATCAGGCATGAAGTTTCAGCAGAATTACAAAGGGCTGAGCAATTTCAACAACTTCTTAATCAGCAAGAACTACGCTTAAGTAGCCAGAATGCCAATGCCAATATTCAGATTGAACTGGCAATCCAACAGGCTCGTGAAGCACCAATACAAACAATGGCTGCACAGGGGGCTTATCAGCAGGCCACTGCACGTTATGATTCAGGTCTGGCTACATTACTAGAGGTTTCGCAAGCCTTTTTATTGCTAAACAGAGCCGAAGTTGACCAGTCGATTGCTACAAATAACGTTTGGCGCGCTTTATTATTAAAGGCTGCATCAATCGGGAATTTATCTATATTTCTCAGTCAGGTAAATAGCAACTAAGCAACCCTTTCCTATAAATATACAACCACTAGCTATATAAGCTAACTATTAAATCTATGGTACGATTCGCTTTAAAAAGACCCATTACAATAGTAGTGCTGTTTACCGGATTGATTTTGTTTGGAGCAATGGCAATCCGTAAAATTCCTATTGATATTTTTCCTCAGCTTAATTTACCCACCATTTACGTAATTGAGTCTTACGGTGGTATGTCTCCACAGCAAATGGAAGGTTTTTTTGCTACACGCTTGCAAGAGCAGTTTTTATATGTAAATGGTATTAAAAACATTGAAAGCAAAAATATACAAGGGCTTACATTTATCAAGTTGTCATTTTATGAAGATACTGACATGGCCGAGGCCTCGGCTCAGGTAGCATTACAGGTAAACCGTGCATCCAAGTTTTTCCCACCCGGTGCTTTACCCCCACAAGTAATTCGTTTTGATGCCTCTTCAATGCCAGTCGGGCAATTAGTTTTTGATAGTAAAACTAAATCGCTCAAAGAATTATACGATTTAGCCTCTACTTATATCCGCCCGATGTTTGCTACTGTACCGGGGCTTACAGCCCCTCATGCCTTGGGTGCAAACTCACGCTCAATCGTTGTGAATGTAGACCCTGAAAAACTTAGACGCTATAATCTATCACCCGATCAGGTTGTGGAAGCAATTTCAAAAAATAACTCCATGACCCCTTCAGGCAATTTACGCGTAAACGATTTAATGTATGTTACGAGTGTTAACTCTTTAGAAGAGAAAGTTCAGCATTTTGAAGATATTCCTCTAATTACCAACGGGTCTGCAACTATATTCATTCATGACATTGCTACTGTATCAGATGCTTCAGATGTAACCGTTGACTACGCCCTTGTAAATGGCAAAAGGTCGGTTTACATTCCTATTGTTAAAACAGCCGATGCTTCAACGTGGTCGGTTGTGCAAGGGTTAAAAGCCAAGCTACCTGAAATGAAAAGTCTATTGCCTGACGACGTAGACGTAAGCTATGAGTTCGACCAGTCGGTATTTGTGATTAATGCCGTAAAAAGCCTTATGACAGAAGGGATTCTTGGGGCCATTCTTACAGGGCTTATGGTTCTGCTGTTCCTGAAAGACTGGCGCAGTAGTCTTGTTGTAATTATTACCATTCCGGTATCAATATTAATTGGTATATTATTCCTTAAAATGGCAGGCCAAACCATTAATATTATGACTCTTAGTGGCTTGGCTCTTGCCATTGGTGTATTGGTTGACCAAGCTACGGTAAGTATCGAAAACATACACCAACATCTGGAAATGGGGAAAACAAAAAAACAAGCCATTCTTGATGCCTGTCAGGAAATATCATTTCCTCTATTGCTAATCCTACTTTGTATTCTGGCTGTTTTTGCCCCCTCTTTCGTTATGACGGGCGTTCCAAGAGCCATGTTTTTGCCCCTATCGCTATCGATTGGGTTTGCTATGATAGTGTCATTTATTGCGGCACAAACACTTGTACCTGTTATTTCAAACTGGTTATTGAAACAGGAAATGTTTCAGTATCATCATAACGAATTTCATGCCCATGCAGGCCTTGCGTTAGATAAGGGCGAAATCAACGAAGTGGAAGAACACACCAAACAAGATAAAAAACATGAAGATGACAATTCTTTTTTTCAAAGAATGAAGATAAAGCTGGCTGCTTTTGTTGAAAAAGGTATTTCGTCGAGAAGACTTATTGTTATTTCTTATCTGTTCTTAACACTTGTTGCTACCGGTTTTTGTTTTTACATTATTGGGAAAGACCTGCTTCCTAAAACGAACAACGGGCAATTACAATTACGTATTAAAGGGCCGGATGGTACAAGACTTGAAAAAACAGAACGGGATGTAAAGGGTATTCTAGCCATTATGGATTCGACTGTTGCAGGTGGTGTAGACATGACCTCCGTTTATGTAGGTATTATTCCTAGTAGCTATGGGTCAAGTAACCTGTATGTTTTTAATAGTGGTACGCACGAGGCCATCATGCAAGCTAATATTGGCGAACATTTTAAAGGGAATCTGGATGAACTAAAAGACAAACTTCGCGAGAATATCAAGAAAGTATACCCGAATATCCGTATTTCTTTTGAACCTATCGAACTTACCGAAAAGATAATGGCGCAAGGTGCTGCCACCCCAATTGAAGTGAGGGTAATTGGTAAAAACTTCGAGGATATTAAATATTATTCACGCCGATTGGTTGACAGCCTCCGCCAGATAAGTTACTTAAGGGATGTACAAATAGCGCAGCCGCTTAAATTTCCTACAATAAAAATAAATATTGACCGATTCAGACTGGCACAAATGGGTCTTAATCTGAACGAAGTTGCCCGTAGTATCACAGATGCTACGTCGTCAAGTCGTTTCACAGAAAAAGTACAATGGCTCGACCAGAAAGTTTCATATACATATCAGGTACAGGTACAAGTTCCAGAATATATTATGAACTCCATGGAACAACTTCAATCTATCTCATTGGTGAAAGGCAAAGCACGGCCTGTACTTTCTGATATAGCGCAAATGACAGTTGACACCCTACCCGGGCAATATGATAGAACAGGGCCACGACGATTCCTGACCGTAAGTGCAAATATTTATAAAAAAGACTTGGGAAAAGCTAGTAGCGATGTTCATAAAGTTATTGACCGCTTAGGAACACCACCCAAAGGAATGTTGGTAGAAGTAAAGGGTATGTCATCACTATTAACCGAAACGCTCGATTCACTTCAGACGGGTCTGGGTGTTGCTATTGTTGTGGTTCTTCTATTGTTGGCAGCAAATTATCAGTCGTTCGGTGTAGCCTTGTCTGTTTTATCGACAGTCCCAGCCGTTTTGTTGGGGTCTCTCCTGTTACTTCTGGCAACAGGCTCTACACTTAATTTACAGTCTTACATGGGCATTATCATGAGTATTGGGGTATCAGTTGCGAATGCTATTCTAATTGTTACCAATGCAGAGTCTTTAAGAATTAGTTATCAAAACCCTTTTAAAGCCGCAGTAATGGCCGCAAGTATTCGTTTCCGTCCTATTCTCATGACGAGCCTTGCCATGATTGCCGGAATGGTTCCGATGGCAAGTGGCCTCGGCGAGGCGGGCGACCAGTCAGCACCACTAGGCCGCGCTGTTATTGGGGGGCTAATTTTCTCTACGTTTGCCTCACTTCTCATAGTTCCATTAGTATATGCATGGATTCAGCAAAAAGCATCTTTTAAATCAGTTTCTCTATTACCTGAAAATGAAAACACAAATCTTTAATACCTATATGAAATATTGCCTGATAGTATTATTGGCTAATATATTACTTAGCTCCTGTACTGAAAACAGAGCCGAAGAAAAGAAAAAAGAGGGGCCTAAAACTCAACCACAGTCATATCAGTTTGCTAAGGTTGAAAGTGGTGGTGTAGCATCTACCTTGCGCCTTCCTGCACAGTTAAATGCCTATCAGGAAGTCAGTATCTTCCCAAAAGTAAACGGTTATGTAAAAAATGTGTGGGTCGATATTGGCTCGCACGTTAATAAAGGCAGTTTACTTATGGAGTTAGAAGCACCAGAACTGGAACAGGCTGTATTACTAGCCAAAGAAAAATTTGTTAAGGCAAATGCAGATTTTTCGGTAGATAAAGAACATTATCAGCGTTTGCTTGAGGCCTCTAAAACAAAGGGAGCGGTATCTCCAATGGATTTATCGACTATTAAAGCAAAAATGAATGCCGATACCGCCGTTGTAAACGCCGAAAAAGCTAACTGGGATATGCAAAAAACAATGACAAACTACCTGAAAGTAGTTGCGCCTTTCAGTGGTGTAATTACCGAGCGTAATATTCATCCTGGAGCTTTGGTAAGTGCCATGGCTAAAGACAAACCTATGCTTGAATTAAAACAGATTGAACACCTACGCTTACAGATTGATGTGCCAGAACACCTTGCCGTTAACCTTCATCAAAACGATACACTTTCTTTTTATGTAAGTGCGCTTCAAGGAAAAAAACTAAGAGGGAAAATCAGTAGGAAATCAAGAAGCATAAACGCACAGTACCGTAGCGAAAGAATTGAGGTAGATGTAATAAATAAAGATGGGCTTCTTGCATCGGGTATGTATGCCGATGTTGTGATTTATTCAAAAGGTAATAAAAATGCACTAATCGTTCCTAAATCTTCGATTATAACTTCTACCGAACGAAAATATGTTTTGCTATCTGACAATGGGAAAATCAGAAAGGTTGATGTAAGTACAGGAAATTATACACCTGATAAGATTGAAATTTATGGAGATTTAAAACCGGGCGATACGGTTATCACCAACGCCAGTGAAGAAATAAAAGAAACTACTCAGGAATAATTAAGAAACAGAACTAGGATACCTTTACATGGCCATGAATAAATTGCTTGGAATGTTATGGCTCTGTTTATGTTGTATAGCCTGCCAGACAGATAATATAATAAAGCCATATTCGTACCTGAATATAAAATTCATTGAAGATGAGGATTATATAATGCTGGAAAGAATTGAAGGCAGTTGGGAAAATGAAAAAGCTCATTTGGAAGCCTTTGGGTACAAGAATGAGCATTTTCATCTTGATTTATCTCCTATTACAGTTGAAGGCCGTTTTACAGACCTGAGTATAAACAATATTTATTTTAACGATGGTGCTGATTTTACACCTTCCCGTTTGGATAGCGGTTTTATTGAAATTTCAAACGTTAATGCTACACAAGTGGGTGGCAGTTTTCGGGTAGTACTTGAAAATCATTTCAATGGAATCCAACAACGCACCCTTGAAGGTAAATTTTTAATCAATATACATTGACAAAGAACTCAACGATATTATCATATCTGATTATATCGCTTTCTTTTGTTTCTTTGTTTTGTGTTAGTTCGCCCTACGAAATTGGCTAATTAGTCGATTTTAATCTTAATTTTTTGCATAAATACTACACGAAGCTCAAAATTCTTCTTTAGATTTGCTTGAAATTAATACAAAGTGCCTAACCAAATGAATTATTCTGCTTTGTTGCTTGATATAATAAAATCTCAAGCATCGGCCAAAGAGATAAGTTGGATTGAGACGAAAGCCAGCGGAAGTTTACAGACCTTGCAAACAGCATTCGTTGCTACCCCAAGGTTTATTAGCAAAAATATTATTCAGTCTACTGATGGCATCGATGGTGTGTCTTTTCAGAACTGGACACTCGACAAATTAGTAAGAGCCTATTTTCTTACAAAACTCGACAGTTCCGATAAAGATGTATATACAAACACCCTCGACACACTCTTCGACACCGCCGAAAATAACGAGGCGGTGGCTCTAATCTCAGCTCTTCCATTTTTAGCCTACCCTGAGAACTGGATGCTTCGCGCAACCAATGCCGTAAGGTCAAACATAGGCCCTGTTTTCGATGCAATTGCTTTTCAGAATCCTTTTCCTAAAAAACATTTTTCTGAGCTTGCCTGGAACCAGTTGGTACTAAAATGTATTTTTAATGATAAACCTATACACCTGATTGAAGGCTTAGATGAACGCGCTAATCAGGAATTAGCAAACTCTATTTCTTATCTTGCACATGAGCGTTGGTCGGCAGGCCGTACTATTCCATCACAAGCATGGCGTTTGGTAAGTGGGTTTATGAATGAAACAATATGGCCCGACATCGAACATCTATTCCAGTCTACAGCCCAGTCAGACCACCTAGCTGCGGTTTTGGTTTCTAAAGAAACTAATTATGCGGCGGCTAAAGCAGCCTTAGCTCATCATCAGGAATTATCACAACAGGTTACAGATGGTGTTTTAAGCTGGAAAACACTAGAAAACTAAAGGGGTATTACAAATTTACTATTAAAAAGATGTGTCAGAAACACGAAGAAATATCACAAAATCCTTCGCATTTTGAAGGAAGTGCCGAAGAACTCGAAACCTCTAAAAATATACAGGCCAACTACACCGATTATATTAAGGGAATGAAGTTTTTCGACCCACATATTCACATGACCTCTCGTACTACTGATGATTACACGGCTTTGATTGATGCAGGTGTAGTAGCCATCATTGAACCAGCCTTCTGGCTAGGGCAGCCGCGAACGGGTTTGGCCTCGTTCAAAGATTATTTTAGTAGCCTTGTAGGTTGGGAAAGGTTCAGGTCATCACAGTTCGGCATCAAACATTATTGCACCATTGGTCTCAATTCCCGCGAGGCTAACAATGAAGCATTAGCCGAACAAGTTATGGAAATATTGCCTATTTTTCTTTATAAAGAAGGAGTAGTTGGTGTGGGTGAAATTGGATTTGATGACCAGACTGCCGCTGAAGAAAAATACTATCGACTTCAACTTGAACTTTCAAAAGAGGCTAATTTACCTGTACAGGTACATACCCCCCACAGAGATAAAAAGAAAGGAACCGAACTAAGTATGTCTATTGCACTCGAACATGGCATTGACCCAAGCATGGTAATTATCGACCATAACAACGAAGAAACCGTTGAGAGTGTATTAGAAAAAGGATTCTGGGCTGCTTTTACTATTTATCCGTTTACCAAAATGGGTAACGAGCGCATGGTAGAAATTGTAAAAAAATATGGCTCTGAACGCATAATGGTTAATTCAGCTGCTGATTGGGGTATCAGCGACCCACTAGCAGTACCCAAAACTGCCGCTCTAATGAAAATAAAAGGCATTTCTGATGAAGATATCAGACGTGTTACTTATCAGAATGCTATTGATGCCTTCGCTCAAAGCGGACAAATTGACATAACAGATTTTGAAACACCAATGGTCATTGACCAGAGCCTTAAATATAATGGTAATACCGTTTTACGCGGTGGACAAATACCAAGAGTTGATAAAAACTCAATTATTATCAGTTAAATAGCTAACGGTTACCATAACTTAATGGTCTTAAGCCCATTAATAAGCAAGAAAATACCTGAACAAATTCCAAAACCTTGAAGATAAAACCCTATTTACAACTTACGCGCCCTGCCAATGTCATTACAGCCATTTCCGATATTCTGGCGGGAGTTGCCATAGCCTCTTTTTCATCTCCGCTTTATGATATTCATATTCCTAAAGCCATCTTCTTATGTATTTCAACCATAGGGCTGTATGCCGGAGGTATTGTTTTTAACGATATTTTTGATTTAGAGCTTGACAAAGTGGAACGTCCTGAAAGGGTAATTCCAAGCGGAAAAGTTACAAAGGCTAATGCAACTATTTTTGGTGTTTTGCTACTAACCATAGGCGTAATAGCCGCTTGGTTAAATAGTCCTGTTAGTGCCGGCATAGCATTATCGGTAGCTCTTTGCGCTTTGATTTATGACAAATACGGTAAACATCATTCTTTTTTAGGCCCTATCAACATGGGGCTTTGTAGAGGTGGAAACCTTGTTTTAGGAATGAGTATCATCGAAAGTTCGGTAACAAATTGGTGGCTTATTGGAATTCTACCTGTATGCTACATAGCAGCCATAACCATGATTAGCCGTGGAGAAGTACACGGTGGCAACAAAAATACCCTGTACTTTGCCGCAATACTTTATGTACTGGTTAGTATAGCTCAGTTATATATTTCGTTTATACTTGGTAATCTTTTATTGGCTGCGCCTTTTGTAGCTTTACATATTTACCTGATTTTCAAGCCTTTAATTACTGCAATAGGTAATCCGATTGGAGCCAACATCGGAAAGGCTGTAAAAGCTGGTGTGCTGTCACTCATTGTGATGAACACCGCATGGGTAAGTGTTTCGGGCAATATTATTTTTGCACTGGCAGTTTTATGCTTATTACCAATCTCTATTAGGCTGGCAAGGCTGTTTGCAGTAACCTAGCAAAGCGGCCAGTAATTTTATTAATTTTATTTCAGATTTAGATGAGTGTCATTCAGCAGTCTTTTCAGGTTCCTTACTCGTTCAATATAATTTTCACCCAAAGTCTTTTTTCGCCTGAAAACAAAGATTTTATCAGTTTTTTATCAAACTACGGAGATACCAGTTTTCAGAAAAAGATTTTATTTTTAGTTGATTCAGGTGTAGCAGAAAAACATAAAGCCCTGACCGAAAATATCAACGCTTATTTCAAAGGGCAGAATCAGTTAATTCTGGCCGATGAAATCATAATTTTACCCGGAGGCGAACTAGTAAAAAACGACCCTCAGTACCTTGAAAAAGCACTACTGGCCATTAATAAGTACGGAATTGACCGACACTCGTTTGTAGCGGCAATCGGCGGTGGAGCTTTTCTTGACATGGTCGGGTATGCTTCAACAATTGCGCATCGTGGGGTAAAGCATATTCGTATTCCAACAACGGTTCTATCACAGAATGATTCGGGTGTGGGGGTGAAAAATGGAGTCAATTTTCTTGGCAAAAAGAACTTTTTAGGCACATTCTCGCCACCGATAGCCGTATTTAATGACTCCGATTTCCTTACAACATTGTCAGACCGCGACTGGCGTTCAGGAATTTCAGAGGCTGTAAAGGTTGCACTCATTAAAGATTTAGCTTTTTTTGAATGGCTCGAAGCCAATGCACAAGCAATGGCCAATCGGGAAATGAAGCCAATGAATGAACAGATTTTCCGTTCTGCTGCGCTACATACGAATCATATTTCTAGTGGAGACCCTTTTGAAATGGGTTCAGCACGACCTTTGGATTTTGGTCATTGGGCTGCACATAAGTTAGAATATTTAAGTAATTTTGGGATACGCCATGGTGAGGCCGTAGCAATTGGTATTGCGCTGGATTCAGTTTATTCAAAGTTACTTGGTCTCATTTCAGAAGAAGATACCACACGGATTCTGAAACTACTGAAAACTTTAGGCTTTACGCTTTATCATGAGTCGCTGGCGGAAAATGATAAATTAAACCTCTGGGAAGGGCTTAACGAATTCAGAGAACATCTGGGTGGAAGATTAACCATAACTATATTAGAAAAACTAGGGCAAGGTAAAGAGATTCATGAAGTTGATTTTAATCTGATGAAACTTGCCGTAGACCAATTAAAGCTAACTCTTGATTAAACTATGAATACGCCCTACGGACACCTAAGTTATTGTAGTAATATACATCCGGGTGAAGACTGGAAAGAACATTTTGCGGTTCTGCAAAAAAGTATTCCTGAAATTAAGGCTCAGGTATGCCCTAACGCACCAATGGGCATTGGGTTACGGCTGGCCAATCAGGCTAGTATTGATTTATCAGAGCCTCAGAATTTTGAAACCTTTCAGCAATGGTTGACAACGAACGAATGCTATGTTTTTACAATGAACGGTTTCCCATTCGGGAACTTTCATCATACTGTTGTTAAGGATAAAGTCCATGCACCCGACTGGACCACACAGGAAAGAGTTGATTACACCATCAGGATGTTTCGTTTGCTTGCCAGACTTTTACCTGATAACTTAAGTGAAGGTGGTATTTCGACCTCGCCTCTCTCCTACCGTTTTTGGTGGGAAACGCCTGAATCTCTTGAAGAAGCTACAAGAATAGCAACCCAAAACATGATTACAGTGGTTGAAGTGCTTATGGAATTGAAGGCTAGTAGTGGTAAAATACTTCATCTGGATATAGAACCCGAACCAGACGGGATTCTGGAAAATTCGGAAGAATATATAAACTGGTACAAAGATTACTTACTGCCATTAGGTATCAAGCATTTACAAAACAAAGGCTTGAGTGCAGAACAAGCCACAGAAGCTATTAAAACGCATATCCAGTTATGCTATGATGTTTGTCATTTTGCTGTTGGCTTTGAATCGCCCGAAAATGTAATTGCCAAACTGGATGCTGAACAACTGAAAGTAGGTAAAATTCAGATAAGCTCAGCCCTCAAAGTTGACTTCTCAAGTCAGGCCGAAGAAAAACTTTCAGTTATAGCCCAATACAATGAGCCTGTTTATTTACATCAGGTAGTAGCACAAAAGCATGACGGCAGCTTTGTTAAGTATCCTGATTTAAATGAAGCTATCGCCGGATTTAACACTGATATAAGCTCATGGCGAGTACATTTTCATGTGCCTCTCTTTCTGGAGCAATATGGTTTAATAGGCTCAACACAAGCCGATATTGTAAACACGCTCAATGTGCATAAAAACAAACCATTTACACAACACATGGAAGTAGAAACATATACTTGGGGCGTATTACCAAAAGAGTTTCAAGCACCATTGAACGACTCTATCGTTCGTGAGATTAAATGGGTAAAAGGCATTTTAAAATAGATTTATCACTCAATACCATGCAAAAAACGGTAGTTATTGATATTGTTGGGCTTAGTACAAGTGTGATTGGTGAACACACCCCATTTTTGCAAAAATTTATCGCCAGAAACAGTCTCACTCATATAAAACCGGCGTTTCCGGCTGTTACAACCACGTCACAGAGTTGTTATGTTACAGGTAAAAATCCTGATGAACACGGAATCGTAGGAAATGGCTGGTATGATAGAGAAGCCTGTGAAATGAAATTCTGGAAACAGTCAAACAAATTAGTACATGCAGAGAAAATCTGGGAAGCTGCCCGTCGTAAAAATCCAGATTTTACGGTATCAAAAATGTTCTGGTGGTACAATATGTATTCATCGGCCGATTTTTCAGCAACACCACGCCCTCAATACCACTCGGACGGCGTAAAAGTTCCTGACTGTTATACGTATCCAGCCGATTTAAGAGATAAGTTACAGGCAAAGTTTGGCACATTCCCTTTGTTCAAATTCTGGGGGCCTAATACAAGTATTGATTGTTCAAAATGGATTGCCGACGCATCCATGGAAGTAGATAAAGACCATGACCCTACATTAACATTAATTTATCTTCCTCATCTTGATTACTGCTTGCAGAAGTTTGGTGTTGATTTCAGTAAAATTGCAAAAGATTTACAAGAAATAGATTCGCTAGTTGAAGAACTGGTTAATTATTATGAAAAGAAGAATGCCCGTGTTATTCTGCTGTCAGAATATGGCATTAACAATGTGAGTAACCCTATTCATATTAATCGTATCTTACGCGAAAACGGTTTGATTTCAGTCAGGGTTGAAAGCGGGCTGGAATTACTGGATTGCGGTGCATCAAAGGCATTTGCTGCTTCTGACCACCAGATTGCTCACATATACATCAATGATTTGAGCCAAAAGACCAGAATCAAGGAAATACTATCTAAAGTTAAAGGAATTGCCTTGATTATGGATGAAGAAGAAAAGCGCAAACACCATATTAACCACGATAGAGCCGGAGATTTAGTCTTGATGGCCGATGCAGATAGCTGGTTCACTTATTACTATTGGTTTGATGATAAAGTAGCTCCTGATTATGCACGTAGCGTTGATATTCATAACAAACCCGGTTATGACCCCGTTGAAATGTTCATGAACCCCGACAACCCCTTTATTAAGTTAAGAGCAGCTTACAAATTAGGCCGCAAACTTTTAGGATTCAGGTATAGGATGGATGTTATACCTCTAAAAGCCGATTTGATTAAAGGTTCACACGGGACTTTAAACGTTGGGAAGGAGTTTTACCCAGTTTTAATAAGTAATCAACAACTAGCTGATGAAATAGCAGCAACCGATGTTTATGAGGTTATCTGGCATAGTTTATTTGGCAAAGCTCAATAATTATATTTATCATAAAAAGCAAAGCAGTTATAGTATAGCCTATAACTGCTTCTTTATATACTACCACTTTAAGATTGTTCCTTATCTTATATTTACAAATATTTAGGTAAGTTCAGTTCTACCTCACCATTTTGTTGTAATCCTTTTTGAAACAAGGCTTTTATTCGATTGGTTGCTTCAGGCCATTGCAAAGACTCAAAGAATTTTGTTTGTGTATCCAGAATTTGTTCATTTGTCGGGCTTACTGCTCTTTCGTTGAGAATTTCTTTAATTCTTGCAATTGCATTTTTGTCAAACCCAGCAATGCGTCTTGCTAGATTATCAACAAAGTCGTCCAGTTCAGCGTCAGGAACCGCTCTGTTTATCCATCCGTATGCAGCTGCCGTATCAGCATCAAAATCGTTGCCACTCAATATAATTTCCAACGCCCTTGACTTGCCTGTAAGCAAATGTAATCTTTCCATTCCACCACCACCCGGAAATGAACCGATGCCTATTTCTACCTGTGCAAAAAGAGCTTTTTCTTTACTGGCAAATCGCATATCCATTGCCTGTGCAAATTCACTTCCGAAACCTCTAGCTCTACCCCTTACAGAAGCAATACTCACGAATGGAGCTAACTGTAATCTTTTGGCTACATCTGGCCATGAAAGTGAAAGTCCGGTTTTTCCTGTTCCTTTCGGAAAGTCATTGGCATGTAATAGCTCTAGGTGTGCTATAAAAAAATCAGGATTTTCGCTTTCAAAAACTACTACCTTCAGATTTTCATCGTTTTCGAGTTCGTCCATCAATGTTCTGAGTTCTAAAGAAAACGCCGGATCAAACATATTTATCGGCGGGTTGTTAATAAAAACCTTTAAATAGTTTTCATTCACTTTTTTTGAAGTTAAAATCATAATCTCTATTTTAAAATGTTTAAATTTGTAGTTGCAAAATGCAAGTGCAAATTTAAAAAGAAATTGCAAAATGCAAGTACTTTTAAAAAATTTTTATGGATAAGAATCGTTCGGACTGTCCGGTGAGTTGCTCGCTGGATATTTTTGGAGACAAATGGTCATTATTGATAATCAGAGATGTAATGATGAAAGGAAAAGTTTCTTATGGAGAATTTTTAACTTCAGATGAAAAAATAGCCACCAATATTCTGGCTAACAGGCTAAGTACTTTGGAGAATGAAAAGATATTAGTCAAAGAAGTATCACCTACCAATAAGTCGAAATTTGTGTATAGCCTTACGCAAAAAGGAGCAGATTTGCTCCCAATTTTGGTTGAACTTGCCGATTGGTCTATCAAATATTATGAGAACACGAAAGCCTCTGAATTAAGTAAGAGAATTTCAGGAAGAAAAGCGAAATTCTTACAAGAGGTGAGCGAAAAATTGCAAGAACGGGTCAAATAATTCTTAGCAAGTATGATTTGTTAGTTGATTGGGCTAGGTGCGAACTTCAAAACTGTTTAATGTTTCTCTTGCTGAAAAAGCCCCGCATAATGCCATTATAAGAGGTATAAATAGATGCTAGGGGAACATTGTTTATTGTCATGCACAGCGAGCATTTTTGTAGCCAGCATCAGTTGTGCTGTATCAAAATTCAAAAAGCCTTGATTATCAAGGCTTTTTGAACTCAGTAGCGGGGAGCAGGATCGAACTGCCGACCTTAGGGTTATGAATCCTACGCTCTAACCATCTGAGCTACCCCGCCGTAGAAATAATATTAAAAAAAAGCTTTATTAAGCCCTGCTCTTTAATATTATGTTGCAAAATTAGGGAAAGTTTTCATACATTGCAAAAAATAAAATCTATCAAAACAGATTTTATGGAAAAATTATATAAATTCTTGAAATAATCATTCATTCATACTAAATGATCTCGGGTATGAATGATTCCTAAAACTTTTTGATATGGGAAAATTTAAGTTTACACGGGAGTACGAATTTAAGGCATCACCTAAAGTCTTATTCCAGTATATCAGCACTCCTTCGGGCTTGCAACAATGGTTTGCATCAAAAGTGAAGTATGTTAATGATGGTAACTTTGATTTCGTTTGGGACAACGAAAGCCACCTTGCACGACTCAGCTCGCAGAGAATGAACAAAGCTACACGCTTCGACTTCCTCAATGAAGAACAAAAAGGAAACTATGTCGAATTCAGACTAGAACAAAGTGAACTAACCAATGCAACTTTCTTTAAAGTAATTGATAATTCTGATAATAACGATGTTTCGGAATTAGAGGATTTGTGGGATGGTATGGTTGATAAGCTACGCGAAATTGTTGGAGGCTAATTTGTTAAATATGCTTAATAAATTTGTGTAAACGAAATTCATTTAAGAATTTTGTTGCAGACAATTATTGATGTCATTTGATGAAGAGAATTGATTTTCTGGTTATAAAGTCTTTTATAGGACCTTTTATATTAACTACCTGCGTGGTAGTTTTTATTTTTTTAATGCGTTTCCTGATGCTTTACTTCGACGATTTTGTTGGTAAAGACTTAGGCTATGACGTTTTTGCAAAACTTTTTATTTATTTTTCTTTAATTACTGTTCCTATTTCGCTTCCATTGGCTGTTTTGTTAGCCTCTTTGATGTGCTTTGGGAATCTGGGCGAACACTCAGAACTAACTGCCATAAAAGCCTCTGGTATTCCTATCTGGCGGGTGTTGCTACCTACTGCTGTTTTTGCTTTTGGTATTAGCGTTTTCTCTTTCTGGTTCAATAATAGTGTAAGCCCGTGGGCCAACCTGAAAGGTTATAGTCTGTTGTATGATGTTAAAACTACTAAAGTAACTTTAAATATTAAGGAAGGAATTTTTTATAATGAAATTCCCGGTTATAAAATCAAGGTATCGCAAAAGTATTCTGATGGCAAAAGCCTTAAAGGTGTAACTATCTATAACCATAGTAACAATGACGGAAATGTAAATGTTACGCTGGCCGACTCGGGGCGTATGTATACCATGCTTAACAATAATTATCTGGTGTTTGAATTATATAACGGTGGTAATTATATTGAGTATAAAAATACCTCAGGTGGTAATTATGACGATACACGATTCGTTAAAAATACTTTCAAGAAACATAAGCTAGTTTTTCCGTTGGAATCTTTCGGCATGAAACGAACCGATGAATCACAGTTTAAGTATCATGAATACATGAAAGACGTTTCAGCCCTTAACAGACAAATCGATTCTATTCATCGGGAAATAAAAATGTCTAAAAAGTCTGAAATAGTTTCTATGGGACAGTTCTATACGTTCCATTTAAAGAAAATTATTAAAGATACTGCTAACAAAAGAGTGATTCTACCCGGAAAATGGATAGATGAACGAATGAAGCCTCTTCATGAGGAATCAAAAATAATGGAGTCATTTGAAACGGCTTTTTCTCAGGCCAAAAGTACCCTCGACCATTTTACCGTTAATGTTGACGTACAAAACAGTAAACTTAAAGATGCTAACAGGGCCGAAGTAGAAAAATGGCACAAATTTACAATGGCTTTTGCCTGCTTTGTTATGTTTCTGATTGGCTCGTCTTTGGGCTCAATTATTAAAAAAGGCGGATTCGGCTGGCCAGTTGTATTATCTATTACATTTTTTATTCTGATGTACGTGCTGATGCAATTGGGTGATAAATATGCCAAAGAAGGTGTCTGGAACGTAAAACTTGGGGTCTGGATGCCCGATGTTGTCCTATTGGGTTTCGGAATATACTTTCTTTACAAAGCCACTAACGATGCCCGCTTATTTGATTCAGACATCTATGATGTGTATTTTGATAAACTTAAGACTTATTGGAAAACCAAAATCAGAAAACCTAAAACAATTCAGACAGCTTGAAACTATACCCTTCTTATAAAGGGTCAATTTCAAGCTGTGTTCCTATACTGATATTTTTATCAATTGTGTCGACTATGTTCAAAAAATCTCTTTCATTTTCGGCATAGTCCAGATTATTTACATCAATGATAAGAAGTTTCCCGTGTGTATATAAATTAACAAAATCTTCGTAAAGAGCATTTAGGTTCAGGAGATATTCGGGGTCAATATTCCGCTCAAAATCCCGGTTACGTTTATTAATCTGTCTTTGAAGCTTAGGCAAATCAGCCCTTAAATAAATCATTAAATCAGGGTGCGAAATAGCCTGCGTAATCGTATTAAACATACTTCGGTAAGTTTGGTAATCAACCTCATTCAACTTGCCGGTTTCATACAAATTACGCGCAAAAATATAAGCATCTTCATAGATAGACCTATCTTGAATAATAGTTTTATCTTCAGATAGTTTTTTTATTTTTAAAACCTGTTCAAAACGGCTATTCAGAAAAAAAATCTGTAAGTGGAACGCCCACTTCTCCATATCTTCATAGAATGGTGGCAAGTATGGATTTCCATCTACTGCTTCATAAAGTACTTCCCAACCATAGTGTTCTGCTAATTTTGTTGCTAATGTTGTTTTCCCCGCTCCAATATTTCCTGTAATCGCAATGTGCATTTACTCAAATAAGTTTTTTTGTAGATAATTTTTCAAATTAAATGCTAAAATGACTAAAATCATAGAACATCAAAAATAACTTTTGTAATTTTGCAGTGTTTCAAATCAAGTTTGCACCTTGAAATATTGAATTTAATTATGAAGACAGAACAAATAGCAGCAAAACAAACTACCTCAGGCGCACAAGAAGCAATGGGCAAAGGCCCTTACTCTGTATTACTCTATTATATATACTCCCCTATTGAAAATGTAGTCGAATACCGCGACTTACATCATCAATACTGCATCGACAACCATATTCTTGGGCGCATTATTGTATCGCCTGAGGGCCTTAACGGAACCGTTTCAGGACTTGTTGAAGATTGTGAAAAGTATATGGCATGGGTAAAGTCTGACCCGCGCTTTGCCAATATTGATTTTAAAGTAGAGAATCATCACACCCATGCCTTCACGAAACTTTATGTTAGAATAAAGAAAGAGATTGTTCATTCAGAACTTCCGGTGAATCCGCTTGAACGTACGGGTAAACATCTTGAGCCTAAAGAATTTAAAGAAATAATCAAGAATGACCCAAACGTAGTGTTGGTTGATATGCGCTCAAACTATGAGCATTCGATAGGTAAATTCAAAGGGGCTATTACTTTTGATATGGAAAACCTCCGTGACTTACCATCACATATTCAGGAAATTGAGCATTTAAAAGATAAAAAGGTTATTACATACTGCACGGGCGGAATTAAGTGTGAAAAAGCAAGTGCTTATTTGCTTTCGCAAGGTTTTACAGATGTGTATCAATTACATGGAGGTATTATAAAATATGGATTGGAAGAAGGAGGCGAAGATTTTGACGGCAAATGTTACGTCTTTGATAACCGCCTTACCACTGATGTAAATACCACTAACCCTGAAGTAATTTCAAAATGCCATGTATGCGGCACTACCTGCGACAGAATGGTTAACTGTGCCAACCCCGATTGCAACGAGCACGTACCTATCTGTGAAAAATGTGGTTGGGAATTAGAAGGTGCTTGCTCGGTTACCTGTAAAGAAAACCCAAGAAAACGCCCGTATGATGGCACTGGTTATTATGCAAAAACTATTGAAGGCTACAAACCTGAAATAGCGTTCAGAACAAGAAAAAACACCAAACATTTACACATAGTTGAAGATTTAGGCTTGCAATAAAAGCTAGTAATCATTTACCCCAAACACTGATATTTGCAAACATTTATCAGCGTTTGGGGTTATTTATTGAAATATTCATACAAATACACATTAGTGATAATGAATCCTGTTTTTTTTGCACATCAGTCTGAATTTCGTAAATGGCTTGCAGAAAACCACCTCACAGCAACAGAAATTCTGGTGGGTTTTTATAAATTGAATACTGGTAAACCTTCCTTAACGTGGTCACAGTCGGTTGACGAAGCCTTATGCTTTGGCTGGATTGATGGCATCAGGAAGTCAATCGACCACGAAAGTTATTCAATAAGGTTTACACCCAGAAAACCCAATAGTATCTGGAGCGCGGTAAATATTAAAAAAGTAGAAGAACTAACTCAACAAGGCTTAATGCAGGAAATGGGCCTGCGCGCCTATGCCCGAAAACAAGACCATAAATCAAAAATCTATACCTACGAAAAAGCTGAAGTTAAATTTTCAGAAGAATTAGAAGAGGCTTTTAAAGCTCATCAAGTAGCATGGGATTTTTTCCAGAAACAAGCACCTTTTTACAAACGCACCATTACAAACTGGGTAATGAGTGCCAAACAACAAGCAACCCAATTATCCAGATTCGGAAAACTCATTCAAGCGTGCGAAGATAATAAACGGCTTTAATAACCAATTCTAAAGTTTTTTTCTCATTACATAATCATTCATAAAATAATCACCAATAGGAATATCTTCTTCGGCAATTATTACAAAGCCTACTTTTTCATAAAAAAATCTGGCTTTATTATACCTGTTAACGTTTAAATCGAGCCAATTTCCACCTAGCTTTTTAACTTGCTGCTCAACTTCTGTTAGCAACTTTTTCCCAAGCCCCCCTCCTTGAAAAGAAGGGTTCAGGTATATTTTATTTAACTTATAAATTCCGTCTGTTGCATCCTTAACAGAATAAGAAGCAAAAGCAACGGCCTGCTCTTCTTCTACTATATATTGAATAATAAACGTTTGCCCGGCATTCATTTGCTCTGCCAATGCTTCATGACTATAAATCAGGTCAAACATAAACTGTGGTTGCTCTTTACCTAATATGGGTTCATAAGTTGTAAACCATGTCTTTTGGGCAATTTCACGAATAGTGTCTATATCCTCAATAGTAGCAAGTCGATAGTTCAGGTTCATGTACAATAGAATTTTCTTTGCAAATATAAAGTCTGCATCCGTAACATTTTGTTAATTTGCATAAAAATTCATCTGTCTCTTAGCGCATCTGCACACTTTTGCATAAAGTAGATATTCACTTAATGATTGATATGAAACCACTTATTTTAGTTACTAACGACGATGGCATTACCTCAAAAGGTATTTCTGTTCTAATTGATGTTGTAAAAACACTTGGCGATGTTTTCGTTGTTGCGCCCGATAGCCCTAATTCGGGAATGGGCCACGCCATTACTGTTGATAGTACAATTCACATAAAAAAATCGAAACTTTTTAAAGATATTGAAGCCTACGAGTGTTCTGGTACTCCTGCCGACTGCGTGAAGCTAGCCAAACATCATTTTTTAAAAGGCAGAAAAATTGACTTAGTTGTAAGTGGCATTAACCATGGCATGAATGCCTCTGTTTCAGTGCTTTATTCAGGCACTATGTCGGCAGCGGTAGAAGCCTCCATTGAAGGAATTCCGGCTATCGGTTTTTCACTGAACGATTTCAGATATGATGCCGATTTCAGACACGTAAAACGCTATCTGAAAAAAATCGTCGAAAAATCGTTGCAGAATGGCATACCACCACACACTGCCCTTAATGTTAATTTCCCTGCAAAATCAGAAGAACCCATTAAAGGCATAAAAATTTGCCGCCAAACCAATGGCTACTGGCGCGAAGAGTTCGACGCCCGAACTGACTTATACGGCAGACCTTACTTCTGGATGGGCGGTGATTTTGTGAATCGTGAACCAGAAAGTCAGGATACCGATATTTGGGCTATGGAAAACAATTATGTAGCTATTGTTCCCGTTCATTACGACAGAACGGCATATCCTGAGATAAAAGTTTTAAAAAAATGGAAACTATAAATATTCAATCGTAGGATTTGTCTGTTTTATTTGACAATTTTAGCGTATAATCTTTCTATTGCACACTAACAATTGTTTACACTTCACCTACATATTTATATATATTAACATGGCAGTTTTAGGAAGTTTATTAAAAGGAAGTATAAAGTTTACTAGCACTATACAAAAAATAAGAAAAGTAAAACCGCTGAAATGGCAAAAAAAGGCTTTAACCAAGCTTATTGCAAAAGCGCGTTATACCCAATTCGGAGAAAAATATAATTTTGATGAGATTCTGAGTACAGCCATTTTTGAAAAAGGTACTGAATTTTATAAAATATTTCAAAAATCTGTTCCGATTTATGATTATAATAAAATTTATAATGAATGGTGGTACAAAGCACGTAACGGTGAAAAAAATGTTTGCTGGCCCGGAAGAATCAAATATTTTGCCCTAAGTTCGGGTACCTCAGAATCGGCCTCTAAAGCGATTCCGGTTACTAAGGAAATGATAAAGGCTATCCAACGAACCAGTATTAATCAGATTATTTCGTTGGGCCATTATAGCGAGTTACCTTCAAATATTTATGAGAAAGGGTACCTGATGTTGGGTGGTAGTACTGACCTGAACGAAGTTAACTCTCATTATGAAGGTGACTTAAGCGGCATAACCACCGGAACTTTACCATTCTGGTTTCAGAATTTTTATAAACCTGGCCAAAAAATTGCTGCCGAACGTAACTGGGCAAACAAACTGGAAGAGATTACCGAAAATGCTAAATATTGGGATATTGGCTTTTTGGCAGGTGTTCCGGCATGGCACACTATATTACTTGAGAAAATCATTGAGCGGTACCAACTCAAAAATATTCATGAACTTTGGCCAAACCTTACGGCTTTTGCTTGGGGAGGTGTTTCGCTTGAACCCTATAAGCAAGGGCTGGAGCGTCTTTTTGGTAAACCAGTTATCTATATCGAAACTTATATGGCTTCGGAGGGATTTCTGGCCTATCAGGATAGACCCGACGGCAATTTAAGACTTGTATTGAATCAGGGTATTTTCTTTGAATTTATTCCATTCAATGAGAACAATTTTGATGTTGATGGGAATCTGGTTGAGAACCCCGAAACATTAATGATACATCAGGTAAAAGAAGATATTGATTATGCTCTGCTTATTTCGACTTGTGCAGGCGCTTGGCGTTATCTGATAGGCGATACTGTAAGATTTACCAATAAAAATCGGGCAGAGATAAAAATTACTGGCCGCACCAAACATTTCCTTAGCCTTTGCGGGGAACACTTATCGGTCGATAATATGAATAATGCCATAGAACTGGTTTCAAAAGAACTTGGCATTGATATCCGCGAATTTACCGTGATAGGTATCAAACACCCTCCTTTATTTGCCCATCAATGGTATGTAGCTACTGACGATAAAGTAGATGAAAAAGTCTTATGCGAATTGATTGATAAAAAATTATTTGAACTCAACGACGACTACGCCGTTGAAAGAGGCCATGCTTTGAAAAATGTTTTCCTTAGAGCTTTACCTACCAAAGCATTTTATGAATGGATGAAGTCAAAAGGGAAAGAAGGAGGCCAACATAAATTCCCGAGGGTTTTAAAAGGCAAACTCGTGGAAGAGTGGGAAGAATTTGTGAAACAAAATTATGATAAAGTTGGGGTTTAAACCCCAACTTTATTTCTTTTTATATAAGTCGTCGCTGCCTTCGTTAGGTTTTGCTTTTAAGAAGTCAGCTATCTGCTGCTCTGTCATACCCGAATCAATATTTGCTTTAGGCAGGTTTTTCTTTAGTTCTTCTACACCTTTAGGAGAGATAGCCGTTTTCCACAAATAAATTTTTTTCAGATTCTTCAAATTACTTAATGTTCTGATAGCCTTATCTGTAATATTTGTTCCAATCAGGTTCAGATATTCCAGATTTTGTAAAGTGACAAGCTGGGCCAATCCATTGTCACTTATTTTTGTACCTTCCAGATGCAACCTTGTAAGATTTTTGAGTTTAGCTACTTCAGTTAAAGCTTTATCTGTTATCAGGGTGTTACTGAGTCTTAGCCATAATGTTTGCTCAGGTGCTTTTGCAATTACGGCCGTCTGGTCATCGGTCAGCTTAGTATTATTGATATAGCTTATCTCTAAAAAGTTATTATTCTGAGCAAAAGGCAAAACCAAACCACCAGTTGATTTTATTTCATTCAATGTTTTTTCGTCGATACCTTCAATACTTTGGCTTAAGAACTTCTCTTCAATCTCAAATTTATCTTGCTGAATACCCGAACTCGGCACATTTCCAGAAACCAAATTTCCTAAGCCGGCAAGTACTGGTTTTACGGCGTCACTTACCTGCATTTGTGATACTTTTTTATCAAAAGAAGCCCCTTGTTCAATCCACCATTTAAGGAGCGTCAGTTCTTGTTCCGAAATCTGTGTTTTACCTTTCGGTGGCATGTGGTCGTCTTCTGACTCAGGTAGTAAAATCCGTTTGATAAATTCACTTTTTTCAACATCGCCTGCTATAAAAATTTCTCCGTGCTTCCCTCCTTTTTTTAGAAAAGCTACCTCATCCATCCGCAAATCACCTTTCATTTTAGTGGCATTATGGCACTGCTCGCACTTTTGCTTAAAGATGGGTTTAATTACGTCCTGATAAATCAACGCCTCATTAATATTCTGAATCTTTGGTTTATCTGCAAGTTCTTTTGACTCTCGTTGCTCTTTTTCAGGCATTCCGGCCCATGCCCTGAAAGGCTGAGGTAAGTTATCTGTAAGATAGGTTTCACCGTGTGTAAGATTCCCTCCATGATGCCCTGCAATCATCATTAACAAAAGAGAAATAATTAAAGCTGGTGCGTACAAAATCTTATTAATTCCTATTTTATTGGTTAACCATTGGTTTTTGGCCAACCACGCTATCCAGCAAAATACAGCCAACCAAATACCTTGCAGTTTGTGTTCTTCGAGTATTTCTTCATTATATCCGCCTTCGAGAGAAAGAAAATAACCAGCCAGACAAGCAAATGTTGCACTGAATGCAGAAACAAGTAATATAACACGAATGATGTCTGGACTGACAGTTAATTTACCTGATAGTTTTAGAACTTCGAAAATTCCGACAATTATTAAAAAACCAATTGGTAAGTGGACTAATAGTGGATGAAAACGCCCAAAGAAAGAAGCCCATTCCGTTACGGCTAGGAAAAACATTAAGAAAAATTTTAAGGTTGAATTTAAGGTTTATACAAACAAAGTTAATAACAATAATACTAAAATGAAATAGCCAAAGTCATTGACTTTGGCTATTCTGGCATTAACAAAAACTATGAATTAATATCCGGGATTTTGAACCAGAACTGGTTTACCATCCTTCTGGCTATTCAGGATTTCATCTTGCGGAAGTGGATAGTAATTATTTTTAGAGGTAAAAGTTTTACCAGCCATATAAATACGTTTACCGAATTTTCTGCCTGATGGCTCTGTTCCAGGTACTGCCTCTTCTTGAGCATATTTGTTCAATACTTTTTCAGCAATACCCCAACGAACAAGGTCGAAGAAACGATGACCTTCCATTGCAAACTCCAAACGGCTTTCCATACGTACAGCATTTCTTGCAAAGTCGGCACCTCTGCTAGCAAACATTCCGGCAGGGTAAGGTTCAACTTTATAAGTAACTGTTGGGTCTTGTACAGAACCAGTTTTAGCACGGTTACGGATTCTGTTTACTAAATCCTGAGCTACCGATAAGTTTCCAAGTTCGACTTCGCACTCAGCCAACCACAAAATTACTGTCGATAATTTAATAATTCTGAAGTTATTGTTTACGTTACGTCTGCTAGTTGAGTGCGTAGAACTATTTTCTTCTGCAAGGTAATACATCCATTTTTTTCCTGTAAATGGCCCAGCATATACTTGGTCTCTAATCCATGTAGAGCCTGGCATCGGACCCCAGTCAAGGAAGTTAACACCTCTACGTCCTACTGTCCAGTCTAATCTAGGGTCAACCGGAATTGATTTATCTAACGTGAAAGCTGTACCTGCGCTAATACCCTGATCGTTCGGTAAGTCTACCTTATTATAAGAATCTAATGAGCCATCCGCAGCGTCTCCAATCATTGGTAAGCCATTCGCATCAGTTTTGAAAGCGTTTACAAGATTGTGTGATGGTTGGTAGAAACCACAACATCCTCTACCCGGCGCACTTGCTGAATAAGGCCAGTTAAGGTTATCACCTGCATTACCGTTGTTACCGTTAGTACCATCATTTACTGAGAACTGAACTTCAAAAATAGATTCTGAATTATTGTTAGTAACTGTTCTGTAATTATCATGGTAGTTAGCTACAAGCGTTTTACCTGAGTTTTTCACGATGTCATCCAACAATGCTTTTGCAGGAGCCCATTTTTTCTGAAATAAATAGGCTTTAGCTAAAAATGCTTTAGCGGCCCATTGCGTAGCTCTACCTTTTTGTGCCTGAATAGCCGGAAGGTTTTTAGCTGCAAAATCGAAGTCAGCTTCAATTTTAGGCCATACGTCTTCTGTATTAGGTATTTTAGTTGAGTTCGGGTCAGCAGCTACATACACTTTATCATCGATGTAAGGAATTTTGTTCCACATTTTTTTCGCTTCAAAGTGATAGTAAGCTCTCAAGAAACGAGCTTCAGCCAAAACCTGTGTTTTTTCAGCATCTGTCATATCTTTGATATCTGGGCTTTGTACGATCTGAATTACTTCATTGGCACGAGCCACACCATCATACGAATGCCACCATTTTCCTAAGAAATAAGTGTTATCTGATAACCAGTTATATTGCTCAATAAATGATTGCTCTGGCTGGTCACCGGCATCAGTACCTTTTACGGCATCATCAGAAGCAATTCCACCAAACACGTAGTTTGATACAGTTGAAGTACGGCCAGTATTACCTGAGCCAACTCCGTCAAGTTCAGAGTACACACCAATTAAAAGTGCGGCTACCCCATTTTTGTTAGTCAACTGCGCTTGAGAAGCACGTCCCTGAGGTTTTATATCGAAAAACTCATCAGAACAAGCAAAGTTTGTAGTGACTAGTAATGCTATGATAATTAATTTTTTCATTCTTCTTTTGTGTTTTTAAAATATTAGAATCCGAAACGCAAACCAACTAAGTATGATTTTGCAACAGGGTAAGCACCTTCATCGATACCCATGTGGATATCTTGGTTATCGTTACCTGATCTTCTTAGGTTAATATCTGGGTCCAGACCAGTGTATTTAGTAATAGTAAGCAAGTTTTGTCCTTGAACGTATACTTGTGCAGAACCTAAACCAATTTTCTTAACCCAAGCATTTGGAATTGAGTAAGTTAACTGGATATTTTTCAGACGTAAGTATGAACCATCTTCAAGGAAATAAGAAGAAACTTGTTGGCTGGTAGCATCACTTGAATTCAAACGTGGAAGTTTAGCAACGTCGCCAGATTTTTGCCATGAATTATATAACATATCTTTTGATCTGTTACCTTGGAATGTGTTGAAGTCGGTCCAGTATCTAACATAGTTGAATATCTGGTTGCCTTGTACACCTTGCCCGAATACTGTTAAATCCCAGTTTTTGTAACCCAAGTTCAGGTTGATACCATAAGTAAAATCAGGATGTGGGTTTCCAATGATGGTTCTGTCAGCAGCTGTAATGATACCATCACCATTAACATCTCTGAATTTGAAAGTTCCTTCTCTTGTATAAGTACCAAATTTAGGAGCAGCAGCGGCTTCGGCTTCATCTTTAATTACACCATCAACAATATAACCATAATAACTAGCAATTGGTAAACCTGCCTTTGTAGCTGAAATAGCTGGAAGACGCGTAGTAAACCCAAATATAGTAGAGTTAGGGTCGTTGTTAAGTTTAACAACTTTGTTTTTGTAATGTGAAATATTAAGACCTACCTGATAACGGAAATTACCGATTTTATCTCTGTAATTCAGACCAACATCAATACCTTTATTTTGTACTTCACCAATGTTAGTGAAAGGAATTGTACCCGTACCTGCTGTTCTTGGAATAGCTATCTGTGTTAACATATTAGAAGTAACACGGTTATATAAGTCGATGATAACTTCTAGTTTGCTATTTAATACTACCGCATCTAAACCAATATTTGTTGAAGTAGTAGTTTCCCATTTACCATTAGGGTTACCAAACTGTACAAGGTCAAAGCCACCTACAATTGATGAACCTGTACCATTAATGTCATAAGCATTGTTTAATGGGTCAGATGCATAAAGGGTATAAGCGTTGTATACATTAGGAATTAACTGGTTACCAGTTTTACCCCAACCGAAACGCAATTTCATGTCGTTAATAAATCTCAGGTCTTTCATGAAAGCGTATTCAGATAAACGTACCCCTACCGAGAACGCTGGGAAAATACCAAATCTGTTTGCTTGTGAGAAACGCGAAGAACCATCACGACGAAGTGTAAAGTCAGCCAGATACATATCTTTGTATGAGTAGTTAACTTTACCAAACTGCGAGAACAACGCACTGATAGTTGCACCAGCACCTGAGTTATTCAAACCAGAAGCCGAACCAGCATCAAGGTATCTGTATTCTAAATCATCGAATGCGAAACCGCTTCTGTTAGCTTGGAAACCAACAGCATAAGTAGTAACGGCCTCTGTACCAACCAATACATTCAGGTTATGTGCACCAAACTCTTTGTTATAATTTAAGGTGTTATACCATGTTAGTGAGCGGTCGTAGTTGTTGATAACGTTCAAGCTGTTTGCGTTTCTTGCTTCAGCTGCTTCAATGTCACGGTGGAAATACTCCGATCTGTTATATTGGTTATATTCAACACCAAAGCTGGTTCTTGCTTTCAAGCCTTTGATGATATCTAGCTCTGCAAATACGTTTCCGAAGATGTGCGTACCTTTAGTGATATTGTCTTTCTCACGATATAATCTGGCTAGTGGGTTCGGAGCATTACCTAAGTTAACCCCTTTACTACCAGCAAAACCATTGTATGGAGAACTATTAGTACCACCAAGTGCAACCGGGCCGCCAGTTATATCAAATACCGGAATGATAGGGTGTACACGAATAGCAAACATGATAGGGTTCGACTCGTCGTTGTTAGTAATACCCTGACGTTCGTCATAAGAAACTGCCATGTTTTCGCCAATCGTGAATCTACCTTTTTTGAATTCTGTGTTGGCTCTTACCGAATATCTGTCATATTGCGTATAACGCAAGATACCATCTTGTTTGAAGTAGTTGGCAGAAATTGAGTATTTAGCATTGTTTGAACCGCCAGTTGCGCCAATCTGATAATTTGCAATTGGAGCTGGGTCGAAAATAACATCTTGCCAGTTAGTACCTTCTTTGTTAGCCTTAGTAATGTTAAATGCTGTTTTACCAAGATTTGGATCAGCAATATCATTTGTATAAGTGTAGTTTGAAGGCAATGTACCATATACGTTAGGATAGATGTAATCGGCAATGGTTTGCTCGCCATTAGGACCGAATCTATACTGTACAGATGGAGACGTAGCTGAAGGGTTTTTACCAGCACCTAAATCGGCACGGTAAAGGTATTCGCCTAGTTCTTTTGTATTTAACAAATCAAGCATTTTACCGGGTCTTTGTGTACCTGTATAAAAATCGAATGAAATGCTAGGTTCACCAGGTTTTCCTTTTTTAGTAGTAATAATCACAACCCCGTTAGCTGCACGAGCACCATAGATTGAAGCTGCTGACGCATCTTTCAAAACCTGCATCGACTCGATGTCATTAGGGTTAATCTGGTTAAGTGTACCTTGTGTTGGCACACCGTCAATCACAAATAGCGGGCTATTGTTGTTAACTGAACCAAAACCACGGATACGCACCATTGTACCACCACCCGGCGAGTTATCGTTACCTACTGTAACCCCTGAAGCTCTACCTTGTAACATTTGTGTTACGCTGGCAGTTGGCGTTGCGGTAAGTTCTTTGGCATTTACTACTGTTACAGCACCAGTAATATCTTTTTTACGTTGTGAGGCATAACCCGTTACAACTACCTCGTTCAAGGATTTTGTATCAGGATTCAAAGAAACATTCACCTCTGAGCGATTACCAATAACTTCTTCGGCTGACTCGTAACCAATCGAAGAAAAAACAAGTGTACCACCATTTTGAGGAACATCAATAGAAAACGCTCCATTAGCGTCGGTAGAAGTACCTTTGGTACCTCCTTTAAGCATAACTGTAACTCCTGGAAGACCAATCTGGGCTTCGCCATCAATTACCTTTCCTGTAACTTTTCTTTGGGCAAAGGCAGCCGCACTGAGAGTAAAGAATAGCAGGATTAGAGCTCTCGCCCTAATTGGAATAGAGTAGGATTGTTTCATGAAAAAATATAAAATTAGGTTAATAAAACAGTGTAATAATATTACGATTCAAATATAAAATTTTACTTTTTTTATTTACAATATCAGAACAATATTTTCTAAAAAAAGTATCAACCTCTACACTGTTCATTTGCTGAAAAGAAGTAGGAAATTGCTTTAAGTTTGACCGGAGTATTAAAAACAATACAATAGTATTATATTAAGATTAAATATAAAAATAGAGAAATGAAGAAAGTTGCACAAAAACTTATGCAAACGTTTGAAATTGAAAAATCTTAACAAAAAAATTATATTTAAAAAAAGGTTAAGCCTCTGTATGAAAGTGTTTGGCGTTAAGACCTAGCTTGGCGGGTGTCCATTCAATTTTTCCGTCAAAAACGTGTTGTCTGACAGGGCAATCATCAACCATACAATAATGGCAGCATTGTGGCAAACAGGGGTCCGTATGAATAAAAATCTCTACTTCATTTCTTGTGCTGGCCTTAAGGGTATTTTCAAAGGCAATTACTTCATCGTGTGACTCCTGCAAACTTATATAATAAGGTAATGTTAAATGGCAATCAATATGTAAATCAGCGCCGTATCGTTGCGCTCTGAGGTTATGTACATCAATCCATTTTTTCTTACGTTCCTTGTTAAGAGTAATGGTAATTTCTTCAATAATCTGGTAGTCGGTCTCATCCATCAACCCTCCTATCGACTTCCTTACTAATTCGTATCCGTTTTTCATCAGAAATACAGACAAAATGAGTGATAAAAAGCTATCAATAATTTGTATATCTGTAAGTTTAACTATAAACAAGCCGGCAATCAGAAAAGCACTACTAATACTGTCTGACATCAGGTGTTTGCCATCGGCTACAAGTGTAATAGAATTATTTTTTTTACCAAGTTGCTGCAAATACCAACCTAAACCTCCGTTAACAAGAATAGTAATTGCAAGCAATGCAATACCGTTACCTAACGAACTCACCTCATGAGGTTTAATAAAGGAAATAATGGCTGGAATCAGTGTTGCCAGACCAGCTATCATAATAAGTGCGCCTTCAAAACCAGCCGAGAAAAACTCTATTTTACCATGGCCATAAGGGTGGTTATGGTCTTTGGGTTGTTTGGTTAGTGAAATGCTATATAAGGCAAATCCACTGGCTATAACGTTTACAATTGACTCTACGGCATCTGTCAGAATAGCATAGGATGTAGTTTGATAATAAGCCAGAAATTTAACAATCGTAAGCAGAAAACTTACAACAAATGACAATAATATAGCACGTTGATTAATATGTTTGCTGGATTTACTCATGACACTTCTTGTACTTATATAATTTTCTTGATAACTAACTCTCTTATTTAACTTTGCTGTAATGCAATATATTTCAATTTCGTAAACAGATTCAGAGAGAATTTTTAATCCTACTTTATATATCAATCAAAATATTTGCTGAAATAAGTGCCAAAGTTCAGCATTTTCAGAGCAATTTTCTAATGTTATTTTTCAACCTTGATTAAAAAATTATAATTTCGCAGCTATGAATGAAAATGAAAACCCGTGGACGGTCCTCGATACTGAGGTAAAATATGAGAATAACTGGATAAAAGTATTACACCAGAATGTTCTGAATCCGAATGGTGGCAAAGGCATCTATGGCTCGGTGCATTTCAAAAATATTGCGATTGGCATTGTTCCAGTTGATAAAGAGGGTAATACTTGGCTAGTAGGGCAATATAGGTTTCCTATTAACGAATACTCATGGGAGATTCCAGAAGGTGGTAGCCCCGAAGGAGAAGATATTTATGAAACAGCCAAAAGAGAGTTAAGGGAAGAAACGGGCCTTCTTGCTGAGCGTTGGACCATGATTTCGAAACTACATACATCAAACTCTGTTTGCAATGAGGTGGCTTATATATTTCTGGCAGAAGAATTAACGCAAGCCGAAAGCCAACCCGAAGAAACAGAACAATTACTAGTAAAAAAAATACCTTTACGTGAAGCCTACCAAATGGTTGTAGAAGACAAAATTACTGACTCAATGAGTGTTGCAGGAATTTTGAAAACTGTAATTCTGAGGTTTCCAGAACTAATGTGACAATCTAAAACTATATTAACACTAATATGCTTGAAGCGATATCCCTAGGATTATTTACAGGTGTGGTGCTAAGTTTCGGATTTGGTAGTGTCTTTTTTGCATTAATCCAAAGTAGTATTGAATACGGATACATGGCAGGCGTAAAAATATCGCTTGGGGTTGTTTTCGGCGATATTATAATGGTTTCTATTGCTTTTTTAGGTACAGCCTTTTTACCGGAAATCCCACATTTTGCCACTATCTCGCGCATTTTTGGCTCCCTGCTTTTAATGGGGCTAGGAATCGCTCAATTCCGTAACATTAAGCCACCTTCAACTATTAAGGAGTTTAAGTTAGCACGTTTCTTTTATTTTTTCGGAAAAGGCTTTCTTCTGAATGTTATTAATCCTGTTAATTTTATTTCATGGATGCTCGTTTCGGCTACCTTAAAAGGATATAAGTATGATATTTATGATGAAATTGCTTTTTTTACAACTTGCATAGTCGTAATTTTTGTATTGGAATCAGCCTTTGCCATTTTTTCAGATAAAATCAAAAACCGACTTAATAACCTTACTATTCAGCGAATAAAATATGTGTCCGGGATTGTTTTTATTGGAATTGGAATGAAACTGGTTTATGATATTTTCTAATTAAAAAGGCCGGATACGCGAATGAAGTGGTGTGAATCCAGCCTTTTTAAATATATTTTATTTGATATTAGCTTTGTCGTTAGCCTCTTTCTGGTGTAGAGCCTGCATTTGTTTAATGGTTCGTTCCATACCTTCCACTGAGCCATCTAGAAAAATAACATTTCCTTTTCCTTGTTCGGCAAAGTGTTTCAAAGATTCTGTCCAGAGTGAGAATAAAATTAACGAAGAATCAAGATTAGCTTTTTCCATTTCTTTAGCAGCTACGGCCATCCCTTTGGCTACTTCTTCTCTGAACTGCGCCAGCCCTTGCCCTCTTAAGCGAGATGCCTCACGTTCTGCTTCTGCCTGAATCCTGATATAATTACCTTCTGCTTCCGCAGCTTTTGTTTTGGTAATTAACAAGGCTTGCCCTTCGTTTTCGGCAGCAGCTTTTGAGTTATTTGAAGCCACAACTTTTGCCATTGAGCGAACAATTTCATCGTCAAATGTAATATCATTGATTTGAAGGTCTATCAGATGATACCCCCAGCCCAACAAAATATGGTCAAGGTTTTCTTTAACATCCGAAACAATTTCAGTACGCAGGCTCAGGATTTCAGCTTGTTTTTTTGTTGCCACAAAACTTCTGATTGAGCCTTCAATTGAGCGAACCAACGCTTGCATAAAGTTAGCTTGGTCAATAAACTTAAAAGCCACATTTTTGATTGACTCTTCCTGCTGGTCAGTAACAGTATATAAAAGCATGGCCTTAAAATAAACATTGGCTTGGTCGTTGGTGATGGCCTGAAATTGTAATTCTGCCGAGCGGTTCTGAATCGAAATAGTTCGGAAAACATACTCTATGAACGGAATTTTGAAGTTAAGCCCAGGAGTCATGATTCTTTGATACTTACCAAAAACAGTGATGACAGCCACGTTGCCTTGTTGCACTATTACTACTGAGAGGTATAAGACAACAATAATTACAACAATAAAAATAATTGCATTCATTTTATTAAAGGTTTAGTTAAAATATGCGTAAAGGTATTTTACTGGCGGAAACCTAAAAATTTTTATTGACAAATGGTATAAAAACATTAAGTTTTTATTGAATTATAAGGACCATTTTTTCTACTAATTGATTGTTTCTTCCTTCTTTAACATTTATCAAACAAAAAAAAGAGTAGCTGCCTGGCAACTACTCTGATGTAATTAACAATAGCTGGTCTTATAAACTTGCTACTGGTTTATAAATAAACTTTTCAACAGAATTTTTAATTGGTTTAACTGTTTTGAGGTACGCATATATTGCACCTAAATCTTTTTCTGACATACCTGCATACATCATCCATGGCATTATGGTGTTAAATTCATTTTTCCCAACAGTGTGAGCTTTATAAGAGCTATCGGCATAAGCCTTAAAACGCCCTATGAATGCCTCTCTTGTAAAATTACCAATACCTGTTTCTTTATCAGGTGTAATATTGGCCGCAGTAACAGTTTTGCCGCCTCCTATATTAAATGCCCAACCTCCGGCAAAATCCATCCCCGCAAGTTTTTTCCCTTTATCGTCAGCCTTCGTGTGGCATTCAAAACAGCCTGCACTAAAGGTAAGGTATTTACCATATTCTACTTCATTGCTGGCATCAGGCATTTGGGTTGGTGCAGGTTTCTGCGGAATGGTATGCAAGATGAAATTCATCGGAAAGTCTGCTTTTGAGTCTTCAGGTGTACTGTCGATAGGCTTTAATGTGCGTAAAAAAGCAATAATTGAGTAAATATCCTCATTGTCCATTTGTCCGTAATAAGCATAAGGCATAACCGGAAAAATAGGGCTACCATCTTTTTTAACACCAGAGGTAATGGCACGATAAATTTCGCCGTCCGACCAGTTTTTCAGATTAAAAGGAGTAATATTTCTGGCAACAAATTTACCCGGAAAACCAAATTTCTGGTCGAACACCTCACCGCCTTTTCCGTCGGTACCTTCAACAAGTGGGGCCGAAAATAAATTATAGTCTCTGGCACTGTGGCAATCCATACAAACAGTTACATGATAAGCAAGATACCTTCCGCGTTCGATACGTGTAGGGGTAGCTTCTACATGGAGGTCTTTCGGTACATCAATGGCAGGCAAGGCTAACTTTACGTATAGTAGTAAAATTCCCACAGCAACGATAATAAACAGGACTACATAGCCCACTGTTTTGTAGAGTTTTTTCATGATTCAATAGTAGGTAAGTAACTGATAATAAATATATTGTGAATTGTTAGCAAATTACATAATGCATTTGTAAGCTACAATTCAAAAATCACTTATTTATTGAACGGCTATGATACTACGAAATCAAGGAGTTAAATGCTCAGCATTTTCAAAAATTCATTTTTCTTTTCTTCCTCTTTAAATACGCCACCATAAAAAGCCGTAATGGTCGAACTGGTTTGGTCGCTTACGCCCCTCGATGATACACATTGGTGGTCGGCATCAATAATTACTGCTACATCTTCGGTCAATAATGCCGATTTAAGTGCATTTCCAATCTGCATGGTCATTCTTTCCTGAACTTGAGGGCGGCGGGCATAGTAATTCACTATCCGATGCAACTTCGAGAGCCCTATTACTTTACCACTCGAAATATACGCTACGTGGGCTTTTCCAACAATAGGTACAAAATGATGCTCACAATTAGAGTAGAACTGGATATTCTTCTCAACGAGCATTTCATTATAGTGGTAGTCGTTAGTAAAGAGCGTCATAGTAGGTTTATTTTCAGGATTAAGCCCTGAAAATGTTTCTTTCACATACATTTTTGCTACCCTGTGGGGTGTTCCTCTCAGGCTTTCATCCTGAAGGTCAAGGCCAAGTATGTGCATAATTTCTCTGAAATGCGCTTCAATCTGTTCAATTTTTGTTTCATCGTCTAGTTCAAAGGCATCATTACGTATGGGAGTTTCAGGATTAGAAGAAAAATGGTTTTCACCTATTTCTTCTATACTAAACTTTTTGTAGTCTGGTTTTTTATTTTGGTCACTCATCAAATTCCCTGCTATGATTTCTATACAAAAATAAACGATTGTATGGCTAATAAAATAATATTTATATCCTAAACTTTTGAAATTGCATAATTAGTCTATTTTTTTGCAAACTAATCTTCTTAACCATACTATGAACAGACGCGACTTTATTTCAACCAGCTTGGCCACTACAAGTATTCCATTTATTGCAAAAAGTAACCCTAAAGACGATAAAAAGGTAAGACTGGGTTTCATCGGGGTCGGATTAAGAGGCAGAACACACTTACAGCAAGTTATGTACAGACCTGACGTGGAAGTTCCTGCTATTTGTGACATCGATTCAAACTCAATAGCTGAAGCTAACAAGATTTTCCAGAAATTTGGCAAGGCCAATCCGGTTGCTTATACCAAAGGCGAACGCGATTTTGAAAATATGGTAAAAAGAGATGACCTCGACGGCATTGTTATAGCTACTCCGTGGGAATGGCACGTACCTATGGCCATTGCGGCCATGAAAGCCGGTAAATATGCAGGTGTTGAGGTTTCTGCTACGGTTACGTTGCAGGAATCATGGGATTTGGTTAATACTTATGAGCAAACAGGTTCGCATTGTATGATTCTGGAAAATGTTTGTTACAGACGTGATATAATGGCTGTGCTGAATATGGTTCGCAAAGGAATGTTCGGAGAAATGACTTACGGCCATTGTGGGTATCAGCATGATTTAAGATTTGTAAAACTGAACGATGGTAAGGCCGCTTATGGCAAAGGAGTTGAATTTGGCGAAAAGGGTTTCAGCGAAGCACGTTGGCGTACTCAACACTCTGTTGACAGAAACGGCGATTTATACCCGACACATGGTTTAGGGCCCGTTGCTCATTGGATGGATATTAACCGCGGAAATCAGTTTTTATACCTGACTTCAATGGCTACGAAATCGCGCGGGTTACACAACTATATTGTGGCCAACGGAGGTGAAAACCACCCGAATGCAAAAGTAAAATTTAAATTAGGCGATATTGTTACTACTACTATTCAGTGCGCTAATGGTGAAAATATTGTGATTATTCATGATACAAGCAGCCCACGCCCTTACTCGCTGGGTTTCAGGGCGCAAGGAACCAATGGCATCTGGATGAACGATGGAAATCAGATATATATCGAAGGTACATCGAAAAAACATGATACTTGGGAGCCATTTGCCGATTATCAGAAAGAATATGACCATCCGCTCTGGAAAAGATTTGAGCAAGATGCAGTAAATGCAGGCCATGGTGGTATGGATTTCTTTGTTATAAGAGCCTTTATTGAGTCGATTAAAGCTAAAGTGGCACCACCTATTGATGTATATGATGCCGCAGCATGGAGTGCTATCAGCCCATTGTCTGAACTCTCAATTGCCAGAGGAAGTTCACCTGTTGAAATTCCTGATTTTACCCGCGGAAAATGGCGTACAAACAAGCGAGTGTTTGCTTTAAATGACGAATATTAACACTAAATAATAACCTAAACAATACATCATACTTTTTTAATACCTAACATTATGGAGCAAAATAATAAGAATTACATGGGGCCACTTTTTCTGATTGGAATCCTGTTTTTTGTATTCGGATTTGTAACATGGGTAAACGGAACCCTCATCTCTTTTTTTAAGAAGGCTTTCAATCTAAGTGATACGAGTTCTTATCTGGTTACATTTGCCTTTTTTATTTCCTATACAATTATGGCAATTCCTTCATCTTTTGTTCTAAAAAAGGTTGGCTTCAAAAAAGGGATGTCGTTAGGTTTAGGAATAATGGCCATTGGAACCTTAATTTTTGTACCGGCTGCAAAAATGGAATCATATCCTTTGTTTCTTGCAGGTCTTTTTACAATTGGTATTGGCCTTACACTCCTGCAAACGGCCTCAAATCCTTACGCAACTATACTTGGCCCAAGAGAAAGTGCTGCACAAAGAATTAGTTTTATGGGTATTGCCAATAAAACAGCCGGTATTATCAGCCAAAAGGTATTCGGAGGTATTTTATTAGCTGGCGGAAGTGCCGCAGTTGCAGCCACACCAACGGCACATCAACTTGATAAAGTAGTGGTACCTTACCTTATTCTTACAGGTGTGCTGATAATCCTAGCCGTATTAATACAGTTAACAAAAGGCTTACCAGAGGTAAGCGAAGAACAAGAAGGTTCTGAAGTAAATACAAAAAATAAAGAGGAAAGCGTGTTTGCCTTTCCGCATCTTGTTTTAGGTTTAATAGCCTTGTTTTGCTATGTAGGCGTTGAGGTAGTTGCTGGTGATACTATTATTAATTATGGTAGCTCACTAGGTTTTGAAAACGCAAAAGATTTTGGAACTTATACTTTATGGGCAATGATGCTGGGGTATATTCTGGGTATTTTTCTGATTCCTAAATTTGTTTCACAACAAACATGGCTTAAATTATCGGCAATATTAGGCATTATCGTATCTATTTTGGCCTTAGTTACTCCGGGCATCTATTCTGTTATTTGTATTGCTGTTTTAGGGCTGGCAAATGCCATTATGTGGCCTGCTATATGGCCTCTTGCCATCGATAACTTGGGAAAACACACAAAGATTGCATCTGCATTATTAGTAATGATGATTGCCGGTGGAGCAATTATACCTCTAGCTTACGGAGCTTTGGCAGATGCCTTCAAAGACCCTGATAAAAAATACATGGGGCCGCAAATAGCTTATGCTATTTTAATACCACTTTACTTGTTTATTCTTTATTATGCCACTATTGGTCATAAAAAGAAAAGCTGGTGAAATTAACTGGCTTAATTTATTGTTTAACTGTTATACAAACCCTATAACAGTTTTATTAAATTCACAATCATGGAAAAGGCTTATATCATTTCTGCTGTAAGAACGCCAATCGGAAGTTTCGGTGGTGCGTTGTCAACAATTGCAGCTCCAAAACTTGGAGCCACAGCTATCAAAGCAGCAGTCGAAAGAGCAAATATCAGTTCTGATGCCGTTGATGAATTATTTTTTGGCAATGTTTGTCAGGCAAATATCGGGCAGGCTCCGGCAAGACAAGCGGCACTCTATGGTGGCTTATCTGTTAAAACCAACACCACAACCATAAATAAAGTGTGTGCTTCGGGCATGAAATCAATTATTTTCGGCAGCCAGTCAATTGAATTAGGCGAAAATGAGGTTGTTGTAGCCGGAGGCATGGAGAATATGTCGATGATTCCGTTTTATCTGGAAAAGGCACGATATGGCTATGGATATGGCAATAGCGTTCTGATTGATGGTTTGGCCAAAGACGGCCTTACAGATGCCTACCAGCCAATGGCAATGGGCTGTTTTGGTGATGCAACTGCAACCAAATATGGAATAAGCAGACAAGAACAGGATGAATATGCTATACGCTCATATAAAAGATCGGCTGAGGCATGGGAAAATGGCTTTTTCGATTCAGAAGTAGTTGGTGTTGAGGTAGTTGACAAAAAAGGCAACAGCAAGATAATTGCTCAGGATGAAGAGTTCAAAAATGTTAACTTCGAGAAAATCCCGACTTTGAAACCAGTTTTTTCAAAAGAAGGGACCGTTACAGCAGCCAATGCTTCTACCATAAACGATGGAGCAGCAGCTTTGGTTTTAAGTTCTGCCGAAGCCAGCCAAAAACTAGGATTAAAACCAATAGCCAGAATTCTTGCTTATGCCGATGCCGAACACGAACCGGAATGGTTTACCACAGCTCCGGTTTATGCCGCACAAAAAGCATTAAAACGTGCAGGCTTGACTGTTACAGACATTGATTATTTTGAAGTTAATGAGGCTTTTTCGGTGGTTCCGATGGTTTTCTGCAAAGAGCTAGGAATATCTTTTGAGCAGGTAAATATTTTTGGAGGAGCTGTTTCACTTGGGCATCCGCTTGGTTGCTCTGGGGCCAGAATCGTTACAACATTAATTAATGTTCTCCATAAAAAAAATGCACGTTTAGGGCTGGCAGCCATTTGTAATGGTGGCGGTGGTGCCAGTGCAATTATTATTGAAAAATTATAAATTAGCAATAGTATCAAAGAGATGTGAGTATATTGCATCTCTTTATTTTTGTTTTCTTCTATGCAAATCAATTCTAATAGTTCCCCCCTACTTCGAAATTTCTTTGGTGACAATCAAACCTTAATACAGGCAAGTGCAACCGGAAGATTAGATGTAATGGGAGGAATTGCAGATTATTCAGGCTCACTGGTTTTACAAATGCCTATCAAAGAAAAAGCAACCGTAACCATTGGGCATAGAGGCTATAATCAATTACACATTAAAAGTCTTGATATTCAGACTAATAATGAATTATTTATTGATTTGGCCGACTTGCCACGTAATTATAATGATGCCAATACTTATATAAAACAGTTGCAGGGTGGTGACTGGGCCTCTTACATTATCGGCTGTTTTTTAGTACTGCTTAACGAAAAAAGCATTAAGGCCAGCGGGCTTGACATCTTGATAAGTTCAGAAGTACCTGCTGGAAAAGGCGTTTCGTCTTCTGCTGCAATTGAAGTAGCTACGCTAAAAGCTCTTGCTGAATTGTTTTCTATTGAATTTACAGGTACACTTCTTCCTACTTTGGCACAAAAAGCCGAAAATCTGGTAGTTGGTGCGCCATGTGGCTTGATGGACCAATTGGCCTCGTATTTCGGGAAGCCCAATTATTTACTCCCTATTTTGTGTCAACCTGACAAAATTTTTTCAGGTATAAAAATACCAGATAATCTTTATTTTATTGGTATTGATAGCGGCATAAGGCACGCTGTTAGTGGTGCTTCGTATGGAGAAGTACGGACAGCCGCTTCGATGGGCTTCTCAATTATTGCCCAGAAACAAGGCGTATCAAGAAAAGACCTTGCGCTTAATGAGCCACATTTACTTCCCTTTTCTGGTTTTTTGAGTAATATTTCGCCTTCACAGTATGAGTCAAAATATGCACAAAGCCTTAGGTCAATGTATGGAAAAGATTTCCTTAACGATTATGGCATTGTTATCGACCCCTTAGCTAATGTTAAAGCTGGCACGTATTACAATATAAAATCAAGTACGCAACACCCTATTTATGAGAACTATCGGGTCAGGCTTTTTACTGAAATGTTAAAAATGCTTACACCGGCCAATCATGAAGAAGTATTGCCCCTTATGGGTGAACTCATGTACCAGTCGCACCAGAGTTACAGCGATTGTGGTCTGGGTAATGAACATACCGACATGATTGTTGACCTAGCGCATAGTTTAGGGACTAAATCGAGCGTTTACGGAGCCAAGATTACAGGTGGAGGTAGTGGTGGAACGGTATGTATTATGGTTTATGGGGAAAAAGGGCTCGTTGCTGCCAAAGAAATCATGAATCTGTATCAGCAAAAAACCAAACAGACGTCTCTTGTCCTGTTTATGTGAAACAATTACTTTATCAATCTATACCAATGAAAATTATTTATTCAGTTCTACTGGTTTTAGTAGTAGCTTGCAGGCCAGTTCCATCAAGTACTTATATTCCAGTGCCCAAACAGGGTTTAGCTAAGTTCTTGACGTATCATTCTGGTTTTAAACCTATGATATCTTCACACAGAGGTGGTGGAGATATACCGGGGTATCCAGAAAACTGTATTGAGTCTTTTCAATATTTAGCCAGCAAAATACCAACTATCATTGAATGTGATATTGAAATTACCAAAGACAGTGTGCTAATGATGATGCACGATAACACCTTAGACCGTACTACTACCGGAAAAGGCAAAATTATAAGCCAGAACTGGAACGATTTCAAAGATGTAAGACTGAAAGATAATGCTGGCACTTTAACAACATTCAGAATTCCAACATTAGAAGAAGTAATCAAATGGGGAAAAAATAAAGTAATCTATACGCTAGATGTAAAACGTAATACGCCTTATGAAAAAGTGGTGGCAATGGTAAAAAAACTTCATGCCGAAGACTATTGCGTAATTATTACATATGATGTAAATCAGGCAAAAAAAGTATATGAACTTGACCCAACGTTGATGATTTCGGTTACCATCAGAGACCTGAAAGAATATGACAGACACCATCATGCCGGAATACCTGACAAAAATATGGTAGCTTTCATTGGTACACGTGAGCCAAATAAAGAGTTCTGCGATTTTTTACATCAAAAGGGTATCTGTACTATTCTGGGTACATTAGGTAACCTTGATAAAATGGCTGCCGCTAAAGGCGATAACCTTTATAAAGATTTTGTCAATAATGGGGCTGATATTCTGTCAACAGATAGAATGATTGATGCCTACAATGCCATAAAATAGCTTGTATAATTAAATTTATGTCGGTAACTTAGTATTATTGACTATTCATTTACTCATTATTGCATTTAAAACTATTCCTAAATTAATTTCACCAATGCGCAAACTATTAACCATTTTACTATCAGTATCTTCTGGTTTTGCCATAGGCCAGTCAGCTTTAAAGCCTAAAATTAACAGTGCTGCTGATGGTCTGGAACAAAAAGTAATTTCATGGCGACGTGATTTTCATGAACATCCTGAATTAGGGAATCTTGAATTTCGTACTTCTAAAATTGTAGCAGACCACCTCAGGTCTTTAGGTATTGAAGTGCAGGAAAAAGTTGGTGTAACAGGTGTTGTTGGTATTTTAAAGGGTGGAAAACCCGGACCAGTAGTTGCATTACGTGCCGATATGGATGGTTTGCCTGTAACGGAACGCGTAGATGTACCTTTTAAATCGAAAGTTACAACCGAATACAACGGACAAAAGACGGGGGTTATGCACGCTTGCGGACACGACTCGCACGTGGCAATGCTGATGGGGGTGGCTGAAATTCTCGCTTCCATGAAAAACGACCTTGCCGGCACTGTAAAATTTATTTTTCAGCCTGCCGAAGAAGGTGTTTATGACCCAAAATTACTAAAGAATGGTAAATCAGGAGCCGAATTAATGGTAATGGAAGGCGTAATGGAAAACCCGAAAGTAGATGCTATTTTTGGTTTACATATCAGTTCTGTTACAGAAGTAGGTAAAATTGGGTACCGCTCAGGCCCAACAATGGCTGCTGTTGACCAGTTGGGTATTAAAATAAAAGGTAAACAAACCCATGGAGCTAATCCGTGGTCAGGCATTGACCCTATCGTAACGGCTTCACAAATTGTACTTGGTTTACAAACCATTGTGAGCCGCAACGTAAACATAACCGAAAACCCTGCAATTGTTACAGTAGGTGCTATTCATGGAGGTATTCGTCAGAATATCATACCAGAGTCGCTCGAAATGATTGGAACCATTCGCACGTTCGAGACCAAACAACGTGAATTAGTTCACCGCCGTATTAATGAAGTGGCAAAAAATATTGCTGAAAGTGCAGGTGCTTCGGCCGAAGTTACCATCGATACGGGGTATCCTGTTACCTACAATGACCCTACCCTGACCGAGAAAATGATAGGAACACTTGAAACCATTGCAGGAAAGGGCAACGTTGTTATTCAGCCACTTCAAACAGGTGCTGAAGACTTTAGCTTTTTCCAACAAAAAGTACCGGGTTTATTTTTCTTTTTAGGTGGAAAACCTAAAGGGAAAACCGACCCCGCTCCGCACCATACTCCTGATTTTTATATAGATGAGTCAGGTTTTACGCTTGGTATGAAATCGTTGGCAGGTTTAACAGTCGACTACTTCGAAATGAACACTACCAAACCTCTTGATGCACAAGCCTCCAAAGTGAAAAAAGATAAAAAAAGCAAATAACCTGTCGTAAATCAGGTTTTGTAAAAGGTTCAAAGTAAACTTTACTTTGAACCTTTTTGTTTCATCAAGAGTTAGTAATAAATTTTCCATTCAATTACCAAAGAAAATGTCTGCTGAAGTCATAGAAATATTTCCGAGTAGCCCTGATGAAAGAAAAATTCATCGTATTGTAGATTGTCTCAAAGAAGGCGGAATTATTATTTACCCTACCGATACCGTATATTCGATGGGGTGTGACATCTACAACACTAAAGCTGTTGAAAAGTTATGCAAAATTAAAGGAATAAAGCCGCAGCAGAATAATTTTTCGATTGTATGCCATGACCTGAGCAATATATCTACTTATGCAAAAGTATCAAACACGGCTTTTCGTTTGTTAAAAAGAGCTTTGCCTGGGCCATTTACCTTTATTTTACCAGCTACGGCAGACTTACCCAAAATATTACAAACCAACCGTAAAACGATTGGAATAAGAGTGCCTGACCATGAAATTCCTCAGAGAATCATAGAAGCATTGGGAAATCCGATTATTACTACGTCGGTAAAAGATGATATAGGCGACATTGTAGAATATCCAAATGAGATTGAGGTTATTTACGAACAAAATAAAGATAAAGCTGATATTATTATTGATGGGGGCTGGTGCGGAATTACTCCCTCTACGGTTGTACTGGCTATTGATGATGATTTTGAAGTAATCAGAGAGGGGCTTGGAGATTTTGAAGAAATAAGGTAGCAAATAATTAATGTATAATCAGTAGTCAGTACGTTTATCAAAGCCGTATTGAAGATTATAATAAGTTATTAAGTCTTTTCAATAGAAATATTGTAAGTTTCCTAAAATTTCGACCTAATTTGCAAAATACATCTATTCTATGAAACCTACCCTACCAAAGTACCTTATTATTTGCTTGTTTGCCTTATTATGTACTGCCGGAAATGCCCAGAAAACAACTGATTTAAGAACTCTGATTGTCTTTTTTGATGGTCTCCGCCCAGATTATATCACTCCCGAAAATATGCCTAACCTTTATGCCTTTAGCAAAACAGGAATTTACGGCAAACAACACCACAGTGTATTCCCTACTGTTACAAGAGTCAACTCATCATCTTATTCAACGGGCAGTTATCCTAAAACACATGGATTAATGGGTAATACAGTTTATTTCCCTAAAGTTGATAAGAAAAAGGGCTTAAACACTGGCGAAGCTGAAGAATTAATCAAAATTGATGCCTCAGAAGGCGGGCATTTACTAACAACAACTTCACTCGGAGAAGTACTGGAGAAAGCAGGAAAAAAAATGATGGTTTTTAGTTCTGGCTCTTCTGGTCAGGCACTATTGCAGAATCATAAAGTAGGTTCGGGAGCCATTATCAATACCAGTATGATTTTGCCTGAAACGCTGAAAGAAAAGGTTCTGAAAGAAATTGGCCCTATTCCGGCAAGCACCAAACCACGACCCAATGGTTTACAACACAAATGGATTACAGATGCTTTATTAAAATATGGTATCACGATGGATGGCCCTCTGGTTAGTGCTATCTGGTTTTCTGACCCCGACGGCGCAGCCCATACATTTGGTATCGGGTCTGATATAGCCATGGAATCAATCAGAATAGTTGATGAACAATTCGGACGGATTCTGGCTGATATTACACAAAAAAATTTGACTCATAACTTTAATATTATTATATCGGCCGACCATGGATTTGCTACTTTTGTAGGAAAAACAAATGTAACCGAATTTCTGATTCAGGAAGGATTGAAGCAAAATAAAGAAAGTGAAGATGTTGTAGTAGCCGAAGGAGCCATTTATGTGCAGAATCATGATAAAGCCAAAATTCAACAGATTGTGAGCAAACTTCAATCACAGGAATGGGTTGGAGGTATCTACACCAAAGCAGCTAAAGCCGGTGACAATACTGGCTTTATTAATGGTACAATTTCGTTTGACGCCATCCATTGGAACCATGCCACAAGAACAGCCGATATTCTGGTTGATTATAATTGGGACGACCAACCGAATGACAAAGGCTATGCTGGTACTAGTTTTAATAAAGGTGTGGCCGGACATGGAAGCCTGAGCCCTTATGAAGTTCATATTGCTTTACTTGCCTCAGGGCCAAGTTTTAAAAAATCCAGCGAAAGTAACTTACCCACTTCAAATGTAGACATTTCCCCTACTGTACTTTACTTGCATCAATTACCGATTCCGGCTTCAATGAATGGCCGTGTGTTGCACGAATTGTTTCAAGAAAAAGCTCAAAAATCTATTCCATCTGTAAAGATTGAAACCATTAAGACCAAAGCACCTTACAATGGTGGTATTTATGAGTTAACTTTACAAAGAAGTATCGTAGGTAAATATAAATATCTCGATTTTTCTAAAGTTAAAAGAATAACTCAATAGAGAAAATCTATTAATTTTACCTTATTCAATCCTATAATTATACCTGTCATGATAAAAAGAACTTTTATCCTGCTAGTGGCTTGTTTTTGCTGCCAGCAGGTTTTAGCACAAAATTCTTATTATATTTCTAATAAAGCTCCTCTTGCTCCACTTCAATACATTGAACTTCCTTTAGGAAGTATTAAACCAACTGGCTGGCTTCATAAACAATTAAGCATCATGCGCGATGGAACTACCGGACACCTTGATGAGTACTACCCAAAAATACAGAATGATAATGGCTGGTTAGGTGGCAAGGGTGACGCATGGGAAGAAACACCCTACTGGCTAGATGGTGCAGTACCGTTGGCTTATCTGCTCGATGATGCCACATTAAAAACCAAAGTTCTGAAATATGTTAACTGGGTCATTGACAACCAAAGACCTAACGGCTATATAGGTGGCATTACTAAAGCCGAAAGAGAAGGAAAGGTTTTATCTGATTGTTCACAAGGAGATGACTGGTGGCCTAAAATGGTTATGATAAAGGTTCTTCAACAATACTACACTGCCTCTAAAGACCCTCGGGTAATTAAATGTCTAACTAATTACTTTAAATATCAATATCAGAATCTTAAAAATTGCCCACTTGTTAAGTGGACAGAATGGGCAGAAGCCCGCGGCGGTGATAATCTCATGTCGGTATATTGGTTATACAACATTACGGGCGATAAGTTTTTATTAGACTTAGGGGAAACTATTTATAAGCAAACCACGCCGTGGACTGACCTTCTCGGCAAAAGAAACTGGGTTATGCAGTCGGCGGCTAATCAGACTGCCGAAAAATGGATGGAACGCCATGCCGTAAATGTGGGCATGGGTATCAAACTTCCGGCCATTTATTATCAGTTCAAGAAAAACCCCGCATTAATCGGTAGCTTGAAAACAGGCTGGACTGACCTGATGACGCTGCATGGTTTGCCGCATGGTATGTTCTCGGGCGATGAAGACCTCCACGGCAATGACCCGACTCAAGGAATTGAACTTTGTTCGATTGTTGAAACCATGTTTTCGTTAGAACAAATGATAAGCATTACTGGTGACCAGACTTATATGGACGCGCTGGAACGTATTACGTACAATGCTTTACCTACACAAACAACCGATGATTACAATTCAAGACAATATTTTCAGATAGCCAATCAGGTGCAGGTAAGTCGGGGAGTATTTGATTTCTCACTCCCTTTTCAACGTGGTATGTGCAATGTCTTTGGCCCTTATGCCGGATACACCTGTTGCACAGCAAATATGCATCAGGGTTGGACGAAATTTGCTACGCACACGTGGTACGCTACACCTGAAAAGGGGCTAGCCGCCTTACTACTTGCACCAAGCACCGTAACAGCTAAAGTAGGCTCTGGTACAGAAGTAACAATTCAGGAAGAAACAAATTACCCGTTTGAAGACCAGATTAATTTTACTATTTCTACCCCTAAAAGTGTTGATTTCCCCTTTGAAATACGTATTCCGGCATGGTGCAAGGAAGCTACAGTGTTATTAAATGGGCAGAAGTTCCAGAGTTGCAAAGCAGGAACAATACTTAGCATGAAAAGAATCTGGCACAATGGAGATAAACTTACCCTACAATTACCGATGGAAGTAACTACATCGAACTGGGCGAAAAACTCAAGAGCTATCGAACGCGGCCCCTTAGTATATGCCTTGAAAATTGATGAAGAATGGACAAAAAAAGAAATAAAGGAAGAGGGAATTTACTATGATATTCAGCCAAAAAGTGACTGGAATTATGGCTTACCTCGTTCAGTTATACAAAAACCCTTACAAAATACTTCGGTAGTTATAAAGCCCAAGTCAGAGGCATTTGTGTGGAACAGTACAAACGCACCTATTGAAATAAAAACAGTAGGCAAGAAAATTCCAAGCTGGCAATTAATTGAAGGCGTTGCTCGCCAGCCTGTTACCCCACGTGACGGCATTTATCTGGGCGAAGTAGATAGTAAAGAAGTGCCTATTACTTTAATTCCTTATGGATGCAGCAAACTCAGAGTAGTAGCTTTTCCGGTAGTAAAATAAAGAGGTATTCTCATTACTAATCCTCCTGAATGTTTTTCTCAAACTTTCAGGAAGATTTTGTTTATTAAGAACAAAAAAACTATAAATACTTGATTTATAATGATTTACTTACGAAATTGAAAAAATATTATTAGCTACTACTTTTCTTCTATAAACCTAATGAAACGAATTAACTCCGTTGATTTTGTACGTGGCCTAGTTATGGTTATTATGGCACTTGACCACACCCGCGATATGTTTCATATTGCCTCTCAGGGTCAAGACCCCGCTAATTTGGCTACCACAACCCCTATTCTTTTTTTTACACGATGGATAACCCATTTATGCGCTCCTACTTTTGTTTTTTTGTCAGGTGTATCGGCTTATCTATCAGGCAGAAATAGCTCTGTCAAAGAAAACAGAAATTTCTTATTAAGCCGTGGTATCTGGCTTGTTCTACTCGAATTTACCATTATTACCTTTGCCCTATGGTTCGACCTGAAATTCCGAACACTTTTCTTTCAGGTTATAGCCGCAATTGGATTCAGCTTTATCATTCTTGCTTTACTCATAAAACTTCCTAACCGAGTAATTCTGGCTATTGGTCTAGTTATTATATTTGGACATAACCTCTTGGCCTTGTTACCGTTTAATACACCCCCTTATAGCTATTTTGCTCCTTTATTCAGTTTTGCTTTTTTCCAGATTACCCCTACTAATGCCTTTGTTATAGGTTATCCGCCTATACCGTGGCTTGGGATTATGCTACTTGGCTATGGTTTAGGAGATATTTTCACCTCAGCCCCTGAAAAACGTAAAAGCGTTTTTCTTACACTTGGGCTGTCGGCACTTGCACTATTTGTCGTTATACGCTTTATCAATATCTATGGCGACCCCATTCCGTGGTCGGCACAAAAGAATAGTATGTATACTTTTCTATCGTTTATGAATGTAACCAAGTATCCACCTTCATTGCTATATACTTTGGCTACTTTAGGGGTTAGTTTTATTATACTTAGGCTCGTTGATGGTGCTCAGAATAAGTTCATTAGTTTTTTCTCGGTTTATGGAAAAGTACCTTTGTTTTATTACCTACTTCACTGGTATATTCTTCACTCCTTGATGTTTCTTTTATTATTTGCTCAAGGATTTACGACGAAAGACTTTGTTTTCGGGATTTTTCAACTTGGCAGACCCCTAACACCTAATGGTTTCGAATTACCCGTAGTTTATTTAATATGGCTTGTGGTAGTTCTTTCACTTTACCCTCTATGTGTCTGGTATAGTCGCTACAAAGCAGCCCACCGCGAAAATAGATTGCTAAGATATATATAATAGAATTTGTAAAATTTCTGATAGCCTTAAGAGAAAAATACAATTTCCTTGAGGCTATTTTATTATTTTTATGCCACAAGATTCGTACTTTTCAAGTAAAACCAAATCTGCCTCTTTATCTGTTATGAGATAATCAGCCATATTGATAGAGGCAAAAGGGAAATATTTATCTTTCTCAAATTTACTGGAATCACAAAGTAGAAAAGTTTCTTGGGCATATTTTGCCAATACTGTCGAAATCTCTGCTTCTTTTTCACTTGAAGCACTCAGACCATTTGCCAGTGAAATACCATCTACTCCTAAAAAGGCTTTGTTGGCTCTATAACGCATAAAATGTTCAACAGCAATTGTTCCATGACTTGCCTGCCTGTCCATATCAATTTCTCCACCAGCAAAATTCAGGCTGACCGAAGAGTTTAGTAAAGCATTCACAATTGGAATTGAATTAGTAACAACTTTAATACGCATATTTCTGATAAATGGGCATATTCTGAAAACAGTACTTCCGCAATCAAGAAAAACAACATCACCCTCTTTAATAAACGAAGCTGCCATCTGGCATATATAGTCTTTCTGTTCGCCTCTGATAGCCGATTTATTGACGAAATCAACAGGGTCATAGCTTAAACTTAGTTTCATAGCACCGCCATGCGTTCGAAACAACAGTCCTTTTTCGGCCATGTTTGCCAAATCTCTCCTGACAGTAATTTCCGATGTATTTAATAAAACTGCCAGTTCTTTTACATCAACTGTTCCATTGGTTTCAATTTTTTCAAGTATTATTTTTTTTCTGGCTTGGAAGTTCATGATAATTTTATAATTTTGTTCAAAAATAATCAAAATAATTCAAAAACAATCAAAATGAATACGCGGGTTAAAAATGTGAATACAGAAATCTTGTCTGATAATTGGTATGTATTACGCAAAGTTAGTTTTGAATGGCAAAAGAAAAACGGAGAATGGCAAAAACAAAGCAGAGAAGCATACGACCGTGGCAATGGGGCCGTAATATTGCTTTATAACAAAGAAACCAGAAAAGTTATTCTCACAAGGCAGTTTCGTATGCCTACGTATCTTAACGGCAACAAAACAGGTATGCTTATTGAGGCTTGTGCCGGACTACTTGATAAAGATGATGCCGAAAATTGTATCAGAAGAGAAACTGAAGAAGAAACCGGTTATAAAATAAATGATGTTAAAAAGGTGTATGAAGCCTATATGTCGCCGGGGTCTGTTACGGAAATACTCTATTTTTTTGTTGCTGAATATACAAGAGAACAAAAAATAACTGATGGTGGCGGCGTAGCCGACGAAGAAGATATTGAAGTGCTAGAGCTTGACTTTGCCCAAACATTAGAGATGATAAATAATGGCGAAATAAAAGACGGCAAAACAATTATGCTACTGCAATATGCACAAATTAACCAGTTAATAAGCTATTGAGGTTAGGTCAGAACTTAATATCATCAAGTACTAAATCGTTCATACATTTGAAATGCCCCTTAGGACATTTATCATAACCGATTTTTGAACATGGCCGACAGGAAAGATTTTTATTTTCAATAACTTTATACTCGGTCATGTATGGATACATGCCAAATTCGGGCACAGTATTTCCCCAAATTGAAATAACTTTCTTTTTTAAGGCAGCAGCAATATGCATAAGGCCCGTATCATGGCTTATGACATATTCTGCTTGTTTTAAAATAGAAGCCGACTGATTAAGATTATATCTACCACAGGCGTTATAAATTTTATCACCAAGAGCTTTCAGTACTGTGTTACCAGTTTCTTCGTCTTCTTTTCCGCCGAGTAGAATAATTTTTTTATCGATTTTCTTACATAGCTCAATAATTCTGCTGACAGGTAATTTTTTAGTAAAATGTTGCCCACCGATAGCATAAGCAACATAAGGCTGGTTAGGTGCCAGAATGTTGTCAAGTGAGAGTTCGTCTTTAGTAGGAATAAAATAATCAAGCCCCTTGCCATCGTTCACTACCCCAAGCAATTCAACGGTTTTCAAGTTGCGGTCAACTATATGAATGGCAGGTAAACGATTGATTTTGAGGTTTACCAGCAGCCATTTTTTAAAATTCAGTTTATCAAAACTATATGCTTTTTTACCAAGCCTTAGTTTAATTATTGAGGTCCTGAGGTTATGGTGCAAATCAATTACATAAGTAAAGTTTTCGGCCTGCAAAGTATGAATAAACTGGCTTAGTGTACCCTCCAGAAGATGAACTTTATCGATATACGGGTTATTTTCAAGTATTACCCTGAACTGTTTTTTTGTTGCAAAATGCACTTCGGCTTCTGGATATTGTAATTTCAGACACCTTACAACTGGAGTAGTAAGGATAATATCGCCGATTGACGAAAAACGTAGAATCAGGAACTTAGTTTTCATGCTTGTAATTTACATCAACATATTTACCGTTAATTTTTTTGTATTTCCAGCGTTTATGTGACCACATCCACGGAGCAGGGTCCTGACGGATATACTTCTCTAGTTTTTGTGCGTGCATCTCTAGAATTTTTCCTTTCGGAAATTCCTGAGGATGTTCGGTTATCATTTCAAAAATAGCATGATACCTCCCTCGGCTTGGTCTGGTAATACAAACAAAAACAACCGGAATATTAAACTTATGGGCAAAGACTTCAGTACCAGTAAAGAATGAAGTTTCCTGATTTAGAAAAGTAGTCCAGAAGGCTTTATCAGGCACAGCCGACTGGTCGTTAGCCACAATCAGTACAAAAGGGTCGGCATCTTTTTTCCTCATTTCTTTATAGCTATCGTTCATGGCAATCATTTCGGTTCCATATTTTGAACGGAAACCCATAAACAAACGGTCGAAAAAAGGGTTATGCTGGGTGCGGTATATGGTTTTAATTTTATAAGGCAACAGATAAGGCAACACCTGATTCACCCATTCATGGTTTCCGTAATGACCTGTGGTAATAATAATGTTTTCGCCTTTTTTGTATAACTCCTCAATAATTTCCTTGTTACCTAACGATATTCTTTCAAGCAGTTTTTCTTTAGGAATTGTCAGGCATTTAAACATTTCGAGAAAAAAATCGACAATATATTTATAAAAATCCCTTTCAATTTTTAGTCGTTCTTCTTGAGTTTTTTCAGGAAAACTATTTTTAATATTTAGCCGTACCACAGCTTTGCGGTAGCCAATTACGTAGTATATTATAACGTACAGAAAATCAGATAGCGCATAAAGAACCGGTAACGGCAAAATCGAAATAAAGTACAAAAAAGGTAATGAAAGATAATATCCAACAGCTTTCATCAATTCAGATTATAATTTGAAATAAATTTTCTAAACTCATCCATCGTGTCTAGGTCTATTTTTCCTTGAGGAAAATCAATAACAGCCGTTTTGTCAGGATGAGCCTTCAATACTTTTTTTGCGCCATTGTCGCCTGTTAGTTCAAGCAATTCATTAAAGAGTTCTCTTTTAAAAAGCACCGGAATACCTAACTGATTTTCGTACTTACATGCAACAATTAAAGGAGCTTCTTCGCCTTCTTTTGTTTCTTCAGCTTTCTGTATCATTTGTTGTATCAAATCAACTGAAACCATGGGCATATCAACTGTCAGAAAAATAGCCGCCTCCACTTCTTTCAGGGTCATGTAAGCCCCTACTAAACCCATTTTAATGGAACTCGACATCCCTTTTTCCCACATTGTGTTGTCGATAACAGTAACCGGCATTCGGTCAAGTTCTTTTCTTATTATTGACCTGTTAGCTCCCAATACCACCACAATCGGATAGCAAGGGGTATCCATTGCCATTTCGGCCATGCGCTTGATTAACGATTTACCCTCAATATGCAATAATTGCTTCGGTACTCCCATTCGGGAGGCTTCACCTGCTGCCAAAATAATTATACTTACCTTCATACACGACCAATGCTCAGTTTACACTTTAAACGGCTAAATCAATAAAAAACTAATACTCTACATTAATGTGCTTCCAGCCAGTTATTACCTACGCCCATTCCTGTTTCCATCTTAACTGGTAACGGTATAGCCGTACACATAAGTTCATCAACCTTTTGTTTAAGATACTCAACTTCGCTATGGTGAGCATCAAACACCAACTCATCATGCACTTGTAATATCATTTTCGATTGTAGTTTTTCTTTCTTCAGAAAATCATGAATGTTAATCATGGCCACTTTAATCATGTCAGCAGCGGAACCCTGAATAGGCGCATTAATTGCGTTACGTTCAGCAAAGCCTCTATCAACCATATTTTGTGAGTTAATGTCTCTTAAATAGCGTCTACGACCCAGAATAGTTTCAACATATTTCAGTTCGCGCGCTTTGTTAATAGCCGAATCCATGAAAGTCTTTATCCGAGGAAACTCTACCCAATAAGCATCAATGATTTCTTTTGCTTCTCCACGAGGAATACTAAGCCTTTGGGCAAGACCAAAAGCTGAAATACCGTAGATAATACCGAAATTTACCATTTTAGCTTTGCGTCTCATGTCTGAGGTAACCTGATCGAGTGAAACCTTGAAAACCTTTGAAGCAGTGGTTGAGTGAATATCAATACCTTGATTAAAGGCATTTAGCATACTTTCGTCTTCGCTAAAAGCAGCCATAATTCTGAGTTCAATCTGAGAGTAGTCGGCCGATAAAATAACGAAATTCTCATCTCTTGGAATAAACGCTTTTCGGATTTCGCGTCCACGAGCGGTACGGATAGGAATATTCTGTAAATTCGGATTTGTTGAACTCAACCTTCCGGTTGCTGCCACTGCCTGATTATAGGAAGTATGAATCCGACCCGTACGTGGTGAAATCAAGGCTGGCAAGGCATCAACGTATGTGCTTTTTAATTTTACCAGTTCTCTGAAATCTAGTATTTTTCTTACAATCTCGTGTTCGCTTTCAAGTTTTGACAATACATCTTCACCTGTGGCATACTGGCCTGTTTTTGTTTTTTTTGCGTTTTTATCAAGTTTTAGTCTTTCAAACAGGATTTCTCCAAGTTGCTTGGGCGACGAAACATTAAACTCTCCGCCTGCTAGTGTAAAGATATTCCGCTGAATCTCTTGTATATCATTATCGAGTACGCTCGACATCTCGTGCAGTGTATTTGTACTAACCTTCACTCCTGCCATTTCCATATCGGCCAGTACGTTTACTAATGGCATTTCGACCTCTCTGAACAGCTTTTCCTGCTGGCTAACAGACGTAAGTTTAGGTTGCAAAACAGTTTTAAGCTGAAAAGTTATGTCTGCATCTTCTGCGGCATATTCTTTAACTTTCTCGACAGTCACTTCACGCATGGTAAGCTGAGACTTCCCTTTTTTACCAATGAGGGTCTCAATAGAAACAGGCTCGTAGTTCAGATACACATTTGCCAGATAATCCATCCCATGGCGTTGCTCCGGCTCAATAATATAATGCGCCAGCATGGTATCATAGAGTTTACCTTTTACTTCGATACCGTAATTCTGAAGAATCATGAGGTCATACTTTATATTCTGCCCTATTTTCATGATTGATTCATTTTCAAAAACCTCTTTAAATTCATCAATGATTGCCTGCGCCTCCTGCTGATTTTCGGGGAAGGGCACATAATAGGCTTCTCCTTTGTGATAAGCAAACGACATACCCACAATTTCGGCATCGATGGCATCAACAGAGGTAGTTTCGGTATCGAAGCAGAACTCATCCTGTTGTGATAAGTAATAGATAAGGCTTTTTCTTAGTTCGGGCGTATTGATAAGATGGTACTCATGAACATACGAATCAATGGTATCTTTTGAAGAAGTAAAATACCCGCCTAGCCTTTCCTCATCTTCCATTTCGACAGAAAGATTAGTATTTGAAGTAGTATCTGCCTCAAACATTGATATTTGTTGTCCTGCTTTGGCTCCAATAGCTGACTTTCGGGCAGGCGCAGCCACAACACCTTCCTGAGGTGTTTTGGTTGTTTGTGTTTCACTTGTGACCAATTCGGCCGGTAAAAGTCTTTTCCTCAGAGTTCTGAACTCAAGTTCATCTAACAGTGCTGAAAGTAAATCAACATGAGGGGGCATTATTTTCAGTCGGTCGGCTTCAAACTCAATAGGCACGTTTAGCTCAATCTTAGCCAACTCTTTCGATAACAGTGCTTTTTCCTTATTATTTCGGACAGTTTCACCCAATTTGCCTGTGAGTTTATCACTATTAGCCAAAAGGTTTTCAACCGAATCATATTCAGCAATCAGTTTCGCTGCGGTTTTTTCACCCACACCCGGCAAGCCCGGTATGTTATCAACGGCATCGCCCATTAAGCCCAGCAAGTCTACCACTTGTTCAACACGTTTTATACCCCATCGGCTACATACCTCGTTTACGCCCATCACCTCTACTTCTTTGCCACCTATGGCTGGTTTGTAAAGGTACACGTGCTCTTCAACTAACTGGCCGTAATCCTTATCAGGGGTCATCATAAATACCTCAAATCCTTCTTTTGCTGCTTTTTTTGCCAACGTCCCAATAACATCATCGGCTTCATAGCCGGGCAACATCAGAAGTGGGATATCCATTGCTTCAACCAGTTTCTTCACATACGGAATGGCTATCGTAATATCTTCGGGTTGTTCCTGTCTGTTAGCTTTATATTCAGGAAACATGGTATTTCTGAATGTTCCCCCAGGGAGGTCAAAAGCAACACCCAGATGCGTAGGTTTTTCTTTCTGGATAACCTCCAGTAAAGCATTAGCAAAACCAAATACACAACTGGTGTTTAAGCCTTTAGAAGTGATTCTTGGTGCTTTCAGAAATGCAAAATGCGCCCTGTAAATAAGAGCCATGGCATCAAGAAGGAATAGTTTTTTATCGGGCATTGGATAATTTATATATATAAATGTTGCAAAATCGTTTAGTATATCTGATTTTTGTTTTGAGTACCTATAAAGCTAATCAAAATGTAGTATCTGGCTTCAAATATTCGTTTTTTTATCAAAAATCTCTCAACTATGAAGAAATCTTTTTTTGTCTTTCTTTTAATCATAGTTTACTTTAGTGCATTGGCTCAACAAAAAACGCCTCCAAAACCAGCAACGAAGCCTAAGATTAATGCGCCAACACAAAAAGTGTCTCCACCCAAAAGTTCTGCAAAGGTAACTCAACCTCGGGTAAAATCACAAGAAGAAAACAATATTGAAGAAACTGACACCCAGCCAGACCCCCAAGTGGGTTTGCCTACTTTTATAAAAGTAGAACCAGAAAGAAAATACAACTATGATTCGTCTGATTTGGTAGTAAGGTGGCATGAGTTGATTTTTGATTTAGTAGAGCAAACACAAGGTTACAGCCCTAATGTGTCGGCAAGGAATATGGCCTACATCAATATTGCTGCTTATGAAGCAATGCTTCCTGCTTACCCTGATAATTTTTCTTTGTCAGGACAATTACAAGACCTTAAACGCCCCGATAGCTTATTTGCAGATAATACTGAATTTAATGCTTCGGTTGCCGTATCAAGTGCCATTTTCACTATGGTTGACAGGCTTTTTGTTTCATCTCCGTTTATCTGGATGGAAAAGGTTTATGCCTTAAACGATTCCATCAATCAGTATTATACTTCGAGGCTTACGAAAGAATGTCTGGAAAAATCAAAACAGTATGGAGTGAAAGTTGCCGACTGGATTTACCAATATTCAATGACCGATGGCGGGCATAATACTTTTCTGAGAACTTATGATATGAACTATAAAATGCCTGTATGTAAATCATGCTTTGAAATTAATCGTGTAGCAGACCTCGAAAATACAGGCCCTTTGCATCCGTATTGGGGAAAAAACCGAACTTTTCTTAAAGAAAATCAAAACGGAATAGATATAAAGCCTAAAGTAGAGTTTTCGATTTATCCGAACTCGCCTTTCTATAAAATGGCTATGGAGGTCTATAATATTTCAAAAGATGTAAAGCCTAACAGCGAAAAACTGCAAATTGCTAATTTCTGGGACGATGCCGCTTCTTTTACTTATTCGGCCCCAGGCCATTCGGTTTCTATTCTGACACAGGTTTTAAAGCAAAATCCTAAAACCCTTGATGAGGCTACTGAGTTATATAGTAACCTGACCATTGGGTTGAATGATACTTTTATTGTTACATGGAAAATAAAATACGAGCAGAATTTTATCAGACCGATTGCTTATATCAAACGCTACATTGACAGCCAATGGGAAGCTGCTTTATTAACGCCACCCTTTCCTGAATTTCCGTCGGGACACTCGGCACAGTCGGCCGCAATGGCCACTATCCTGACCGACAAAATAGGCGATAACGTTAGCTATACCGATTACTCAAAATACTTTGTTGGGCCTCCTAAGGTTTTTAACTCATTCTGGGCGGCTGCCAAAGAGTGTAGTATTTCGAGGGTATATGGTGGCATTCATTTCAGAGATGGAATACAAAGTGGCGAAGAAGTAGGAAAAATTGTTGGCAAGAACGCGCTAAATTTACATTACAAAAAATGAGTTTTGAAATCGATTCTTAATATGTATGATGTCATTGTTATTGGTGGTGGACTCGGAGGATTAACTGCGGCTATCGAACTGGCCAGAAATGGTTTTAAAGTTATTGTGATAGAAAAACACGTATACCCATTTCATAAAGTCTGTGGTGAATACATATCAAACGAAGTAAGACCCTATCTGGAAAATATCGGACTTGATATTGATGGATTAGGTGCTGCCAGAATCAGCCGTTTTCAGCTTACCTCAACAGCAGGAACTGTACTAAACGCTCCATTAAATATGGGAGGCTTTGGTATTAGCCGTTATACGCTTGATTATGAATTATATAAAATTGCCCTTGCCTTAAAGGTAGATTTTGAACTCAATACAAGTATTGAAAGCACCCAACAAATTAATGACACTTTCTTTGTAGATACCAATACCAACAAAACTTTTCAGGCAAGAATCGTTATTGGGTCTTATGGCAAACGTGCTAAAGTAGATAGAATTATAAAAAGGCAAATTCCGAAACAAGCCACCACTTACATGGGTGTAAAATATCATATTTCAATTGATTTTCCGAAAGATTTAATTGCTTTACACAATTTCAAAGGCGGCTACTGTGGTATTTCAGCCATTGAAAATAATTGTTACTGCTTATGCTACTTAACTGAAACCGCTAATCTTAAAGCTAAAAATGGTATCAAAGAAATGGAAGAGGATATTTTGTTCCGAAATCCTTTTCTGAAACAGATATTTACTACCGCAGCCTTTTTATTTAAGAAACCTGAGGTAATTAATGAGGTGGTTTTCGTTACCAAAAGCCGTGTACACGACCACATGATTATGGTTGGTGACACCGCAGGTTTAATTACGCCATTGGCAGGTAATGGTATGTCTATTGCCATCAGGTCAGGTTTTTTGGCAGCCAAATTAATTGCCGATTTTTTATATGCGCATATCAGCCGGAATCAGTTAGAAAAAAATTATGTGTCGGTGTGGAACCATAATTTTAAAAATCAGTTATGGAGAGGTAGGCAACTACAAAAACTTTTCGGCAAGGAAAAAACCTCCGAAATGGCTGTTAATTTTCTAAACCATGTACCCGTACTCATGCCTTTGATTATCAGAAGTACCCATGGCAAAGTACTACAATTCTAATTAATTTTAACTTTAACATCATGAAAAAAACAAACGCGTTTTTAGTTACACTTCTTTTCATGAGCAGTTTTTCTTTTGCTCAGAATTTTACCCTAAAAAGCAACAGCTTGGGCGGCCAAGCTACCGACAAAGAGTTTTTTAACAGCTTTGGCTGCACAGGCCAAAACATTTCGCCTCAATTATCTTGGACAGGTGCGCCAGCAGGAACCCAAAGTTTCGCTATTACTATTTATGACAAAGATGCTCCTACGGGTAGCGGCTGGTGGCATTGGGTTGTATTTAATATTCCGGCTAATATTACTGAGCTAAAAGCAGGTGCAGGAGATGTTACAAAAGGAATTGCCCCTAAAGAATGTATTCAGAGTATTACCGATTTCGGAACAACCGGTTACGGTGGCCCATGCCCTCCTCCGGGAGCTCCACACGAATACCTGATAACCGTGTATGCTTTAAAAACCAAATTAGATTTAGACAAAAATGCAAGTCCTGCTATGGTAGGCTTTAATCTTAATGCAAATGCTTTAGCTAAGGCATCTATTGTGATGTATGGCCAACGTTAATATTCTTTTACTTGTTCGCGTGTAATCATGAAAAAGTTTTTCTATTGGTGTATTTGCGTTTTTAACCTTGTCGTGTGGCAACAAGTACACGCCCAGATAACTGTAATAAAAAATGTTACAGTTATTGACGGCACTGGTAACTTGCCTCGAGAAAACATGGATTTATTTATAAAAGGCAGCAACATTGCAGCAATTACCCCAACCAGAAAAATATATCCTGAAAACCACCTGATTATTGACCTCACAGGGAAAACTGTTATGCCCATGCTGATTAATACGCATGGGCATATAGGTTTGTTGAAAGGTACTAAAACATCTGCCCTTAATTATACCAAAGAGAATATCGTTTCGCAACTCGAGAAATACGAAAAATTTGGTGTAGGAACAATGATGAGCTTAGGTACTGACCGTGAGATTATTTTTGGTTTAAGAGATTCTTCAAAAGCTGGCAAACTTTCGGGTGCTTACTTGTTTACAGCAGGTTATGGGTTTACAACTAAAGGTGGTGGCCCTACAACGGAAGGTGGCAAAGACCTCTTTTTTCGTCCGACAAGCCCAGAAGAAGCAAGAATAAATGTAAAAACACTGGCTCGTCTAAAGCCTGATATGATTAAAATCTGGGTTGATAATTTTGGTAGTGATGCCGAAAAAATAAAACCCGAAGTGTATCAGGCAATTATCAATGAAGCCCATTTACACCATATACGTGTGGCTTCACACCTTTATTATCTGGAAGATGCTAAAGCATTAGTTAAAGCAGGGGTTGATGTATTTGCTCATAGCGTAAGAGATACAGAAATAGATGCCGATTTAATTGCTTCCATGAAAAACAAAGGCACTATATACATACCTACGCTTTCGCTTGATAAATATGCTTATGCCTATGCCGAGACACCTACTTGGATAAACGATGATTTCTTTAGAGTATCGTTAGAACCTGGCGTATTAGCCATGATTAATAACGAAGAATATCGCCAGAAAACGTTGAACTCGCCTTCTTACCAAAGAAATGTAAAGGCTTTTCAGAATGCCATGAAAAACGTCAAAAAGCTATTTGATGCGGGTATCCTGATAGCACTAGGCACTGATTCTGGTGCGCAACCTATCAGGACTCAAGGCTTTTCAGAACATCTGGAGTTAGAATTACTCACCGACGCAGGTTTAACACCTTTGCAGGCAATTACTGTTGGTACGCAAAATGGAGCAAAGGTTTTAGGCATTAATAAGGACAGAGGCACACTCGAAGCTGGCAAGAAGGCCGATTTTATTATTTTGCAAGCAAATCCTGCTGACAACATTAAAGCTACTCGCCTGATAGAAGAAGTCTGGAAGAATGGTAAATTATTAAACAAAGGCCCACTTAAATAACTCGTAGGCATAAGTTTATGGAATATCCATAAACTTATGAGTTTGTAAACTAACTTTCCATTTAGGGTTCTCTTTTACGTAATCAATCATTAGTGGTAACATTTGGCTTTGTTTACCCCACTCAGGTTGTAAGAGTAGCATACAATTTTCATTAACTACCTTAGCGTATTTCTCGGCAAAAGCAAAATCTGATTTGTTGTAAATAATCACTTTCAGTTCATTTGCTTGGGCGTAAATACTTGGGTGAGGCTCTTTGAATTTTTTTGGTGAAAAACAAACCCAATCCCATTCTCCTGACATCTCATAAACACCCGAAGTTTCAATATTAGTCTGAAAACCCGCTTGCTTAAGTGCTTGGGTCAGTGCTTGCAAATTATACATTAATGGCTCACCACCTGTAATTACTGCCATGCGCCCTGCATATTTTTGAGCTTCTTTTACTATTTCCTCAATAGAAAACTGTGGATGCAACGAAGCATCCCATGATTCCTTCACATCACACCAGACACACCCAACATCACAACCACCTAATCTGATAAAATAAGCCGCCTTCCCTGCATGATACCCCTCTCCTTGAAGGGTATAAAATGCTTCCATAACAGGCAGTTTTACTACTTCACTTGTCATTTAATTTTAATTTTTCTGCAAAATTACCAATATTCCAGTACTTATTTCAGGGTTTGGCAAAAAATCATCAATGGGAGTATTTAGCTATATCCATCAATTTCTTGTAACGAAAATTATCATTGATGAATTTATCATAAATTTTTCAACCTTTCTTTTATAAAACTCGTTATATTCATGTTTAGATTTGCATGAAATAAACTATCAGTAAATTAATGTCTGAATCCGAGAAAAAATATTGTGAGTCATTAACCGAATATTCACGCAGAAAAACTGTTCAGGTCAAGGTAGGCGATGTCTGGTTAGGTTCAGACTATCCGATTAGAATCCAATCCATGACCACCATCGACACAATGGATACCATTGGCTCGGTCGAGCAGTCAATCAGAATGATTGAAAGCGGTTGTGAGATAATAAGAATTACTGCCCCTAGCGTAAAAGAAGCGCAAAACCTCGAAAGTATCAAAAAAGAATTGCGCCAGAGAGGTTACTCTACTCCGCTGGTAGCTGATATACATTTCACCCCTAATGCCGCTGAATTGGCAGCTCGAATCGTTGAGAAAGTCAGAATAAACCCGGGCAATTATGCCGATAAAAAACGATTCGAAATTATTGATTATACTGATGCTAATTATCAGGCCGAACTCGAGCGAATCAGAGAACGGTTTCTACCACTCGTAAAAATCTGTAAAGAATATGGTACAGCTATGCGCATTGGTACCAATCATGGCTCTTTGTCAGACAGAATCTTGAGCCGCTACGGCGATACTCCTTTAGGAATGGTTGAGTCGGCATTGGAGTTTTTAAGAATCTGTGAAGACGAAAACTATTTTAATATAGTTATTTCCATGAAATCGTCAAACCCACAGGTAATGGTTGAAGCCTATCGCCTTCTGGTACAGCGGCTGGCAGCCGAAAACCTAAAACCTTATCCGCTACATCTGGGTGTAACAGAAGCAGGAGAAGGAGAAGATGGCAGAATAAAATCATCAATGGGTATAGGAACACTACTGGAAGATGGGCTGGGTGATACTGTTAGAGTAAGCCTGACCGAAGACCCTGAATTTGAAGCTCCGGTAGCCAAAGCATTGGTTGACAGATACACACACCGGAAAGAAAAAGCAACTTATATCAGCCCGATTGGTGTTATTCTGATTAACCCTTATCAATATACCCGACGAGAAACAACTGAAGTTGAAAATTTTGGTGGGGTAAATGTACCACGTGTCATTGCAGATTTTTCTGACATTACGGTTGACAAACACGAGGATTTAAAACCAATAGGTCATTTTTACCTGCCTTTGCCTGATAAATGGCGCATGAATGATATAGGAGCCGACTACGTTTATAGCGGTAGTAACCCTATACCTTTTATGCTACCTAATGGCCTGAAAGAAATTCTTGACAGTAATGCGTGGCAATCTCAAACCGACAAAGTCAATAAATTCCCATTCTTCACAGCCGAAAGTTTTCTGGTAGCCAATAAACAAAATAAGTTGCATCCTTCAATCAACTTTGTTAGCATTACTATTGATGACTTAACTCCGTTGTTTATTGAAACACTTAAAGCAGTTAAAAACATAGTTTTAATTGCAAGCACTACAAACGAAGCTGCCATGCCGGAGCTAAGAAAATTATACTTCGATTTACTAAATTATGGCATCAAAAACCCTGTTGTGCTTAGAAGAAGCTACAAAGATGTTTCAGAGAACAACGGACAGTTATATGCTGCTACTGATTGTGGAGGCTTGCTGGTAGATGGCTTTGGCGACGGGCTTATGCTAGCCTTTGAAAATCATGCCATAGCAAATAGTACTTCGTTCGGAATTTTACAGGCTGCACGTACCAGAATGAGCAAAACTGAATATATCAGTTGCCCTTCCTGCGGCAGAACCTTGTTTGATTTACAGGAAACCACAGCCATGATTCGGAAACACACCGACCACCTGAAAGGTGTAAAAATTGGTATTATGGGCTGTATTGTGAATGGCCCTGGCGAAATGGCCGATGCCGACTACGGCTATGTGGGTATTGGAAAAGATAAAATTGCCCTTTATCGTGGGCAGAATGTAGTAAAGAAGTCGGTTCATGCCGACAACGCAGTGAATGAGTTAATCGAATTAATCAAAGAAGATGGTCGTTGGCTAGAACCAGAAGTTTTGGAGATGGAGCTACTCAATGACTAATAAAGCATTTGTAATATGTTAGAAAAAATCAAACATTATTTAGCAATAGGTCCTGTTTTTGCTTATTTTGTGAGGGTATTCCGCAAAGATAAAGAAGGTAAATATCCGCATAGTTTTAACCTGAAAATGATGCACGGAATCAATAAAATTTCGATTATCATGTTTTTGATTTGTGTTATTATTATGGTTACTCGCTGTGCTACCAGATAAGTCCTCGTTATGAATTTAGAGTCGTTCAGAGAATTTTGTTTATCCAAGAAAGGTGTTACCGAGGAATTACCCTTTGGACCTGACACCTTAGTGTATAAAGTAATGGGCAAAATGTTTGCCCTTACAGGTTTCGACGAACCTCTGAGTATCAGTCTGAAAAATCTTCCTGAAAAAAATGAAGAATTAAGAGCAGAATACAGTTGTGTTGTTGGCGGTTATCACCTGAATAAACAACACTGGAACACTGTTTTTATTAATGGCACTGTGAAAGATGTAATACTGAAAGAATGGATTAGTGAGTCGTACGAATTAGTTGTAAAAAGTTTGACAAAAAAACTACGAGAAGAACTCAATAAACTATAAAACTATGGAGGCTTTACTGATTAGCATACCATTTTTAGTGTATTTTTATCTGAGAATCAGGCTAGGTAGTGATATTTCGCCTCAGGAATATGAAGAAATTGTTTTTAAAGAAGGCATTAAGTATTATAATGCTCATGACTTTGTAAAAGCATTCCGGTATTTCGATAGAGAAATCAAAGAATATCCTAAATCATCGGTAGCTTATCTGTATCGAGGCAAATGCCATTATCATTTTGAAAACTGGGAAGCAGCCTTAGGCGATTTCCATACATCAGTTATGCTAGATAGCTCTCTGGCAGAACCAGTCTATTGGAGAGGACTTTGCCATTATCATCTCGAAGAATATCATGTAGCCCTTGTTGAACTCAAACGTGCTTCGGAGATGTATCAGGATAAAAACCCTGAAATTTTAAGACTTATTGGTAAACTTGAATTCAGAAATGCTAACTTTGAAAGTGCAAAACAACGTTTCAGAATAGCCGCAAGCCTCGGAGATAATCAGTCAAATATTTTATTACAAACCCTTTTTTATAGTAATATACAAAAGGCATCAAGTTAACTTACACAATGAATGAGAATCAGTATCTGTTCGTCTATGGTACTCTTTTGAGTGAATATGGCGACATTGAATCGCACGACTGGATAAACAAGTATGCAGAATTTATAGGGAAAGCTATGATGGAAGGCAAAATGTACATGGTCGATTATTACCCAGGTATTGTACCATGCCCCTCAGGTGAAAAATACTTTGTCAAAGGTGAGTTATATAAATTAAAAGAACCTGACAAATTATTTTCTATGCTTGATAAGTATGAAGAATATAACCCAATGGACCCCGCCCATTCTGAATATGTGCGTAAACAAGCACAAGTAATTCTTAAAAACGACGGACAAACTTATACAGCTTGGGTTTATTATTTCAATCAATCGGTTGAAGACCTTGAATTTATGCCTAAAGGTGACTTCATTAATGAGTATCATAAATAAGCATATTTGTTAGTTTCAGTCTTCTGTTTATTTTCTTGCTCTCAAAGTATCAAGTTGACAGTATATACTGCCAACTATTTTTTTGTATTTTATAAACAATAAGTAGTAAAATACTACGTATTTCAAGAAAAGAAGCAACCATTATAGGGTCGTAAACGTTTTATCAGTATCGACTAATGAATTGCACAATGTAAAATGAAGTACATATACTTTCTGATTTTTTATCTATCATCCACCATTATTTTTGCTCAAAATACTTTTACCATTAAAGGAAAAGTAACCGACGCCGTAACACATGACCCTATTCCGTTTGCGGCAGTGAGCCTAAAAAATACAACACTCGGCAAAAACACCGATTTTGAGGGTAACTTCATTCTTCAACTATCAAGCCTCGCTTCTGACTCGTTGCTAATTTCCTGCATGGGTTATACCAATAAAACAGTTTTTATCAGGAGAGATTCGCTTACCCAAACTATAAACGTACAGCTAAAACCGTCAGAAATACTGCTGCACGAAGTAAAAGTATATGCAGGTGAAAATCCGGCTTGGGCTATTATCAGAAAAGCAGTAGCGGCAAAATCCGAGAACAATTATAAAAAAATAAGCGCGTTCGATTATAAAAGCTACAATAAAATTGAAGTTGATATTAATAACATTACCGACAAACTCCGAAAAAGGAAAATAGCCCAGAAGGTTGATAAAGCAATTGAAAAAATAGGCACTTTAACCGACGAAGAAGGCAAAGCCCTTGTGCCAACTTTTATCTCAGAATCAGTTTCTCATTACTATTTCCGTAACGACCCTCGTCTTTCAAAAGAAATCATTGAAAAAACCAATATTAAAGGAATTGGTGTAACCGACGGAAGCCTGACGGCACAGCTAATAGGCTCAACGTTTCAGCAATACAATTTTTATGTGAATCAGGTAGAGGTTCTCAGCAAAAATTTTGCGTCTCCTATTGCCGATGACTGGCGGCTTATCTATGACTATTATCTGGCAGATAGTACCTTTTTTGGAGATGATTTTTGCTACAAAATTGAGTTTACGCCCAAACGCAAACAAGATTTAGCCTTTGCAGGTTCAATCTGGATTACAAAGGACTCATGGGCTATTGCCCAGATTGATGCCGCTATAACAAAAGATGCTAATCTTAACTTTGTTGAGCGTATAAAAATTCAGCAGGAAGCAGAGCCTGTTGACAAAATATGGATTCCGGTTAAAAACCGAATTCTGGTCGATGTAGCCGAAATAACTAAGGGGTCGGCAGGAATGCTTCTGAAATTTACCAACTATAATGAGGATATTGTTATCAATAAGCCTAAGGATGTGAAATTCTATGACCGAGGCATAGAAATTGCCCTCGACTATCGTGAAAACGACAAGAAATATTGGCAATCGGTACGACCTGAACCCTTTACAGAAAGTGAGCAAATGGCTTATACCATGATTGATACCATTAAGAATATTCCCACAATTAAAACTTATACAGAAATAGCCAAGATATTGTCGAGTGGTTATACAAGATTATTTACCGGAATTGAATTAGGCCCACTCGTATATTCAGGAGCATATAATAATATTGAAGGGGTACGAATGAGGCTAGGACTTAGAACAAACTATGAGTTCAGTAAAAAATGGGTTTTGGAAGGGTATCTGGCTTACGGAACGAAAGATGATGAAGTTAAATGGGGAGCAGAGATTACTAAAATATTTTCGCGCAAGCCTTGGACAACTCTCAGTCTGAAACTAACGCACGATATTGAACAGGTAGGTTTACGGAAAGAAGACCTCGGTTTAGGGGCTATTTATTCGGCATATATGCGCTTTTTCACATTAATGCGTCCTTATTATGAGAATGAAAATAAAATTCAGTTTCAACGAGAAGTATCAAAAGGTGTTTTTACTTCATTCGGTTTCAGAACCAGAAGTTTCGACCCTCTTTATCCGTTCGAATACCGCCTGCAACCTGCTCTGGGCGAATCGTCTCCGCTAACAACTCGTTTTCAGACTTCTGAGTTTTTATCCGAAATTACGTTAGCTCGTGACGAACTTGCCGTAATCAATGACAATGAGCGATTAAGTTTTGGCACTATAAAATCACCAACCATAACATTTAGATATATTTTAGGGGCTAAAAACCTCTTAAATAGCGATTTCACCTACCATAACCTTATGGCTAAATATAGCCACACACTTAATTTAGGGTACTTTGGTAAAACCTATTATAGGGCCGAAGCAGGTGCAATTTTAGGCACCGTTCCATATCCGCTTCTAAAAAGCCATCTGGGCAATGAAACCATCTTTATTATCGGCAATTCATTCAATTTAATGAATAACTTCGAGTTTATTAGCGACAGATATTTTTCTTTTAGATACACACACGATTTTGAAGGGCTGCTTTTTAATCGTTTCCCTCTGATAAAAAAACTCAAGTGGCGAACCTTTACCACAGGTAAGTTTCTGGTTGGTACTTTAACCGACAAAAATTATGATATAACACCAGAAAGAACCGAAAATAATTTCAGAAATTTTTCGGGGCTTGACAAAAGACCATACATTGAACTCGGCTACGGTATTAGTAATATCTTTAAATTCCTCCGGGTTGAAGCTATGCACAGGCTTACTTATCTTGAAAAACCAGATATAAGAAAATTTGGGGTCAAGTTCTCTGCTGAAATATCGTTGTAATTTTATTGGTATATCCGGCGCATAATGTCTCTAGCTACATTAGGCTTGTAGTGATATATCTCGTAGTAATTGGTTTTATTGTTGGTATATTCGTTTTGCCCTGAAAAATCGTAGATATTGTCTTTACCAAAATAAGATTCAAGCACATTCAGGTCTTCTTTATTAAAATATTTCTGGTCATAAGTAGGCCCTAATACAATTTTGAATTTGGTATTGTTACGTTGCAAAATCTCTTTTATATGTTTTAAATATTGCAACTGATAAGGCTTAATCACTTTAGCAGGTAACTGTTTTTCGGGGTTTCGTTCGTAGAAAAAATTAGGCTGCGTATAATACTTTACTGAGTCTCGTTTAATTTCTTCTATATAACTCGTAAAAATAAAATCATTCACTACTGGTGTATAATTGATTTTACGATATTCGAGATAGGTTTTCATATAATTACGGAATTTCTTGAAAATCATGTAGTCATAGAATGCCGTAAAGAAACCTTGTGAGAAGTATGAATTTAGAAAAATTGTATGATATTTTAGCCAAGGCAACTTGCTAACACGATAATCTTGTATAAAAACACAACCTAGTGTATCTTGTTCGTATTCAAAAATGCTTCGGTCCCAAACAAAAAGTACATTATCAATTTTATTTTTATTTGTCTCAATAAATTCTAGTTTTGATGCAATACCCGATATTGTCTCGCAAGAGGCATCGAAATGATATGGGGTTTCGTCATGAATATATTTTCCCCAATCTCTAGCATAAAATACGCTCGAACGCGAACTACCAAAAATAAATGATTTGTAATCGTACTTGTTATTGTTATTCAAAAACACCTGTGTACTTACTCTGTCACGGTTTAAGCTCTTGGCATAATTATCGGGGTATGACTCGTAGACGTGTAAAATATGGAATGGGTCAAAAATAAAATACCCGATACCTAATAAAATTACAGGTGATAAAAAAACAAGTAACTTCTTTAAAAAACGACCAAACATTAACACTCAAAATTTAAAAATCAAACCTTATTAATTTACTATAACTTTTTTTATCCATTTACTATTGTCCTGATGAATAGCTTCAAGAAAATACACTCCCGGATTCAATTTCTGTGTCTGAATACTTGCGCTCTTATCTTTAAATTGAATTCTTTCAATTATTGTTCCCTGAGTATTAGTTAAAACAAGTTCGCTGGCTAAGCCATTCAGATTAATTCTCAGCTCAGCACCTTGCTGGACAGGATTCGGGTAAACCAATAATTCAGCGTCGGTTTCCAAACCAAGTGTTTCCAACGGAATAGTGACCTCGACAATATTGCTATATACTTCGTCTTCTACATTAATTCTGTAATAATATTTTACGCCCTTTTTAAGTTTTGTATCAACAAACTGATTTTGTGTTAGGGTAACTACTTTGGTAAAATTGTCGGGTGTACCTACCGATTTTTCAACTGAATAGGTTAAAGAAGTTTGCAAGGTCCAGTCGAGCGTTACTCTTTTTACAAGGCCCGAACCTAGCTTAGCCGTCAGAACTGGCTTATTTATTTTAATACGCGATGTAATAGCAAAGTTTTTAAAAGTAAAAGCCCTCATACCTCTGGTGTTAGTCAGATAAGGTATACCTTCTGTTGATTCAGAAGAAAGATTAAAATAATCAGGACAATAAGTAATTTTTTTTGCATCAGAGGGAGCCTTTAAAAATAAAATTATTTTGTTACCCTCTGCTTTACCGCCTGAAACTTGGCCAGCTAGGCCATCCAGATAAAAGTAATCCTTTATAAAAGCTAAGCCTCCGAAATTTTTATTTATTGAATAATCGGGGTATTTCATTTGCTGATTTTTATCAAATTCAAGGGTTAGGCTATCGCGGCGTGCATTAAAATAGGCTTTTGTAATATTTGGAGTATGGATTCCGAGGGTATCAGCACTTAGGTAAAAATTTTTGGCTATGAGCCTTGATACCTCAAGACCATTGGCTTGATACCCTTGAATATTGTAATGAACACCATCAAAACCCGGAGTACCAACGGTTGATATACTTTCACAGTCAGGATATAACTGACTTAATTTACGTTGGAACTCTCTTAAATCGCCTGCTTTTTTATTTTCAACCCAATAAATATTATTCTGATAAACATAAATTTTTTCGATAGCAGGGAAGTCTTCAAGAATTTGTTTTCTTAATTGGTCAAATTTGGCTGGATAAGCATCTATTCTTGTCGAATCAAAGGCTTCACTTTCGCCTTGTCGCCATATAAATATCTTTGCTGTTTTGCTCAAGCCTACCTTATTTGCTTTTTTAACAAGTTGCCCATAGTAGAAATCAAGATTTTCATGATTTTTTTCATCACGTTTCATTAAATCATCAATACTTTTGTTTCCTACGGCTCCATTAATAATACCAATGGGTACTTTGTATTTATCAATTAGTTGCCTTTGAATTTCAAGGCCAACTAAACCAGACATATAGTAATTCCATTTCATGGTAGGAAACCACGAATAATCGTTGGTCTGAAAATTGGCAAAGGTAGTCCGCCCGTATTTAAATTCATCTTTAAACTTTGCCAACTCGTTAGAATCATTTGCTTCCGCATTTGATTGCCCATATATAACAATATTATCCCCGCACAATACTTGCGTAGCCTCTTTCACCAAAACCGAATCGGCACCTCTGAAAGCATAAAAGTAAATATCATATTCAACAAGACCGGCAGTAATAAATGGCTGAAATGAAAAGGGGGCATTGAGGAGTTCGCCTGACTGAAAAGCAAGTTTTTGCTTCTTCCAGTAAAAGTTTTTCTGGTCTTTCTTTACCAGAATAGAAACATCTGTGTAGCCTTCTGTGTAAAGACGACCCTTGATGGTCACCAATCCTCTGTTAAGTTTATCTCGCTGATAGATTTGCGCAGTAATCGGAAATTCATCAAAGATAACCGCTTGCGCCATAGCAGCATTGGCAATAAAAAGAAAAAAAACGATGAAAAGCAAAAAGGTTTGCCCAGTTACAAAAACTTGGGCAAACCTTTGTCTGATTATGTAAAAAGTCTGATTATTCATTAAATATTGTATCACCTAATATTTAACGAATGTACAACAATTCTCTATATTTTACAAGTGGCCAATCTTCGTCATCTATCAGTAACTCCAGCTTATCAACAGGATATCTGATTTCATCAAAGAAATTCTTGATGTCATTTCCGTAAAGTTTTGCTCTCAATTCAAGGTCTTCAACGGCATTGGCATGCTTACGTGCTTCTGTCATGGCTTCAACTTTTCTTGAAATTTCTGACACCCGCGCCGATATTTCTCTTATAATATTCAAAACTGGTTCGGCTTCCTGATGCATATCCATGTCTTTGAGCGACTTGGCTGTTTGTACTAATTTTGCCTGATAGTTAATAGCCGTTGACACTACATGGTTCATGGCAAGGTCTCCAATCAGACGCGACTCTATCTGGATTTTCTTGATATAGTTTTCGAGCTCAATTTCATAACGGGCATGAATTTCGCGCTCGGTCAGTACACCTAGTTTCTCAAATACCTCAATAAATTCTGGGCGAAGATACGCTTTTAAAGCCTCAGGTGCGCTTGCAATATTTGAAAGCCCTCTTTTGGCCGCTTCTTCTTTCCATTCATCTGAATAGCCATTTCCTTCAAATAAAATCTTTTTAGATTCTTTGATGTAACCTTTCAGAATTTTCACAATTACTTCTTCTTTTTTGCCTTCGTGTTCGGTCATTTCGGCATCAAAATCGGCTCTGAATTTAATAAGCTGATTTGCTACAATGGTATTAAGTACCATCATAGGCTGTGCTGAGTTAGCCGAACTACCTACGGCACGATACTCAAACTTATTGCCTGTAAAGGCAAAAGGTGAAGTACGGTTACGGTCGGTATTATCTAACAAAATAGACGGTATTCTGTTTAAGCCTAGTTTGATATAGGCATTTTCACCTTTTTCGATTGATACAATTTCCTTGTTTTCGATGTCTTCAAGTACTTTAATCATCTGAGACCCCAAGAAGATTGATACAATAGCTGGTGGAGCTTCGTTTGCACCTAAACGGTGTTCGTTACCTGCGGTAGCAATACTTGCTCTTAGTAAATCGGCGTTATCATGTACTGCCTTGATAACATTCACAAGAAAAGTTACAAAACGCAGGCTTTCTTTGGGCTTTGTGCTTGGGCCTAGCAGGTTTACACCGGTATCAGTACCCATCGACCAGTTATTGTGCTTACCACTACCATTAATACCTGCAAATGGTTTTTCATGAAACAACACTTCAAAGTCATGCTTTTTGGCTACTTTGCGCATAACATCCATCAACAGAATGTTATGGTCGCAAGCAAGGTTTACCTCTTCAAAAGTTGGAGCCACTTCAAACTGCGCAGGTGCAACTTCGTTATGGCGGGTTCTGACAGGAATACCCAATTTAAGACATTCAAACTCGAAATCGACCATAAAAGCGTTTACACGCGGTGCAATTGTGCCAAAATAATGGTCTTCGAGTTGTTGCCCTTTAGCTGGAGGATGCCCAAAAACTGTTCTGCCAGCCATCATCAGGTCAGGGCGTGCATTAAACAAGGCTTTGTCGACCAGAAAATACTCTTGCTCTGCTCCGAGTGTAGCCGATACTTTTTCAACATGGCGGTCAAAAATTATTGCAACTTCAGTTGCCGCTTTATCTAACGCATGTAAAGACTTCAGCAACGGCGATTTTGAGTCTAGCAATTCGCCTGTGTAAGAAACAAAGATGGATGGTACGCAAAGTGTGCCTGTACCTGCTTCATTATAAATAATAAACGCAGGTGAGGTTGGGTCCCATGCGGTGTATCCGCGTGCTTCAAAAGTAGCTCTGATACCACCACTTGGAAACGAAGAGGCATCAGGCTCTTGTTGCACTAACGAGCTTCCTTTGAATTTCTCAAGGGCTTTACCATCAATGGTTATGTCGAAAAAAGCATCATGTTTTTCGGCTGAACCTCCGGTTAAAGGCTGGAACCAGTGCGTGTAGTGCGTAGCTCCTTTTGATACGGCCCATGATTTCATAGCTGAGGCAACCTCGTCAGCAATTTCGCGGTCAATTTTCTCACCGCTTTTAATAGCCGTTGTTACTTTCATATACGCCTCAGGAGAAAGCATAGCACGCATTACGTCATCATTAAAAATATTTGCACCGTAATATTCTGTTACTTTACCTGAAGGGATATCAACTTTAACTGTCCGGCGGGTTTGAGCTTCATCTACCGCCTTAAATCTTAATCTTGCCATTTTTTATTAGTAGTTTTGTTGAGATGTCCTATATTTGGGGTTAAAAATAGAGAAAGAACCTTGATAAAAAAAACATTTAGGGCTTTAGATAAATAATAAAATGGCACATTGCCAGAATAAAACCGGAAGCTCATGCAACTTTATGAAAGTACTGACGGCTTAACCTGAACTGACACTTTTACAAAACTGATTCAATGAAAGAACGCTTACAATTTTTGTTAATTTATTATGGCTTTTGGGTAATTTTTTTTCTGGTAGCCCGAGTTATTTTTCTGGGGTATCACATTGAAGATACTAAATTACTGACGCTCCAGACTATATGGGGTATTTTCTGGAATGGCATACGTATGGACTTTTCGATGGCGGGGTATCTTTCTGTCATTCCTTTTTTACTGGTTTCTTTATCGAATTTTATTAAGAAAAGCAGGCTCGAAAACTGGATTTTCAGCTATACTTTTCTGATGGTGCTAATTATTAACCTCATTATTGTTATTGATTTACAGGTATTTAATACTTGGGGGTATCATCTTGATGCCACCCCTCTACGATACCTCAAAACTCCTCGTGAAGCATGGGCTTCTGTTAGTTCTTCGCCTTTAATTCAGTTATTTATCAGTTTTTTACTTTTACTGATTCTTGCTTCTTATATTGTGTATAGAATTATTACCAAGAATATTGACAACTGGAATTATATTGACAATCTGCCTTTTATTCCGGTTTCGCTCTTGCTAACGATTGCTTTAATTATTCCAATCAGGGGAAGCCTCGGCATTTCTCCAATGAATCAGAGTACGGTTTATTTTTCAACTAATAATTTTGCAAACATTGCTGCCGTAAATCCTACATGGAATTTTTTCAGTTCTTTGGTAAATGGCTCTTACGATAAAGTTAACCCTTACACTTATTTACCTAAGGAAGAACTAAGTAATAATATCAGTGAATTATACACCAATTCAAATACCACCACACCGTTTATCAGAAGTGACCTTAAAAAACCAAATGTATTAATTATTATTTGGGAGAGCTTTACCAAAAAAGCTACACAAACTATTATTAATAATGCAGAAGTAACTCCACGTTTTAATCAATTAAAAAAAGATGGTGTTTATTTCTCAAATATGTATGCCAGCGGAGATAGAACTGATAAGGGTATTCCGGCTATTTTAAGTGGTTATCCGGCGCAACCGACTACCTCAATTATTACGGAGCCAAATAAATCAGCCAAACTACCGGTACTAAGCAAAGATTTTGAAGGTATTGGCTACTCAACTGATTTTTATTATGGAGGTGAAATAGAATTTGCCAATATTAAATCTTATCTGTATTCGGCTGATTTTCAGAAAATTGTGAGCAAACAGGATTTTGACTCCAAATACTGGAATTCAAAGTGGGGTGCTCATGATGAAATTGTTTTTCAAAAATTTCTGACAGACCATTCGGCGGTTAACCAACCTTTCTTTTCTACCATTCTTACCTTGAGCAGTCATGAACCATTTGAGGTACCTATGCAGACAAAGTTTACGGGCGACGACGAAGAGTCGAAATTTATGAATGCCATGTACTATGCCGACCAGTCTTTAGGTAATTTTATTGAGTCGGCTAAGCAACAACCGTGGTGGCAAAATACACTGGTAGTTATTGTTGCAGACCATGGACATCGGATTCCTGAAACCGGAAAAAAGGTTGATGATTTTAAAATTCCGATGCTATGGCTTGGTGGTGCTTTAATCAAAACAGGTATTGAAATAAACAACATTGTTTCACAGATTGATATTTCGGCAACATTGTTAAGGCAAATTGGCTTAAATGCCTATTCCTACAACTGGAGTAAAAATATTTTTGACCCCAAAACAAAACAATGGGCTTTTTTTGCTTTTAACAATGGTTTTGGGTTTATTCAACCCAAAAAAGAAATTGTGTTTGATAATGTTGGTAAAAAAATGATTCAATTAAATGGGTCGTTCGGCTCGCATGATGTTGACTTAGGCAAAGCACTCATGCAACGGATGTTTCAGGATTATTTAGACAAATAGCCTATGAGCAAAATAGATGCGCCTGCTCACACCATTTTTGTGTGTGACGGCAGTAAATGTGGCAAATATAGCAAGGAAATCAGGAAGGTATTTAAGGCAAAAATTAAAGAAAATGGCTTAAAAGATGAGGTATTGTTAGTAAAAATGGATTGCTCAGACAATTGCGATTATGCCCCTGTGGTGAGTTTTCAACCTGAAAACGTCTGGCATGGCGAAATGACCGAAAAAAAAGCTGAGAAGTTTTTTGATAAGTATATTTTAGAAGAATAATGGGCAGATAAAATATTTACCTGCCCATTATTTCAGCCATGAATGTAGCCCAATTTGCTGATATTTTATGCCTGATTCATAATTTTTGACTAAGTTTATTAATCATAGCGCAATGGTTGTAAACCATTATTTTATTCTTCAGTACTTCCTATTTTCCCGATTTCTTTATCAATAGTGAAGCGGCCAGTTCCGTCTTCTCCAATTACATCAAATAGCTCTAAAGCTCTGCGTGCATTGGCTTCTTCTTCGATTTGTTCTTTTACAAACCATTGCAAGAAATTTTCAGTGGCATAATCTTCTGCATTGCGGCATTTGGTAACCAATTTGTTAATGGCATGGGTTACGTTAATTTCACTTTGCAAAGCAGTTTCAAATACACTCTGGAAAGTTCCCCATTCTAGCTGTGGTGAGGGTACTTCTGGGCTAACGGCTGTACCTCCAACTGATGCAACATAGTGAAATATTTTTAGCATGTGGCCACGTTCTTCATCTGATTGTTTGTACAGATATTCAGCACTTTTCAGATAGCCATTGCGTTCACACCATGATGCCATTGCAAGGTATTTGGCCGAAGCCTCCGCTTCCATTTTTATTTGCGAATTTAAAGCCGTTTCTATTTCTTCTTTTAAAGAGGTGCGAAGTCTAACTAGGTCTTTCATATAGTATTATTATTTTTTTCAAATGTATACTAATATTACAACCTATCAACGCAAATTGTTCGTTATATATGCTTTTGTAGCCAAATTTAGAGAAATTCTAAATATTAAGTTCCGTTAAATAACTTCGTATTCGCCCAATACTTCGTTAAGGAATGAGTTTACATAAAGCGCGAATCTTGCGCCTGACAAAAGTTCTCTTAAATGGATAACCTCACAAAGATGCAGTGTAAAAACCTGATTAGAATTAGGAGCTTTGACGATATCGAAATCGGCTTCGTCAGATAAGTCGTAGAGTTTATCAATAATATTAATGCTGTCAATTAATCTTTTAAAGTTAATGAAATTATGAACTTTAAATGATGTTACAATACCTCCGAACTCAAGAAAAACCCTGTTTGTCAGATTACATTGATAAACCAACCCTTTGCTTGTTTTATATAATTCAACCATTGAAGGTGTTATTCCAATCGTATTCTGCATTTTAATTAACCTCTTGTAATTTATTGACACTACAAAAGTATAGCTTGTTTAGAATAAATCCAAATTAAAAACAACATTATTTGGAACAGGTCTAAATAGTAAAGCCTATATAACATACTCAATTGGGCATTTTCTTATCTCTTTATAAATTGATAAGTTAATTATAACAATATATAGGGCTGGTAGTCCTGAAACTGCTACATAGATGCTCCGGCATTTCATCAATGCCAAAAATATTTTTAGCCCTACAAATTATAATACATTGTGAGCTAGCCGTTCAAATTTACCAACACGAATGAGTTCATTAATGCCGAATTTATTTAAGTATTATTACTCAAAAGATGTATTTGAGTAATGGTTAGAACTTCTTAGAAAAATCAAATCATAATAAAATACAATTCTTGTAATTATAAGTGCAATTTTCTATCAATTGAGTAGTATTTTTTCATTTTTTCAAAAAAACATGTTTTAAAAAGCAAGCAAACTATATTTTTTTTGTAGTTTTATATCAAAATAGGATTGAGGATAATGTACAAATTGAGGGCTTATCTTAATATTTCTATAATTAATTGCATTTTTTAAAGAAAATAAAATTTTTAACTAAAATTTTTGCTTATCAAAGAATCTTATATTGTTTTTTGCATATATATTTGTATCATATTCTTTGATTAATAACCGAAACATCTTAAAAAATTACAACAATGGCAGTAGCTAAATTAGAGTACATTTGGCTTGATGGTTACAAACCAACACAAAGCCTTCGCAGCAAAACCAAAATAGAAAAAAATTTCAGCGGCAAACTGGAAGATTGTGATATGTGGTCATTCGATGGCTCGTCTACTCAACAAGCGCCGGGTGGTTCTTCTGACTGCTTGCTTAAGCCTGTTTTCATTTGTCCTGACCCTGCTCGTTTAGGCACTGGCTATTTAGTAATGTGTGAGGTATTAAATGCAGATGGTACTCCACATGAATCAAACGGCCGTGCAACTATCGAAGATGATGACAATGATTTCTGGTTTGGTTTTGAACAAGAATATTTCTTATGGAATCCTGAAACAAACAAACCACTTGGTTTCCCTGCTAACGGGTATCCTGCTCCACAAGGACAGTATTATTGCTCGGTAGGTGCAAACAATGCGTTTGGTCGTGAAATTATTGAAGAGCACCTTGAACTATGCTTACAAGCTGGTTTGAACGTTGAAGGTATCAACGCTGAGGTTGCTGCTGGCCAATGGGAGTTCCAAGTATTTGCTAAAGGAGCTAAACAAGCAGGTGACGAAACTTGGATTGCTCGTTATTTATTGGAAAGATTAGGTGAAAAATATAATGTTGCTATCAACTGGCATTGCAAACCGCTAGGCGATACCGACTGGAATGGTTCAGGTATGCACGCAAACTTCTCGAACACTATTTTGAGAACTGCAGGTAAAAAAGAAACTTACGATATTATCTGTCAGGCATTTGCGCCATTCGTGAAAGAACACATTGCTGTTTACGGTGCTGACAACCACTTACGTTTAACTGGTAAGCACGAAACACAATCAATCGACAAATTCTCTTACGGTGTTTCTGACCGTGGTGCATCAATTCGTATTCCGATTGCAGCGGTTCAGAAAGGTTGGAAAGGTTGGTTAGAAGACCGTCGTCCAAACTCTGCGGCAGACCCATACAAAGTAGCTGCACGTATCATCAAAACCGTAAAAACAGCTCAGGTTTAAAATTTTTTCGAATAATATTTTGTTTACAAAGCCTCATGACAATGTTATGAGGTTTTTGTTTTTAATAAACTACATATCTGGCAAACATATAAACCCTAACACCTGTTTCCTCTGTTGCTTCGCCTTCTTTTTGGAGGCCAACTTTTTCCAAAACGTGTATCGATGCCGGATTTCGGCTATCAACAATGCCCATAATTTTATTAGGCTTTAGAGCCGTTATGGCAAAATCAATGAGTGTCTGGGCTATTTCTGTGGCATAACCTTTACCCCAATGTTTCTCAAACAAGCTATACCCTATTTCAACAATACCCTCCCCCTCTTGCGTTAATTTGGCTAATCCAACTATTTCGCGAGTTTCGGTGTCTTGCACAAAATAATTTCCATAATAAGGCTCATGAGTGAATCTCAGGTAGCGTTCAATGGCCTCTTCTTTAGTAAGTGCATGCCCTGTGATGTATTTCATTACATTGTAACTGAAATTAACCTCATCAAATTTATGAATTGATGATTCTTTTATTTTTGACAGCGTTAATCTTGAACTTTTCAGTATCATATTTTATTTATTAAATAGTGAAATAGGTGTTTGTTTAGCTTTAAGAGCGGTAAATCTACCAATTTTAGTTAAATTTGTGCCTTGAAATTTGTCTTATGAAAAAAGTTGCCTTTTATACGTTGGGTTGCAAACTCAATTACTCCGAAACCTCGACCATAGGCCGTATGTTTGAGGAACGTGGATACAAGAAAGTTGAATTTAATCAGCAACCTGATATTTTCATTATAAATACTTGTTCGGTCACAGAAAATGCAGACAAAAAATGCAAAAAAATTGTGAAAGAAGCAAACAAGATAAATCCTGATGGATACGTTGCCATTATTGGTTGCTATGCTCAGCTAAAACCAAAAGAAATAGCCGAAATTGAAGGAGTTGATGCAGTATTAGGAGCTGCCGAGAAATTCAGGCTGGTTGATATTCTGGGCGATTTTGTAAAAGAGCCTAAAGAAATTAAAACAAGTGCCAAAGTTTTTAATTCAGGAATTGAAGAAGCCGTCGAGTACCATACATCCTATTCCTTAAACGACCGTACACGTACCTTTCTGAAAGTTCAGGATGGCTGCGACTACCCCTGTTCTTATTGTACCATTCCGTTGGCCAGAGGCAAAAGCCGCTCTGATACCATTGAAAACGTTGTAAATGCAGCCTACAAAATTGCAGAAAGTGGTGTTAAAGAAATTGTATTGACAGGCGTAAATATTGGCGATTTTGGTTTGCAGAATGACGAACGCAAAGAAACCTTTTTTGAACTCATTAAAGCGCTTGACGAAGTAGAAGGTATTGAGCGTTTCAGAATCTCAAGTATTGAGCCAAATCTATTAACAGACGAGATTATCGCTTTTGTGGCTAGTTCAAAGCGTTTTGTGCCACATTTTCATATTCCGTTACAATCTGGCTCTAATAAAGTGCTTGGCCTGATGCGCCGCCGCTATAAACGAGAACTATACACTGACCGCGTAGCACAAATTAAAAAACTGATGCCCGATTGTTGTATCGGTGTTGATGTAATAGTGGGGCATCCGGGCGAAACGGATGAAGAATTTCTGGAAACATATAATTTCCTGAATGAGCTTGATATAAGCTATTTACACGTGTTTACATACTCTGAGCGTGCTAATACGCACGCACTTAGCATTAAACCTGTTGTGCCTGCAAATAAACGCAACGAACGTTCTAAAATGTTACACATCTTATCTGATAAAAAAAGACGTTTTTTCTATGAACAGCAACTAGGTAAAAACTTCTCCGTGTTGTTTGAAGAAGATGTCGAAGATGGACTTATGCAAGGTTTTACCGAAAACTATGTAAGGGTAGTAGCCAAATATGACCCATTACTTATTAATGAAACAAAAAAAGTAAGCCTCATCTCGATTAACGAAAATATGTTAGTTGAAGTTGATGAAGCTCATGAGGCTGAGCCTGCTTTTGCTTATCATTAATTATGTATCAGGATAACTGAAAACTATCCTGATACTATTTATTCTTTGTCTTTAGCCTCTACACAACTATTCTAGACAGTTATATTATTTCCTAACCACCAAGCACAATTTATTGATACAATTCTGGTATTGATTCAATTCATCTACACATAAGTCTTAGTGTTATTAAATAAGGCTAAAACCGTCTCATTTGTTAGTAAATATCAGTTGGGCTGTATGCCCTTCTTGAAATTGTTTTGTATTTTTGTTAAAACATCTATCTAAATCTTCATCCATGAGAAAAACCATACTTTTTTTTAGCTTTATCAGCATTTCTTTAGCTGCTCCGGCACAAAAAATTATCAATCGTGACCCCCAAATTGAAGCCCTTATTAATCAGGTATCAAGCGATAGCCTAAGAGCATATATCGACAAACTGGTGAGCTTTGGTACAAGAAGCACGCTTTCTACCACAACCGATAGCAAAAAAGGGATTGGTGCTGCACGTCAATGGGTTTTAAGTAAATTTCAGGAGTTTGCTAAACAATCAGAAGGTAGAATGACTGCTTATCTGGATACATGGACACTCCAACCAGACGGTAAACGTGTTGATAAAACCATTGAAATTGCCAACGTAATGGCAACTCTAAAAGGTACTGACCCTAACGACAACCGTATATTCTTGGTTAGTGGGCATATTGATAGCCGCGTAACAGATGTAATGAACAGAGAGGCCGATGCCCCCGGAGCTAATGACGATGGCAGCGGTACGGTAGCGGTAATTGAGTTGGCTAGAGTTATGTCAAAATCTAAATTTCCGGCTACGGTTATTTTTGTAACAGTAAGTGGCGAAGAACAAGGTTTATTAGGAGCGAATCATCTGGCAGATAAAGCTGCAACAGAAAACTGGAATCTTGAAGCTATGCTAAATAATGACATAGTTGGCTCTAACCATAGCAATGAAACCAATATTATTGACAATACCCGTTTAAGGGTATTCAGCGAGGGCTTACCTGCTTTTGAAATGGATAAAAAAGTGAGTGCCATCCGACAATATGGTGTTGAAAATGATGGGAAAGCGCGCCAGCTTGCACGTTATCTAAAAGAGGTTGGTGAACGCTACGTCGATAATCTGGAAGTAGTAATGATTTACAGAAATGACCGTTTCTTACGTGGCGGAGACCATACCCCTTTCGTGAATAAAGGTTTTGCGGCTGTCAGGTTATCAGAAATGAACGAGAACTTCTTGCACCAACATCAGGACTTACGCATTGAAAAAGGTGTGGAATATGGCGATTATGCCAAGTTTATGGATTTTGAATACTTACGAAAAAATACTTGCATCAATCTGGCAACCTTAGCGAATCTGGCTAAATCTCCGTCAATGCCTGAAGATGTTATTCTTGATGTAAGGGGCTTGGGCAACTCGACCAGTCTTCGCTGGAAAGCCTCTAAAAGTGGAAAAGTAAAAGGCTACTATATATTGATGCGTGAAACTGCCATGCCATATTGGCAAAAGAAATTTTTTACGACTGACCTGAAAATTACACTCCCCTACTCGAAAGATAATTACTTCTTTGCTGTTCAGGCGGTCAGTGAAGAGGGTAATGAAAGTCTTCCGGTATTACCGAGAGTTGGCTTAAGAAACGCCGGAGAATAAAATCAAATTATAATGTCAGGCGTAGTGGTGCACTACGCCTTTTTTGTAATCATAAATTTCTCTCTTGCCAAAATTATTTTTATGTTCCAACTTTTCAGACATAGAATGTATCATTAAGATAAAAACTATTTTTATGAGATTAATACTTTTTATTCTGGCCGGAAGTCTGTTTTTGACGGCCTGCCAACCTAAAGCTATCGTACCTGCTAAGTTGATTGGCGAATGGAATCCTACATACCAGATTCAGGAGAGAACAACCGACGGTACTTGGGGCCCCTGGACAACCATTAGTACATTTGCAGCATTGCCCTCTATTGAGTTTACAGCCGATGGAAGATTTTTAAGAGAAGGCAAAGAAGGAGCCGATTGTTGCTATGCGGGTAATCGCTTTACAGTTTCTGATAATACTATTTTCTTTACAGAATTCAAGAGTTGCCCCCAAGTGCGTTGTGCCAATTGCACAACGTGGCAAATTAACAGATTAGAAGCAGATACTTTAGTTATTGAAGCATGTGATATTGGCCCCAGAAGTAAATATGCCAGAAAAAAGAAATGATTTATTAAATTATTGTAAATAGTTTGCTTGTAAAGTAAAATATATAAAAACGGTTGTGTGGCTTTGTACACACAACCGTTTTTTATGATGAGCATAAAAGAAGCCTAATTTCATTCTGAATTGATTTGGTTTAATTTGCTGATAGCCATAAACAAGAAAATGCCCGCTAAAGTAGCAGGCATTTTAACTTATGGAGTACAACAAAACCACAATAAAAGTACGGTTTAACCCGCAATTGTGATTTTGTTACATAGAGAATATCTTTTATGCTAACTCCTCAACTGCACCGGCTTCAACCAGTGACTCATCGTGTTGGCTAATATCAAGACCAGCTTTTTCGTCAGCTGCGCTAACACGTAGTGGAAGAATTAAGTCAGTAATTTTCAAAAGAACAAACGACATAGCAAATGCGAACACCGAAACAACAACTAAAGCTATCATATGGTTCACGAATAATTTCGATACACCAAAGAATAACCCTTCGTCAACTACGGCAGAGTTAACACCTTTGCTAGCAAAAATACCAGTCATTACCATACCAACCATACCACCTACACCATGGCAAGGGAATACATCAAGTGTATCGTCCAAAGCTGTTTTGGTTTTTAAGTGAGCTAAGTAGTTCGAAATAATTGAGGCAATGGCACCAATGAAAATCGAATGAGGGATAGTAACAAAACCAGCGGCAGGAGTAATAGCTACCAAACCTACTACTACACCAATACAGAAACCTAGAGCAGATACTTTTTTACCACGAGCAGCATCGAACAATACCCATGCTAAACCAGCAGCAGCAGCAGCAGTATTAGTAGTTGCAAAAGCAGAAGCCGCTAACGTTCCTGCGCTTAATGCTGAACCAGCATTAAAACCGAACCAACCGAACCAAAGTAAACCTGTGCCTAATAATACGTAAGGAATATTGGCCGGAGGCAAGAAACTACCATCTACGTGTGCACGGCGGCGTCTCAAATAAATAGCACCAGCTAATGCTGCCCAACCTGCCGACATGTGTACAACAGTACCACCAGCAAAGTCAAGAACACCTAGGTTAAACAAGAAACCTTGTGGATGCCATGTCCAGTGTGCTAAAGGAGCATAGATAAACAAACTGAAAAGGATAATAAATAGTACGTACGATTTGAAATTGATACGTTCTGCTAATGAACCTGTAACTAGTGCTGGAGTAATAACGGCAAATTTTAATTGGAAGAAAGCAAATACTACTAAAGGAATAGTTGGTGCTAATGACCATGGTTTGCTTTCTAAAACACCTTTGAACATGAAGAACGTTCTAGGGTCTCCAACGAAACCACCAATTGAATCTCCGAATGCAAGGCTAAAACCAACTGTAACCCAAAGTATTGAGATTACCCCCATGGCAATAAAACTTTGCAACATGGTAGAAATAACGTTTTTCGTGTTCACCATACCGCCGTAGAAATAAGCTAATCCCGGGGTCATGATGAGAACCAAAGCTGTACTTACAAGCATCCATGCAGTGTCAGCACCATTGATACCTTCGCTTACAATTGTTGAAGGCACAGCGGGCATAAATACTCCTGCTATTGCTATGGCAAGCAAGATAATCAGAGGGAGAGGATTTTTACGCATAATGTGTTTGGGGTTTAAGTGTTGTACAAAATCAAGTATTATTTAGTTTAGTTTATTGACGAAGGTTAAATATTAGAATTTGAAGATTAAAGCACCACCAATGGTAGATTGTGAACTTTTGGTGAAGTTACCATCGCTATCTTCAAATTGTTGCATACCAGCAGCTCCTTTAGCATAGCTATCAAGGCGGAACTCAGGTTTGAATAAAAGGTTTTCAGAAATAGTAACGTTTCCTGTTAAAGTGAATGAATTAACGGTTGTTCCTTCGTTAGGTCTTGAAGGGTTTTTCAAACCACGAATACCGCTTGTGTTATCGAAATACTCATAACGAGCTCCAAGAGCAAACTTATCTGTAAAGGCTACTTGCGCATATAAAGCTGCACCACCCCATGATTTTTTCTCTTGTGTACCGTAAGCAGCATTTAAGCCTAATAAGAATTTATCAGTGATTTGGTATGAAGTTGTGATATCAAATAATGAATAATATGATTTTTTATCAACACCTTCATCACTACCAATCCAGTTCAGGTATAAATTCCAGCCTTCAGCAGGTGAAACATAGAACTGTCCGATAATACCTAATTTATCGTTGTTATCATCTTTACTGTCAATACCATTAACAAGACCGAACATTAATGACGATTTTGAAGAAGTGGCAACAGTTGCTTTTAAACCAGTGTGGTAGAAAGGACCATTACCAAAAAGGTTTGAAAGTGAGTAGTTAAAGTTTACTGGAGCATCAATTACTTCGTAGCCGATGTGTGTACCGAACTGGCCTCCAGTAATTGAGAATTTATCGGATACTTTCCATGTAACATAAGCTTGTTTGATAGCTAATGCTGTGCTGGTTGCTCCTGCTACCGGACTAATAATGTTTGCGTAGTTTCCGAGGTCAGCGTGGTTTCCGAATACAAGGTCAATAACAGCATCAACCTTATCAGTAGAGTAAGATAGTTTCGTTTGAGCAAGCCCTACTTGAAACTGCCCTGGTTTTTGGTCAAAAATGCGTTCAAAACCTGAAACACCTAGATTTGACCTTGATTTTGGATTATTTAGATTGCCGAAGAAGTAAGTATCAACGTAGCCTGAAAATGTGAGTGGGTTCTTTTTCTCTTCTGTGGTTGTTGTACTTTCTTGTGCTTTTAGCGTTGCGACTGAAAGCAACGATAATACTGTAAAAATCAATTTTTTCATAATAATCTTTGGTTTAAGTGGCAATTGATTGAAATTAAATTTCAGTACAAATGTTTGGTAAAATTATTTTAATTCCAAATTTTAAGTTTAAAAAAAATGATTTTTTCTGAAAAAAATTATTTTTTTAGGATTTATATATGTTAATATAAATTAAATATAGAAAAAATACAATTTATATATCAAACAAATTTTATACTGATTTTTCCAACAATCACAATATATTATTCCGAAGTACAATTATTTCTTAAATATGTACAATTAGAAGATTTAAACAAAAAAAAAGCCTGCCAGAAAAACTGGCAGGCTCAGAATATGGAGAGTTAAATGAATAACTACCTTAGTTTTATGCTTCAGCATGAAGCCATACTTTTTTGGCTTCAAGCGTTTCGTCATCTTCTACGTTATCGGGGTCTGGCACACAACAATCAACAGGACAAACAGCTGCACATTGTGGTTCCTCATGAAAACCATGGCATTCGGTACATTTATCTGTTACTATATAATAAAACTCATCAGATATTGGCGCCATAGGGTCTTTACCTCCTATAATGGTTCCATCTCCTAATTCTACTTGTGTTAATTTTGTTCCTCCTCCCCAAGTCCATTCAACTCCACCTTCATAGATTGCCGTATTAGGGCACTCTGGTTCGCATGCACCACAATTGATACATTCGTCTGTAATCATTATTGCCATACTCTCTCTATATTTTTAGTAGTTTTCAAAATATTCAACAAATATACGCCTTCAAAGTTTCAATTTAGTCGTATTTTTGCATGATTTTAAATAATAAATCATTTTTTCTAAAAATAATGCAATTAAAAGACTTTATTCTTACATTTTCGCAACTTGGTGATTTTATACAGGACGAAAATAACACTGATACCCTCAAACACTGGTCTGCTGTGGCTCGCAACGAAAACGCCTGGTTTACAGAAGACAACGTTAGGCTTGCACTGCAAAATACAGCCCGTTATTACCTCAATAAACAAGCACTAGAAGAATTTGCACAAGCTAATGATATACAGGCAAATATTAATCCAAAAAAAGTTGGTATTGTTATGGCTGGCAATATCCCTGTTGTCGGTTTCCACGACTTGCTGTGTGTTGTTTTAACAGGCAACATCGCTTTAGTGAAATTGAGCTCGAGTGATTCTGTGCTGATGCGTTTTCTTATACATAAACTTTTTGAGCTTAATCCGGCTATTAAAGAATTCATTCAAATTGCTGATAAACTCAATGCAGCAGAAGCAATGATTGCAACAGGAAGCGATAACACGGCAAAGCATTTTGAATATTATTTTTCTAAAATTCCGCATATTATTCGTAAGAACCGCACATCGGTAGCTGTAATAGACGGTCAAGAGTCCAGAACTGATTTAGCGAATCTGGGAAATGATATTTTTCTGTATTTTGGCTTAGGATGCCGCAATGTATCAAAGTTATTTGTGCCTGAAAATTACAATTTCGATAAGTTCTTTGAATCTATCGAATATTGGAGTACCATCAGGCTGCATCATAAATATAATAATAATTATGATTACAATAAGTCGGTGCTACTGGTTAATAAAACGCCTCATTTTGACAATGGCTTTTTATTACTGAAAGAAGATACGGCCCTTGTATCGGCCATTTCAGTATGCCATTTTGAATACTATACAAATGAGGAGCATCTACAAACATTATTTGAAACAAATACCGATAAAATACAGTGCGTTGTTTCTAAAAACCATAAGCAGGCCAATAGTTTTGACTTTGGAGAAGCGCAATCGCCACGTTTAAACGACTTTGCCGATGGAGTTAATACTATCGGGTTTCTGAAGAGTATTTAAGTTTACGGTTTTTGAGGCACTTCATGGCTTTTTCGATTCCGCTAATAGTAAGTGGAAACATACGTTCATCTGCCCAATCTCTTATGAGCTTAATAGAATTGGTATATTGCCAATAACCATCATTAATCGGGTTTAACCAAACCATATTCGGGAATTTTTCACTGAATCTGCGTAGCCACGTTAAGCCCGATTCTTCATTATAATGTTCAACACTACCTCGCGCTTCTGTTAATTCCCACGGAGACATTGAGGCATCGCCAACGAATATTACTTTATAATCTTTATTGTATTTATTGAGTACCTCCCAAGTGGCTATTTTATCCTCATAACGGCGAGCATTATCTTTCCATAGGGTTTCATATACACAGTTATGAAAATAATAGTATTCGAGATGTTTAAACTGGTATTTTGCAGACGAAAACAACATTGAGCATTCTTCAATGAAATCATCCATTGAGCCACCAACATCTAACAATAATAACACCTTGACCCTATTCTGCTTAGAAGCCTGCATTTGTATATCAAGCATACCGGCATTCTGGCAGGTTTTATCAATTGTTTCATCCAGATTTAACTCATTTGCTGCACCTTCTCTGGTCAGAATCCTGAGCCTTCTTAAAGCCATTTTTGTATTACGTGTATTTAACTCGAGGTTATCATCGTAATTTTTAAATTCACGCTTATCCCAGACTTTTACAGCATTTCGCCCCCCTCCCTTCCCTCCGATTCTGACTCCAGCAGGGTTATGTCCTGAATTTCCTAAAGGCGATGTTCCTCCTGTTCCAATCCATTTACTGCCGCCTTCGTGTCTTTCTTTTTGCTCATCTAACAAATTGCGGAATCGTTCCAGTAGTTTTTCCAGCCCACCTATTGCTTCAATGGCTGATTTTTCTTCGTCTGTCAGTTTACGGACAAGATTCGTTTTAAGCCAGTTTTCATCAATATCAGCTAGTATTTTCTCGACAGGAATGCTTTCAATATTACCAAAAAACTGCCCGAAAAGTTTATCAAATAAATCAAGGTTTTGTTCGTGCTTAACAAAAATTGCTCTACTCAGAAAATAAAAATCTTCTACATTATAAGCGATAACTTCTTTATCGAGGGCTTCTAACAGAGTCAGATGCTCTCTTAATGAAACAGGCAATTGATTGCTCTTTAAATGATAGAAGAATGATAATAGCACACTCCGAAAATATTAAACTAAGCTATATTGTTATTTTATTCCTTTTTCGCGCAGGGCCTTGAACAAATCATAATCTGATTCGTTTTTTAGCAAAGCTCCTAAAAACGGAGGAACTTCGTTTAATTTACTTAAATCAGCTAAATCTTCGGCCGATACTTTTCCGACAAGCAATAATTTGAGCCAGTCAATTAGTTCACTGGTTGAGGGTCGTTTTTTCAGATTTTTAATATCTCTGATACCAAAAAAAGTCTTTAGGGCATTAGCCAGAAGGTTCTCTTCAAGGTTTGGATAATGCACATCAACTATCTGTTGCATCGTATCTTTGTCAGGGAATCGGATAAAATGGAAGAAACAACGCCGCAAGAAGGCATCAGGCAACTCTTTTTCGTTGTTTGATGTAATAATGATAATAGGTCGATTTTTTGCTTTAATGGTTCGTTTAAGCTCATAGCAGTAGAATTCCATTCTATCGAGTTCCTGCAATAAATCGTTCGGAAATTCAATATCAGCTTTATCAATTTCATCTATCAGCAAAACGCTTTGTGTGTCGGTTTCAAAAGCTTCCCAGATTTTCCCTTTCTTAATATAGTTTTCAATCTGGTTTACTTTATCGTCGCCTAACTGTGAATCACGCAAGCGAGAAACGGCATCATACTCATACAAACCTTGTTGGGCTGTTGTGGTTGATTTTATGTGCCATGTAAAAAGCTCTTTACCTAAAGCTCTTGCTACTTCAAAAGCGAGCAAAGTTTTACCGGTACCGGGTTCGCCTTTAATTAGCAAAGGTCTTTGAAGGGCAATAGCAGCATTTACAGCCGTTTGCAATTCACGCGTAGCTACATAAGCCGACGTTCCAGAAAAGCTATTATTATTATCAAAATTTCCTGCCATAACCAAAGTTCATTGTTTATTCTTCTTCGCTCGTAAAACTGTAAAGGGTTTTGTCAAGCTGAAGCGTACCTGCATTAAAATCATTAACGAACTTTGTAATAATTTCATCCTCAATTTCTTCTACGTTCAGGGCAACGTCAAGTCCGATACCATACTCAAAATCTTCATCAATTTCGATATATTCAGCTACCTGAATCATTTCTTCCTCTTCCAGTTCTTCAATAATTTCTTCCATCATTAATTCCATATCCTCATCTACTTTGTAGTTAGGTTTACGTTTTTCAACCTCAACATAGTTAGGGTACGATTTTTTCATACGCTTTTCGGCCTCTTCAAACACAAGACTACTGTGTGTCAGGCGAAGGGTACTCATAATGGCATCATAGATAACCTCATTGCCATTGTATTTACCCACGAACTGAAAATGAGCAAACTCGCCAGAATCGCCCATACCATCTTCATCATCGAACAATACATAATTTTGCCCTTCTTGTTTACACTCTTCTTTTAATTGGGCTATTTCTTTAGGGTCGAATCCTGCGTTTTTCATAAATTAAAACTGAAAATAAATAAATTGTGAATTGTTATAAACACCATAACATAAAATTAAAAATAATATCAGGTAGTAAGCTCCCCACCTTTGCCAACGTGGCTTGGCATCAATCCAAGCCGAAAGATTTTTACCTCTCTGAAGCCACTGCACAACTTCCATGATAATAAATGAAATGATAATTAAATATAAATCATTTTTACCAATCATGTAAATAATCTGGTCTAAAGAATGAGAAGCAGGTTTAAAAATATTGCGTGTAATATAAATAGCATCGGCATTGGTATTAGCTCTGAAAAATATCCAAGCAAAAGCTACCAGCACAAACGTTATGGTGCCATGTATTACCTTTTGCCAGAATTTAGCATGACTTAACGAGCCATTACCAATACCTGTAATTTTCTTCTGGAATTTTTCGGTTATCTGCCCTATAATGAGGTAAAAACCATGGAGTGCGCCCCAAATAACATAATGCCAGTTGGCTCCATGCCAAAGGCCACTGACCATAAAAACAATAAAACGGTTGAAATACTGACGAATACGTGAAACCCTGTTTCCACCCAATGGAATATACAGATAATCACGGAACCATGTTGAAAGCGAAATATGCCAGCGTCGCCAGAATTCGGAGATAGATTTAGATAGATAAGGGCGGTCGAAGTTTTTCATTAATTTAAAACCCATTACCCGTGCCGACCCTAGAGCAATATCAGAATAGCCCGAGAAATCACAATATATCTGAAATGTAAAGAAAATCGTTGCAATTATTAGAGGTAGCCCATGATAGTCGGTTGGGTTGTTGTATACCATATTAACAAACTTCGCTAGCCTGTCGGCTATTACTACCTTCTTGAACATTCCCCATAACATGAGGCGTAAACCGCTTACAACTAACTTATAATCAAAATTATGTTTTTCGTAGAATTGATAAAGCACATTTTGTGGGCGTTCGATAGGGCCTGCCACTAATTGCGGGTAAAACATTACATAAAGGGCATAAATTCCGAAGTGCCTTTCTGCTTTCTGATTCCCCCTGTATACTTCAATGGTATAACTCATGGCCTGAAATGTGTGAAACGACAAGCCAATAGGAAGGATGATGTCCCAATAAGGCAGGAGTTTTTCAGGGTTAATCTTATATAGAACAGTATTAAAGTTGTCAATAAAAAAGTTGTAGTATTTAAAAACAGCTAATACACCAATATTAGCCACCAGACTCATGATTAAAGCCCATTTTCTATGTTTCCCATGTGATTTTTCAATCCAGATACCAGCGAAATAATCGATAATGATTGTAAAAAAGAGTATCAGAATATAATACGGAATGAAGAAACTATAAAAGATACAACTCGCTATTAATAAATGGAACCAACGGTATTTATGCGGCAGAGCAAAATAAAGTAGTGTAACTATCGGAAAAAATATTAAAAACTCGAGTGAATTAAAGAGCATCAGTAAAGGTGTTCAATGTTTGAACCTCAAAGTTCTTGCTTTAATATTAAATTTTAAAATAAATTCCGAAAATTGATACCAATATTTATGACTTATTCAAATATAACCCTACGGGCATGGCTTTTACCCTTGATAGTAAACCTGATAAGATAGATACCTGTATGTTGTTTTTCGATTGGTTTCACATAAAAAAAGTGTGAATTTGTTTGAGATACCTCAATGGGTATTTGTGTGCCATTAGTATTAAAAAGGCTGAATAAATTGGCCGTATCAGATTGGGTGTTCTCTATAAATAAATAAAATCCGTCGGTACTCGGATTAGGAAAAGGCAGATAATCAGCAATAACATTTTTTTGTTCTTCAACACCAGAAACAATATTTTGATTGGTTTTCTTTATTACATCAAAGCATTTCACGGTTGTTTGTATAAAGTCGTTATAAGTATTTCGTTTTGTTCCTTTTAAACATACCGTACCGGGGGTCCCTTTCAGGTAAACTCTGTTATTAAGAATGTAGGCATCACCACTAACTTCAACACTTACCAGAGAGGTATCGACAGGATACAAAAACTCAATGGGGAATGAAGCACTATCAGTGGTGAGTGTAGGAATAGTTTTAAATATTAACGGTGTATTGATACCCACATTAAAGTTCTGCGAAACCACATAACAGTCGTTATCAACGAATTTGGCATTAATGGTACCAACACCAATATTATTCCATGTTAAAATTGAGTCTTTCAGAATTCCGTTTCCTGACAGAGATATTTTAACTGGAGAACCATCGCTCGCTTTGGCTTTAATAACAATCGGCTTTTCTTCGACATCAATATAAGGTGGCACCTGCAAGGTAATAAAACGCTTGTTTTGTGATGATAAGCGGACAATCGTATTATTATTAGCGGCCAGTATGGTATTTTCATCAACCACGTCAAAAGCTGTTACGGTAGCTGTACCATTTATTGAAAACGAATTATCAGCAATTACCTGTGAGGTCCAGCGGTTTAACATCAGTTTATTCATGTCATTTACATAACTTGAAAACAGATAGGTGCCGTTATAGCCCGCTTTAGGTCCAAAAAATGATAAATAGTAACCCATCGAAGGTGGACCATTGACTAATTCATTCCCTTGGGTATCGTATAATTTCAAATTTACTTTAAATCCTTCACCACGATATGTCTCTTTCACACACAGGTTTCCGTTAGTTAGTTCAATAACTTCATAATTGGGTGTAAAATAGCCTTCAGAGCCTAGTTTTATCGATTGGAAAGTTTTATCGAGACTTCCATCTACATTAAACCGTAATACAGTTAATGCAGTTTCATTAGTGAGCCTTACAATGGCAATTAATTGCCCGTTTGCAAGCACATATAATTGCCTGACCAGTGAAGCATTATGTACGAACCTCAATTCTTCTGTTCCTTGCTCAGTATATCTGGCAATATTTTGCCCTTCAACACGATACACTTTTCTGTTTTTGTAATCAATCGAGCCACTCCAATAAATATCAGGCACATTGGCTTCTTTTAATTCATTTTCTGAAAACAGATATTTGTTTCCTGCTTGCTGTACAAGTAATTTTTTATCAAAGTATGGTTTTACAACCAGTACGGTATCTTTAGAAAACAATTCATCTTCAACTTTTCCGCTCCCATCAAATCTCCCAACATAATTGGTACCAATTGCAAAAAACTTATGTTTGTTGGTACTGATAATATCTGTAAAACTGATTGGTTTGTCTAATTCCAGTTTCAACTCGAAAGGTATAGTTTTAGCGTTAACGTCTACTTTTCTGAGTCCATTCTGTTTATCATATAAAAGCACTTCTCCCTGCTCATTAACATGATAGATTACCCTGTTTTCATCAAACATAGAAAAGTTAAAAGTTGAGTCTAAAGTGCCATTTTCATTAAACCTTACAATCTGGCTCACTCGATTAAAGATAATTTTACCATCATTTGTAAAATTTAGTTTAACGGTATGTGGGTCTAGACTTTTATTTCGGGGAACATTTATTGTGGTGAAGTTCCGGTCGGGCGTACCATCCTGATTTAAACGTATTATGATACAATAATTTGAGTCAGAATCGTTGAACAAAAGAAGGTTAATTCGGCCTTTGTTATCTATATATATTTTTGAGTATGATAACCAACTTGTATTATTCAGATTCTTGCTGTATATCTCTTTTAAAGTAAAATCGGCATTGATTTTCATTAACTTACACATATTCTCCGGCCCACCAACCAACAGATAATCATTAGTACCGTCGGTGCAGTTACTTATGGGATATGTATCTTTTTGAAAAACTATTTTTAAATCTTTAGCTTTGCTTCCGTCTTCATTGATAATTTTATGTTGGACGTTATCAGTAGAAACAATGATTTTACCAGAACTTAGCACGTATTTTTTATAAATAAAGCTCTCAAAGCCATCATAATTAAATGTTTTATCGATACTGCCATCTTCGTTAAGACGAATGAGTCTGGCAGTGGTTACAGAAAAATTACTTTCCTGCCAAAGTGTTTTACCTGACTTCAAAACAATTCCCTTAGACACATATTTATCAGGAATCAGGAAATGATAATCAGGCACCAGTTTTCCGGTTTTGTCAAACTTGTAATACTCTTTAACGTTAAGGTCAGGAATAAGGTCATTGACTCTTTGCCCGTTAATGATATTGAATCTGGCATTAAATATGTAACCGCCGTCCTGATGAGGCACTAGGTAATCATCATCTGGAACAAGGTTGCCATCAAATATTTTACTAACAGGTGAAAAGCAAAAATTCGGGTCAGGAGAATACACTTGCGCCCAACCAACATTGCATATCAGAGAAAAAAATAATAATAGTCTTTTCATTGCAGATTATTTTTGAAGAGACTGATTTAGGCATTAAAAGGTTGGAATAAAAATAAAAAAGACCTGAGGTTGGTCAGGTCTTTTTTATGATTAGAATAATTTTCTGTTTATATCGAAGTTTTCAAGATAATCGGAAACCCGTTTGACAAACTGCCCACCCAGAGACCCATCAACCACTCTGTGGTCATACGAATGAGAGATAATCATTTTCTGACGAATTCCGATGGTATCGCCTTGTGGTGTTTCAATGACCGAAACTTTTTTCTGGATAACTCCAAAAGCCAGAATTGACACTTGTGGCTGCATAATGATTGGCGTACCGGCTATATTACCAAATGAACCAATATTTGAAACTGTCAGGGTACCATCCGCCAAATCGTCGGCTTTAAGTTTGTTATTTCTGGCGCGGTTGGCCAAATCATTCACTTTTTTGGTAAGACCGATTAAACTGTATGAGTCGGCCTCATGTACTACCGGAACAATGAGGTTACCAGAAGGCAAAGCTACGGCCATGCCAATATTAATTTTACCTTTCCGAATAATTTTATCGGCCTCCACCTGAATATTAATCATCGGAAAATCTTTGATAGCCTTTACAACTGCTTCAATCAATAAAGGCGTAAAAGTGATATTCTCTCCTGTTTCTTGCTGAAATTTTCCTTTTATTTTATCTCTCCATAGACTGATAGCGGTCATATCGGTTTCGACAAATGAAGTAACGTGTGCCGAAATCCGTTTTGACTCAAGCATACGTTCAGCAATCATTTTCCGCATTCTATCCATCTCGATAATCTGGTCGCTACCAGATATTACCTGAGTTACAGGCTGGCTGGTTGGCATAACCGCGCTTACAGGCACGGCATCTTTCTCTTTTTTCAGTTTTACGTAAGTCAGAATATCATCTTTGGTTACTCGGTTTTCAAGGCCGGTACCTTTAATACTTTCGAGTTCTTCACTCGAAATATTTTCTTCTTTGGCTATATTCTGTACCAAAGGAGAGTAAAAACGACCTGACAATGAATTTACTTTAGGCTCTGAAGTGTCTACCAATAAAGATGTAAGGTCTGACTGCTTTTCGAGTTCATTTGCAGTTTCTTCAACTGTTTTGTCTTCTTCTAAAGCCTTAGCTTCAGTTTTTTTCTCCGCTACCGCGTTTTCAAGGTCTGTTTCAATAATACATATTGGTTTGCCAATAGTAGCTATTTCACCTTTAGTTACTAGTACTTCTTTTAAAATACCACTATGCGATGAGCCTATCTCTGTATCAATTTTGTCGGTAGCTACTTCCAGAATCATATCGTCTACTTCTACCCTATCGCCTACATTTTTCAACCAGTTCAGGACAGTACATTCAAAGATACTTTCACCCATTTTAGGCATTATCATTTCTACAAGAGCCATATTTATTTTTTAGATTTTGTTGATGTCATTTTTAAGATTCATAATCGCCGTTGAGCATTTTTCTCAGGAGGTTCATTGCTACCACGCTGCCATAGTTAATGTTGGTGTCACGTTGGTTAGACATCTGAACTTTTCTTGCAATGGTTCTGCCTTCCATTGCACAGGCTATCCAGAGCGTTCCCACTGGTTTTTCTGGCGTACCACCGTCAGGGCCAGCTACACCGCTTGTAGCAATGGCAAAATCGGTTTTCATTAGTACCCTTACACCTTCAGCCATTTGTATTACGGTTTCTTCACTTACGGCTCCGTGTATTTCAAGGGTTTCAGGTTTTACACCTAAAACATTCATCTTGACAGAGTTATCGTAACTTACCACACTTCCCATAAAATAAGCTGAGCTTCCGGGTACTTTGGTAAATAAATGTGAAATAAAACCACCTGTACAACTTTCAGCCACCGACACAGTTTTTTCTTTGCTTTTGAGTAATTTTCCTAAAGCAACCTCAAGGTCGTCGTTATCAAAGCCAAAAACAAACGACTGTATCATCGGTAAAACTTTATCTACCTCTTGTTGTACTTCACGTTTAATAGTTTCCTCGTCAGTTCCGACTCCGGTTAAGCGTAGCCTTACCTGACCAAAACTTGGTAAATAAGCCAGTTTAATATGTGATGGCAGGGCATCTTCCCACTGTTCAATTTTTTCAGCCAGAAAAGACTCCCCTACACCAATGGTACGAATCATTTTATGATATATTATTGGTGTTTCAAAGTATTTCTGAAGCCGTGGTATAACTTCGTTGGCCATCAGGTATTTCATTTCATGCGGTACCCCCGGCATCGAAACAAATATTTTTCCTTTACTACCATCGCTATTTTTTTCAAACCACATCCCCGGGGCTGTTCCTGTTTTGTTAGCCAGATAGGTGCATTTTTTAGGAACCATAGCCTGCTGACGGTTCAACTCGGTCATAGGGCGGCCTCTTTTCGTGAAAAAATCAGTAATGAAAGCAAGGGCATCTTCATTAATAATCAGTTCATCATCGAAGTATTTACAGAGAGTTTTCTTGGTTATATCATCTTTGGTTGGTCCTAAGCCACCAGTTAGCAAAATAATATCGGCTCTGCCTTCGGCTTCCTCCAGAATCTGCAAAATTTTATCTTCCTGATCTCCTACTGACGATTTCCGAACGGTCTTAATTCCAATTTTGTCAAGCTCGGTACTCATCCATTGCGTATTGGTGTCGGTTATTTGTCCATACAAAATTTCGTCTCCAATTGTTACTACTTCAGCTAAAATAGGTCTCATTATATATACGTTTGACTATACTGATTTCAAAAAGTCTGAATTAAAACTTAATTTGCACAAAAATACAATTTTCGGTATTCATTCGTTAGTAAGACAATTATTAATTCTAAAAAAAACAATTTTAATTCTTAGTAAATGAAAAGATTACTTCTTCTTTCGTTAATTGTTGGTATTCTGGGCATACAGAGTTGCGCTGGACAAAAATTAAACATAGGCAAAGTTCTGGGTGGAATTGTTGAAAAAACACAAGGTGGCCTAACCAACGATGAAATTGTTTCCGGCCTTAAAGAAGCTCTTCAGGTTGGAATTAATAAGGGTGCCGATAGTGCTTCGAAACTCAACGGTTTTTATTTGAATCCTGTTATCAAGATTCCTTTTCCTCCTGATGTTCAGCGAGTGGAAACATCTTTAAGAAAAATAGGTTTAGGACCTGAAGTTGACAAATTCGTAATGGCTCTTAATCGCGGTGCAGAAGATGCAGCCAAAGAAGCCAAGCCGATTTTTATTAAAGCTATTATGAGCATGACCTTTACAGATGCTATCAGTATTCTGAAAGGTGAAAAAAATGCGGCAACGATGTATCTGAAAAGAACTACCTCTGAACAGCTAATTGCGGCTTTTTCGCCAATTGTTGAAAAGGCTCTTCAAAAAACACAGGCTTCAAAATATTATACCGACCTTGCCACTACTTATAACAAACTTCCGTTTGTTCAAAAGGTGAACCCCGATTTAAAAGGTTATGCTACGCAAAAAGCCATTGATGGACTGTTCATTCTTGTTGAGAACGAAGAGGCGAAAATAAGAGAAAATCCGTGGGCCAGAACTACCGATTTATTAAAAAAGGTTTTTGGTTCAATTTAAAATATTCTTCTTCAATAAATAAAAAGGCACCTAAGTGCCTTTTTATTTATTGAACATAACCGCGCTATCGTTCAAATCGAATTTTTTATTTTTCAATAATTTAATCATTTCTGCACCTGCCAGTATCACAGGGCCATAGCCGTGGGCTGCATAAACATTTACAGGCCGATAATAATAAAATGCGGGGTCAAATCCCATTCCTGTACCTACACAAGTACCTTCCACTTGTCCTTTTTCATTTACTTTCGATGCTACCGCATTCCACGCCAATAAAGCCATTGGCCCATAGGTAGTAGCATCAAGCCAGCCTCTGTTAATTCCTTTGGCTATGCAATGTGCATAAATAGCAGTAGCCGAAGTTTCAAGATAAGAATCGTGGCGGTCGAGTAACTGGTGCCAAAAGCCCGTTCCTGATTGCTGAGCAGCTATTCCTTTGGCATGTGCCTTAAATTGTTGAAGAATTTCGGCTCTACCTGTATAGTTTTCTGGCAATACCTCCAATAGTTCAACCATTGTTAGCAATGCCCACCCATTTGCTCTTGCCCAATGAAATTCAGGGTGAGTTTCCATTTCTTGTACCCAACCGTGCATATATAAACCTAAGTCCTTATTAAACATTCGGTTTGAAAACTGTGATACCTGCCTGACGGCATCATCAAAATATTTTTTATCACCAGTCAAACTACCCATCTGAGCCATAGCTGGCACACCCATAAACAAATCGTCGAGCCATAATGTGTTTGGCAGAGGTCTGTTTCTGGCTAGAGTTCCATCTTTCAGCCGAAACTCTTTAGTAAAGATATAATTGATATAGTTATCAATTATAGGGCGCAAATTTGTATTGGTTTTCCCAGTTTTGGTTGCTCTAATCATGGCTGCGCACATGGCTCCACAATCATCTAATGCGTGCGGAGCAATTATCTGGCGCAAAGAAGTTTGAGGGTTAGTCTTATAAATTTCTTTAAAATAAGGCAACGTTTCTGCCAGAAATTCAAACCTGCGGGTAGTGTAATGTGTAAAGGCGGTATCGCCTGTTACTTCTCCTGCCAATAGCATAGCTTCATAAGTAACGCCCCATTCATAGCTTGTCAAACTAAAATCACCTTTGTAAACAACAGCATTGGGGTTTATCTTAGAATAATCTGTAATTACTGCATTTGTGGTTTTATCAACTACTTTCAAGGGAGTTGCTGCTTCAAGGTATGTTCTTACCCGATTTAATACTTTTATGACGTCGTCGGGTTTAGTAGTTCCGTATAAAGTGGGGTAATCGGGCTTTGCTGTATGCAAGGCATCTGAATGCAAGGTTGATGCCGGTGCCTGCTGTTGGGCATAACCAGACCACCCGATTGCAAAACTTAATGCAATCAACTGTATAATTTTAACCATAGCTGAAATAGTTTATTTTACAAAATAGCTCCCCATACCAATAAAAGCCGAGGACAGAATAATAAGTAAAAGACCAAAATACAATACTCCCATTGTTGACTTGCTAGCTCCTCTCCATTCTTTATAGAATAAGCCCCAGAGTGTGCCTACAAGAATAATAAACGCCATGTGCAATGTCCATGAGGCAAAGTTGAGCGAATCTCCTAATTTTGATTCCCCCATTCCGTAAAAGAAGAACTGAAAATACCAAGTAATACCAGCCATTAAAGCCCACATATAGTTATTTTTGAGCGGAGTACTTGCATTGGTATAATCACTAAAAGATTTGTTTCTGCTGTTCAGAATCATACACCAGACGAAGTTAGTAACGAAGCCCCCAATGAGCAACACAGGCAGGATAGCATTATTCTTAAATAAAGGATTTGTACCACTTGCTTCGGCATTGGCTGCAATAGGCTTTCCGGCTGCAAGCCCAAAAGCAAAACACGCACTCATAATGCCACAGAAAGTACCCACCAATAAACCTTTTTTCAGGTTAAATTCTTTGATTGTTTCTTGCTTGCTGGCACTATCCAGTTCTTTTTCTTTTAACATCCCTGCTTTGCCACAAACAAAAATACCAACAACGCAAAGAAATACACCTACGAGTGTAACGAAGCCCGAACGGGTTGACAGTAACTCAAAAAACTTGCCTTCATAAATGGGTGGTATAAGTGTACCAAATGCCGCACAAAAACCAAGAGCAACAGCTACCCCTAACGATACCCCAAGATAACGCATGGTTAGCCCATAAGTTAGCCCCCCAAAGCCCCACAGAATACCAAACATAACCGTTAAAGAGAGGGTTTGGATACTAGCTGACCTGATACTTGGTATTAAATCTTCGACTGTGATAAAAGCAAACAACCACGGAGCAATAATCCATGAAGCTACACCTCCTACAATCCAGCCGCTTTCCCACGACCATTTTTTTATATTTTTATATGGAATGTAGAAGCTGCCCGAAGCAAAGCCACCAATAAAATGGAAAATAATACCAAGAATTGCATTCATATTTAAATTTAGTTAGGGTAAGTAAAAAACTTCTTTTAGAGGGATAGAAACAGGCGAATTGTCGGCATTAGTATCCATGATGTCGGCCATGTAAGCCCACCAGCGTTTCACATCAGGATGCTCAGGCAGCGTATCTAAAAGGCTAGTGTCATCAATTTTAAGCGATGCAAACAAAATGTTTGTTTCATCATCTAAAAAGATGGCATAATCTTCCACACCAATGCCTTTAAGCAAGGCTTTCATTTCTGGCCACAGTTCATCATGGCGTCGTTTGTATTCTTCTGCCTGCCCAGCATGTAATTTCATTTTTAGTGCTACCCTTTGCATACCTATATTTCAGAAAAACTTTTTTAAACCTTCCCATTTTACAACCCAGCTTCCATCTTTCGGAAAACCCGGGGTATCGTCTGTGCTGCCTTCAAAGCCTGCACACATCAGTGCGGCGGCAGCCAATAAACCACCGTTACCGGGCATATATAGCCGTAGGCGTGTGTCCTGATAATTATGCCCGTTATTCAGATAAGTATTAGTTCTTATATTCATTAGCAAGCCATCTACGGCAAAAGCAGGCATTCCCAAACGGGTAGCACTCATGGCTACCATCGGGAAATCCCAGCCCCATGTATCTTGCCAGTTCCATGCTTGCCATACTTTTTCAAAGGTATTTTTCATGATGCCTTTATCAAGCATGGGTGTTTCAGGCAACATACCGAAGGTTGCAAGCACCGAAGGGTGGTCGGTTAATAAATATGGATTTGTGTACGAATCAGGTGCGCTTTCAGTTGCCAGATAAATGCTATCTTTTACGGGCAACGGCGATAATTTATCGATTACTTCCTGCCACGATTCATCGGGTTTCATGCCTAGCCGCTTACGCCATTCCTGCGCGATAGATAAGGCCCAATACCAATAGTTTAATTCATAAGTTGGGTTATAGGTATCTTCCGGCTTAAATCTTTCCTGTGCCGGAATCAGCCCCTTGCCTAATATATATTTATTCTTTTGGGTGTCGAAGTAGGCATAAGAAGCCATAAAATCGGCTGTTTCAAAAATAAGTTTTTTATATTTTTCAAGTGTTTGTCTGTTAGGTTTTTCCCGATAACACAACTCGGCAAAAGTGATAATATGCGGTTGTTGCCAGATAAGATACGTTCCTACCGAAGAAGGCGTTTCGCCTCCCACATTATCTGTCATTTTTTGCCATCTTGCTCCTTTGAAGCCCTGCCTTTGGGCTATTTTTTGTGCTGTTGGTAATGCCTTCTCGTACCACTGTAAACTTTTTTCGAGTAGTTCAATACGGCCCCACAGTGCAAAATGTACGCTATGCCACCAGTGCATTTCCAGATGCGGCTTACCGAACCAACTATTATAGGTCAGGCCTGTTTCTTGCGGAGGGGTTGCAGTTGTGCCTTGTACTTTGGTAAGATATTGCGACAAAACAATGCGTCGTTCAAGTTCAAATGCACGGGTATCGGTACTACCAGATAAATCAATTGCCCCGCCAGACAGCCAGAAATCTCTCCAAGTATCAGTGCTATTCTGTTCTACTTCTGCAAATAATACGCTTGTATTTGAAGTATTTTTTTCTGAAAACTCACAAGCAAAGCTCCATGTGTCAGTTGCCACAGGTTGAATCAAAAAGTAATGCTGTTGGTTACTTCTCGATTTTACGTTAACATTCGAGTTTAAAGTAACGTAATAAGTCAAGTCGTCAATTTTGTGGCGAACACTTATTTTTTTATCATTTACTTTAGTAATTACTGAGTTATGGTTTTCAACACTTGCCCAGTTATTACCGTTATCGATAAACTTATCGGTCGGGTATGGCAATCTGATACGAATATTTAACTGGTTACTTTTCAAAAGAGATGATTTGACCGAAACCGCTACTATATCTTTCTGCTGATGCCCTACTGTTTTAACATCTACTTCTTGCCCATCAAAAACAAAATGACTGCTAATGATGCCTGTCCAGACATCGAGTGTCTGCGTAATATCAGTAATATCGCTTAGTTGAGCTTTTGTACCGTCTTTTTTGTATAGTTCAAAGCCGATGTTACCTAATTGCAGGCGATGCGGATTCTGCCTCAAAAAATTGATAGCATCCTTTTTTCGCTTAGGTTCAGCAAGTTGTGGAGTGTATACCACTTTTCGTCCGTGGCTTTCAATTTCTTTAAAGCTCTCCTCAATGGTATACTTTTGTGTGTTTGGGAAACTATGCCACCCCCACTCTGATTGGGTACCGAGCGGAATACCATTGGCATAATAATCAGGAAAAGTCTGGAGTCCTGTGGCATCAACCGTAAAGGCAAAACTTCCGTTTCCGACTGTCAGGGACGATAACGTATCTATGCTTTTTACTTCTACCTTGTGCCTGCTTACTAGAGCCTGACGGTCAATCTTCTGAGCAAAGACCATACAAGGATAAACAATTAAAAAACAAACTTTTACCAAACGACTAAGAAGCATTAGGGCTATTGGGGTGTGTTTCATTGTATCAAATATACTGCTTATCCGCAATTTTCCTCTCCTGTACTCTCATGTTAATGAAATTTTTTCATCGAAAAATTACATTTAATGGTTCAGGGGCTAAAAAACTATCGGTACACAAGGATAAATTTATTGACAATTTGAACTTTCTAAGCCAAAAAATAATTTTAAAACTATTATCTTATCTAATTTATTTGAATGAAGAAATCAGAAATTAACTTTACCGTCGAACTTGACGACAACAGAATTCCTGAGAAAATTTTCTGGGATGCTACTGAAAACCCTAACGAAGGCATCAACGAAAGCAAGGCTATTTCAATCAGCGTTTGGGACCACTACCACAAAGGGCTATTAGGTATTAATCTTTGGACCAAAGATATGCCCTCTGATGAAATGAAACACTTTGCCATAGATATTGTTGGCAATGTGGCTCAAATGGTTGCTGATTCTACCGGAGATAAAAAAATGATTGAAATTCTGGAAAGCACTTGCAGAAGTTTAAAGAGACATCTGGAAGAAGAATTGAAGAATAATCCTCAATAATACCCCCCTATAAAAAAGGTTTGACAACCTCTACATTGTTTTGTTGAAGTTGTCAAACCTTTTTTATTTATACCTCTTTTCAGGATCTTTTTGGCTTAATAATCTTGGTCCAAGTCAGGAATTTAATTATCGGATAAGTCGGGTCTATTTCAAACCATCTTTTTCCGAAATTGATTGACATCGGGTGTTTGTGGTGATTATTCTGGAATAATTCGCCTAACATCAGAAAATCAAAAAACAATGAATTTTTAGACTCATCTTTATTATCGAAATTCTGATAACCGTATTTATGCCCACTCCAGTTAACAATGGCCCCGTGGATTGGCCCCATCAGGAAGTGAATGGGTAATAAAAAGAAGAATCCCCAATGAATGTTAAAGTAGAAAAAACCTACTACATAAAATACAATGTAACTTACCCCCCATGCAATTCTGGAAATCCAGTTATCACCGATTTTATCGATAATATGCCATTCAGGCAAGTCTTTTTCAAAACGTTCTTCAATTTTGTATTTATAAGTCAATAAAGCATTATAAATCTCTTTGGTTTTCCACATCATAGTAAATACGTTTTCAGTATGATGCGGCGAGTGCGGGTCTCTCTCAGTATCGCTGTAAGCATGGTGCATACGATGCAAAATAGCATACGAGCGCGGATTCAAATACGAAGACCCCTGCGTAATGTAAGTAAGAAAATAAAAAAACCTCTCCCAGAATTTATTCATTGTGAACATTTTGTGGGCCGAATAACGATGTAAGAAGAATGTTTGGCTAAATAATGATAAATACCAATGGCCGAAAAAAAAAGATAATGCAGCAACCATTTTTTGTGTTTGGAAATAAAATTAAAATACAAATATACTGGCTAAACCATAAAACAAAGAATAATGTTACTATGTTGCAAATAAAAAGCTAAAGTTCTTTAAAATATCCAAGTTTCTGGCTAAGAATCGTACAATTATGCTAGTAGTTAGTAAAAGCATATTGCACAAGGTTAGCTCCCATTTGCAAGGCTTTCAGGCGTAATTCTTCAGGGTCATGATACACACTTTGGTCTTCCCAGCCATTGCCTAAATCACACTCATAGCTAAAAAAACATACTAGTTTTCCCTGCCAAATTAAACCAAATCCTTGCGGAGGCATATTATCATGCTCATGCACTTTAGGCAAACCATTCGGAAATTTATATTTCTGTTGGTAAATAGGGTGAGAAAAAGGCAGCTCAATGAATTCAAGTTCAGGAAAAACTTTTTTCATTTCTCGGCGGATAAATTTGTTTAATCCATAGTTATCATCGATATGTAAAAAACCACCCGAAATCAGATACTTACGTAAATTCTGAACTTCGGCATCGGTAAAGACAACATTTCCGTGCCCCGTCATGTGTACAAAAGGGTACTGAAAAATATCACCACTACCAACCTCGACAATGTCTTCTTCAGGATACAAATTCATTTTAAGATTCTGGTTACAAAACCGAATCAGATTAGGCAAAGAAGTTTTATTGGCATACCAGTCTCCACCACCGCCGTAACGTAATTTTGCAATTTTTAAAGTAGGCTGTTGAGCCAATACGCTCATTACAAACAAAAAACTTATAAACAGACCCAGACCTGTTATTTGAATACCTTTTTTCATAAACCAATGGTAGTGATAACTATAAAGCTATAAAATTATTAATAATTGTGCAAGCTACCATGCCTGCTGTTTCGGTTCTAAGTCTGGCATTTCCTAAAGTAACCACCTCAAAACTTGCTGCTCTTGCCTGTTGAATTTCTTCTTCAGCGAAATCTCCTTCTGGCCCAATCAGAATACAATACGACGTTTGAGGTTTTAGACACCTGCTTAGGGGTTTGGCATCGTCGGCCAGATGTGCCAGAAATTTTTGTTCCTGTGCTACCGTAGTTAAAAATTTCTCAAGTGGTATCAATTCATTTATTTTAGGCAAATACGCTTTAAGAGATTGTTTCATGGCAGAAACAGCAATTTTTTCGAGCCTATCGATTTTCTGGTTTTTCCTTTCCGAGTGCCTTGTTTGTATTAACGAAATTTCATCGATTCCTATTTCAACACTTTTCTCAATAAACCATTCTAATCTGTCAGAATTTTTTGTAGGAGCAATGGCTATATGCACATAATAGTCTTTTTGTTGATAATTTCTTTGTTCTGTCAGGATTTTGAATTCACATTTTTTGTCGTTAGCCTTTGTTATTTCGCAGGCAAATAACCCGCCCTGACCATCAACCACGTGAATAACATCTTTTACTGTTTTCCTGAGAACTTTTATACAATGACGAGAGTCATCCACATCAAGAAAAGAAGACTGAGCAATATCTGGTTGAAAAAAAAGAAGCATAATTTGGATAATGATTAACAACTAATCGTTCTTGCAGCCACCTATCTGAGCTGAAAAGTAACTTCCATGCACTGCATCGAAGCCGGGAGTCAGGTCGATAAATTTATTAGCCTCCAAAGTTAGTTGTTTTGCGCTATTTAAAGCAACCATTGCTGTAATTGAAGTATTAGCTCCTATATAATTTAGGGCTGTCAAGGTTTTTACCATAACGCTATCCAGACATTTCAGCCAAACATCTTTAATTGTTGATTGTTCTGCTTGTGGGGTATCTGCTATAACCTTATAAAAATAATGTGCATTTTGCTCAACCTGAGTATCGTAGTAATTATCTCCATAGATGGTTCCTACTTCAAACATACTGGCTGATGTTCCGGTCCCTTTCTGAATACGGTACTTGGTTTGAGGGTTTCCATTCCAAGTAAGTTTAACCATCATTTCATCGGTTACGGTTATTGTTAAATCGATATTGGCTGAAACAACGGGGTTATCTGGTTTAGGCTCAGGATTATTTATAACAGGGGTTGTGGGTATTTGTGGAGCTTGCCCGCCAATTTCTACATTGTCGAAACTGAAAGCCCTCATACCATAGCTGTTTTTCAGATGAACGCCATTATAAAACGGGCTACTGTTATCGGCAAACCACGATGGCAGGTAAGAAACAAATTTTGGGTTGCTGATATTAGCCAGTGTTAAATATATTTTGTTGCCTACTCCTTCCCCTGATTGTACTACGTCGTTACGGCCATCAATATAAATATAATCTTTCATACTCCTGACTACGCCATTAACCGTTAAGTCCTGAGGATATGTCATTTGCATTCCCTGTTCAAACTCCAATACAAGGCGATTACCCTCCCAGAATATTTTCTGAATGTCGGGCGAATAAACTTCTGGAGATTCATAATTTCCGTAAACCTCTCTGCCTATGATTCTCGACAACTCAAGAGAGGTTTGCTGATATCCGCCAAAGTTGTAGTGCAAACCATCATAACCACTTGTACCTACGGTACTAAGGGTACTTATTTTAGGATACAGGTATTTTGACCGCCGTTGAAAATCTCTTAAAAAACCAGCTTTCTGATTGGCTTCTGTAAGTATATTTGCTTGTGTGTTGTAGAAACGCCGTAAATTGGGTAAATCTGCAATAAGATAATTATATAGTTTGGTAAATTGTTCAGGGTAGGCTTCTGAATCACCAAAATAAAACCCGTCACTTTCACCATGCCTGAAAATCAGGTACTTGATTTGTTCTCTCAAGCCTGTGGCATTAGTTTGTGTAATTAGCTTGCCGTAATTAGTACCCGGGTTTGCAGGATTCTGTGCGTCTCTGTCATTAAGACCTCTAATAGCTGCCCCTCCTACTGCTCCTACTATTACACCTATCGGATAATTGTATTTTTCGCTTAGCATCCGTTGCAATTCTAACGCTATTAAACCTGTACCGGGCCATTGTGAGGTTTCAAAAGGCACTAGCCATTCGCCATTACCATTATTAAAATCGTACATTACATAATACCTCAGGAAAGGGTCACGCGCGGGACGATATTCGTTTATACCGCCATAACCAAGTGCATTCGACTGCCCGTAAATCAGGAAAACATCACCAACAGCCACTTTTGAAGCTGACTTTACCTCATTTCCGTCGAGGTATAGTTTAACTGCATAATTGTATTTACCGGCCCTAATAGTGGGCGAAAATTCAAACGGCATCGTTCCTGCTACTGAAAGCGTATTTTCGTAAACGAGGTTGTCGTCCTGAAATATTTTTAAAGTGATAGAAGAATGACCATTTTCGTTCAGGAATCCTTTTACTGAAACTTCGGCTTCATTCTGGTCGTTCCGCTGAAAAATCTGGTTATTCTGCGGAAATTTCTGATAAGCTATTTGTGCCGAAGCAGCATACCAAACAAAAAATATTGGTAGAAATGCAGTTAAAAAGCGAGGGATTGTATTAAAAACTGTAATCTTACGCACTAGCAACATTAGTTTAATAAAAGCCTTATTTAGAAATAATAAACCTTATTTAGAAATAAGAAAAAAACGTGCCAAACTTTGTATATGGCTGTTAACTTAACGTTTCATACTACTATTAAAGCTATTGTATTAATATTTTTCCTGATTTGGTTAGTTTACCACTTTTAATACGGTAGAAATATATTCCTTTGCTTAAATGATGTGTAGAGAAATTTCCAGACTCCTGAAAATATTTTTGTTCAACTAACTTTCCTTTGGTATCAAAAAGTTTTATTTCAAAAGGTAATTTTGTTGCATTCCTGATATATACATATTCAGTTGCTGGATTGGGGTATACTAATATGGCAGTGTCGACCTCGGGCTCATGGGCAAGCAAACCTTTCAATACTTCAATGTTGGCAGTTCCATCGGTTTTCCCTATGCCACAGGCATTTTTTACTTCTAGTACCGTATAAGCAAACGAATCTTCTGGTTTTACTAGTAAATCAATTTTATTTCCTGAAGCCCGATGTTTGGATGAATCCGAAAGAATAAAATCGATTGGAGGTAAGCCTTCAAATTCAAGGTGGATAGCTGCATCCTCTTCAACGCTAATTCGGGGTGTGGTTGTTGATATAACAGCAGTGGGTCTTATTTGTATCTCAAACGCATTGGTTGTAAGAGCATTTGTTTTGTTTTCCTGAATAAGCCTTATTTTATAACCTGCCCCTGCTGGTATGTCATCGGGTAGCCTGATATTAATGGGCGAAGCGTCTCCCTCTCCAATAATAGGCCCAGAAGCAAAATTACCTTTGGCGTCAGATAACTGCACTTGGAAATCGTTACTAGTTGCCGTTTGAGTATTGGTAAAAAATACAGAAACCTCAGCCCCTACACATATTTTGTTTGTATCAATACGCAATGCCACAGGGCCAATTTTAGAATCAACTTCGATGGTGTTATTTTTAGTAGTTACGTTATCAAAGCTAAAGGCCCTCATACCCAGACTATTGGTAATATGGGTACCATTATAAAAAGCAAAATGAGAAAATGAATTATAAAAAGGAGGTAGATACGAAACTTTTGTACCTCTGGTATTGGTAATTAAATATATTTTGTTTCCGACTGCATAGCCTGAGTCAACACTTCCGGCTTTGCCGTTGATGTAGATATAATCTTTCATTCGCCACAGATAATCGTGTACAACTGTATCTTTAGGATACACCATCTTCATATTATCATCGAAGGCTAGTACAAGTTTGTTCTGCTCCCAGTAGGCTTCTTTTAAATTAGGCGAATAAATTTCAGGCGATGTACCTACCCCATAAATTTCTTTACTGATTACTCTGGCTAATTCGGTGGCAGTTTGCCGATACCCCGCTGTATTATAATGCAAACCATCATAGCCTTGTGTTCCAACAGTACTGAGATTGGTAATTAAAGGCGAATTATTTCTGACATTTCGCTGAAACTCTCTTAAAAAACCCGCCTTCGGATTATAGTCCGTCAGTAAATTTGCCTGAAAATTATAGACCTTTTTTAAAGCAGGAAAATCGGTTTTAATATAGTTGAATAGTTTTGTAAACTGTTGCGGGTATGCCTCAGAAAAGCCCTGAAAGGTAGCGTCGCTTTCTCCATGCCTGAAAACAAGGTATTTTATTTGGTCTCTCAAACCACTAGTGCTGGTCATGGTTAGCAGTTTGCCATATTCGGTATGTATATCAGTAGGATTGGCCGGATTTCGGTTACTGAGGGTAGCTATGTCGGCTCCGCCAACTGCACCCACTACAACTCCTATTGGGTAGCGATGTTCCTGATATAGCATTCGTTCCAACTCAAGTGGAAAAAGGCCAGTTCCAGGCCACTGAATTGATTCAGAAGGCACCAGCCATTCACCGTCTTTGTTTTCATAATGGTACATGACGTAATACCTCAAAAATACATTTCTGAGCGGAACATATTCATTGATACCACTGTACCCTAAAGCATTGGACTGCCCGTAGAACAAATAAACGTCACCCGCAACTACTCTATCAGCTTTTTTGATTTCGTTATCATTCAAATATGCCTTTACATAGTAATTATGTTCGCCAGCTTTAATTTTTGGAGAAAAACTCACATGTGTTTGTCCTTCCAATATTACATCCTGAGACCAGAACAGGCTTTGCTCCTGCCATATTCTGAGCGTAATTTTACCTCTTACAAATGTCTCAACATTAGCCTGTACGGTAATGGTGGCTTCATCTCTTTCATCTCGTTGCAAAATCTGGTTATTAAGTGGGAATTTTGTAAAGTTCACCTGCGCCCAGCTAATTTGAAATGAAAAACACAAACAGATTAATAGTATTGTTCGTAAGAAAAGCACTACTTTAATATGTATTTAGTGAATTTATATAGATTTTGAAAGCCTTATTGGCTTATTTGACTGTATAAAACCCTTTGCTATCTACTCCTATTTCAGGTAAAGTCTTCTTATTTTCGAAATAGTTATAAACGGGCTTGAGGTTTGCCCAGAATTTTAAAAGGTCTGGTTCGTTCTTAAAGGATTCTTTTAAATTCTGATATGATTTTTCTTCTAAAGAAGCCGGAAAAATATGCACATTTATTGAACCTCCTGTATTATGAGCCCTGATAGCAAGCAAATACAATTCTTCAATATTTGGATTGCCCAGCGGAATACAGCCAATAGTAACACATTCGCCATGAATATAAATATCATTGCCCGGGTTTTTCTTATCGGCAAAATGTAAATCGGACTTATTAGGATAGTTTATCTTGAACGATAAATGATAGGTACTTAGCGGATTAAAGGTTGTTACCTTGTAAAAACCTTCAGGAATTTGCAAGTCACCGGAGCGACGTTTAGGCCCTAATTTCCCTGATGATGTACAAAAATCATAGGTTTTAATTAAGGTATAATTTGACGCATCCAGATTTTTCGCCCACACTTCAAGTTTTTCCTCTTTTTTGAACGCTCTCAGAAAAAGGTTAAAATGGGTTTTGTCAATTTTTTTCGAGGTCAGCAGTTTATCTACTTTTTTTCCTTTTTCTTGATTTGCTTTCGCTACTCTTGGCGATTGTAGTTGTTTTGAAAGAAAATCAGGAGGACTTATAAATGACATCAAGCACAGAAAAGTTAAAATCAGAAATTTCATTATATAATTTATTTTACATGGTAACACCCAATTTAAGTCCCCAACGTTGGTATTTACCCTGCTCAAAACTACTCACTACCTCAATACGGGCTGCTTTTAAAATACCATCAATACCATACCCTATTTCAACATAATTTTTTAGTACCGGCGAATTCAGGTAATTAACAAAAATATCCTCTTTTAAGCCATACATTCTTACCAGAGTTAGTTGTGAAAATAACAACTTTTTAAACTCATTAATTACGTGTGCTTGTAAATATAACCCTTTTGTACTGAATTTGTATAGGTTCGTGTAAGAAACATTTTCTTCTCCTGCAATGGGCGTACGGGTATCTAATAAACGATAACGAGCAAAAAGACCTGTTTGTAATGCATTCAGGTAGTTATTGTTAATGTGCTTCATATCCATCAGATATATGCGTTTATCGTTCAGGAAATCGCCTACTTCAAACATATAGTCGAGTTTTCCTAAATAACTCATCCTGATATTTTGTTTCACACTCAGGCTAAGGTAATCAAAATCTACATCCATCATACCTTTCTTGTAGCTGAGCATAATTGCGGGTGAGTTTCCGGTTAAATATCTTTTTTTACCGTTACGTATCATTACTTTTGTTGACGGGCTCCACCTTATCTGGCTTTGCCATATAAGGGCTTTATGTTGCGTAAAACTGGTATTGCCCAGCTCAATTACCGGAGGGTTGTTCGGAGAAAAAGCATTTCTTGGAAAATCTTTAATTACATATATTTTATTGAGGTTTTCGAGTGGCGAACGTTCAGCCAATTCAATATTTGTAGTTAACAAAAAACGGGCATCCTTCTCAAAAGTATAGCCAATATTGAAATATTTTTTGTCGTATATTTTCAGAAAATTCTGTTCATTAAACAATGTAGTGGCAGTATTCATCCACTCAAATATAAAGCTATTGGGGTCGAACTGGGCAATATATTTTCCTACACCCATAGTTAGTTTTGAAGTACCTCTCTCTAACTCTATACCAATACGCCCCCGTAAAGCCTTTTCCTGAAAAGCGTATCGAATGTTTCCGAAAAAATTGTACCTAAACCTCTGGTTAGCGTTGAAAAGCGTATAGTTTTTATAACCTAATCCTAAATCAGAAACAATCCCTTCGACAGAGTTATAATTTAAACCTACAAAAGGCATATAGGGTGGTTCGAAATGCAGGTAATTATTATTCTTTAATTTGAAATCATAGTTGAGCAGAAAATACCGCCATGCTTTTTTTAGTGAGTCTTTCACCAAGCTATCGCGTTTTACAACCAAAGCAACTTTAATGCTATCACCAAAGTCATAACTCTTTTTTTCTTCTGTGGTTAGCGGAATATTCCGAACATTGTTCCAATAAGTTGAATCACGTTTTTTGGCTTCGGGGTCAATCATTACTACATCGTTACTGATAACTGCAATGTCTTCTCCTTTGGCTTTGCGTCTTTCTTTTTCTTCTCGCTCATACTCTTTCATTATTTTCTGCATATTTTTTACAGAAAACTCCTTTTGGTCTTTCAGTAATTGCTCGGTTTTCGAGTTTTTTAATGCTTTTTTTGAAAGTTCATCCTGAAACTTCCCTTCTTTGGTTTCATCCACGAGTTTTATTTCTTCTACAAATGCCGGATTTGTTGTTATTGTATGATAGTCGGCATTGACAAGGGCTTTTATCTCAAAGTCGAAACCAAAAAGTTTTCCAGAAAAATCAAGATTCTGATTAATAGGTACCCAAACCTTTTCGATTGGGCCGTAGTATTGGCTTAATTTAAGGCTCAAGCCATTATCAAGTGTTTCAACGTTTATGCTATGAATATTCCAGTAGTCGTCTATAATATAAATGCTGCCCTGCCAAACCCCGTCGCCATACGATTTAGGTATAATCCTGATTTTGTTAACAATAAGCCCCCTGTCTTCAAAAAAACCTTCATATTCAAATTTATAATATTTAAAGGCGATAGGCGATAATGGTGAAATCTGGTTAGTACCCGGAGCGTAAAAATCGAACAGGTAGAAGCCATCTGCGATGGAAATCTGGTCAAATGTACTTTTCTGCCCCAGAATCTTGATAAGTTTATTATTAGGCTGCTGGTAGTTAATTTCCATTACAGACTCCGACAGAAAAGGGATATTTTCCTTAATATTCTGTTTCAGCAAGTCTTTTCTAAGCACCAACGGTATTTTATTCAACACAATTGAATTTTTCACATAGGCTTTTGCATCAAAACTTACCACCTGTTTTTGGTGGATTTTGCTTTTAGCAATGGCCTTTCGCATAATTGTATAAGCAGGGTCTTCTTCTTTTGAACTGATACTCACTTCTTTTAAGGCAACTGTCTGCTCTTCTAGTTTGATGTTCAGTTCAATAAAATCCTTGTCAACAATAACTCGTTTTGTAGTTGGTTTATAACCCAAAAAATGAAAACTCACTTCATAAGTTCCTGCTTTTAGGTTCATGAGATACTCGCCTTCTGCATTGGCCATTGTGCCAGTATGCTGCCCCTTAATAATTACCGAAGTAAAAGGCAGTTTCTCCCCTTTTATATCAGTAATTTTTCCCTTTATGCCGCCTGCATATAGTTGTATATATAAAAACAATAAAAAACAGGTACTTAGTAGTTTTTGCATAAAAGTCTCGAATGTGGGTTTATATAATACCAGCGGCTTGCTAGTTACCTACAAGCCATTTTAAAAATACAGGCATGGCTTCGCTCCATGTTTTTGGGTTATGCTCGCCTCCAAGTACTTCGTAATAAATTATATCAACTTCTTTCTGGTAGCCATGGTTTTCGAGTTCAGTAATTAAATCGAGTGTATCTTCAATAGAATCTATAATTCCGTTATTGTTACGGTCGTCCTTTTCGTCGTTAGTACCACATTCAAACCAGAACTTCTGCCCCTCATGGTATTTGCCTTCTTTCACAATAGTGTGCATAATGCGGTCTTTTTCATCGTCATAACCTTCTTCATAAGCTTTTTTTCGCCACCAGAAAGACCCACTGAATACACCTACTTTTGAAAATATGTCAGGATTTGCCCATACTATATCAATGGCTGATAAGCCGCCTAGCGAAAACCCGCAAAAGAAATTATCCTCTTTTGCCAGAGAGGTTCCGTAATTACTCTGAATACAAGGCAATAATTCTTTCAGTACAAAACCTGTGTATTTATCTGCCAGACTACCACGATTTTTATAGTCGGGTGTTGAAGCTGTTCCATACTCCTGAATACGCCTTTCATTGGTATGAACTGCTACAAGCACAAAAGGTTTTATTGCATGGGTATCGTATAGTTTTTGAAGTATAACCGGCATTGATAATGCTTCGAGGTCCTGGCCGTCGTTCATGAACAGGACTTTATTGTTTTTTGCATGAATACTAAAATCAGGGGGAAGAATGATGTCATAAGCGACGTCCCGATTCAGGTATGTTGAATGAATGATGAAGTTTTTCTGAACGTTAACTGAATGCACTTGCGAATAAATTTTGGTTGGTAAAAACAACAATAAAAAGAGCATTAGCCGTATCAGTACAATAAAATTTTTAAAAATCATTTGTTTGATTGATTAAAATCGACTAATATTTCAATTAATTGTTTTATTTCGACAAAAATACAAATTCATTACACCAAAACACCAAAACACAACAAAACAATATTTTATTTTACAAGTAAGTTATTTTACAAAATTTAACCAAAGAACATTTTTTCAAAAAGATTTATTTGCAAAACTTTATTTGGTAAAAAATTTCCACACCAAGAAATATTCCGCGATTTTTGCAGAAAAATCTTTTACAAATTCAATAAACTGCTATCAAAAAATACCTTAAAGTACTATAAGCTGTATGAATGAAAAACACATCAAGTTCTTTTCTCATTTTCTGGGCAGAGACATAGATTTACTAATTAGTGGCCATTGGGGGTACCCAATTCTGATGTTTCCGACCTCTATGGGTAATTACCTGCAAAACAGAGACTTCGGGCTGAACAACTCTGTTGCGAATCTGGTTAATGATGGCAAAATAAAACTCTATAATGTCGACAGCATAGATTTCCAAAGTTTTTATGCACAGGGGATGTCTCCGAATGTCAAGATTTTCAATTACAATTTATATACCCGTTTCATCAGAGAAGAATTAGTACCTGCCATACAACGTGAATGCAGCGTACACAGAATTGGGGTAGCTGGTTGTAGCTTCGGGGGTTACCATTGCACTAACTTTGCTTTTAAATATCCTGATGTAGTTGACTACTGCTTTAGTATGAGTGGAGCCTTTGATATTAAAAATTTCATGAAAGGCTATTTTGACGATAATGTTTATTTCAATAATCCGGTTGATTATATGAAAAATCAGGACGGATGGAAATACAACCACATGAAAATTGTATTGGGTACTTCAGACTGGGATATTTGTAAGGATGACAACGTGAATATGTCGAGGATTCTGGCCGAGAGAGGTATTAACCACTGGTACGATGAGAAAAAATGGGCTTCGCACGATTGGCCACTCTGGCGCATGATGTTTCCAGAATATGTAGGAAAAATGCTTGACGGACAATTATAATATTAAGAACCAATTTTAATTTTAATAGTTAAGTTGAAGATATTGTATTTTCGACAAACCTCTATCAACAACAATAAAACAAACAATTTAATTTAGACTCATTTATGAAAAAAATAGGAATTCTTTTCGGAATGGAAGATACTTTTCCATGGGCATTTATTGACGAGGTAAATAAAACGGCTCCTGCTGGTATTATTGCCGAGCCTGTTTCGATTGATAAAGTAGAACAAGGCGTAGCTACTGATTACGCCGTTATTATCGACAGAATTTCTCAGGATGTGCCCTTTTACAGAGCTTACCTTAAAAATGCCGCTCTTTGTGGAACAGCCGTTATTAATAACCCTTTCTGGTGGAGTGCCGACGAAAAGTTTTTTAACAACTGTCTTGCTGTTAAATTAGGGGTTCCGGTACCTAAAACGGTATTACTTCCGTCGAAAGAAAGACCAACAGATACCACAGAGAAATCATTCAGAAACCTGAAATTCCCGATGGATTGGGAATATATGTTTGGTCAGATTGGTTTTCCGGCCTATATGAAACCTCATGCTGGTGGTGGCTGGAAAAGCGTCTACAAGGTATATGACTCGAACGACCTTTGGCAAAAACACGAAGAAACCGGCCAATTGGTAATGCTTTTACAGGAAGAAATCCAGTTTACAGATTATTACCGTTGTTACTGCCTAAATGGCAAATATGTTCATATTATGCCTTATGAGCCTCGTAATCCGCACCATTTACGCTATGCCACGCAGCCTAAAACTCAAGGCGAAGAGCATAAAAAACTAATGGCTACCATTACAGACTACGTGCTTCGCCTGAATAAAGCACTAGGCTACGACTTCAATACTGTTGAGTTTGCTGTGCGTGATGGTATTCCGTATGCTATCGACTTCTGTAATCCGGCCCCTGATGCCGATGTGAACTCGGTAGGACAAGGAAACTTTGAATGGATTGTGGCTAATGCTGCCAAAATGGCCATTGAAAGAGCAATTGAGCAAAAAGATGGTAAAAACAATTGTACATGGGGTACTTTCACAAAAGCATCGGTTTTAGGTGAAGGCGAAAACTTTTTGATAACTGGCACACAGGAACCAGCCGCCGAGAAAAAGGTAAGCCCGAAAAAAGCCGAAGTTGCACCGAAAGCTGAAGCACCTAAAAAAGCAACTGCAACACCAAAAGCAGAACCTGCTAAAAAAGTTACTCCTGCCAAGAAAAAATAACACGCCTTTGCAACCGATAAATATGCCCTTTATCGGTTGCAATACTTATCGTCTCCCACTTTAACACCCTGAACTAAGAAAATTATGTCACAATTTACATTAGGTATTGAAGAAGAGTTTCAGACTATCGACCCCGTAACAAGGGAGCTTCGTTCACACATGTCTAAAATAGTTGAAGGTGGTCAGGTAATTTTGCAGGAACGAATCAAACAAGAAATGCACCAGGCCGTTGTGGAGATGATTTCAAGCGTATGTGAAAATATACAACAAGCCCGTGAAGAAGTTACGTATTTGCGTCGTATGCTGTTTGATTTAGCCGCCAAGCAGAATCTTCATATTGCTGCTGCTGGCACGCACCCTTTTTCTGACTGGCAAAGGCAACTCATTACGCCAAACGAAAGATACGAAAAACTAATTGATGATATGCGCGACGTGGCACGCTCGAACCTGATTTTTGGTTTACACGTACACGTGGGCATTCCTAACCGTGAAGAGGGTATGCAGATTCTGAACACTGCCCGTTATTTTCTGCCCCATATTTATGCGTTGTCGACCAATTCGCCATTCTGGTGTGGGCGTAATACAGGTTTTAAATCGTATCGTTCAAAAGTATTCGATAAATTTCCGAGAACAGGTATTCCTGACTATTTCTCGAGCGTGGCTGAATACGACAACTACGTAAATCTGCTGATAAAAACCAACTGTATTGATAACGGCAAAAAAATATGGTGGGATATCCGCCTACATCCTTTTTACCCAACAGTTGAATTCAGAATCTGTGATATTCCGATGCGTGTTGATGAAACTATCTGCTTAGCGGCATTGATGCAAGCCATCATTGCAAAGATTCATAAGTTGCATAAACAAAATCTGAGCTTCCGTACATACCACCGAATGCTAATCAGCGAAAATAAATGGCGAGCCGCCAGATATGGCATTCAAGGTAACCTGATTGATTTCGGCAAGGAAACAGAAGTGCCCTATTCGCATCTTGCTGAAGAACTAATGGAGTTTGTTGATGACGTACTTGATGAACTGGGCAGCCGAAAAGAAGTAGAATATATTCATCAGATACTGAAAATGGGTAGCGGTGCCGACCGCCAGTTGAAAGTCTTTGAAGAAACTCAAAGCCTTGAAAAAGTAGTTGACTACATTGTATCAGAAACAAAAATTGGTCTGTAAGCTGAACAAATCGGCCAAATAAATTTGTTGTACTATTCTTAGGATAAAACCTTGCAAGTAAAACACTTGCAGGATTTTATAAAGACGTAGCAAATGCTATTTAACAGTTTTTTGCTTAAGTTTGTATTTGCTTTTTACTAATTTAGACCTCCCTCACAGCAATCGGGAGTTTGTTTTATGTTATGAATATTGCAATTTTAGACCTATACGATGGCAAGCCCAATGAAGGTATGCGTTGTATAAAAATGTTGTGCGAACAATTTTTGTCACAGGAAGATACCGCGGGGCATTATGATGTTTTTGATGTTCGACAAAAAAATGAAATTCCTTCATTGAATGATTATCAGATATTTATATCCACAGGTGGGCCGGGTAATCCGTTACCAGAAGGTCATTTGTGGGAACAAAAATATTTTGATTTTATCGACCAGATTTTTAAATATAACAGTCAGAATGAAGATAAAAAATATCTTTTTCTGATTTGCCATTCTTTCCAGATAGCAAGCTATCATCTAGGCTTTGGCGAGGTTTGTAAAAGAAAATCAACTTCGTTTGGAGTAATGCCTATTCATCGGACAGAAGATGGCGAACACGAGCCCCTGTTTGAAAAACTTCCTGATGTTTTCTATGCAGTTGATTCAAGAGATTATCAGTTGATTCAACCAAACTGGGAAAAAATCAATGAATTTGGAGCCAAAGTTTTATGTCTGGAAAAAGTGCGCCCTCATGTGCCTTTAGAAAGAGCCATTATGGCTATAAGGTTTTCGGACGAGGTTTTTGGTACGCAGTTTCACCCCGAAGCCGATTCTGAAGGAATGATGCACTATTTCAAACAAGAAGAAAAAATGCTGGCTGTAATTAAAGAATATGGGTCAGAAAAATACGAGGAAATGATTGACAGGCTTGATGACCCAGACAAAATTATGCTCACCGAATCGGTAATTATTCCGACTTTTTTAAGAAATGCTGCCGAAAGCATATTAGAATTAGCCTAAGACTTTTAAAGGTATATCTGCAAAAGTGGATATACCTTTTTCTTCCATTATTAGTATTCATTCCGATAAATTAAATTTATGATACCCGAAATACGTCATCAGTTTAATGCTAGTTTTTCGCAAGAAAAATATGAGGCACTCATAGCTGAAATTGAAAAGGATTTTCCCAAGCAATTAGACTTCCGTGTAGCAGAAACTCCCGTTTTTGTGCCACAGGCACTCAAAATAAAAACTCTTCAGGCATGTAACGACATTATCGATACCCTGATGAAAGATGATTTTAAAGCTAAAACTGAACGAGCTATTCCGGTAAATCAGTTTGTACCTAACGAAAACAGCCATACACATTTTTTAGCCATTGACTTCGCTGTTTGTCGGGGCGAAAACGGCGAACTTACTCCACAATTAATTGAATTACAGGGCTTTCCATCATTGTTCGGGTATCAATGGTATATCGGCCAGAAATATAAAAAGTTCTTTTATAGCCCTAAAAACTTTAGCCAATATTTTAATCGGCTAAGTATGGCTTCGTATGTTGACGAAATGAAAAAGGTTTTTCTTGGAGAAGAAAAAGCCGAAAATGTAATATTGCTCGAAATTTATCCCGAAAAACAAAAAACAAGGCTTGATTTTGAAATAACAAAACAACTTTGGGGTATTGAACCAGTATGTTATACTAAAATAAAAAAAGACGGCAGGCAACTCTATTATGAAAAAGATGGCAAGCGAATTGACATCAAGAGAATTTACAACCGACTGATTTTTGACGACTTATTACAGAATTATCCGAATCTGGAAACGGAGTTTAAATTAACCGATGATGTTGATGTAACATGGGTTACTCACCCTAACTGGTTTTTTCGTATTAGCAAGTTTACGCTTCCGCTACTCAACAGCCCTTATGTACCTAAGAGTTATTATTTATCGGAATTAAAAGAATATCCTGCCGATTTAGAGAACTATGTATTAAAACCTTTGTTTTCGTTTGCTGGAAGTGGCGTAAAGCTAAACTTTACGAAAGATGATTTGGACGCTATCACTGACAAAGAAAACTTTCTGATTCAGCGTAAAGTGAAATATGAGCCTATAATTGAAGACCTACAAGGTGATTTAATCAAGACAGAAATAAGAATGCTATTTGCGTGGGCCGATAACGCCAAACGACCAGCATTAGTGACGAATCTGGCGCGTTTGAGCCGTGGTGAAATGATTGGCGTAAACTTTAATAAAAATTTTGACTGGGTGGGCGGAAGTTGTGCTTTCTTCGAAGAATGAGACTATTGTTTTCAATTAACCTAACAAAATATGCAATCGAAATCATTCTATTCGACCCTACTCTTGTTTTTAATGTGCCTGAGTGTTTTTGCTCAGACTTTCAGCGTAAGCCCTAATAAACGTTTCTTACTGAAAGATGGCAAGCCCTTTTTCTGGCTTGGCGATACTGCGTGGGAGTTATTTCATCGACTTGACAGAGAAGATGCCGATTATTATCTACAAAAAAGAGCTTCTCAGAACTATACAGTTATACAAGCCGTAGCACTTGCCGAATTTGATGGGCTGAATGTTCCTAATCCTTACGGCGACTTACCTTTAATTAATAATGACCCTACCAAACCCAATGAGGCGTATTTCAAACACGTAGATTACATTATTGACAAAGCGGCTGAATATGGGTTAACAATTGGTTTTTTACCAACATGGGGTGATAAACTCTATAAATCAACATGGGGCAAGGGACCTGAGGTTTTTAATACCAATAATGCGCGTATTTATGGCAAATGGCTAGCTACCCGTTATAAAAACCGAAAGAATATTATCTGGATTTTAGGTGGTGACAGAACCCCACGTGAAGGTACTAACGATGTTGAAGTATGGAGAGCCATGGCTGCGGGTATTGTGGAAGGTGTTGGCGGAAACGACAACGCCCTTATTACTTTTCATCCTCAACCCAACCGCGAAGGTGCAAGCCAATGGTTTCATCATGATGATTGGTTCGATTTCAATATGTTTCAGAACGGCCATTGCCGCGATACCCCAATTTATGATAACATTAAAGGCTCTTATGACAGAAACCCTACTAAGCCTGTTATTGATGGCGAACCTATTTATGAAGACCACCCTGTTTGTTTTAATGCCCACGAATTAGGAACTTCTAGTGCCTATGATGTACGAAAATACGCGTATCTGGATATATTTGCTGGAGCATTCGGGCATACGTATGGGTGTCATGACATCTGGCAAATGTATTCTCCTAACCGTGAAGCCGTGAACGGGCCTCACTTTTACTGGCAACAGGCCCTCGACTTACCAGGGGCTAAACAAATGAAACTTGTACGCCGTTTAATCGAATCAAGGCCATTTCTTGACAGAGTTCCTGACCAATCTTTAATTGTAGAAGATAACCTTCCGGCCAGTGAACGCATTCAAGCTACCAGAGGCAACGACTACGCTTTTATCTATACTTCTACCGGTAAACCTTTTACGGTAAATACCGGAAAAATTTCGGGAACACAATTAACTGCTTACTGGTATGACCCCCGAAATGGAAAAGTAGAAGAAATAGGGAAAATAAACAATAATGGTACTCATAAATTTAATCCTCCACGCTCGGGCTATGGACAAGACTGGGTTCTTGTTCTTGACGATGCTTCAAAGAATTTTCCAAAGCCATAAGCTACTTCCATAAAAAAATCCCGTGTTTCCACGGGATTTTTCATTTATCAATCAATCGTTTGATTCTATTTTTATACTTCAGCCGCAATCAGATTCAACGCCGAACCAGCTTTAAACCAGCCAATCTGGCTTGTATTATAAGTATGGTTCAATTTGATTTCATCTTTCGAGCCATCTGCGTGGTGCGCTACCAATGTTAATGGTACTCCTTCCGCAAAGGTAGTTAAGCCTAAAATATCGAAAGTATCGTTTTCCTGAATTTTATCATAATCGGCAGGGTCAGCAAACGTTAATGCCAACATACCTTGTTTTTTCAGGTTGGTTTCGTGGATACGAGCAAACGAACGAACAACAATGGCACGAACACCTAAATGACGTGGCTCCATAGCTGCGTGCTCACGTGATGAACCCTCACCATAGTTTTCGTCACCTACCACTATACTTCCGATTCCGGCAGCTTTGTAAGCACGTTGCACGGCTGGTACTTCGCCATATTCGCCAGTAATTTGGTTTTTAACTTTGTTGGCAGTACCATTAGCAAAGTTAATTGCACCAATTAAAAGGTTGTTTGAGATATTATCAAGGTGTCCGCGATATTTTAACCACGGGCCAGCCATCGAGATATGGTCGGTTGTACATTTACCTTTTGCTTTAATCAACAATTTCAAGCCGGTAAGGTCTGTTCCCTCCCATGCCTTGAATGGCTCAAGCAATTGTAAGCGGTCCGATTTAGGACTCACCGCCACTTTTACCTTGCTACCATCTTTTTTAGGTTTTTGATAACCAGCATCTTTTACATCGAAGCCAAGTGGAGGTAACTCAACACCCTGAGGTGGGTCTAGTTTTACCTGTTCGCCTTTTTCGTTAGTAATAGTATCTTTTGCAGGGTTAAATGTAAGGCTACCGGCAATGGCAAATGCAGTTACGATTTCAGGCGATGCCACAAATGCGTGTGTATTAGGGTTACCATCGGCACGTTTAGCAAAGTTTCTGTTAAACGAAGTAATGATTGAGTTTTTCTCCCCTTTTTCGGCACCATGTCTGGCCCATTGCCCAATACAAGGCCCACAGGCATTGGCAAGTACTACACCCCCTATCGAACTGAAAGTATTCAGAATACCATCTCTTTCGGCTGTATAACGTACTTGTTCAGACCCCGGAGTAATTGTAAACTCCGATTTTGCTACAATATGTTTAGCAGCGGCCTGTGCAGCAACAGAAGCCGCGCGTGTCATGTCTTCGTAAGATGAGTTAGTACATGAACCAATCAGACCTACATCAAGTTTTTCTGGCCATTTGTTTTTCTTTACAGCTTTGGCAAATTTAGAAAGCGGCCATGCCAAATCTGGAGTGAATGGTCCATTGATACGTGGCTCAAGTCTTGAAAGGTTAATTTCAATAACTTGGTCGTAGTATTGTTCAGGGTTATCGATACACTCTTGGTCAGGGCGAAGCAAATCTTTGATACCATTAGCCAAAGAAGCTACTTTGGCACGGCCAGTTGCTTTAAGGTAAGCCGCCATTTTACGGTCATAACCAAACAATGAGGTAGTAGCACCAATTTCGGCACCCATATTACAGATGGTACCTTTACCGGTAGCCGAAAGGCTATCTGCACCTTTACCAATATATTCAACAATGTATCCGGTTCCTCCTTTTACTGTCAGGCGGCCTGCTACTTCCAGAATAACATCTTTTGCAGAAGCCCATCCTTTTAATTTACCTGATAGTTTTACACCAATAAGTTTAGGCATTTTCAGTTCCCATGCAAGGCCCGACATTACGTCGCAAGCATCAGCACCACCTACACCAATCGCCACCATACCTAAACCACCTGCATTAGGTGTGTGTGAGTCAGTACCTATCATCATTCCACCCGGAAAAGCATAGTTTTCAATAACTACTTGGTGAATAATACCCGCTCCTGCTTTCCAGAAACCTATACCGTATTTATTAGATACTGATGAAAGGAAATCGTAAACTTCTTTATTTTTTTCGTTAGCAACTTTCAAATCTTCAGCAGCACCTACCTTTGCCTGAATCAAGTGGTCACAATGAACAGTAGAAGGAACAGCAACTTTTGGACGGCCGGTAGTCATGAATTGTAACAATGCCATCTGCGCGGTTGCATCTTGCATAGCAACGCGGTCAGGGGCAAAATCAACATAGTCCACTCCTCTACCATACGTTTTTGCAGGAACACCTTCCCACAAATGAGAATAAAGTATTTTTTCCGCCAAAGTCAGAGGTCTGCCTACTAATTTGCGAGCGGCCTCTACTCTTTCGGGCATTCGAGCGTAAACGCTCTTAATCATATCTAAATCAAAAACTGCCATTTGTTAAAGAAAATTTTAAATGTTAAAAACTCAAATCCGGATTGATAGATGAAGGATTGCGCCAAAATTACAAAACATCGTCAAATTTTGAATAGTAATTTTTCAAATATTGCGAAAAATAAGCATTAAATTACGTATAAACATGATTTTCATGAAATATACCCCTGATGAAATAACTCAAAAACGGTGCATTTTTGTTCAAATATTTTCGTTTTCATATTTTTTTAATAATTTTTCTAAAACTTTTGTGCAGTCTTTTGCATTATTATCTTAATATCGCACAAAAATTCAAATAAAGGCCAAAGAATGTCGAAGAACTTAGTTATAGTTGAGTCACCAGCAAAAGCAAAAACCATTGAAGGGTATCTTGGGAAAGATTTTACAGTTAAATCTAGTTTTGGACATATAAGAGACCTACCTGACAAGGAACTGGGAATTGATATTAATAAAAATTTCACTCCTAAATATGCTGTTTCTTCTGACAAAACAAAAGTTATTAACGAGCTTAAAAAACTTGCCAAAGAGTCGGAAACAGTATGGCTCGCTACTGACGACGACCGTGAGGGAGAAGCCATCTCATGGCATCTGAAAGAATCATTAGGGCTGAAAGATTCGACCCCGCGTATTGTTTTCAGAGAAATCACAAAAAAGGCCATTACTACTGCTATTCAGAATCCACGTACGATTGACATGGACCTTGTGAATGCTCAACAGGCCCGCCGGATTCTTGACCGTCTGGTTGGTTTTGAGCTTTCGCCAGTACTTTGGCAAAAAATCAGAACCGGTGAGCGCACTAATTTATCGGCAGGGCGGGTACAATCGGTAGCAGTGAGGCTCATTGTTGAGCGAGAAAGAGAAATTGATGGGCACAACTCAAAATCATCGTTTAAAGTAGTAGCACAGTTTCTGGTTGATAAAGGTAAAATACTTAATGCCGAACTCCCTAAAAATTTTGAAACCGAACAACAGGCAAAAACATTTTTAGAGAAATGTCGTGGAGCTATTTTTACCATCAAAAATCTGGAAGTAAAACCTGCCAAAAAATCGCCGGCAGCCCCTTTTACTACTTCAACTTTGCAACAGGAAGCCTCAAGAAAATTAGGTTTTTCGGTATTACAAACCATGACTGTTGCGCAGAAATTATACGAATCGGGTAAGATTTCTTATATGCGTACCGACTCAACCAATCTTTCAGGAGAAGCCATCGAAAAGGCAAAAATCCAGATTGAAAACGCTTATGGAGAAAAATATGTAAAAGTCAGACAGTATAAAACCAAAAGTGAGTCGGCACAAGAAGCACACGAAGCTATCAGACCTACCGATTTTAGCGTTGAAAAGATAGATGGCGACAGAAGCGAACAACGTCTTTATGAGTTAATCTGGAAACGTTCAATAGCATCACAGATGGCTGATGCAGAACTCGAAAGAACCATTGCCACAATTGGGATTTCGAGCACACCCGAAGAATTAATAGCTACCGGAGAAGTAATTAAGTTTGACGGTTTCCTGAAAGTATATCTTGAGTCGAACGACGATGAGGACGAAGAAAACAAAGGTATGCTTCCACCACTTGCAATCGGGCAGGAACTGAACCTGTCTGAAATGAAAGCTACCGAACGCTTTACCAAACCAGCCCCACGTTACACCGAGGCAAGTCTGGTAAAAAAACTGGAAGAAATGGGCATTGGCCGTCCTTCTACGTATGCGCCAACAATTTCTACCATTATTAAAAGAAATTATGTTGTAAAAGAAGACCGCCCGGGTAAGGAAAGAAATTTCAAGGAGTTTTCATTGAAAGGTGATATTATCTCCGAGAAAATAGGTAAAGAAACCTACGGTACTGAAAAAGCCAAGTTATTTCCGACCAATATTGGTATGGTTGTAAACGATTTTCTGGTAGAGAACTTCGACGACATTATCGATTATAGTTTCACAGCCAATGTTGAAAAAGATTTTGATAAAGTAGCAGACGGCAAAGTAGAATGGCAAAAAATGATTGCCGATTTTTACAAGGATTTCCATAAAAAAGTGGAACAAGCCGACGGTGTAAAAGCAACTAAAGGTGCCCGTGAGCTTGGAATTGACCCAAAAACTGGTAAAAAGGTTTCGGTAAAAATTGGCAAGTTTGGCCCTTATGTTCAGATTGGGGAAATCAATGACGAAGAGAAACCTGTTTTTGCCAGTCTGATGAAAAATCAACTGGTTGATACCATCACGTTAGAAGATGCACTGGCTTTATTTGATATGCCTAAACTACCGCGCGAAGTTGGCTTTTATGAAGATAAACCCCTGTTAGTTGCGGCTGGTAAGTTCGGGCCATATATCAAACATGACGAAAAGTTCTATAATCTCGACAAAGCCGATGATCCATATCTGATAACTGCAGAGCGAGCCATTGAAGTAATTGAAGCTAAACGCAATAGTGGCGATTTGTCACAACCAAAAGACTTGGGTATTTTTGAAGGTCTGGCTGTTAATATCGGGAAAGGTCGTTTTGGCTTTTACGTAAAACACGGCGACAAATATTACAATATCGATAAAGGCACTAACGCAGCTGAGGTAAACTTTGACAAAGCCGTAGAAATTATTAAGGCTAAAAAAGCCGCTGAAAGCAATAAAATTATCAGAGAGTTTCCTGAGAACCCGACTGTTCAGGTTTTAAACGGGCAATACGGGCCATATATTAAGGTGGGCAAACGCAATGTTAAAATACCTAAGGGCACCGACCCCGCTACTTTAACATTAGAAGATTGCCTGAAACTAGCCAATGGGTAAACCCTGAAATACTATTTCTATGAAAAAACTGGTTGTATTAACAGGTGCTGGTATTAGTGCAGAAAGTGGCCTGAAAACTTTCAGGGATAGCGACGGCCTATGGGAAAACCATAAGATAGAAGATGTTGCTACACCTGAGGGTTGGCACAAAAATCCTGAACTGGTTTTACAGTTTTATAATGAACGCCGTGCAAAAGCTTTTGAAGCTCAACCTAATGCAGGGCATCAGGCTTTAGCCGAACTTGAAAAGTATTTCGATGTAAATATTATTACCCAGAATGTCGATAACCTGCATGAAAAAGCAGGTTCTACGCAGGTATTGCATTTACATGGCGAATTAAGTAAAGTAAGGAGTATTAAAAATGAAAAATTAATTAAAGATATTGGTGGTGATGCTATTTACTGGGGCGATTTAGGAGAAGATGGACATCAGCTTCGGCCACACATTGTCTGGTTTGGCGAAATGGTACCCATGATTGAGCCCGCAGCCAAAATAGCTGCTGATGCAGATGTTTTTGTGGTTGTAGGCACTTCATTACAGGTATACCCTGCTGCCGGATTGATTCACTATGTAGGCTCACATGCAGCTAAATTTCTTGTTGACCCTTATATTCCTGAAGCCTCTTCTAATCATAATAATATTAGCTTTATAACCGAAACCGCCACGGTTGGTGTACCACAGTTGGCTCAATTGCTCATTCGGGAGTACGCATAACAGGGTTATAGGTCTGTTTACAATCAAAATAGCTTTATGAAAAAAACCATTATTTTTCTGTTAATGGCTCATCTTTCGTTTGCACAGGGTTTAACCCAGAAACTCGACTCTCTGTTTAGAGCAAATATCAGCCCTGACAATGCAGGTGCAGCCTTGTTACTCATCAAAGACGGAAAAACTATTTATAAAAAAGGGTTCGGGCTAGCTAATATTGAAACCAAAACATCTGTTACGGCTTCAACTAATTTCAGAATGGCCTCTGTTTCAAAACAATTTACAGCAGCTTGTATTATCTTGCTCGAGAATCGTAAGTTATTGAGTTATGAAGACAACCTCCTAAAGTTTTTTCCTGATTTTAATAAACAAGTTGGTTCAGTTATTCAAATCAAACATTTGCTAACACATACATCAGGCATCAAAGATTATGAAGAACTAATTTCAGATAATCAGAAAGAGCAAATTTCAGATGCGGATGTTCTGGAATTACTGAAACCACAAGAGCAAACATATTTTGCGGTTGGTAGCCAGTTTCGTTACAGTAACTCAGGATTTTGTTTATTAGAACAAATTGTAGAAAAGGTTTCAGGGCAAAGTTTTTCGGCCTTCATCAAAGCAAATATATTTGAGCCACTGCGTATGAAAAACACCCTTATCTATGAAACAGGAAAACCCATAAAAAACAGAGCTATGGGCTATGCCAGAAACAAAGAAGGGCAACTTGTTTTTTCGGACCAGAGTATTACTAGTGCTACCAAAGGCGATGGCTGTGTTTATACATCGCTGGATGACTATCAGAAGTGGTATCAGGCCATACTTACACACCAATTGTTTAATCTCGACTTTGAGCTTAAAAAAATTAATAAGCCAATTGCAGGTACAAAGGGTATTAACTATGCCTTAGGATGGTTTAATGGCTATGACAACACCTCTCATATTGAACTGTACCATACTGGTAGCACGTGCGGTTTTAGTAACGTGGTAAACATGGCGCCGCACCAAAAATTCTTATTGGTATATTTTTCAAATATTGCTGATAACCATGCACTCGAAAAGCCCGTCAGAGAGTTGTTAAAAGAAGTAAAAATCGACGATTCGGCAGTAGATTTTGAAAAAGCCCTGAGCCTTACCAACTAAACATAGCAAAGCTAAATTTCATAAAAAAGCCTGACTATGCGTGCATAATCAGGCTTTTTAAATTCGTATTGATATATATTAGTTCAATTGCGCTTCTAATTTTGAAGTAAGCACGTGTTTTGGAACTGCGCCAACAATTTTATCAACTAACTGACCATTTTTGAAAATCATTAGCGTAGGAATTGAACGAATACCGAAGTTCATAGGAACCTGTGCATTTGCGTCAACATCCATTTTGCCAATAATTGCTTTACCTTCATAATCATTAGCCATTTCTTCAACTAATGGGCCTATCATTTTACAAGGTCCACACCATTCTGCCCAAAAATCTACTAATACGGGTTTGTCAGACATAATCAGTTCTGCAAAGTTTGCGTCCGTGACTTTAATTGCTTTATGATCCATTTTATAATGATTTAGTACCTTTTTTTCTCTTTTGGAATTAAGGTTTTTTTGTTATTATTTTGTTTGTTACATGACTAACAAAACAGTATTTAAGAAAAGTTCCATCAAGCAAAAACAACATTTTCGTCTCCTACTAATTGCTTTAGTTCTTTAACAAAATCGTTCGTTGAAGCCACTTTTGCTTTCCTTGAAAGCAGCAAAACATCAAGCCTTTCTTCTGCATCATGTACCGATAACTTAAAATCGAATGTACCCGGGTAGCGGGTTGCAGTTGTATTAATTTCTTCAATTAACTGGGCATTTATCTGCTGCAAACCTATAATAATTTTCACTTCTTTAAACATTTTGTTGCGCAGTTCGCTCAGCAATTCCATTCCAAGAGGTTTAAAGTCCCATTCACCCTCACGGCCCCATCTGGTTTGAACTTTACCACGAATAAACAAAAATAGCCCTATATTCAGAAATTTCGAGAAATTAACATAATCTTGCCCGAAAAGCATCATTTCCATGCTTGAGTTATAGTCCTCAATTTTCAGAATACCGAATGGATTTCCGTTCTTCGACTGCTTGTGTTGCACCATCGACACCACTCCACCGATATTTATTTCTTTGTTCTGGTTATGCGGCTCAAAAATCTGGTCGAGCGGTACGCACCGTTTCATTTCTAACGAAAACTCATCAAGCGGGTGGCCCGATATGTAAAACCCTACTACTTCTTTTTCAAATTTAAGTTTCTGAATATCACCCCATTGCTCGGTATGATTCACTTTTGGCTTGGCAATATCAAAGCCACTCCCTCCTAGAGAGCCAAACAAGGAATTCTGCCCTGCCGACGCATTTTCGTGGTGTTTGTTGGCATATCTGATAAGTTTCTCAATCAATGTGCTTCCGTCGCTATCATCAAAATATTGCGCTCTATGCAAATCTGGAAAGCAATCGAAAGCTCCGGCATAGGCAAACGACTCAAGCGTTTTTTTGTTTACCGTACGAAGGTTCACTCTGGTAATAAAGTCGAAAATATCTTTGAAAGGCCCATTTTTATCACGTTCTTCAATTACGGCATCAACGGCTGCATCGCCAGAGCCTTTAATTCCACCCATACCAAAACGGATTTCGCCTTTTTTGTTTACACTAAATTGCTTCTGCGACTCGTTCACATCTGGCCCCAATACAGGTAAACCAATAGCCTTACATTCTTCCATGAAGAATGTAATTTTATCGATATTGCCTAATTGAGAGGTCAAGACGGCCGCCATATATTCGGATGGATAATGAGCCTTTAAATAGGCTGTCTGATAAGCCACAAAGGCGTAGCAGGTAGAATGTGACTTATTGAAAGCGTACGAAGCAAAGGCTTCCCAGTCTGTCCAGATTTTTTCAAGGGTTTTCTCAGGATGCCCTTTTGCCTTTGCACCTTCCAAAAATTGGGGCTTTAGTTTATCAAGCGTTTTACGGTCTTTTTTCCCCATAGCTTTTCGCAAAACGTCGGCATCACCCTTTGAAAAACCTGCCAGTTTCTGCGAAAGAAGCATTACCTGCTCCTGATACACCGTAATGCCGTAGGTTTCTCCCAGATATTCCTCCATATCGGGCAAGTCGTAGGTTACTTCTTCACGGCCATGCTTCCGGTTAATAAAGTTAGGGATGTATGCAATCGGCCCCGGACGGTACAGGGCATTCATAGCAATTAAATCATCGAGACGGTCGGGTTTGAGGTCTTTCATGTACTTCTTCATGCCGTCAGACTCGAACTGGAACACAGCATTGGTTTCGCCCCTTTGAAACAACTCATAAGTTTTTGTATCATCGAGCGGAATATTGTCGATGTCAATCTCTACCCCATGATTTTCTTTAACCATACGCAGACAATCCTTGATGATAGTCAAGTTTCGCAGTCCCAAAAAGTCCATCTTGATTACCCCTGCATCTTCAATGATTTTTCCTTCATACTGTGTTATCAGCAGTTCAGAATCTTTTGAGGTAGAAACAGGAAGAATGTTGTACAGGTCTTCAGGGGCGATAATGATACCCGCCGCATGAATACCTGTATTTCGGACTGTACCTTCGAGTTTTTCAGCTTGTTGTAAAACCTTCGCTGTCAGGTCGGTGCCATTATACATAGCACGTACTTTTTTCACATTCTCGATTTCGTCGGGCTGCAAACCAATTTCAGACAAACTCTTTGGCCCATCTAACGGATAATGAATCAGCTTTTCAAAATCAATTCCATAAGTGGGTTTATCAGGAATGAGTTTCGCAATGTAGTTAGCATCTGCCAGAGGTAGTTCCATGACACGAGCCACGTCTTTTATCGACGATTTGGTGGCCATAGTACCATAGGTGATAATCTGCGCTACCTGATTCTTTGTATATTTTTTTACCACATAATCAATTACTTTCTGTCGACCTTCATCATCAAAATCCGTATCAATATCGGGCATCGACTTACGGTCAGGATTCAGAAAACGCTCAAATAGCAGGTTGTATTTAATAGGGTCGATGTTTGTAATACCTATACAATAAGCCACTGCACTCCCTGCCGCACTACCACGGCCAGGGCCAATCATGACACCTAAGTCGCGGCCTGCTTTGATGAAGTCCGATACAATAAGGAAATATCCGGCAAACCCCATTGATTTGATGGTAAACAACTCAAAATCAAGCCGTTCTTGTGTTTCCACCGATATTTCACCATAACGCTGTTTTGCCCCTTCGTAAGTAAGGTGTTTCAGGTACTCCCACTGATTCATTACATCGTCGGAGTGTATCCTGAACGCCTCAGGAATCGGGAAATTCGGAAGCATAATGTCACGCTTGAGCTTCAGTGTTTCTACCTTATCAACGATTTCATTTGTGTTGTCAATAGACGCAGGCAAGTCGCTAAAAAGCGTACTCATTTCCTGTGTAGTTTTGAAATAAAACTGGTCGTTATAAAATGCAAAACGTGTATCTCTCGAAACGGAATCATCGTCATTAAACTCTTTGGCCGATGGGGTCGATAGTTTTTCGTTGGTATTTACACATAACAGAATATCATGGGCTACCCAGTCTTGCTGGTCAACATAATGGCTATCATTGGAAGCAATAATTTTTACACCATATTTCTTGGCGAATTTTATCAACACCTCGTTTGCTTTTATCTGCTCAGGAATATCATGCCTTTGTATTTCGACATAATAATCCTCTCCGAATCTATCCAACCACCATTTAAATTCTTTTTCGCCTTCCTCCTCTCCTTTTCTGAGAATCGTTTTAGGTACCATTGCCCCTATGCAACAGGTGGTGGCAATAAGCCCTTCCTTGTATTGTTCAATCAGGGCTTTAGTAATACGCGGGTATTTACCGTAAAGCCCTTCGATATACCCTAAGGAACATAGTTTTGTGAGGTTTTTATAACCGGTTGCATTTTTAGCCAGTAAAAGTTGATGAAAACGCTGGTCTTTTTGTTCTTTGGTAAATTGCTTGCGGGTGTGGTCTTCTACCACATAAAACTCACAGCCAACAATGGGCTTCACATTATATTTATTGGCAGTAGCTACGAAATCGAACACCCCGAACATATTACCGTGGTCGGTAATGGCCATGGCGGGCATATTGTCAGCCTGTGCTTTTGCAAATAATTTTTTTATATCAGAGGCTCCATCGAGCAACGAAAATTGCGTGTGATTATGTAAGTGCGAAAATTGCATATCTGAATATTCTGAGATTTCTGTACCACTAAATTAATAAAAAAATCATGCTTAAAACGTATTATTTTTTAATAATGATATAAATGATTGGTTATCAGTAGTCGTTTTTATGATTTTTTCAGTTTAATAAAGAGGCTGATTTTTCGATAAAGAAGTTTTGCTGGTTTTTAATTTACATTTAGCATTTTTTTAGCAATTTTACCACGTCCATCTTATTTGCATTATTGCAATAAAATTTTGAAAGAATTTAATACTTTATCTGATGCCTATTACAAGAAGTGAAATTGAAGAGATATTTAGAAAAATAAGTACTTTACGTGTTGGAGTTATTGGTGATTTCGCGGTCGATTTCTATTATGATATTCATTATAAAAGTCAGGAGTTTTCGGTAGAAACCGGCAAAGAGGTTTTCTGGGCTAGCAAGCCTCATTCTTCACTTGGAGCGGCCGGAAACGTTGTTAATAACCTGAAAGCACTAGGAATTGAGCAAATACAGGTATTTGGCTGTGTGGGTAATGATATTTATGGCCGTGAAATGATGAGCCTCTTTCATAAAATTGGGGTAAATACACAAAACCTGAAAATTCTGAACAACAATTGGGATACCTGTACCTATACCAAGCCGATGTCGGACGAAGGCGAAGCTAACAGAATAGATTTTGGCACACATAACCAGCTTGATGAAACCGTTTTCGGAGACTTGCTTGATTCGCTGGGGAACGCTATTGATACTCTTGACGTACTGATAATTAATCAGCAATTTCCGAATCCGCTTTTAAACCCGCAGAGAATCGAACAACTGAATCAACTCATTTCAAAATCATCTGCCTGCTTGTTTGTTTCTGATTTACGTGCCTATGGATATTGCATAAAAAATACTATCCTAAAGGTCAATACAGAGGAAATGGCAAGGCTATTAGGCATAAGCAATATAGATGAAGCAGATGAAAATGCCTGCATAGAACATGGCAAGAATCTGCAAACACAAATTGGAGATTCTTTGATAGTGACCAGAGGTGAACATGGGATTCTGTATCTCGATAAAGAAGAAACACAAAATGTAAAAGCGGTTCCAATCAGGCAAGAGATTGACACCGTAGGGGCAGGCGATACCGTTGTTGCCGCTTTTTCAGCAAGCAGAGGTACTGGGGCATCTATCAGGCAGTCTTTACAAATTGCTAATCTGGCTGCGGCCGTAACAGTGCAGAAACTCCGCCAGACCGGAACAGCTAGTCCCGACGAAATTTTACATATCTACCAAGCAACATTCAACTCTTAAATATTATATCATACCTATGTACTCAAAAGACACGGCTATTCAACTTCGGGATGAAATAAAAGATTACCTGAACTCTGGCCTGCTTCCTTTCTGGATAACCCGAACCGTTGATAATCAGTACGGTGGGTTTATTACTCATTTCGACCAGTTTGGCAATGACTCTGGCGAAGACGAAAAATCTTTAATTGCCCAAAGTAGGTCTGTATTCACTTACTCTTCGGCACACAGGGCTGGCTATGGTGGTGGTAAACTTGCTGAAATGGCACGCCATGGTGTTGATTTTTTGCTTGACAAAATGTGGGACAAAGAACATGGTGGCTTTTACTGGATGGTAAACCGCAAGGGAGAAGTAACTATTGATGAAAAAATAGTTTATGGCCATAGTTTTGCCATTTATAGCCTAAGCGAATATACTTTAGCCACTGGTGACCCCCGCGGACAAGAATATGCCGAAAAAGTTTTTGATTTACTTCAAAAGTATGCTGTTGATACAAATTACGGCGGTTACTGGGAAATGTTTTTAAGAAACTGGGACTTAAAAGGGCCGGGGGCTGCCGGGGGCGATAGAAAAACACTTGATGCGCACATGCACTTGATGGAAGCCTTTACTACCCTTTATGAATGCACAGGCCAACAGGTGCATCGCCGGAAATTGCTCGAAATAATTGAGCTTCTGACCAAGAAAATTATGCATCCGGTATACGGAACCGGAATTCCGCAATTCTGGGCTGACTGGAGCGTTGCACCCCAAATTAAGTTTGATATAGTATGGGGATGGGACAGATTTACAGAAGATGGGCAAAAAGCCGCCGCCGAAGATAACACCAGTTACGGCCATAATTCGGAATTTGCGTGGTTACTAATGCACGCCCTTGATATTCTTGGTCTGCCTTATGATACTCATCGTGAACAAATTCAAAAATCGTTCAGCCATTCGGTTGAATATGGTGTTGACTGGGAGTATGGTGGCGTTTATGTAGAAGGCTCGCACGCCGGAGAAGTATATGACCGTGAAAAAGAGTTCTGGCAACAAGCCGAAATGCTGATAGGAATGCTGGATGCTTTCAGATACCTGAAAGATGAAAAATACTGGAATGCTTATGTAAATGTACACAGGTTTGTATTCGACAAAATGATTAACCATGAATTGGGTGAGTGGTGGCCTTTAATGACGCGCCAAGGCGAGCCAATCTGGAAACACATGAGCCATTCGTGGAAAATTAATTACCATGATGTGCGTTCGATGGTGCAATCTGTTGTGCGTTTAGATAAGATTTTGAACACAAACTTGGAAAAACAATAAATAAATTGTATTTTTGCACCCCAATTTACTTTTTATTCAATACTAAAAGTTTCAGTACAATGCCAAAACAAAAAACCAATTCTGGAGCTAAAAAACGCTTCAAAATTACAGGTACTGGCAAAATCAAGCGTAAACACGCTTTCCATAGCCATATCCTGACTAAAAAATCAAATAAACGTAAAAGAAATCTTGTTTCGGCTACGTTGGTAAGCCCATCTGATGCTAACCGCATTGAGGCTTTACTTAATATGTAATAGTAGTCTCAGGACTCTTACATTGGTTCAGTTGTTTCACCCGATGAATGGCACCAAAGAGTTTGGTTTATAAACTAAACCGCCAAAGTCAAAAAACTAAAAATTAAAATGCCTAGAAGTGTAAATCACGTTGCCTCAAGAGCAAGACGTAAAAAAGTTTTAAAATTAGCCAAAGGCTATTACGGACGTCGTAAGAACGTTTGGACGGTTGCTAAAAACGCCGTTGAAAAAGGTTTAGTATATGCTTATGCTGGTCGTAAGCAAAAGAAAAGAAGTTATCGCCGTTTATGGATTGTACGTATTAATGCAGGGGTTCGTCCGTTAGGATTGTCATATTCTGTTTTAATCGACAAACTAAACAAAGCTGGTATTGAATTAAACAGAAAAGTATTGGCCGACTTAGCAATGAACCACCCAGAGGCGTTCAGAGCGGTAGTTGAGAAAGTAAAATAAGCATAGCAATTACATGAAAAGGGGTATCAATCAGGTTGATACCCCTTTTCTGCTTCTAGCTTTCAATTATCAGGGTTTTAAGCCCTTTCCATTTGCCTTCAGCATCTTTGCCAATCAGGTAGGCTTCAATTTCTACTCTTCCTGCCCTGAAATATTCTAATTCTGTCAGATTTTCCTGCATAATAGTTTTAATTCTGGCAAATTTCTCAGCTCTTTCAGTCTCATAGTCTGTCCACCAATCTTGTTTGTTCAATACAACGTCAAAGAATTTTTCCCACGGTAAAGACTCTACCCTATCGCTGGGAGTTAGCCCAATATACTTTCTGAAAAGAATAGGGCTAAAAGGAGCCGGATGGTCAGCCTGCCAGTCAATAACCTTTAATTTTTCATCAGATTCGCTCGGATACAATAAATCAACAACATTTTCTTTAAGTAAATCAACAACTGATTTTTGAGTAATGCCTTCTTCTTTTGAAGATTCTACCTCAGTCACATTTTTTTTTGTGTCCATCTTGTTACTTTCTATAAATTAAAGGTCTAAATAACGTATATTTAAACTGATTCTGGTTTAAATGTAAGAAAAAAATAATAATATTGTACCCATTAACAACCATTAAAAAATAAGAACATGTTAGAAGTTTTGCAAGGGCTTATTCAGCAATACGGTCAGAGTGCTGTTGTTGATAATCCTGCTGTCCCAAATCAGCATAATGAAGATGTTAAGAGCGAGGTAATGAATGGTCTTCTAGGTGGCTTAAGTAATCAGGCTCATACACAAGGCGGGCTTGGTAGTTTATTAGGCTTACTTGGAGGTAATTCAGGTAATAATCAAGGTCTGATGTCAAATCCTATTGTGGGCGGCATTGCTCAGAATGTGATCGGCAATTTAATGGAGAAATTTGGTTTGTCAAACTCGGCAGCAGCAAGTGTAGTAACTGGCATGATTCCGTCAGTACTAGGTAGCCTGATTAGCAAAGTTAATGACCCTGACGACGACTCAGTTAATACAGGTAGTGTAATGGATGTATTATCGGGTGGTAAAACATCAGGTATAGACTTCAGCAGCATTTTAAGTCAGGGGGCTGGTGCCTTAGCTGATGGCAAACTTGACATGAACGACCTTGTAAATATTGCAGGTGGCCTTATGGGTGGCAATAAGCAAGGCGGCGGCGGCTTAGGCGGTATGCTTGGCGGCTTATTTGGCGGCAAATAATATTAATTATATATACTCAGAGCCAAACCGTAAAAAAGTTTACCATAAAATCAATTATGGTTGCTTTTTTTGGTTTGGCTTTTTGTTTTTTAATACCTTTACACCCTCATTCTAAAAAGTGAATTATAAGTTATTTAAAAATAAACCACAACGACAACTGCTTAAGTGATTCTATCAGGCTAAAAACCTGATTATTAAAATATTGAGTGATTCTGATATTATAATTTATCCTAGTCTGAATTATGGCTCTGGCTGCTGTTATTCAGTACTTAAGCAGTGGCTAAAATAAAAGACCATAACTATGAGACTTCGCATCTGGCTGTTGATTTTTCTGCTTTTTTCTGTATATTCCTACGGACAGATTAATATTACTTTTCCTATGGAAAAGGCCGTTTTTCAGAGAAACCAGAATAATCAGGCCAATCTATCAATCGCTGGAAATTATGCCATCAACATCAGTATTGATTTAATTAAGGCACGTCTTATTAACCCTGCCAATGAAAATGTTGTGATGGATTGGACTACCATTCAGAGCAATCCGACAGGTGGTGTTTTTAACGGTACACTTGTAAATGTGCCCGGTGGCTGGTACAGGCTCGAATTAAGAAGTTATTTAGGTGGAAGTATTAATGGCACGGCTACTTTGAACCGTGTGGGGGTGGGCGAAGTGTTTTTAATTGCAGGACAATCAAATGCACAGGGTCTTGAAAATATTGGTAACGGTGCTGAAGATGAAAGAGTTATTACACACAACGAACTTACATGGTACGACAGTGGAGCAGGGCAATGTGATAAAAAATTCCCGAATTATCCTTCTTTAGGGCAACTTAATGGGCCTATATCAAAAACAGGTTTTAGTAGCTGGTGTTACGGCAGGCTTGGCGATTTGCTCACAAGCCGCTTAAATGTACCTGTTGCTTTTTTTAATGCGGGAGCTACTTCAACCTCAAGTGTTAACTGGAAAGAAAGCTCAGACAATATACCTACGCCCAACCACTATAATGGTAGCCAGTTGACTTTCTGTAATCAGGTGGGAGTACCTTACAGTGGGCTAAAAATCATATTAAATTATTATGCTTCTTTATTTGGTGTAAGGGCAGTCTTGTGGCATCAGGGAGAATCCGACAATTTCATAAATCTATCGGGAAGCACTTATCAAAACAATATCAACTATGTTATCAATAAAAGTCGCGCTGACTTTGGCAGTACCGTTCCGTGGGTAATATCAAAAGCAACGCTTTTTCATTATGATGATACACAGGCAGATATAAGAATTGCCCAACAAATTTTGGGTAGCGACAACGCTAACAAGATTTTCCCTGGCCCTGATACCGACTTACTTGGTTCTGGTTACAGACTTGATGATGTACATTTTAATAGTCAGGGAGTTATTGAATTAGCTAATTACTGGAATAGTTCGCTTGATGATACCTTCTTTAATTTTGCTACGCCTATTCCTGCTAAATCGCTTCCGGTTGTAACAGTTACTCAGATAAATTCTGAGTCACAATTACTAGCTCCTGATGGTTATAGCGAATACAAGTGGGTAAGATTAGATGCCGGAAATACCGATTATCAGGACCCCGAAGAGGCTACTACAAGATTAATAAGCAGGGTAAGTGGCACGTATCGTTGTTATTTAAAAGATGCTAACGGTAATATCACTTTTACTCAACCTGTTACGTGCGGTTGTTTAGGAGCAATAGCTTGTAACGGAATAACTTATTTATCCGATATGGGTGCGTGTACGGCTATTAACGGCTTAGGTGCTATTAAATACGACAAAAGTAATGATGGTGCTCCTATTAAACTAAAGGGCGTAACGTATGCTAAAGGGATAGGCTGCCATGCTAATTCGGAAATTTCTTACAAATTAAATGGTAGTTTTGGCCGTTTTATTACAGATATTGGCCTTGACGATGAAGTAGGCCCTGCCCCACCCGTAAATGGGTCGGCTTATTTCAGGGTTTACGCCGATAATGCCCTCCGTTACGAAAGCCCACTTTTAAATAACAGTAGTGCTACAATAAAATTAAATATCGATGTGCGTGGGGTACAGGAACTAAAGCTCATCACCAATTATGGGCCTGATAATTTTAATTATGACCACACAGACTGGGCCGGTGCTCGCCTGCATTGTGTTGATACTCAAAAACCAACCCAACCACAAAATTTAAGTGAAAGTCTGGTAAGCCAGAATTGTGCTACCATAAGCTGGTCGGCCTCTACCGACAACATGGAGGTTGAAAAATACATAATTTATCTGAACGACATCAAAATAGACTCCGTAAGTGCATCTGCAACAAGCTACCGGATAAAAGGGCTCGAACCTCTTTTTTATTATACCGCACGGGTTTCGGCCAAAGATTATTCAGGCAATGAGTCTACCCTGAGCAATGTTGCTGAAATTATTACCTTGCCCGACTTAATGCTCGGTGCTACCCCTAATACCATTAATATAGGGCAAAGCACTATATTACAAGCAGATTGCCCGGGTGGCACTGTTCTTTGGAGTACAGGCCAGACAGGTATTTCTATAAACGTAAGCCCTACCACAACTACCACTTACAATGCTACTTGTACTATTGGCGACTGTACCAGTAACACTGCTTTTGTTTCAGTAAAAGTAATACCCGACTGCCAGAATGCCTACACCTTAACTAATCCGGCAGATAATTACGAACTACCGTCGATTAATCTGAGTTTTAAGGCATCTAGTACAATTAGTGCTTCAAACGCTATTTCTAATCAGGCAAAGGTTAATTATCAGGCAGGGCAGTCAGTCACATTACAGCCGGGTTTTCAGGTTCAGGCTGGTAGTGTCTTTAAAATACAAATAGGCGGTTGTAGCAATTAGCCTTTATTGACAATATGTACTTCTTCTAAAAAAGTATTTGTCTAAATAAGTCAAAAACGCTTAATCGGTATATTATTTCTTACTCATTCCCTGTCAATCTGTCAGTTTTTTCTGCCAAATAAATGCTTGGCACGTCCATTGATGAAATACAGATAAATCAATCTGAATTAATTTACTGAAATAAAAAATATGGGAAAAATCATTGGAATTGACTTAGGAACAACAAACTCATGCGTTGCCGTTATGGAAGGTAACGAACCCGTTGTTATTGCTAACAGCGAAGGTGCCCGCACAACTCCTTCAATCGTAGCATTTTTAGAAAATGGTGAGAAAAAAGTAGGTGCCCCTGCCAAACGTCAGGCTATCACCAATCCTAAAAATACGATTCAATCTATTAAACGTTTCATGGGAAAACGTTTCAATGAAGTAAGTGCAGAAATGAAAACGATTTCTTATGATGTAGAACAAGGCCCAAATAATACGCCTCGTGTACGCATAGGAGACCGCCAATATACTCCACAGGAAATTTCGGCTTTCATTCTTCAAAAAATGAAGCAAACTGCCGAAGACTACCTCGGAACCACCGTTACAGAGGCTGTAATTACAGTTCCTGCCTATTTTAATGACGCTGAACGTCAGGCAACAAAAGAAGCAGGTGCCATTGCAGGTCTGGACGTGAAACGCATTATAAATGAGCCAACTGCTGCTGCTTTGGCTTATGGCCTTGACAAACAAGGGAAAGACATGACCGTAGCCGTTTTTGACTTGGGTGGTGGTACCTTCGACGTATCGATTCTTGAGTTGGGCGATGGTGTATTTGAAGTAAAAGCAACTGACGGTGACACCCACTTAGGTGGTGACGACTTCGACCAAGTGATTATTGAATGGCTTGCTGACGAATTCAAGAAAGATGAAGGTATTGACTTACGTCAGGATGCCATGGCACTTCAACGTTTGAAAGAAGCTGCTGAAAGAGCAAAAATTGAGTTATCAAGCTCTTCTCAAACAGAAATTAACCTGCCATACATATTCCCGGTTAATGGTATTCCAAAACACTTGGTAAGAAGTTTAAGCCGTGCCAAATTTGAACAACTGGCCGACTCGCTAATTCAGAGAGCAATGGAGCCTTGCCGTAGAGCTATGAAAAATGCAGGCATGAGCAACAGTGATATTGACGAAGTGATTCTTGTAGGTGGTTCAACACGGATTCCGCGTGTACAAGAAGAAGTTGAGAAGTTTTTTGGCAAAAAACCTTCTAAAAATGTTAACCCTGACGAAGCCGTAGCTATTGGTGCTGCCATTCAGGGAGGTGTGTTAACAGGTGAAGTAAAAGACATTCTTTTACTTGATGTTATTCCGCTTTCGTTAGGTATCGAAACAATGGGTGGTGTATTCACAAAAATGATTGAAGCTAATACTACTATTCCAACCAAAAAGAATGAAACATTCTCAACAGCCGCTGACAATCAGCCTTCGGTTGAATTACATATCTTGCAAGGCGAACGCCCAATGGCTAGCCAAAACCGTACTTTAGGCAAATTCCATCTGGATGGTATTCCACCAGCACCACGTGGCGTTCCGCAAATCGAAGTTACATTCGACGTTGATGCCAATGGTATTCTGAATGTAACTGCCAAAGATAAAGGTACAGGTAAAGAGCAAAAGATACGTATTGAGGCATCGTCTGGTTTATCGGAAGATGAAATCAAGAGAATGCGTGATGAGGCCAAAGCTAATGAAGAGGCTGATAAAGCAGAAAGAGAAAAAATTGAAAAGCTAAATGCTGCTGATAATATGATTTTCTCGACTGAAAAACAATTGAAAGAATACGGTGATAAACTTTCAGCAGGTAATAAGTCAGCCATTGAAGGTGCATTGGCTGAACTAAGAGCAGCTCATGGCACCAAAGATGTTGCCGCAATTGATGCTTCTATTGAAAAATTGAATAACGCATGGCAGGCTGCTTCTCAGGATATCTATGCTGCGGGTGCTGCCCCAACAGGAGACCCAACTCAAACCGGAGGCGCAGCCAATGGTGGCAAAGATGAAGAAGTAACCGACGTTAACTACGAAGAAGTAAAATAATTGGTTATTGTAATAATAAAAAACTCCCTTAGATTTTTCTGAGGGAGTTTTTTTTATGACCGTTTCGATTGTCAGTTATATTAATCAGCCTTTGTAAAATGTTCGGTTCGGCCTATTAACGAGATACCGATATAGCCTCTGATATCTAATTTAACAGGACTAACAAGGCTCATTTTACAAGAATAAGTTTTCCCGTTTTTTGGGTCATACACTTCACCATCTACCCATGCGCCTTTCCCATCCTGAACAAAATTTTTCAGATTTACTAATCCTAGTATAGGGCGGGTTTTCAATTTAGCATCTGGGTTTTCTTTGTCGGTTCGGGGTTTCCCATTTTCATTTGGCTCTTTAAGCCAGACAACTTTACCAAAAAACTTGTCTCCCTGTTTAAAAAATTGAATTTTCGCAGTTTTTTCCTGATTATACCACGTGCCTTGTGTAATGTCTTGTGCTAAGGCAACTTTGGCCATCATAAGCAACATAACAAATGAATAAAGTTTTTTCATGTTTACTGTGAGATACTCCTCATTTTTAAGTTAGTGAAATTAATGTATTTAAAAGTTATGAAATACACAAGTAATGTAATAAGTATGCCCACAACGGCTCCGGTAAGTAAGTCGGTCGGATAATGGACTCCTACATATATACGACTATACGAAACTAAAATTGCCCATAAAAACAGAAAATATTTCAGGTTGCTATCTTTATTGGCTATTAAAGCAAAAGCCATAGCCAATGCAAAACTATTAGCAGCATGGCTCGAAGCAAAACCATACTGCCCGCCACACCCCCCTACAACATGAACAAGGTTTTCGATTGCAGGGTCATGGCAGGGCCTGAACCGCTGAAAGTAGGGCTTCATGAGGCCAGAAGTAATTCTGTCGGCTAACCCAACTGAAACAAGTACAAATACGAGGTTATGCCACGGTTTCTTTTTAATAACTACAAAAATGTAATAAATAAGGTATAGATACAGGGGTATCCAAGTAAAACGATGTGTTACCCAGTACATAATTACATCCAATGTAGGCGAGTGAAAGCTATTGAGCCACAAAAACCACTCGTATTCGGCGTATTTGATAGTGTCAATCATATTAGTTGAAGCCTAGAACGATTCTTACCTCTTCAATTGTTTTCTTTGCAATTTCTCGTACCTTTTCTTCACCTTCTCTCAGTTTTTTCTCTAATGCCTCCGTATTCTCCATGTAGTAGTTGAAGATTTCTCTTTCTTTTTCAAACTTTTTCCAGATTAGTTCAAACAACGCCTGTTTAGCATGCCCGTAACCATACCCGCCACGCAAATAATTCTGGCGCATGGTTTCAATATCGGCTTCATCGGCAATTAATGAATATAATTTAAAAGTAATGTCAGTATCGGGGTTTTTAGGTTCTTCAAGTGGCGTACTATCTGAAAGAATAGATTTGATTACTTTCTGCAAAGGTTTTTCTGGCAGAAAAATATCAATATAGTTTTTGTAAGACTTACTCATTTTTGTACCATCAGTACCCGGAATCACCATTACGCTTTCGTCAATCAGCGGTTCGGGCAGCACTAGCACTTCTCCGTAGGTCCGGTTAAAAGACGCAGCTATGTCTTTCGACATTTCCAGATGCTGTTTCTGATCTTTCCCCACAGGCACAAAATTAGCTTTGTAGAGAACTATATCAGCCGCTTGAAGCACCGGATATGTAAATAAACCTGCATTCACGTCTGACAGCCGGTCTGACTTATCTTTGAATGAATGAGCATTAGCAAGCATCGGATATGGTGTCTGGCAACTTAAATACCATAATAATTCGGTATGATAACCGGCCAGTCGGGATTGTCTATAAAAAAAGTTTTTGTCGGCATCGAATCCACAAGCCAGCCACGCAGAAGCCACTGCACGCGTATTATCAACCAATGTTTGTGCATCTTTGATGGTTGTCATTGAGTGGAGGTCTGCAATAAACAGAAACGATTCTGTATCTGGTTTTTGTGAAAGTTTAATTGCAGGTAAAATAGCTCCTAAAATATTGCCCAGATGTGGGCGGCCACTGGCTTGTATACCTGTCAGAATTCTTGTCATAAAGTTTAAATTATTTCGATAATAAAATGTAATTTGTAGCAAAAATAGATAATTTACTAATGCTTACTCAACATACGCTCCAATTTTTAAAAAATCTGGAAGAAAACAACAATCGTGAATGGTTTCAGGCACACAGGCAGGATTATGACATAGCAAAAGCTGCATTCGAAAAGTTTTGCCAGCAAATATTGACAGGTTTATCAGCTTTTCAGCATGACCTGCACAATACAAAAGTGAAAGATTGTATTTTCAGAATTAACCGTGACATCAGGTTTTCAAAAGATAAAACTCCTTATAAAAAATATTTCTCGGCAGCTTTTGGGCCAGGGGGCCGTCAATCAGGCCGAATTGATTTTTATTTTCAACTTCAAGCCAATGATGAGACTTTTATTGGAGGCGGAATGTGGGAGCCTACTGCTTCCCAATTAGCTGCATTCAGACAAGAAATAGATTATAATCCTGACCACCTGAAAGGCATCATTGAAAATACTGCTTTCAGGCATTACTATGATAAAATCTGGGGGGAACGCGTAAAACTTATGCCAAAAGGCTACGCCAGTAATCATCCTGACATTGAGTTATTAAAGTATAAACAAATGTTTTTTTACCATAAATTCAGCGACGAAGAGGTATTGGCAGAAGATTTTCCACAAAAATTAATTGATGGTTGTCTTATCTTAAAACCGTATCTTGATTATCTGAACAACTTATTCTTTGAAAATTTTTAAATACTTTCAAGTATAATTTTACAAGCCTGCCTGATTTCGGTAGCAGAAATAACTAGCGGCGGAGCTATGCGCATGGAGTTATCACAATACAGAAACCAGTCTGTAATTACACCTTTACTGATAGCCTTGTCGATAATTGGTTTTAAAGTATTAAAATCTTTAAATTCGACGGCTATCATTAATCCTTTATTTCTGATTTCTGTAATTGCAGGATGCACCAGTAAGTCTTTAAAAAGTTGCGCTTTGGCCTCAACCTGCGAAAGAAGGTTTTCCTGAAAAATAGTTTGGAGGGTCGCCAACGAAGCAGCACAACTTACGGGGTGGCCTCCAAAAGTACTAATATGCCCCAAAATAGGGTTTTCTTTAAAAACTGACATTATTTCAGCAGGGGCAATAAAAGCTCCGATGGGCATTCCGCCCCCCATTCCTTTGGCACAAAGCAAGATGTCTGGTACTACACCATAATGCTCAAAAGCCCAGAATTTGCCTGTTCTGCCAAACCCTGATTGTACTTCATCAAAAACCAATAATGTACCCACCTCATTGCATCTTGCCCGAAGTGCCTTTAAATAATCAGTATCTGCTGGGCGCACCCCTGACTCCCCTCCTATGGGTTCAAAAAAAACTGCTGCGGTTTGCGCAGTAATCCTTTCTAAGTCAGTGAGTTTATTGCGTTCAATTTTTGAAATAGCAGGTAGCAAAGGCCGGAAATTTCTTCTGAAATGCTCTTCACCTAGCGATAAAGCACCTTGAGTTGACCCATGATAGGAGTTATGGCACGCAATAATTTCGTGACGGTTGGTAAAACGTTTGGCCAGTTTCATAGCACCCTCAACGGCTTCCGTTCCAGAATTAGTAAAGTAAACATTATCAAGTACAAGTCCTTTGGGCGTTTGAAACGAAGCAAGGGTGTTAGCTATAGCCTTTGCTAAAGCTACCTGTGGCTGTTGTATATACTCGCCATAAACCATCAGGTGCATATATTTATCTACCTGATTTTTGATAGCATTTACCACATTCGGATGCCTATGCCCTACATTACTAACGGCAATACCTGCAATGAGGTCGATATATTTTTCATTGTTTTTTCCATACAAATACACACCTTCTGCGCGTTCAATTTCAAGTGCAAGTGGAAAATCAGAGGTTTGTGCAACATTTTGCAAGAAAATTTGTCGGATATTCATTTGTATTGATTGCTATTTATTTTTGATGCAAAATAGAAACAAAAAAACTCGCAAGCAAAGCTCGCGAGTTTTACGTACTAACCTATTATTTATGAGTAGATATTTACTCCATTATTTTAATACTTCTACACAGTTTAATCAATTAGTTTTTAGGTCTGGCAAATCCTTTCTCTTCTTATCCCTTACCTTTGATACTCATTGATTTTTTCTTTTTCCTCAACCTCCGAATCACTTGTTGTTTGTGAATCTTTTCCTACACTGCGTAGAGGGTGTTTTACTTATTCTGCTTTGCCTTATTGTTTTTATATAAGACGTTGTTTTCTTAGCATTTCGATGCACAATATTAAGCATAACTATACCTTATTTAAAATACTTTCGACAAAACACCCGATTTTTGCGACGTTTATTTACCTCCGATTCTACGCATTAGTTCCTCAGAGAACTGCTCACTTACTGGTATCTGATGCGCGCCTATACTGATTTTGAGATTTCGTATTGATTCAATTTTATTGAGTGATACAATAAATGATTTGTGTACCCGCATAAATGGCAATGATGAAAGTTTTTCCTCAATGCCTTTCATCGTCATACGTGTAATAACAGGACGGCTTTGAGTTGACAAATATATTTTAATGTAGTCTTTTAAGCCTTCTATATACAAAATATCGTTATATCGTATTTTTACGAGCGAATACTCGGCATTTACAAAAAAATGTTCTTCCAGATTGACAGTAGGTGCTACCTGAGGCACATTCTTTAACTGATATAATTCATGAGCCCTATTACACGCTTTCAGGAAACGTTCAAACGAAACAGGTTTTAATAAATAATCAATTACATTCAGTTCAAAGCCTTCGAGGGCATATTGTTCATAAGCCGTTATGAAAATAACCATAGGATTTGTTACAAGGCTTTTTAAAAACTGAACTCCTGTTATACCCGGCATCTGAATATCAAGAAACAATAAATCAATCTGGCGTGATTCTGACTTTTCTTTCTGAATCAATTGGATTGCCTCAAAGGCATTCCGGCACCGCCCAACTAGTTCTAGGTAAGGAACTTGGCGTATATTATCTTCCAGCAAGTCTAATGCAAGAGGTTCATCATCAATGGCTATACAACGCATAATTTTGGAATTTTCGACTGTTAATGAAATATAAACGGGCAAAGGGCCGCAATATTAATGAATATAAATAAAAAAGAGCTTCCAGCAAAATAGTTAGTTAATCTGGCGTAAATTCAATTTCAATTCAGTAGTATAGAAATTATTTTTTTCTTCTATTTTCAAAGAATGTTGTTCAGGGTAAAGTAATTCAAGCCTACGCCTCACGTTTGTCAGGCCAATGCCTGAGGCTCCATCTTTCACTTCCTGCGTATCATTGCTGAACTTGTTGGTTACTTTAAATAATAATTGGTTCGAAATGGTTTGCAATTCTACCCTTATAATAGGTTTCTCTATCATACCAACACCATGTTTAAACGCATTCTCGACGAAAGGTATTAATAGCATTGGCTCAATATTTTTACTGAATTCGGTGGTATTAACACTAAAGTTTATATCAACGTAATCGCCAAACCTTAGTTTTTGTAAATCAATGTAATTTTGCAAATACTTTATCTCGTTGTCGAGAGTAATTTGTTTATCATCTTTTTCATAAAGCATATAACGTAATAAATCCGACATCTTAAGTAAAACAGGTTCTACCAAATCAGATTTTTTCCGGTTCAATGCTACAAGGCTGTTCAGCAAATTGAACATAAAATGAGGCGAAATCTGTGAACGTAAAAAAGAAAGCTCAGATTTTAGCCTTTCATGTTCGTTATCACGCTTTGTACTTTGTTGTTTCTGATAGTCGGTAAAGAAACTGTACGAAGCACTAATGCCAAAGATATAAAGATACTGTATAAAACCGTTTACATAAAACAATGTTTGATTAATATCGTTCCCAACGAAGTAAACCCTTGCAAGGAAACGTCCTACCAAAAGAGCCGATATAATTGATATCAGATACAAAAAATAGCGGATTGGTCTCTGTTTATATACTTTCGGGAACAAGTATTCTGAATGTAAGTAAAACAAAAATACAGATGACAAAGACACATAAGCCCAATAATATGGGTTTGTGTAGGGGTTTACCTGCGGCTTTGAGGTATCTCTTTGAAAAGCATTAAGTACAGGAAGGGCGGTATAGCCCAACCACATAATGACATGAAGAAATATATAGAGATATCTGTTTTTAAACATTTTCAACGGTTTTCAATCCAATTTATGACTATTTTCTAATAAGAAAATACATTTAAGATAAAGCCGTAGTGGAATAAGACCATTTTAATAATTGTATAGACTAAAATTTCTTTCGTGTGGTAGGAGTATCAAAAGAATAAAAATTGACATAATTCAAGAATAATTATTCATTTTTTATTAATTCAGGTGTTAAAAATTGCCCTATATACATAGCATATCAGGGCAATTTTAAGCTATGAGTAAAACATACGTGCAGAACTCAATCTTTGTCTTCAACCCTTAACGCCAGTAAACCTGCAATTATCATCGAAACACCACCCAAAACAATTGTATAAAGTGTGTTTGCATTAAATATTTTCATGGTAAAAAAGCCAAGAATAGTTGCTGCTACAATCTGAGGTATTACAATAAAAAAGTTAAATACCCCCATATAATAGCCCATTTTATTGGCTGGTAGCGCGCCTGAAAGAATGGCATAAGGCATTGAAAGAATACTTGCCCACGCAATACCTACCATGCTCATAGATAAAATAATGAGTTTGGGGTCTGTGACAAATGCAATAGAAATCAAGCCCAAACCACCTATCAGTAGGCATATCATGTGAGTTATTTTACGATTTGTCCGCAAAGCTATGAGAGGAATAATAAATGCAAACAAAGCCGCAACGCCGTTACGCACACTCGAACATACATTCAGCCAGTCGGCTCCATCATTATATTCTTGTTTTACTCTCTTTAGCTCAGTCAGTTCAGTAGCTGTCAGTTGCCCTTCTTTATTTTCTTCAAAATAATTTGCCAGATTAATAGAAATTGCCACGGGGTTCTGGTTGGCTCGGTACTCGTTAATCTCGTTAATATCTGCCTGCAATGATTTGAAAATCTTGCTCTCTTTTGCTTCTAAGGTAGGTAGCTGTAATTTACTTTGGAGCATAGTTTCCATTTTGGTAACCAGTGCTTTATCAACTTTCATGTTGTACTTATTACTTGTAACAGCGTTTGTGCTGTAAATCCACATAGCAAAAAGGCCAAACCATGTAAAAAACTGAACAAAAGCCAACTGTGCCATTGTTTTAGGCATTTTGAAAATACCCACAAATGTTTCTTTGAAGCCATCAAGAAAACTCGCATTTTTCACCTCATTTCTGAACTCCTCCATGTTTTCAGGTGGAAACTCGTCTGTTGTGAAAACAGTATATAACACCGCCAGTAAAAATGCAAAACCTCCTATATAAAAGCTATATTTAACCGAATCAGGAATTTCACCTGCCGATGCAGTGTTGCTGAAATGAAACCAGTTAGTAAATATCCATGGTAATAATGCTGCAATAACCGAACCTACACCAATAAAAAAACTTTGCATCGCAAAACCAGTAGTTCTTTGTTGGGAGTTGAGTTTGTCGCCTACAAAAGCCCTGAATGGCTCCATCGAGATATTTATTGAAGCATCCAGAATCCAGAGCATACCACCGGCAACCCACAAAGCCGACGAATTAGGCATTACAAATAAAGCAACAGTAGCCAGAATTGCCCCTACAAAGAAAAAAGGCCTGCGTCGGCCCCAGAAAGGGTGCCACGTACGGTCACTTAAATAGCCAATAATAGGCTGCACTATTAGTCCTGTTACCGGAGCGGCTATCCAAAGCAACGGAATTTCGTCTTTGTTTGCGCCAAGTGTTTCAAAAATCCGGCTAACATTTGAGTTTTGTAATTCAAATCCGAACTGAATACCAAAAAATCCAAAACTCATGTTCCAGATTTGCCAGAACGAAAGTAGTGGCTTGCCTTTATTGACATTTGTTGCCATCAGGTGTTTGTTTAGGTTAAAGGGTTATGCTGCTATTTTATTTCAAAAATCAGGACACTATTTTTAGGGATTTCAACTTTCAAAGGCTCTGTGTCAGTGGTTGATGCTGTAAGTTTATTACCAAACACACCCTTAAACTGATGCTTGCCAGAAACACTTAGCTGCATCATATCCCATGCACCCTGAGGAATTTTGACTTCGGTTGAATATGAATTTTCCAAGTCAAAGTTGCAAATAAACAACAATTTTTGATTTTCTGTAAATCTTAAATAGCTATAATTTTTTTTATCGTTATAACCCACCGACTGGCCGTTGTTATTAACATACTGCAAATCGAAGAAATGCCCGGTCTGTACGGCATCGCTCGTATTGACGAATTTTAGTAAATCGGCATAGAACTTCCTTATTTTTTTCTGCTCTGGGGTAAGTTTAGCTCCATCATATTTATGGTTATTTACCCAGTTCTGAAATTCAGGCACACCCCAATAATCAAAAATAGTTGTACGGCCATCGTCTCCACTAAAACCTTCTGCCACATTAGGGTTCACTCCTACTTCCTGCCCGAAATACAACATTACCGGCCCTGAATGTAAGGTAGCACTTACTATCATGGATGGCACTGCTTTAAAGGCATCGCCCACAAAAAATTTAGAACAAATTCGGTGTTCATCGTGGTTTTCCAGAAAGCGAATCATACGATTCGAGAAATCCCCTGATTCATTTTGCCACACACGAGTAATATCGTTGGCATCTCCACCACCTTGCATTAGCCTTCTTAAGCCGTCATATAAGCCCACTTTATCATACAGATAATCGAATTTACCCTCAAAAATATAAGACCTATATGCCGGAGGGCTATAAATTTCAGCTATGAAAATAACTGCCGGATTCACTTTTTTTACTTCAGGTATAACCCAGCCCCAAAACTCTTTCGGAACCATCTCAGCCATATCGCATCGGAAACCGTCTACCCCTTTCGATGCCCAGAAAAGCAGAATATCACGCATTTTAAGCCATGTATTCGGAACAGGGTCAAAATAAGTAGTTCGGTTTTCCAGATAATCGACCCCATAATTAAGTTTCACGGTTTCAAACCAGTCGTTTATACTTGGATTTGCCATAAACACATCGTTTCCGGTTGCTTTAGCCGGATTCTCGACATAAGGTTCGGTTACTTTCACAGGCGGCTGAACATTATCAGGCACTTTAAACTCCTGCCCTACAACGTAATAAAAGTTATTATTTACTGCAAAATTCTTTGTTTTGTCATCGTCTTCACCAAAGTCTTTTACGCCTGTGGGTCTTACATCTGAATGGTAATTTCTGGCAACATGGTTAGGAACAAAATCAATAATGGCTTTCAAACCATTTTTATGGGTGCGTTCAACCAGTGCTTCAAACTCTTGCATACGGTTTTTCACATTTACAGCCAAGTCGGGGTCAACATCATAATAGTCTTTTACCGCATACGGCGACCCCGCAATGCCTTTTACTACCAGCGGGTTATCCTTCGGAATACCATATTTTGAGTAATCAGTCATTGTTGCGTGTTCAATCACTCCTGTAAACCAAACGTGCGAAACACCAAAGTTTTTAAGTGCCTTTAACGCTGAATCATTTATATCATTAAATTTCCCGCAGCCGTTTTCTTCAATAGTTCCATTAAATTTGTTAGTGGTTTTTGTATTCCCGAATAATCTTGTGTAAATCTGATAAACTACCAGTTTATCGGCATGTTTTGTAAGTTTAGTTTTTTCTTTGGTCATTTTTATAGGGGTTTGTGCTATGGCCCAATGAGAAGCAAGCATTACAACCAAGCATATTTTTTTGTACATTTTTTTAAGGTTAAAGTGTTTTCCAAATCTAATGACTATTTTTTTATGAAAAAAAACTTTGTTTGTGTTATTTTGCCTGTTAAACGAACCACTTTAACCTCATGAAAATACATAAGAGCCTGACACTTCTTGTTTTTGTACAATTATTGTTATGCATAGAAGTTATTGGACAGAAACCCGATATTCAGAGAATCAACCCTACCAACTGGTGGGTTGGTATGAAAAACCCAGCATTGCAAATCTTGCTTTATGGAAACAAAATAGCTAACCATAAAATAAGTCTGAAACCTTATGCGGGTGTAAAAATCAAGAAAATTCAAACAGTTGAAAACCCTAATTATCTGTTTGTTGATTTAGAGATAGGCTCAGCAGCTAAAGCTGGCAATCTTGAATTTACTTTAGGCACTGGCAACCTTGCAACAAAAATCAGCTACGAACTAAAAAGCAGATATGCAAAACCCCAGCCGCTTACACAGGCCGATGTGGTTTATCTGTTAATGCCCGACCGCTTTTCGAACGGAGATGTATCGAACGATAAGTTTTCTGACATGATTGACAGCAGCTCTAACAGGCAGAATCCGTGGTTGCGTCATGGCGGAGATTTACAGGGTGTTATGAATCATCTGGATTATTTCAAAGAGTTAGGTGTTACAGCCCTCTGGATGACTCCGGTAATTGAAAACAACCAGCCACTAACTAATGAAGGTGGCTCAATGAGAAGTGCTTACCATGGCTATGGTTTTACTGACCACTATCAGGTAGATAAACGTCTGGGCGGCAATGAGGCTTATCTGAAACTGGTAAAGGCCGCGCATGAAAAAGGCATTAAAATAGTTCAGGATGCCGTTTATAATCATGCAGGTATTAACCATTGGTTTCTGAAAGATATGCCTTCAAAAGATTGGCTTAATCAATGGGACACCTACACTAATACTTCTTATAAAGACCAACCCTTATTTGACATACATGGGTCTGTACATGACAAAAAAGTGACGGCTAATGGCTGGTTTGTGCCTTTCCTCCCTGACTTGAATCAGAAGAATCCGTTACTGGCTAATTATCTGATACAGCATGCTTTGTGGACTATCGAATATTTTAATATTGATGCCTGGCGAATTGATACTTATATCTACAATGATATGGAGTTTATGAATAAATGCAACAAAGCTATTCTGGACGAACACCCTGCTATGTTATTATTTGGGGAGTCTGCCGTGGGAACCGTTGTAAGTCAGGCCTATTTTACCAAAAATAATTTTAATATTCCGTTTAAGTGTAACCTTCCCTCAAGTTGCGATTTTCAGGTTCAATCAGCTATCAATACTGCTTTAAATGAAAAATTCGGATGGAACGAGGGCGTAAATCGTTTATACCAGACTTTAGCGCAAGACCTAGTTTATCAGAATCCTGAAAGATTAGTACCATTTGTAGAAAACCACGACAGTGACAGATTCTTTTCAGTAATAGGTGAAGACTTTAATAAATACAAAATGGGGCTCACATGGCTGTATACTATCCGTGGGATTCCTCAAATGTATTATGGCACTGAAATACTAATGAAGAATTTCAAGAACCCAACTGATGCCGAGGTAAGAAAGGATTTTCCGGGTGGCTGGAAAGAAGACAAAGAAAATAAATTTTTAGCCAGTGGCCGAAACGCTAAAGAAAACGAAGCATTTGACTGGAATAAAAAACTGTTAAATTACCGCAAAAGCTCTGAGGCAATTACCAAAGGAAAAATGATGCAGTTTTTACCTTTTGATGGCATTTATGTATATTTCAGGTATACCGATAACCAACGGGTAATGGTTATAAGTAACACCAATAATACAGAAAAAGACGTAAAAACAGATATATTTGCCGAAATACTAAAAAAATCAAAGTCAGCTAAAAATATCATGACCGGAGAAGTGTTAAATGATATTTCAATCATAAAGGTGCCGCCTATGACTTCCTTTATTCTTGAAATTGGTCAGTAATTTTTTTCACGCTGCGGTAATTATGAATTTCTTGAAGCTACGTATTTTGTTATTAAAATAAATATTTGAATTACTATGCCACATAGTTTTATGTGGCATTTTACATGAAACAACCAAAGAAAAACAATGATAAAAGCATTTTTATTTGATTTAGACGGAGTTATTGTTGATACAGCTATTTACCATTATCAGGCATGGAGACAAATGGCCAATGGGCTTGGGTTCGATATTTCGGAAGAATTTAACGAGCGTTTGAAAGGAGTAAGCCGAATGGAATCGTTAGATATTATTCTGGCAGAAGGCAAAGTTGAACTTACCGACGAACAAAAGCAGATACTTGCGACCGAAAAAAACGAAAATTACCTGAAACTAGTCAGCAAAATGACTCCTGCTGATATACTACCCGGCGTGAGTGATTTTTTTGCTCAGCTAAAACAAACATCTATCAAGACCGCTCTGGGTTCTGTTAGCAAAAATGCCAGATTAATTCTCGAACGCATTGGTATGCTCAATGATTTTGATGCTATTATTGATGGCACAAAAATAGCAAAGGGTAAACCAGACCCCGAAGTTTTTTTGAAAGGAGCCGAAGAATTAGGCGTTTTACCAACCGAATGCCTTGTTTTTGAAGATGCAGTTGCTGGTATTGAGGCAGCCAAAAGAGGTGGCATGAAAGCCATTGGCATAGGTAGCAAACAGGTACTTACCCAAGCCGATTTAGTATTTGAAAATTTATCGGGCGTTGATTTGAAAAATCTACTCGCCGAACTTCAGTAAAATAGTATTGGTTCACTACCTTGTGCTTGCATAAACAACAGTCTTTACAAAGAAAATTATTGGAATTAAAACAGTAAAACACGTACTTTAACCTTAAAGCAGGCGAGATATTTCGCTTTATATAATTGTATGAAAAATTATATTGTCCATGATGAATGGTGTGTCATTGAAGATGGGTTTCACCCTGAATATAATGAAATCACCGAAAGTTTAATGAGTTTAGGTAATGGCCGAATGGGTGGCCGTGGTAATTTTGAAGAACATTATTCTGGTAAAACACTGCAAGGTAATTATGTTGCCGGTGTGTGGTTTCCTGACAAAACACGTGTAGGCTGGTGGAAAAACGGTTATCCGAACTATTTTGCCAAAGTGCTGAACGCTTGTAACTGGACAAGCATAGACCTTGATATTGAGGGCGAAAAACTAGATTTAGCCACTTGCCAAGTTCATGAGTTCAGACGTGTTCTAAATATGCTTGAGGGTACACTTGAGCGTTCGTTCATGGCAAAACTCCCTTCAGGCAAAACACTTCAAATTAATAGTTTACGTTTTTGTAGCCTTAAAGATGATGAATCGGGTGTGATTCGTTACTCCGTTCGTCCTCTGAATTTTTCTTCTCATGCAAAAGTAATTATCTCTCTTGATGGAGACATTTCTAATAAAGACTCAAACCACGGCGAAAAATTCTGGAATGAAATTTTAAAAGAAACGGCTCATGGCGAAGGTTACCTTATCATGGAAACACGGAAGTCGCAGTGGGAGTCAGTGCCAACCTTTCAGGTTTGTACAGGTATGAAATTTGAGTGTTATCAAAAAGGCGAACAGGTTGACTGGCAAACATTGCCTATCAAAAAAGACAAGTATGTAGCCAACGAAGTCAGAGTTCATCTGAAAGAGCAAGAAGAAACTGTTATTTATAAATATGCGGTTAACTTATCGTCCGAGAACTATACTCCTGAAAATCTTTTAAGCGAAGCTAAAAAATATCTGGAAAGGATTTCAGCCAAAGGGTTCGACCTAATGCTTGCAGAACAAAAAGACGCATGGAAAACCAAATGGGAAGGTAATGATATTCAAATCAATGGCGACATTGCAGCCCAACAGGGTATCAGGTTCAATATTTTCCATTTACAACAAACATATACAGGCCAAGACGCGCGCCTGAACATAGGCCCTAAAGGCTTCACCGGCGAAAAATACGGTGGTTCTACCTACTGGGATACCGAGGCTTACTGCTTGCCTTTTTATCTTTCTACTTCTGAGCAGAAAGTTGCACGAAATTTGTTGGTTTACCGTTATAAGCACCTGAAAAAAGCTATTGAAAATGCTCAGAAACTAGGCTTTACTAACGGTGCCGCTCTTTACCCGATGGTAACAATGAACGGTGAAGAATGCCATAACGAATGGGAAATCACCTTTGAAGAAATCCATAGAAACGGGGCTATTGCCTATGCTATCTTTGATTATATCAGGTACACAGGCGACGAAGGCTATCTGAGTGAATATGGGCTTGAAGTGCTAATTGGCATTGCCCGTTTCTGGGCGCAACGCGTTAACTGGTCTTCATCACTACAAAAATATGTAATGCTAGGTGTTACAGGGCCAAACGAGTACGAAAACAACGTCAATAATAACTGGTATACAAATTATCTGGCAGTATGGTGTTTAAAATACACACTTGAAGCCATCGAAAAGGTAAGACCCAATCCAACAAAACTGGCTGATATTTTTCAGATTACCAGCTTTGATGAAATTGGAGAGCTATCGCGCTGGAAAAATATCATCAAGAATATGCACTTCCCGTATGACTCTGAACGTCAGGTATTTTTACAACAGGATGGATTTCTTGACAAAGAATTATTAACAGTTAACGATATTACAGAACATCGGCCTATTAATCAGAAATGGTCGTGGGATAGAATTCTTCGTTCCTGCTTTATTAAACAAGCCGATGTTTTGCAAGGCTTATACTTTTTTGAAGAAGACTTTACACTTGAAGAGCTTCGAAGAAACTTTGATTTTTATGAGCCAATGACGGTGCATGAGTCTTCGTTGTCACCTTGTGTACATGTAATTCAGGCGGCTAAACTTGGCAAGAAAGAAAAGGCTTATGAAATGTATGTGCGTACGTCACGACTTGACCTCGACGATTATAACAACGATACCGAAGATGGTTTACACATTACCTCAATGGCAGGTACTTGGATGTCGGTAGTAAAAGGCTTTGGTGGTATGCGTGTCAGCAACAATATGCTTTCGTTCAGCCCGCTTTTACCCGAACAATGGCAAAGTTTTTCATTTAGAGTTGGGTTCAGACAGAATATTCTGAAAGTAGCAGTTTATCAGGAACATATATCTATTGAAAACCTTTCAGAAACGCCTATCAGTATTCTGGTTGAAGACAATAAGGTAGAGGTAAAAGGCTTGGAAACTGTTAATATTCCTCATTAAAATGGATTTCGAGATTGACCCAGCCAATAAGATTGTACAGTTATGTACAGAAGGGATGAACGCCGAATTTGAAGGGAATACTGCCAAAGCAAGTAGTTTTTTCAAACAGGCGTGGCAAGAGTCAAGCAATGATTTTGAAGCCTTTATTGCAGCCCATTACATGGCGCGTTGCCAGAATGATTTGTCTGAGAAATTAAGGTGGAATCTTGAATCACTCCAATTGGCTGGTAAGATTACCGATAAAAGCATGAAGAAGTATTTGCCTTCGCTATGCCTTAACGTCGGTAAATCTTACGAGGAGCTAGCGCAAAACGATAAAGCCCTTAGTTATTATCAGCAAGCGGCCGATTATGCGCAGAACCTCCCTGAAAATCCATATAGCAATATGATAAAATCAGGTATTGTTGCTGGCTTAAAACGAATGAATAAGCCAGCCGGAGAAATTACAGTATTGGAAAAACTTATTGACAATTGGTGTGAAAGACGTGATTTAAAACCATTGTCGTTTGTTTTACCTACTTATGTTAACAGTTTAAACACACCGCTCGACAAGGGAAAACTTGTAAGTGCTCTAGGCTATTTAAGTGCTAGCAGGTGCCTTCCCGATTCTGAACAGGAAATAGTTCTGGAATTAATTACTAGCTTAACAACTGAAACCAATAGTTAATATTAAGGCTTGCCAGTGGCAAGCCTTAGTTTTTAGTGAACAGCTTCTCTGCGCATCATTTTTATTGCCCTTCTGAATCCACCGACTAATGCCCAGATTCCTAAACCTAATAACGCTAATCCGCCTAGTACTCCTAAAGCCACTGCACCAGCAGCCCCACCACACTGAATCCCGCAGACAAGCACTACAATACCAAATGCCATCAGGATAATACCCAGAATTACTAGTAAAGCCTTGGCCGAATCGCTGGTTTTGGGTTTATTGAGAACTGATTTTTTTATTTTCACTATTACATTCTTAAAGTATTTTTTGAAATACGTTTTGGTAGTTAGCATTGAACTTTGCGATTCCCCGACAGTATTACTGGTTACGGTTACAGCAACGGCCGAAAATGGATAACCTACATTCGGGTGTAATTCTAATTCAGCTATTCTTACATTTTCAAAATAAGCAGCGGTTTGATTCCCGATAAAACCCCACATGGCTGCGGCCGAAACACAAGCCACCAGTTGCATGGTTTTTAATCGGTAATAAAACTTATGGATGAGCTCTTTCGCATTGTATGGATACACCAATGCTACAAGAATATGAATAGTAAAGGCAATTAATAGGAAACTGACGGATAGAGACTGACCTTGAAAGAACATTTCTGCCCCTAATACAAAAGCCATACGGCACTGCACATAAAATAAAACAGGAAGAATAACAAAGCGAACTAACGTTGGGTGCTTCCCAGCCCATTTAGTAATTTTAAACATAGTCGTATGAATTAAGTTAATGTGAATTTAACTCAAAAGTCATACGATATGTTTAAAAAATCAGAAGATTCATGTTTTTGTTTCTATGAAAGACTAGTATTCATCATCAAAGCCATCGTTGAAGTAACGGCTGCTTGATAAATCTTCGTCATCATTAAATTTACTGCTTTTAGGGGCCATCTTTTTAAGGATTCCGATTTGCCCGTTATGGTACAAATCATGGCTGATGATGCCGTGCAGAAGTGTATAAAAATCATACTCACTACCCGGAACTATCTCATTCAGAAAACTATCATCTTTTTCAGCCAGACTACTAATAAGTTCATCATGGCTCAAAGTAAGTTCCATCTGGAGAGTTTCCCACTCAAAGTCGTCAATCTCTTTCAGATTTCCCCAGTTTTGTTTTTCTGTTTTAATATCAAAATCGGCATCACCCTGAATTTTTTTAAGTGCAAAAATTCTCCAGGTTGTCATGTGATACACCAATTCTGCAATTGTGTGAATTCCTTTCTGACGAGCTCCGGCAGTTTTAGGTCTAATATCTTTAACATTTTCAAGCACAGATGGGCCATGCCATGAGCCACCATGAAAAGCAGCATTAAGTAAAGTTTTAATTCTGTCTAGCTCTGTCGTTTGTAATTCTTCCATTATTTTAATAATCTATTTTGCTACAACGTAAAATTTTTAATTTTATTCCCACATTACCCAAATCATTCCTAAATGATAAGTATCATGCTGAATCAGTCCGGTTAATAATTTATAATAATCATAATCCTGACCCGGTACCAGCTTAGCCAGCAAAGTATCGTCAAATTCTTCCAGTTTATCCAGAAGGTCAGCCTGAAAGTTCTTTAATTGTTCTACCAGATTAGGCCAGTTTGCTTTCTGAATATCTTCTTCCGACCCATAATTTTCTTCTTCGCTAACTAAATCGTACCTGATATTGCCTGCCAGTTTTTCCAGCACAAATTTACGCCAGATACCCAAATGATAAACTAACTGGCAAATAGTATACTTTGAATACGGCTTTCTGACATCTACTACATTTAGAGGCATTGAATTGATAAATTCCATGACCGATGGCCCATGCCAGGCATCTCCTCTAAATACTGTATCCAGATTGTCGACGATTTTCTCAAGCTCATTACGATTCATAAGCACACCTCTTAATTTTAGCCAAAAATAACATTAAAATTTCGGACTGCAAATTTGCTGAAAAAGCTAGTAATTGGAATACTTTCTAGCAAAAAATATTCCTTAATTTTATGTAAAGAAAGTTTATAGCGTTATTGATTTGTCCAGACAGGGGTTCTTTTTTCTTTAAAAGCCTGTATCCCCTCCTGTGCATCCGAAGAATTTCTTATTTCCTGAAGAGTATTTATTAAATAATGGTGCTGTTCATTGTCAGGTAAATCACTTAATGTATTCAATGCTTCTAATCCTTTACTGATGGCTAAAGGAGCTCCTTGCAAAATAATATTTATAATTTGAGCGGTATCGTTTTCAAGCGTTTCGTTGGTTGACAAATGTGTTACTAAACCAAGCTCGAATGCCTCCTGAGCAGTATATCTTTTACCAAGAATACACATTTCTAATACTTTGCGCTGAGGCATAATTTTAAGTAGTGTGGCCATTACCTGCATCGGAAATATCCCTCGCCTGACTTCTGGCAAGCTAAAACCTGCCGATTCTGTTGCAACAACAAAAGTACAACCGCCAATAATTAAAAAACCTCCGGCTAGCACATCGCCATTTATTTTCGCAATACATGGTTTTAGCAGATTCTTGAAGGCATCGCCCAGCGTTATTTCTTTATTAGATACAGGTAACTGATTATTAGGTGTATCTAAAGCGGGATTCTGAAACACATTAAGGTCCATACCAGCACAAAAAACAGGCCCTTCGGCTTCAATAACTACGCACCATATTTGTTTGTTATAGTGTGCATAAGCTAAAGCAAAGGCTATTTCCTGCACCATAGTGGGCGTAAAAGCATTTCTTTTTTCAGGTCTGTTCAATGTAATTCTGAAAACATTTCCATTAAGGGAAGTTTTAATAAATTTGAACGATACATTATCAAAAGAAGCAATGGCTATTTCAGTAAAGTACATTAGCTTATCAGGTTTTGAAATGCTATTTTTAGTGCATTTACTTTATCGTATTCTTTATTTTGTAAAAATAGCAACAGATTTTCAGTAGGCATATTACCTACCAGTTCGTCGGCAGCCATGGGGCAACCACCATAGCCCATAATAGCTCCGTCGAAACGCCGGCATCCAGCATTATACGCACTTTCAATTTTTTGTTGCCATGTGTCGGGTGTTGTATGCAAGTGTGCGCCAAACTCCAGTTCAGGGTGTGCAGGAATCAGGTTATTAAACAAATAGGAAATATTTTCGGGTGTAGCCACCCCGACTGTATCAGACAAAGAGAAAATTTTTATGTCTAAAGCCTTCAACTTATCTATCCAGTCCAGTACAATTTCAGCATTCCATATATCACCGTATGGGTTTCCAAACCCCATTGAAATATAAATCACCAGTTGCTTATTGTGTTTCAGGCATATATCCTGAATGGCCTTAACACGTTCGAGCGACTGAGCGATACTGGCATTTGTATTTCGCTGTTGAAATGTCTCTGACACAGAAAAAGGATAACCCAGATATGTAATTTGAGTGTAGGTTGCTGCTTCAGTGGCTCCACGTTCATTGGCTATAATTGCCAGTAATTTACTTTGTGTCGATGCCGTATCCAGTTGCTCAATTACAGCTGAGGTATCAGCCATCTGTGGTATAGCTTTAGCCGACACAAAACTACCGAAATCAATCGTATCAAACAGGTTACTTGCCAATAACTGGTTTATATATGCCACTTTTTTTTCAGTAGCAATAAAGTTATGCAAACCCTGAATAGCATCTCGTGGGCACTCAATTATTTTCATAGAGAACTTACATTAATGGCTTTATTTTCGGGCAATTTCACGAGATATAACCAACTTCTGGATTTCTGAGGTTCCCTCGCCTATCGTACATAGTTTGGCATCACGATAATATTTTTCGGCAGGGAAATCTTTTGTATAGCCATACCCTCCGTGTACCTGTACCCCTTCGTTGGCTACTTCAACGGCCGTTTCAGAAGCGTAAAGTTTAGCCATTGCCGAGGCTTTTGTTACTTTCTGCCCGTTATCTTTTAGAAAACCAGCTTTTCTGGTTAAGAGTTCTGAGGCTTCAACTTTTGTTGCCATATCGGCCAATTTAAAGCTGATTCCCTGAAAATTAATAATGGCTTTGCCGAATTGCTCTCTTTGCTGAGCATATTTTAAAGCTGCGTTTAATGCCCCCTTAGCAATACCAAGCGAAAGCGCAGCAATAGAGATACGCCCACCATCAAGAATCTTTAAAGATTGAACAAATCCTTCTCCAACATTTCCAAGAACATTGGCTTTAGGTACACGGCAATTATCAAAAAACAAACAGGCTGTTTCGCTGGCGCGCATTCCTAGTTTATTCTCTTTTTTACCAGCAGTAAACCCCGGAGTTCCTTTTTCAATAACAAAGGCCGTCATTCCGTGCGAATCTCCTTTTTCGCCAGTGCGGGCTATTACTACGGCTACGTCCGAGCTAATAGCATGAGTAATAAAATTTTTAGAGCCATTTAATACAAAAAATTCTCCATCTTCAACGGCCGTTGTAGTCATTCCGCCTGCATCCGACCCCGTACCTGTTTCAGTAAGCCCCCATGCACCTATCCATTCGCCACTAGCAAGTTTTGGCAGGTATTTGTGTTTTTGTTCTTCGTTGGCAAAAGTCAGAATATGGTTAGTACAAAGTGAATTATGAGCGGCCAAAGATAGACCAATAGCTCCACAAACCTGCGAAATTTCATCAATAATAGTAATGTATTCCTGATACCCCAACCCTGAGCCACCATAACCCTCAGGTACAAGAACCCCCATAAACCCGTACTCTCCCATTTTATGAAAGAGGTCAACCGGAAACTTCTGGGCTTCGTCCCATTCCATTACATAGGGCTTTATATAGTTTTCGGCAAAGTCTTTAGCACTTTGGCGAATCATTTCTAACTGCTCATCGGCATCAATTGCAAAAACTGTCATATCTTTATTTTTGGTTATAGATAATTAGTTGCAATACTAATTATTTTTTTGACAATTATTTATCATCTTTACAAAAAAATTGTTCAATATTAAGAATTTATATCATTATTTTGCTTCAACAACGAAATTTATAGACAATTATGGCAAGTATAAGCTCATTGATTGAAGAACTGAACCTGAAAACTAAACAAATAAAATTGGGTGGAGGTTTAAAAAAAATTCAGGCCCACAAGGCGAAAGGAAAGCTAACGGCGTGGGAACGTATTGAGTACTTAATTGATAAAGACAGTAGTTTTACTGAGTTCGGTGTGTTTGCTGGTGAAGGGATGTACGAGGACGAAGGAGGCTGCCCCAACGGAGGTGTAATTTGTGGTATTGGCTATGTAAGTGGCCGTATGTGCGTGATAGTTTCGAACGATGCAACGGTAAAAGCTGGTGCTTGGTTTCCGATTACTGCTAAGAAAAACCTGCGCGCTCAGGAAATAGCTATGGAAAACCAGCTACCTATTATTTATCTGGTCGATTCGGCAGGGGTTTTTCTGCCTATGCAAGCAGAAGTTTTTCCTGATAAAGAACATTTTGGACGAATATTCAGAAACAATGCTCAGATGTCGTCAATGGGGATTCCGCAGGTAGCAGCTATTATGGGTAGCTGTGTGGCTGGCGGAGCCTATTTGCCGATTATGTCTGACTACGCCCTGATTGTGGAAGGCACAGGTTCGGTATTTCTGGCGGGTTCTTATCTGGTAAAATCATCAATAGGTGAAGATATCGACAATGAAACGCTGGGAGGTGCTACAACTCATTGTGAGATTTCGGGGGTGACTGATAATAAATTCCCGAATGATGAAGCCTGCCTTGATGAAATCAGAAAGATTTTTGATAAAATGGGGCATAATACCAAAGCCGGATTTGATAGAAAAACACCATTACCTCCACTAAAAAATCAGGAAGAAATTTACACTATCTTACCCGACGACAGAACAAAACCTTATGATATGCTCGAAATTATTGAGCGTATCGTTGATAACTCTGAATTTGACCAATACAAAAAAGGATATGGACAGACGCTCTTATGTGGCTTAGCCAGAATTGATGGGTGGGCAGTAGGCATTGTGGCCAACCAACGTAAAATTGTTAAATCTAAAAAAGGCGAAATGCAAATGGGGGGAGTTATCTATTCTGATTCGGCCGATAAAGCTGCACGCTTCATTATGAATTGTAATCAACAAAAAATTCCTTTGGTTTTTCTTCAGGATGTAACAGGCTTTATGGTTGGCAGCCGCTCTGAACATGGAGGTATTATTAAAGATGGTGCCAAAATGGTAAATGCAATGGCTAATTCGGTTGTGCCTAAATTTACTTTTATCGTTGGTAACTCTTACGGAGCTGGCAACTATGCCATGTGTGGTAAAGCCTACGACCCTCGGCTGATTTACTCATGGGTTACAGGCCAAATGGCTGTAATGAGCGGAGCTTCGGCTGCAAAAACTTTAGTACAGATACAGGAAGCCACTTTAAAGGCTAAAGGAATTGAAATAACCGAAGAAAAACAAAAAGAATTACTCAATACAATTACAGACAAGTATAACTCACAGCTAAGCCCCTATTATGCGGCAGCCAATTTGTGGGTCGATGGCGTAATTGACCCATTACAGACCCGAAAAATAATTTCTATGGGTATTGAAGCGGCCAATCATGCTCCGATTACCAAACGCTATAATGTTGGAGTAATTCAAACATAGAATAAAATCCTTTCTGAAAGATAAGACATCATATTTTTTAATTGTAATTTCGCAAGGCTGATATTATCATATCAGCCTTTTTTTAAATCTTCTTGTAATAGCCTCCATGAAAACTAATGTACTCTTTTTAACTTTCTTGCTCTGTATCTCGCATCAAATTCTGGCTCAGGAAAATGTCCGAAAAGTCAGTATCGACGTAGGAGCTTATCGCCAGCAACTTAGCACTGCTAAAACAGAAACCAGTTTGGGTATTGGCAATGCACAAAAGTCTGAAACTATTGTTTCGCTCCCGCTTCCTGACGGTTCGTCAGCAAAATTCAAGGTCGTTGAATACTCTATTTTACCGAAAGGTGTCAACAGTGATGTAAAAACCTATTTAGGCGAACAAGTCGGCAACACAGCCGTTGGTTGCCGAATTACGCTGACAAAAGATAAAATGATTGCTACCATTCAGAGCAATGGTCAGATTATTGTTATTGAAAGAGACAAATTATCAGTTCTCAGTAATGCCTATGAGGTTTATACACAAACAAGTGAATCGTTTGAATGTAGTTTTAAAGATAACTTGCCTAATAATAATCGTATCAAAAATATACAAGCTACCCAGACTTATACGAACGGGAGTAGTTTAAGAACATACCGGATGGCTATTATCGTGACTAATGAATTTTATGTGAATCGTGGCAATACCGATACCGCTATTAATACTGAAATAGCTGCTATTATAAATAGCCTTAATGGTTTGTATGAAAGAGAAATAGCTGTTAGGTTTACGCTGGTTTCGCCTACTAATTCTGCAAGTAGCAATGTTTTTTACCGCAAAACTTCAGATATAAACACTTATTATCAAAATATAAATGCCTTACGAACCGAAATGAATACCATTTACGGCACAGCTAATTATGATTTAGGCCATACGCTACATACTACTGGCGGTGGCGTTGCGTATTATGGTGTATGTAATAATAGTTATAAAGGTGGTGGGTGGTCAGGTAGCACTACTCCATCGAGTGTTTTATTAATGGCTCATGAAGTAGGACATCAGTTTACAGCTCCGCATACTTTTAACGGAAACGGAAACGCCAATTGTAGTATTTCAAACAGAAATACCGCAACAGCGTTTGAACCGGGTAGCGGTAGCACTATTATGTCTTATTTTGGTACTTGCCCAGCTTCACAAAACCTGACTGGCTCGAAGGAATCTTATTTCCATACCAATTCATTAGACAACATGATTTACTATATTCAGACAGGTACCGGAAATACCTGCGGCACACCAACTTCAACCGGAAATATGGCTCCGGTAGTTGTGGCGGGGTCTGCCTATACAATCCCTAAAAATACACCTTTTACACTTGTAGGTTCGGGTACTGATGCAAACGGAGATATACTTAACTATACATGGGAAGAGTACGATGTGCCAATGGCTCGTGACTCAGGGGCTTTGGGTAATACCAGTAATGGCACTACTGATGCCGTTAGTAGTACAACTGCCCCTTTATTCCGTAGCCGGCAAGCTGCTTCTCCTGTAAGAACTTTCCCCAATATAGCCTTTGTTTTAAATAATGCAAATAACCCTAATGACCGTGAAGGGGAGGATTTACCCAATGTTGCCCGAACTATGGTTTTCAGACTTACAGCCAGAGATAACCGCTCGGGTGGTGGGGGGGTGGGTATGAGTTCTGTTACTATTACGGTAGCTGGCGACAAAGGCCCTCTGACTGTTTCAGCCCCGAACGGTGCAGAAAGCCTAACTGCGGGTACATCAACCACTATTAACTGGCAAGTAAACAACACAGACTTACTAAGTGCCAATGTAAAAATTTTATTATCAATAGACGGCGGTTTCTCTTTTCCTTTTGTGTTAGCAGGGTCAACGCCTAACGACGGGCAGGAAACCCTCTTGATACCAGCCAACATTGTGAGTACTTCATTAGGCAGAGTAAAAATAGTAAGTACTAATAGCGTAACCGCCGAGTTTTTTGATATAAGTAATGCCAATTTCACTATAACATCTGCTTGTAACGCCAGCACTACCTTTATCTGCTCAGAAGAAACAGTTTCAGGCGATGAAGGCAGTGATGTATTTAACCTTGGGTTATCGAAAGTTACAGGCAATTTGTTTCAGAATAAAAGCAAAACATTTAGTGTTACTGGTGCGGTATCCAGACCACTGATTAATTATACAAATAACACGTTTACTACTTGCCAGAATCCGGGGAATTGGACATCCGTTATGGTAAGTTTTCGCGTAAGCAAAACAGGCAATTATGCAATAAATCCGGTAGGTGATAATGGAGCTGATTTTCAGGCTTTTAGCGTATTCTCTTCAAACACATTCAATTGTTCTACCTTAGTGGGTTCTAATGCTTATCAGTATATGAGTTGGCAATCAGGCCGCACTATCGCCCTCAATGAATGTACAACTTACTATATATTAATTTATACTGCTTTTAGCCCACTAAATATTACCTTAACGATTAACGGCACAGGCGATGTAGTTGAAGTAAAACCTGATACACCCGGCTTCGGTTACACCTATGCTGCCATTAATCAAAGTAATAATCAGATTACCAGCTTATCGGCTTCTTCCAATTTCAGTTCGCTGTCAAGCGGCACTTTCACGGTTTATGGGCTATCGTATGAAAACGGATTTGACACCAGTAGTTTACTAAATAAAACGCTCGAACAAGCCTATTCGCTTGGAAGTTGTATTCTTTTCAGTAACAATAGCAAACAGTTAAATATTGCTGCGCTCCCCTGCCCTACTACGCTTACACTTATCAATCCGAACGATAATATCAGTTCAGGAGATATTACCAGACAAGCCTCGGCAGGTAGTGGTAAAATAATTGCCACTAACTATGTAACAGGTTCAGGCACTAGGGCTAATTATCAGGCAAAGGCTATTGAACTTAATGCAGGTTTTAAAGCTGAGAGTGGAACAGTTTTTAAAGCTGAGACTGGCGGCTGCAATTAATTTTTTTTTATCTATGAAAAATCCTATATCTGGCACGATATGGGATTTTCTTTTATATGGGCAAATAATCTACACAATACAATCGGAAAGGAGATTTTATTCCGCGATACTCCCGTAATCAATATTAAATTATAGATGGCATAATTATTTAATATTGTCTGACATTAATATAACTTTTCACGAAATAATACTAATCTGTCAGATATAAGCGTATTTTTTTTTCTCTTATTGAAATCCAGATCTATTATTACTCCGTAAGTGCAATCAAGTATTACAATAAAAATAAATCCATCTGTAACTCTCAAAAGTTACTTTCATTTAAAAACAATTCATGCCCATGGAAACACCTCGTTTCGATTCATCGCCTGTTGCCCGCGTAAAAGATGAATCAGTTAAATCCGTTGACAGACGTAATTTTTTAAGAAATGCAGGGCTTACTACTGTAGCCGGAGCCGTTTTTTTAGCAGGTTGTGATAAGGACGATACCATGACACCAAGTGCTACTGCCGTAGATTTAGGGTCTGGTGATGTTGGTATCCTTAATTATGCTTACGCCCTTGAACAACTGGAAGCTGCCTTTTACACACAAGTGGTGGCATCGCCATATTCAGGAATTACCGATGCCGAAAAAACCTTACTTACCGAAATTCGTGACCACGAAATTATTCACCGTGATTTTTTCAAAGCAGCTTTGGCAGATAAAGCCATTCCAAACCTAGAGGTAGATTTTTCTTCAATTGATTTTAGTAACAGAGCCAGTGTATTAGGTGCCGCAAAATTATTTGAAGATACAGGTGTACAAGCCTACAATGGTGCAGGCAAGCTCATTCAGAATGCTACTTATTTGTTACTTGCAGGTAAAATTGTATCTGTTGAAGCCCGCCACGCAGCCGCCATCAGAGATTTGTTATCGCCGAATTCGGCTTCTTTTGCCGGTGATGACATCATTGATAACAATGGTCTTGACAAAGCCGTGAAACCAGCTGATATTCTTATGGCTGTAAAAGGCTTTGTAAAAAATTCAATTAATGGTTCTAATCTTCCAACTGCATAAAAAATCCGACAATGAATATTTTCAATATAATTTCAGAACTAGAAAAAGTGGACGCAGATGTTCACGAGAAACTGGATTTCTTTTCACGCCGTAGTCTATTTAACACGCTAGGCAAAAAAGTTTCAGCATTAGCTATTCCTGCTTTGCTGGCAACTTCGCTACAAAAGGCTTATGCAACTACTTCAGGCGCAATTGATGTATTAAACTATGCCCTTACGCTTGAATATTTGGAAAATGATTTTTATATGATGGGCAATAACGCCTCAGGATTGATTCCGGCTGCAGAAAAACCAATTTTTACGCAAATTGGTAAACATGAGTCACAACACGTAGCATTTTTACAAGCTGCGCTTGGAACTAAAGCAGTAGCTAAACCGAAATTTGATTTTACAGGAAAAGGAGCATTCGCCGATGTATTTACAAGCTATAAAACATTTGCTATTGTTTCGCACGCTTTAGAAGACACAGGCGTAAGAGCCTACAAAGGGCAAGCAGGGAATCTGATGACAGCCGAAGACAAACCTTTGTTAGAGTACGCGTTGCAAATACACTCGGTTGAAGCACGCCATGCTTCTGTGGTGAGACGCCTACTTAATAAAAATGCGTTTGTTACAGGTGCCAAAGGCTGGATTACATTGAATGAAGGCTCTCCGGCAGCAGTTTATGCTGGTGAAGACAATACTACTCAAGGAGGTGTAAATCTGGAAGGGATTGCAGGTAAATCAAAACAGGCAGTAACCGAAGCTTTTGACGAACCACTAACTAAAGAACAAGTATTAGCCATAGCTTCTTTATTTATTACAGCCTAATAAAATAAAGTATTGTTTATAACTAAACGGGTTTTGTTTCATGATTGAAACAAAACCCGTTTGTTTATATTACTTACTAGCGCATGAAAGATTTAGATTTCCCACCAGACTTTATCAGGGAGGTTTTCATCTATTATTACAGGTTCACCAATCATGGGGGTTGTTATAGCCAGATTAGTTTTATCGGCAGCTACTTTTAGTCTTTTAATGGGTTCATTCCATGAATGATTTGCCAGTATAAATTTACCCCAATGCACGGGTAATAACACATTGGCTTGTAAATCTTTGGCGGCTTGGGCGGTTTGCTCAGGAAACATGTGTATATATGGCCATTCTTCTCCATACTGACCATTTTCTACCATTGCTATGTCAAACGGGCCATATTTATCCCCTATTTCTTTGAAATGTGTATCATAACCGGAGTCTCCGCCAAGAAATAGCTTATAGCCGTGTATATTTACAATGAAGGCTGTCCATAGTGTTTTGCCCCTTGTTAATGCACGTCCAGAAAAATGGCGAGCCGGAGCAGCTATTACCTCAATATCTGACGAGTGTTTATGGTTGTCCCACCAATCAAATTCAATTATTTTTTCTGGAGGCACACCCCAGAACTCCAGATGGGAGCCAATCCCGAGTGCCACACAAAATTTTTTCACTTTAGGTTTTAGTTCTTCAATGGTTTTATAGTCGAGATGGTCATAATGGTCATGCGACAAAAAAAGCATATCAATCTCAGGCAGGTCACTTACCGAATAAATATCTGTACCTTTAAAAGCTCTGCCAAAAGCACCAATTGGAGAAACCGAACCGCTCATGACTGGGTCAATCAAAATTGTAGTATCTTTTGATTTGATAAAATATGTCGAGTGTCCAAACCACACAATAGTTGGTTTATCGGCTTTCAACGTATGCAAATTTGTTCTAACCGACGGTATTATTTTAGCGGGAGCCGCATCTTTTGGTCGATTAAAGAAATCTTTAAGCATTTTCAGGTAAGAGGCATCTTTCAATGTTACTTCTGTGGGAGAAAGATTTTGAAATGAATCATTTTTGTAATTAGACGACTTCAGCACTCTTTTCAAACGCGCTCCCCATGGATTCTTACCAAAAAACTTTTGTCTCATAAATATTATCGCACTAACTGCTGACAGCGTTATAAACGTTGAAAAGACAATGAATGTCCTTCGGGTTAATTTCATTCTTACTTATTATTAAAACCACCTGATGATAAAGTCAAGCATTTTCAGTTTCAGGTTTGTAGCTGGTGGATGAAACAAACTGAATGCTGAAAACTTATTTTCTACTACACCTTTTTTATTGGAAAACTCTTCAAAACCAAATCTTCCGAACGATTTACCGATACCCGAATTATTTACACCACCAAAAGGAAGGTAGTCTTGCAGATAATGGATAGAGGTTTCATTCACAACCACCGACCCCGAAGACGTATTCAACGTAAAGTAATCGATATTCTGGCGTTTTTTACTGAAAATATACAAAGCCAAAGGTTTTTCACGCGCATTTATATAAGAGATTACTTCTTGGTGCGTATCAAACTCCATAACTGGCAATACAGGGCCAAATATTTCGTGTTGCATAATTTGCATATCATCGTTCACATTGGTTATTACGGTTGGTTCAATGTAATTTTCATCAGCCTTTGTTTTGCCACCAACAGCTATTTCAGCACCTTTGCCAATTGCTTCATCTATTAAACCCTTAACCCTGTTAAAATGGTTCCGGTTAATGATTCTGCAATAATCTTCGGCTTTTGAGGCGTCTTCTCCATACATTTTTTTAAGGTAACGCCCTACCTCCTCAACAAAAGCCTTCGTTTTTGACCTATGAATATACACGTAATCGGGTGCAATACAGGTTTGGCCGTTATTCAGAAACTTTTCGGCTGTAATAGCATGAGCTGCCTGCATAATATTGGCGGTTTCATCAATAATGGTGGGTGATTTCCCGCCCAATTCCAGTGTAACTGAAGCCAGATATTTTGAAGCTGCCTGCATCACTACTTTTCCGATAGCCGGACTACCAGTAAAGAATATGTGGTTGAATGGCAAACCTAACAGAATAGTTGATACCTCCACGTCTCCTTCTACAACTGCTACCTCATTTTTATCAAATAATTCGTTTATCATGTCTGATAACAAATGTGAGGCGTTTACAGATATTTCAGAAGGCTTTATAATGACTGCATTTCCGGCGGCAACAGCTTGCAGCAAAGGCTTTAGTGTAAGGTTAAATGGGTAATTCCAGGGGCTTATAATCAGGCAGTTACCTTTGGGTTCGTGTATAATTTTGCTTACGGTACCCATCATTCTGAGTGGGGTTTCTACTTCCTCTGGCCGCATCCATTCTCCTAGATGCTTCATTATATATTTAGCCTCAGCAATAATGGGCATTATTTCACTTATTTTGACCTCAGAAGGGCGTTTTTTTGAATCGGCATACAATGACGCATTAATGCGCTCTTCGTTGGCAAGTACCCAATCCATTATCTTTTTTATTTTTTTGATACGCTCTTTGGCTGTTGTACTGGCAAGCTGAAGCAGATTTGTTTTTTGTAATTGGAACAGCGCGTTTATTTCTGTTTCGCTGGTAGATATGGTCTTGGTCATTGGCCTGCTGATTTTAGAGTTATGCAACAAAATTCACAAAATTTCTTTTAATTATACAAAAAACTTTCAAAAACAAAACACATTTGGTGAATTACTAAAATTTTTAGATATTCGGGAGGTATTTAAGGGTCTAAAAGCCTTTTCGTTCATATTCACACCTTAATAGAAGGCAAGATGTCATTAATTAGTAATAATTTAAAATACCTGCGACGAATCAATGGACTAACTCAGGAGCAGTTTGCTCGCCGGATTGGTACCAAAAGAGCCAATGTAGGGGCTTATGAAGAAGCAAGGGCTGTTCCGCCAGTAGATACGCTTAAAATTATAGCCAATACTTTTGGTATCAGTGTTGATGATTTCGTAAAAAAAGATATAAGAAAACTACGCGAAACCCCTGACCTTACCTTTGGTTTTGACTCGAAACCTGCTTACAGTCAGGACGAACCGGAAACGAACGAAGACCCATTTGATTTTCCGCCCTCTATTGGCGATTTAATGCATAAATTCTTAGGCAATGAGCCAACTCCTCAGGAAAAACCCGCTGAAATGATAGCCCAGAAAGTTACGCTAAAGCCTACTGAGAAAATAAGTTTTGAGCCTGAACTTCCGATACAAGCTCCTAAACCCGTGCCTAAACCTGAGTATATCGAGCCAGCACCTCGGTATGTAAGCGAAAGCTCGGCACATAAAAATACCATTCAGATAGTACGCCGATTTCAGTTTAACGACTACCTGATGAAAAATAAAGAATTTAGTTTTCTGAGAACACTCACAGAGTTTCATTTGCCTACGCTGCCGCCAGGCGATTACAGAGCCTTTGAAGCAACAGAAGATTTTGCCTTTGAGGGGGCCTTATTAATTGGTTCTTTGATAAAAGACTGGTTTGATATTACTGATAGTAAGAACTATGTATTGGTTACCAAACCACAGGGTATTATTTACAGACGTGTATACAATCAGGTCAAAATAAAGGGGACACTTCTACTAAGCTCAGATAACCATCGGTTTCCTAGTACTGAAATATCAATTAATGATGTTATTGAAATCTGGGAAGTAAAAGCGTTCTTAAGCTATTCGTTGCCAGAACCAAGTATTAGTTTCGATAAATTGAGCAATCTGGTAGGTGAAATGAAATTTGAACTGGACCGATTAAAAAAATAAACCTATTTTAAAATTCAAGAAATATAGATTACTGAGTTTTAAATGCCTAGATATTTCATGTACTAGCCCTACATTGGCCCTTAGTTATAAATTTGCCCTAAAAGTTTCTATTATTTTATCATATAAATGCTTATTCATTCTAAACAACCTCATGTAGGAACCACCATTTTTACGGTTATGTCGCAGTTAGCTGCCGAAACTGGGGCTCTAAATTTATCGCAGGGCTTTCCAAATTATAACTGTTCTCCGCAATTAATCGAACTGGTTAATCATTATATGCAAAAAGGCATGAATCAGTACGCGCCTATGGCTGGTATTTTGCCATTAAGGGAAATACTAGCACAGAAAACCGCTGATTTGTATCAATTAAACTACCATCCTGCTGATGAAATCACCATCGTTTCAGGCTGTACGGAGGCAATCTATGCAACTATGGCTGCCATTGTTCAATCAGGCGATGAGGTAATTGTATTTGAACCGGCTTATGATAGTTATGTTCCTTCTATTGAACTTAATGGCGGTAAACCTGTGTATATTACACTTAGCCCAGAAAATGATTTTTCGATAGACTGGTCATTAGTAAAAAGTAAGATTAATGAACGTACCAAAGCACTTATATTAACAACTCCGCATAACCCGACAGGAAAGTGCCTAACCCAAGAAGACTTGAACAAGTTAGCCGATGCCGTAAAGGGTACAAATGTATTTATCATATCAGACGAAGTGTATGAACATATTATTTTTGATGAAAGAAAGCATCTTTCGCCTGCCATGCACCCCGAATTAAAGGAACGAACGTTTTTATGTGGCTCTTTTGGCAAAACTTTCCATACTACTGGCTGGAAATTAGGCTATTGTATGGCTCCCAGAGAACTAAGTGTTGAGTTCAGGAAGACACACCAGTGGATAACCTTTGCATCGCCTACACCTATGCAATATGCCTTTGCAGATTTCATGAAAAATCCTGACAATTACTTGTCAGTACGTAGTTTCTATGAAGACAAACGTAATAAGTTTATCAAATGGCTGAGTAGCTCAAGGTTTACACTGAAACCAGCCGAAGGCAGTTTCTTTCAAATGCTCTCTTATAGCAATATTACCGACGAGCCTGATTATGACCTTGCTGTCAGATGGACAAAAGAAATTGGGGTTGCTTCTATTCCTGTATCGGTTTTTTATCAGAATAAGAACGATAACAAGATTTTAAGATTCTGTTTTGCGAAAGATGACGAAATGTTAGAAAAAGCTGCTGAGCGGCTTTGTAAATTATAGTATAGAGAGGGTAAAAACCCTCTCCTATTACCATTCCTGACAATACTTGCTCAACCATGAGCTTTAGAAACCCTCACGATTGTTTTAGTAATAAATTTAGGTATAAAACTGATACCTATTAAACCCAAGCCTGTAAGCAGTAGTACTTCTGTATGAGCAAAAAAAGTACCTGCCGATAAAATACCCATCACTAAAATAGTAGAAAATGGTAATGAAAAAGCTAATACCAGCACTGCCAATTCAATATTAAAAGTTCGTTTTTCCTTAGGCAAATGGCTTGTTTCTTCACGCAAGGCTATGGCCGACATGTGCGCAAATGGCCAGAAACTACACGAACTCAAAGGTACTACAACAGCCAACAGCACAAGTACCGGAGATGAAATCTGAAATATTGTAATAATAAGCACACTAAAAAGGATGGTTATGCCTGCCCTGAACAATAGTATTGAACTTACAAGCCTGATTTTGCCTTCTTTTAGTTGTACAGCCAAACCAATGTATATCAATACCATTGGGGTCATGAGCATACTGGTTCGGTTAAATATTTCTGAAATAATTGGCGGTAAATCTTCAAAACTGATACCAAAACTTAAAAAACCAATTGCCAGTAACATTACAATATTGATAGGCTCTTTTACGAGGCTCAATAACAAACTTTTCAGTTTTCCTTCTTCTTTTACTTCGTTGGCTTTATTGTTTTTGAGGTACATATTCATTGCCACAAAGTACAGAAAATTGAGTGCAAAAAACTTATTGCCAACATCGGCCATAGCAGCTTTTGCCAACGATTCTTTTCCAAGAAATTCATGAATAAAAGGAAAACTCGATAAACCCGGTGCCAGCGAGGGCATAAGCATGGTGAGGGTTCTACCCGTTGAACTATCGGCTTCAATCTTAAAAAGAAGCAGAATGTACGGCATCGACAAATAAATAAAGAAATTAAATGCCAGCGTGATGAGTGGATATATTAACAGGGTTGAATCTATTTTAACACCCATTAAAGCCACAAAAACTGTTGAAGGCAGCGCCACAGAAAGAATCATTTCTTTAATGCCATTCAATTCTGTTCTATTTTTGATTTTTGACCTTAATGCCAACCCAATCACAATCAGAAGAATTAATATAAATGTTTTTTGAAGTGCTACTGCCATAAGAATTAGGAAATTTTGGAAAATAAGTTTCCTGCAATGCCTGAGTAAGAAAACGCATGAGGTTTTCTTACCCAAACATTTAATTTATGATTAAATAGATTTACTAAGACTAGCTGATTTCTTCCAGAGCTTTTACGAAAAGTTTAACTTCGTCCATTGTCCCCATACTTACCCGACACCATGTTTTTTTCTGAATATCGAAAGTTCGGATTCCTATGCCTTTGGCATACATTTTAGCCAAAAAGTCCTTGCCATCCATCGTAATCGGGAAAATGACAAAGTTTGTATATGACGGAATATATTTGTAGTTCATTTTATCCAGATTAGCATAAAGATATGCTTTTACCTCCGAATTTAGTTTTTTCGTGCTAGCCTGAAACTCCATATCTTCGATACTTGCCGATGCCGCCAATACAGAAGTGTAAGAAATACCCATACCGCCTCTGGTAATATTCTGTATTTTATCCAGAAACGATGGCAAAGCTGCGATATAACCAACGCGTAGACCTGCCATTCCCATAATTTTTGAGAATGTACGGGCTATAATTACATTTTTGTTTTGCCCTAACAACGAAACCATACTTTCAGTACCTGTTCCTTCAGCCAATTCAAGATAGGCTTCATCAATAAAAACAGGCACTTTTTCTGACACACGTGAACAGAAATCAAGTAGTTCCTTACCTGAAGTAATACTACCCGTAGGATTATTCGGATTACAGATATACACTAATTTGGTATCGGCATCAATTGCTGCTTCCATTGCTGGGAGGTCGTGCGACCAGTCACTTCTACAAGGAACGGCCTTCCATTTGGCTCCAGTTGCTTTGGCCACATTTACTAATGACATATAACATGGGTCGGCCGAAACAATATTACCTCCATTCATGAATTGTACAATAGCTACTTTTTCTAATAAATCAGATGAACCCGGCCCCATCATAATGTGGTTTGGTGTAACTCCCGGTCCTTCTTTCTTAACAATCTTACCTACTAAATCACTTAATTCTTTCCATGCGTAACGATTCCCCAAAGAAACTGAATCAACAACTGCTTGTTTGGCACTTGCTGGTGGTCCGTACGGGTTCTCGTTTGCATTCAGACGCGCTTTCAATTTTGTTACATCAGGTGGATTGCTGATAAAATGCTCACGCATTAAAGGGGTATAATAAAGCCTGTTTTTAGAATCTATTTTAACAGGAGTATTAGGAAATGCACCCATACTTAGTTGTGGGGCAATTACCATACCTCCGAGTGCCGTCAGGCTTGACTTTAAAAGTTTACGTCTGTCGATTTTTTGAGTCATTTTCTTCAAATGTTTAAAGAGTATAAAATTGTTTAGCTTTAAGTTACTCTGATATAATATATTACCTGATACAGACAGTAGTGATATTTAGCTGAATCGATAAATTCAGAAGATTCTGGCTTGCGATGGTATTGAAACATTGCTGAAGTGTTTCAATGAAAATAATTAGAAATTGTAGAAAAGTATTATTGATAGCAAATGTAATTATAATACAACAAATTGACAATATTTTTTATTATTAAATTTTAACATATTTTTTTTAAAATATTAATTTCAAATTCAATTATACTTTATTTATACACTTATATTTTATTTATTTTTAATTTTTATTCAAAAATAACATTTTTTTTAAACATATATAATATTTTACATTTTACAGATTTTGCAGTAAATAATTTCTAATAATTGCACATTTACAAGTAAATATTTAAAAATTTAAACTATTTTTAATATTAAGTTAAATTTTTATTAAAATAATTTGCAAGTATTTTTTTTAACATATTATATTGCATTAGAAATTATTAGAAAAGTACAATATACTTCATCAGAAACTCTCTTCCGACCGCAAAAGCCGAGTATCTGACATTTTATTAAGGAAACTTCACAATTAGCGAAGTTGCGGGGTTATTAGTCTACCTCTGAAACGACTAATTTCAATTGCTGAACATCGAATAACTTAATTAAAAATTTTCCCATTAAAGGCATTTTCATACTCTAACCGGTATGTTTAGCGAATGCTTTTGCCTAAAAAATCGAACGTATTAACGCCTTAAAGATTAAGAAGAGACAGGCTTGCACCTCTCTTGCTGACGTAGCTCCCGACTTCAATCATCACTCGAAGCTGAGCGGTCGGAATTTCGAGCGATTGGTTGAGTCGGACGGCTTCGTAAGTTAAACTTCCTATTAGCTTAACTAAACCTTTACTAAACACCTTACACGTATGAAAAAACACTTATACTACTTCACAGTTATTTTTCTTTTGCCCCTTACACTTTTTGCTCAGGAGAAACTCCTGACAGGTGTAGTAAATTCGGCTGAGGAAGGTGCGTTGCCGGGGGTTTCGATTGCATTGAAGGGCGCCAGTATCGGCACTATGACCGACGCAAATGGCAAGTTTTCTATTAAAGTTCCTTCTGCTAATGGTATTTTGGTTTTCAGTGCTATTGGTTATAAAACCATAGAAGAAAAAATAGATAACAGAACAACCTATGAGATTACGCTCACAAGCGACACCAAAACACTCAATGAAGTGGTAGTTACAGCATTGGGTATTTCGCGTGAAAAGAAATCGTTGGGTTTCTCACAGCAGGAAGTAAAAGGTGAAAGTATTGTTGAGGCCCGTTCGACCAACGTAGTAAACTCTTTGGCAGGTCGTATTGCAGGAGTCAGAATTAGTAGTAATGGCGGGCCCGGTAGTGGCTCAACCATTCAGATTCGTGGCTCATCATCCGTATCAGGTAATAACCAGCCCCTGATTGTTCTTGATGGCGTTCCACTTCAACAACAATATGATAAACAGTTTGGAGGTGGAATCTCTGAAATTAACCCCGATAACATAAAAGATATTTCGGTACTGAAAGGCCCTAATGCCGCTGCCCTATATGGCTCACGAGCAGCCAACGGGGTTATTCTGATTACCTCCAAAGATGGTGCAGGAAGCAAAGGGCTAGGTATTGAATACAATGCAAACTTTACAGCCGAACGCCCATTGGTAAAACCTAATTTTCAGAACACTTATGGTGGCGGAAACGGTTATACCACTTGGTATTCGGATGGGTGGAGTGGCACCATTCAACCCGATGCTTACGACCAGTATAAAGCTGCCTATGGTTTTGTTTCGCCCGGAAAAACTACGGGTACCGATGGAACCGATGAAAGCTGGGGAGCTCCTATGGACGGCCGTTTGGTACGCCAATGGTTTACCGGAAAAGATGTAGCCCCATTAACGCCGCAGCCAAACAACTGGGATGAATTCTGGGAAACGGGCACTTCCTTTACAAACCACATAGCATTATCGGGAGCCAATGAGCGTGGCAATTTCCGTTTGAGCTTCGACAGACTGAACCAGAAAGGGCTAGCCTATAAAAATGGTTTTGAAAGAAGTAATTTTAAAATAAATTCAAATTATAAGCTCAATAAATTCCTTTCGGCTACTGTATCGGGAGAATATATCAAATCAGGTGGTAATCGGACTTATCAGAATGGCGATACTTTTATCTGGTCACATAGGCATGTATCGTGGGACCAACTCGCTAATTACAAAGATTATGCTGCCGTGCATATCCAGAGGGCTGTTGCCGGAAAACTTCCCGACAACGACCCACCCAACTGGCAACATACCTATTTTACCAACCCTTTCTATACCAATGAGTATTTGCCTAACACAAACGATAAAGACCGCCTTATCGGGAATATATCAATCAATGCCAAGCTCCTGCCTTTTCTTAAATTAATGCTAAGAACAGGAACAGATATGTGGACCGATACCAGAATTAACATTGCTAACTTTGAACGTGTACGTAATGGCAATAAAACACCCGGAACCTATTCAGAAGAGGTTTTGCGTCGTCAGGAAAGTAATCATGATTTTCTGTTAAGTTTTGATAAAACCTTCAATAAGAACTTTTCGATAGTTGCACAGGCCGGTGGCGCTATCAGAACAAACTATTATAAAAGAAACTTTACCAATGTAGGTGAGCTTGTTGTAGATGGCGTATATAACCTAGCTAACTCAAATCCAAGCCAGAATTCAGTGGCCAGCCGTATCGAAGAAACAAATGTTCAGAGTTTATATGGCTCTGCTCAGTTTGGCTATATGAATGCCTTGTTTTTAGATGTGACAGCTCGTAACGATTGGTCGAGTACCTTACCAGCCAACGCTCGTTCTTATTTCTACCCTTCTGTGTCTGCTAGTGCTGTAATTACAGACTTGATAAACATACCAAAAAGCATTTTATCTTTCGGAAAAGTAAGAGCTAGCTGGGCACAAGTAGGAAACGATGCCGACCCTTACCAACTAACACAGACGTTCCGTCCGAGTGGTTCATGGAATGGCTCAATTCCTGAATATTACGAAAACATTACCATCTCTAATTCAACCCTGAAACCTGAAATAACCACCGGAATCGAGTTCGGGCTTGACCTCCGTTTTCTTAAAAACAAGATAGGTCTGGATTTTACTTACTACGACCAGACAACCAAAAATCAGATTCTGGGTGTTGAAATTTCAAAAGCAAGTGGCTACGATAAACGTATTCTGAATGCTGGGCAGATTAACAACAAAGGTCTGGAAATTACTTTATCGGGTACACCTTTCGAGACTCCTAACGGCTTCAAGTGGGAAGTTGCCCTCAACTTTGCCAGAAATCGCAACCTCGTGGTTGAACTTGCCGAAGGTCTAACTACCTACACATTACAAGAACGCCGTGGTCTGATTTCGATTGCGCAAGTTGGTCAACCTTATGGAGCTTTGTATGGAATTGGTTTCAAACATGCACCTGATGGCCAAATTGTTTATAACGATGGCTTACCCGTGGTTGAAACTACCCCAAGAGTATTAGGTAATATACAACCTGACTGGACGGGCGGTATATCAAACACACTTACCTATAAACGTTTGAGCTTGGCCTTTCTTGTAGACGTGAAAAAAGGTGGCGACTTCTTTGATGAAGGCACCGGAACAGCCCGCTGGACAGGTCAGTATGCTGAAACTGCACTAGGCCGTGAAGAAGGCGTAATAGGCAAAGGGGTAAAAAATATCGGAACATCCGACAACCCACAGTATGTACCTAACGACGTAATGGTTGCGGCTAACCAGTTTTACGGGTACAACAACCCAAGAAGATACCACGAAGCCGCCATTTTTGACGGTAGTTACATTAAACTTCGTGAGGTTTCTCTAGGTATCCGTTTGCCTGAGGCACTATTAAAGAAAGCCAGAATACAAAACGCTAAACTTTCATTAGTGGGCAGAAATCTGGCTATTTTATTTAAAAACTCACCACATATCGACCCCGAAGTTGACCGTTTTGGTGGTAATTCACAAGGTTTTGCTTATGGAGAATTACCATCTTCCAGAAGTCTGGGCTTTAACTTATCGCTCGGCTTCTAAGCAGATATGGCTAGTTTTTTTCATTACCTAAATTTGAAATCTCTATGAAATCATATAAAATAATTGCAGTAATAGCTATTCTGTTAGGTCTTTCAATGAACTCGTGTACCGACGAATTCGATAAAATGAATACCGACCCTAACAACCCCACCAGTATTAGTCCTCAATACCTATTGCCCTATGCTATCGAAAAATCAGTCGACCGATACTGGGGTAGTAATATCCGCTTTGAGCGTTTAAATCTGGATGGGGCCATGTTATGGATCCAATATCTTTCAAGGAATATTTATTCAAATGAAGGAGATAACTACGGTATTACACCAACTTTTTATAATAATACATGGAAATCGTTTTTCAACGATGGCCTTGTTAACTTCCAGAGTATTATTAAACAAGCGGGTACTAGCGGTAAAACGCCAAATACTAACTATGAAGGTGTTGCACTTGTGATGCGTACTTGGGTTTTCTCAGTATTGACCGACCTTTACGGAGCTATTCCGTACACGCAGGCACTGAAAGGTACAGATGGGACGCCGGTTTATACACCCGAATACGACGCAATGGATAAAGTTTATGCCGGATTGTTGAACGATTTAAAAACAGCTAACGAAAAACTAGTTGTAGGCGGGCCAGCTATTTCAGGAGATATCCTTTACGAAGGTAATATTCTGAAATGGAAGAAGTTTGCCAATTCATTAAGACTACGATTGGCTAACCGTCAGGCTGCCAAAAAATCGGCTGAATCAAAGGCAATAATGGCTGAAATTCTGGGTGACCCTACCAAATATCCAATTTTTAGTAGTAATGATGATAACGCGTTGCTCAAAAATACAGCTACACGCCCAAGTAACAACGAATGGCACGAAGTAATGGTAATGGGTAGCCGCACCGACTGGAGCATGAGTAAAACATTTGTTGATAAACTGACAGGGCTGGGCGACACACGCTTATCTGTTTTTGCTAATCAGAATTCAGCAGGCAAATACGAAGGTATTCCTAACGGCCTACCCGATGCCATTGCAACTACTTATCTGAGTTCGGCCTCAACTTTGGGCAGTTATTTTATGCAAGCAACTACGCCAAGCGTAATTATGACTTACAGCGAATTACAGTTGATTCTGGCTGAGGCAGCCATTGACGGCGACATCAGCGGGGATGCAAACACATATTTCCAGAAAGGCATTGCGGCTTCGTTCGACCAATACAAAGTAACTGTACCCGTAAATTATTTTGCAACAGTAGGCACTGTTAGCCGTGAAAAAATACTCGACCAGAAGTGGATAGCTCTGTTCGGAAATGCAGTTGAAGCCTGGACGGAATACCGCCGCACGGGTTACCCTGTAATGCCTGCCAAAGACCCTCGGGCCGTTTTTGAAAATGATGGTATTTTACCTACACGTTTACCGTATCCAACTACTGAATATTCGCTTAACAGAATTAATCTGGACAAAGGGATAACTATTAACGGCGGCGTAGATAATATGAAAACCAAACTCTGGTGGGCCGAGAAGTAATTACCCTAGAAAATGATTTAAAAATCTTAACATTCAGCAACATGAAAAAGACCGCATATATTCTTCTATTTGGCATTATATTAGTAATAAGTGCTTGCGAGAAAAAAGACCCATTTGTTGACAGAGTGGTTTCTCCCTTGTTATTCTTAGTAATTGACGACAACGGTGTGGCATCGTCGGGCTTAACTACCGAGCCAACTGTCATGACCAAAGTAAGTAAAGACGTAACTTTCTCAATAAAACTGGTTGAGCTAGACAAAACCAATATTCTTGACCATACCAAGGGGATTGATTCAATTGCTGTAAAATCATTGCCTATTCAGTTATCAATCCGCAATGGGGCAAAAATAGGCGAACTCACTACTGACGATAAAGGGATTGCTAAATTAACCAAGAGTTGGGCCGAATTAGGAATTGCCAGCCCAAAATCGGGCACAACTCTTTTATTAAGCTGGACAGGGAAATATAAAGATATAACCTTTACGAAATATACCCGTATACAAGGTACGAATTAATAATCATAGGTTGAATAGATAATGCTTAAACTCATCTCAGGCTCTGGGATGAGTTTTTTTATAGCTTAAATATTTTCTGAACCTTGTGCGATTCTATCAATAACGATTTTCCTACTTCATACCAGTAACCATCGCCAATATTAACGAATATACCTTTATGCACAGGACGCTGAGCAAAGGCTAAATCAACAATAAATTCACCCGAGAAAGTATTTTTCAGTATAAAATTTAACTCCTCCCAAGCTATTTTGGTGTTTCTTACCTCCAGATTATTTTCTTTTTTTACTATTTCAACTTTCCTTTCAACAAACGAAGCCTTAATAGTAATTTCTTTTATTTCTCCTGCTTGGTTTTTATAAAAAATCAGATTCAACGGAAGCTCTCTCTTAGCTTTTTCAAAAATGGCTTGTTGAACTTCTTCCAGCAGATACGATAATTTTTCGGCATTTGCAGGATAAAAAGTAGCTCCCTCGAAATCGATTTGCCAGAAATCCTGATGAGGCTCTAAATCTTTGATTTTGAGTGGCTTAGCCGATTTAAGATTACCATAAATAATATCTCGCCAGACATCCGGCAAGCTACCTTTCCAGCTAAAATCATCATTTTCGGAGAAACCTTCATCCAGAATTTCTTCTTCTGAAAGCTCTTCACGGCCCAGATAAGTTAGTTCAAAAGAAAGTGTTAATTCTTTGTTTTGTTCAATTTCGCCTGACACCTCAATGGCATGAGCAAAAGGCGCAGGTATATTTTCAGAGGTTTGATATTTGAGGGAAAACGTAGGCATTGACAGTTTTAATTTTATCGATTTTTCCGGTAGGTGTTTCGATTAGTTTTTCAACAAAAAAGATTTCTTTTGGAATTTCAAATTTAGACAATTTTTCTGAAAAACTTCTTCCAAGTGCATTTCCGTCAGAGAAAGGCAATTCACTTTCAACTACCAGAACCAGCTTTTGTCCTAATTTTTCGTCGGGTATACCATAGGCAAAAAAACGGCCGTAAAAGTCCATTTTACCGAAAATATCCTCAACTATGGATTCAATTTTTTCCAGTTGTATTTTTACCCCACCGCTATTAATAATATTGTCGATTCTCCCAATCAGTCTGAACTGTGTTGGGCTAATCATTTCTACTATATCGTTCGTAATAACCCACTGCGCGTCTGTTACTTTCGACCTTATTTTCAGGCACTCGCGCTCATCTTGTCCAATCTCAACGCCATCAAGTACAGTAAAAAAATCCTCCTTATCGGCTCCATTCAAGCGCCTCACAGCAATATGGCTAAGTGTTTCGGTCATGCCATAAGTAGCATAAACCGGTGCATGAATTTGTTGTATTTTTTCCTGAACAGTTTCGCTCACCCCTGCCCCACCAATAATTATACTCTTGGCCGAATTAAGGGTTTCCAGAAATAACTCAGGCTTTTCGAGCATGGTTTGTATTTGTAAAGGCACAAAAGCAAAAAAATTCTTTCCTCTGTTAGCATTCAGCAGATACATGTGCTTTTCGATGCCCTTAAATGGGCTTGAGCCTGGTTCTACCACCATCAAATCCATTCCTGTTTCAAAAGCCCTCACGAGCATCATCATGCCTGCAATGTAATCAACACTTAAGCAACAAAAAGCGGTGTCTCCCTCCTGAAGATTAAAAGTTCTGGCTGTCAGCCGAGCCGACTCAAGCAGTTGCTCACGCGTAAACGTAACAGGTTTAGGTATACCCGTTGAGCCTGACGTATGAATCGTAAAATGCTGTTCTCCGGCTTCCCAAGCTTCTTTAAAATTCAGCACTTTACTATAATATATATTACCCGGTGCAGTATTAATTAGTGTTCCGTCTCTCTCTAAAAAAATCATATTTTAATAATAAAAAGCCCTTCTTACTATAACATAAGAAGGGTGCAAAAAAGTTTTGTCGACAAATTTATTCAAAAACACGAACAGTGTTATTGGTCAAATCGGCAGAAACCGAATATTTTTTTAAAGCCGCAGTAGCTGGCCCCTTTTGTACACTCCCATCGGCTTTAAATTCTGACTGGTGGTTTGGGCACAGAAAATCATTGGTAGCAGCCCTGTAATTTACAGTAGTTGTTTGTTCGTGCGTACATATTGCGCTAACGGCTATCCATGTATCAGCGGTTGTACGTGCTACTATAATATTTTGAGGCTTAACCACTACATAACCACCTTTGTTTTTAAGGGTACTGTAAGAGGCATTATTCAGGTCTAAGGTAAAATCTACATTGCCAGAGTTATTTCCATTGTTTGGGTCAGGTATTTCACCGCCTGCATCACACGACTGAAGACAGTTCATAAGCATAATTGCACCGAAACTAATACCTACTTGTTTCATAAATTCTTTTCTGTCAATGGTTTTGCTTTCGTTAGCTGAGGTCATAAAATTATTATCAGTTTTAGATGAATTGCCGTTAATGCTTCTTGATTTAGTTTATAAAAAGCTAGTTAATTTGTTTTAAGGAGAAACTCTTTACCTATAAGACGGATTCTTTTTATCAAATGTAACAAAATAGCCATTTAAAAAGTTATATAATCTTCTGAAAAGATTTTTCAAAGATTATATATCTAAAAACAAAACACAATTTATTTTTTTTATCTGAAAATAAATAAATTTGCAGAATATTTATTTACACAATAATTACAAATACCAACCCAAGCCTTAAAGTTAGTAGAAGTTTTGGAATGGCATTTTGGGTAAAAGGCACATAATAATCATTATTTTTTAAATATTTAGTTCAGAAACAAAGTTTTCAAAATAAATTTGCAGCATGGAAAAGAATCCTATTGACAAAATCAAAGTTGCCGAAAATCCGGGTTTAATGGAGTATGCGCATACTTCGGGTAGTGCGGTTATTCGCCCCGAAGATATTGGCAAAGTGAAAGGCAAAGCGCAATTAGCTATGCGCCAGCAAACCAACGAGCAGTTAAACAAAATTTACCGACAAATGGAGTTGCTGGCTCAGCAGGCAAAGGAGATAAAAAACAGGATTGATATTTCGGAAAGAATTTATGATGCAGCCATAGGGTTTGAACCCATTATTAACCATACTTATTATTTGTATGAAAAAAAGGACGGTTCAGATATTTTATCGATGGTTGCACCGTCAGAGTGGGGTCGTTCGTTTCCTTTCAATCAGTTTCTGGCAAAGGTTTTTTTATTGGCCGACCACACTTGGAAAGTTGAGTTTTTTCAGGAAGACGACCGCTCTGATACCATTAACATTGAGGAAATTGAATAAGAACAATTATCTTTTTTTTCGGTTTTATAGTTAAGCCAGTGTTTTTTGTGCTGCAATACATTATTTACAACCATATTCTACATATTTATGACTTGGGAAACAATTAAAGAGTACGAAGATATAAAGTTTAGTTTCTTCGAGGGAATTGCAAAAATTAGTATTAATCGTCCAGAAAAACATAATGCTTTTCGTCCGCAAACGGTCAAAGAAATGATTGATGCCATGGCCTTCTGCCGTGAAGAACCATCAATTGAGGTGATTATACTAACGGGTGAAGGTGGCAAAGCCTTTTGCAGTGGTGGCGACCAGTCGGTTCGTGGACATGGAGGTTATATTGGCGACGACCACATTCCGCGTCTGAATGTACTTGACTTACAAAAAATGATTCGCTCAATCCCTAAAGTAGTTATTGCTTCGGTAGCGGGCTGGGCTATTGGTGGCGGGCATGTGTTGCACGTAGTTTGTGATTTAACCATTGCTGCTGAAAATGCACGTTTCGGCCAGACAGGCCCTAAAGTGGGTAGTTTTGATGGCGGCTTTGGCGCAAGTTATCTGGCTCGAATTGTAGGGCAGAAAAAAGCGCGTGAAATATGGTACCTGTGCGACCAGTACAATGCGCAGGAAGCACTCGAGATGGGTTTGGTAAACAAGGTAGTTCCATTAGAGCAACTGGAAGAAGTAACGGTTGAGTGGTGCAGAAAAATACAGGAGAAGTCGCCGTTAGCTATCAGAATGCTGAAATCATCGTTTAATGCTGAACTTGATGGTCAGGCAGGTATTCAGGAGCTAGCAGGAAATGCAACTTTGCTCTATTATCTTTCAGATGAAGCGAAAGAAGGATTCCGTTCGTTTCTTGAGAAGCGTAAGCCAGACTTCAAGAAATTTCCGAAATTCCCTTAATTCAGAATATTTAATTACATGCCCCAAATTATTTGGGGCTTTTTTTATCCTTACTATTACTTTTTTAGTATTCTAAACTCTATCGATAAATGAACTATTGGCTTGTAAAATCAGAACCATTCAAATATTCTTGGGACGATTTCGTTAATCAAGGCGTAGGGATGTGGGACGGTGTACGAAATTATCAGGCTCGCAATAATTTGGCTGCCATGAAACTCGGCGACCTAGTGCTTTTCTATCACTCAAATGAGGGCGTTGAAGTAGTAGGCATTGCCAAAGTTGTAAGAGAGGCCTACCCTGACCCAACCGTTGATGACCCTCGCTGGGTAGCAGTAGATTTATCGCCTGTTGAAAAATTACCTAAAGGCGTAAGTCTGCAAGCTATCAAGGCCGACGAACGATTGCAACAAATGGCCCTGATACGCCTGTCCAGACTTTCAGTACAACCAGTTTTAAAAGAAGAATTCGATATTATCGTTTCTAAAAGTTATGAATAACACCTATAAACACGCCAATGGCAAAACCACTATTAGATATACAATAAACAGCCTTACCAAAATAAGTTTATTGTTAACACTGGTTCTTTTTTCTGCCTTCAATACAATAGCCCAAAGTGTTAAACGCATTGAGATTCCGAGCAATGGCGATGAAAACAGATTTCAGGTCATAGGCATAGGCGATGAAGGTATTTTGCTATTATCTAAAACATCGAAAAAAACATTTAACATTACCAAGTTTGATGCTGAGCTTCAACAAACATGGTCGGTTGACGGTGATTTGGAAGAAAACCAATCTTATGTAGATTTCTACCGCGATGGCCGGAATGTATATTTTTTATTCAGCAGGTATAACAGCGACCTCTACCAGATTATCAAGGTATCAACAGGTATAGGCCTTATGCAGAAATTTGCTTTTGAGAATATTTCACACTTTGAAATATCTGAATTTAAAGTGCATAATGATTTTGCGTATATGGCCGGAATGGTGAAGGAAGAACCCGTGCTAATGAGTGTGAACCTTTTTAAATTGCAACCCCGTATACTTGCAGGTGGTCTGAAAGGTGTAGCTAGTATTTCTTCATTAGATTTCGACGATGAAAACAACCTTCTGGTTGTTTCTTATTCAGTAAAGAAAGGCCGTTCGAGTTATATGGTTGTGAAAAGAATCAACGAAAACGGAAAAATAGTTGAACAACTTAGCGTTGAACCAGAAGATGACTACGGTTTACTTACAGGTAAATTGTTTTCGTTACAGGATGGCACTCAACTGATGATTGGCAATTTCGGGTATAAAGGGTATCAGAGTAATGGCGTGCCTATGTCGCAGGGTTTATATATCAGCAAAGTTGACGAAGAAAACCCCGAATACGTAAAACTGCATAGCTTTACTGAGTTCAAGAATTTTTTCAAGTTTATGTCACAAAAGCAACAAGAAAAGATTGAAAGGCAGATTTCAAAAAAACGTGACAAAGGCAGCGACCTCCGGCTTAATTACAGGGTTCTGGTACATGATATTATTCAGAAAGATAACCAGTATATACTGGTAGCTGAAGTATTTTATCCTGAATTCAGAAACAATAACAATTTTTATGGCCCTGGTTTATACAACAGCCCATTCTGGAGCCCCTATGGTTACTCGAGTGGTTTAAATGCTTTGCGTTATTCGCGCTATTTTGGTATGAATTCATGGGCATGGAACCCATGGCTATGGTCAGGAAGCAGGTCGTTTGATAATCAGCAGTTTGATGGCTTTAAATACACTCACGCTGTGGTGGCCGGATTTGACCAGAAAGGAAATTTAATCTGGGATAACAGTTTCAGCTTCGATAACGTAAAAAGCAATGAATTGAAGGAAAAAGTCAAAATCAAACTCGATAACGACGACATCACACTTGTTTACAGCAATAAAGGTAAACTGGCTAGTAAAATAGTAAAAGGCAGCAACGTTGTAGAAGGCAACAAAGTAATTGAAGTTAGCACAGACCAAGAAGGTGACAAGGTTCGTGATACCGCTACCGATGACATTGAGTATTGGTATGGCGATTATTATCTGGCATGGGGTTATCAGAAAATATCTAATAAAAGCGGAGGTTCAAGAAAAGTATTTTATCTGAACAAGATTGCTTTTTAAATGCAGCAATCAGTAAAATATAACAACTTAAACTTTAATTATTAAAGCAAAGTCTATTATTGATGAGAAAGGCATTCATAGTGATTTTTTTAATTGGCTACTTTAATGTTTCTGCACAAGTTTTAAAAACAGTCGAGTTTGAACTTAATGGGCGGCCTACTTGGCAACAAATTATTCCACTGGGGCAGGATGGTCTCGTTGTATTTGCTAAAAAAGACATAACTAAAGCTGTTATAGCCCGCTTCGATACTGATTTGAACAAAGTCTGGGAGTCTGAAATATTTCTGGATGCAGAAAAAAAGCCTTCTTCATATACTGTCGATAAAGACAACATTACGTTCATGTTCAGCGAAAATCAAGGGATGTATTATCAGGTTTTCAGTATTGCGCTTAAAGATGGAAAGTTTGATAACCGCGGATTCGAACTACGTGAATTTTTTCAAGACCAAGATTACGTTTTTTTGAAAAATAGTATTCTGATGGCAGGCGTTAACGAAAAAGGAGCTGCTTTTTACAAATATGATTTTGATGAAGGAGCTGGCGAATTTGTATCAGCCGAACTTGCAGGTAAAGCACAGGTACAATTCTTTAATTACGACACCCAGAAAAATATCATTGAAAGTTTATGGGCCATTAAAGAATCGGCCTATACCAACGAAAAGAAAAAAAAGGGTGAGTTTATCAGAGATGCCTACGTTGTATATGCCCGATATGACACCACTGGCAAGCTTATCATTAAAAATACAATTCCATCAAATGCGGGCAATTTCCCACTAACAGCCCAGCTCACTGAAATAACCCCTAATGTTAAAATTATTTCGGGTACGTATCAGTCTAATTCAGGTGCGAAAGGTATTTACATTTCAAAGATTGAAGACGGAAAAACAACAATTACCAAATTTTTCGATTACAGACAATTGTTAAAGGGTATCCCCGCCATTGATGACGCCACTGCAAAAAAAATAACCGATAATTTTGTTTTATTACCTGCAAAGCCTGTCTTTAGCCATAATACTCTTACGCTAGGCGGCACATTTTTTCAGCCAAATTTCCAGACCGTTACAACCAGCACTCCTTATTATAATGGCTATGACCCCTACCCTAGTTACGGGCGTTACAGTAGTTCTAATTATAATTATCCGCGCACGCAATCGAAGCAGGTTTTTAAAGGCTATAATTTTCTGAATGGGTTTGTTGCCAGTTTTGATTTAGACGGAAACCTGATTTCGCAAAGCCGTGTAGAAATGAATCAGATTTCGCCACAAATAGAAGAAGCACTGGCTGTTTCGGCCGATAAGTCTACGGCAGTAATTGTAAAAGGGGCTTTATCAGTCAGCAATTTATCCGAATTTGCACGTCCATCTACCTATAAACTTTCGCAGGAACCTATTGATATTAAAAATGTACAATTTGTTCCGAGCTACCATGGTGTCAGAAATTGGTACGAAAATTATTTTATTGCTGACGGAAGTCGTATTAAATTTGAAGCCATAAAAGACCTTGATGCACCGAAAGAAAAGCCTAATAAACGTAAAAAAGGGCAGCAGTCACTTCCACAGACTAACATAAAAAAAATAATTTATCTGAGCAAAGTTCAGTAACTTGCACAGTATTTCTAAACCTAAAGATATAAGCATTGTATCAGCTTCTTACGCCAAAAATAGATTCATACGAATTAATTGATTCGGGAAATTTTGAGAAACTTGAACGTTTCGGCGAGTACGTTCTGGCGCGCCCCGAACCACAAGCCGTCTGGGATAAATCGTTAAGCGACGAAACATGGGAAAAAAAGGCTTCGGCCATCTTCAAAAAAACAAAAGGCAAAGACCAGCTAAGCCCTGATGAACGAGGCGAATGGCATAACCTGAAAAAAGTACCCGAAAAGTGGTATATGCCTTACCAGCAAGGGGCCAGAAAATACAAATTCAAGCTCTCGCTTTCTTCATTCAAACACGTAGGGATTTTCCCTGAACAGGCCGAAAATTGGCAGTATATTGAAGATAAACTCAATAAAATGGCCATAGAACAGCCACGGGTGTTGAATCTGTTTGCTTACACAGGCGGAGCATCTCTTATTGCCAAAGCAAACGGAGCCGATGTAACACACGTTGATTCAATTAAGCAGACTATTTCATGGGCCAGAGAAAACATGGAGATAAGCCAGCTTACCGACATCAGATGGGTGGTTGAAGATGCCCTTAAGTTTGTCAAAAGGGAAGTAAAAAGAGGCAAAAAATACAACGGTATTATACTTGACCCACCTGCTTATGGCAGAGGCCCCGATGGCGAAAAATGGGTGCTTGAAGAGGGCATAAATGAATTAATAAAATGTTGTTTGCAACTCATAGATGAGCAAAATTTCTTTTTTATATTAAACCTCTACTCAATGGGCTTTTCGGCAGTAATTGCAGAAACCATTATTAAACAGAATTTTCCGGCAATAAACAATGCCGAAATGGGCGAGCTTGTGTTGCAGGATTCATTTCAAAAACGTTTACCTTTGGGCGTGTTTTATCGCTTTGCTTCTGTGAAATAAGCCTCATGATTAATTTTACGCTTAGTTCTTCAAAAATGTAGTCCGAATACTTCTATATTCAGGGCAAAGGTTTTTATTGTTAGAAAATTTTCAGATTTTTGTGAAAAATTATTGAACCACGATTCTGTAATCGTGATAGAAAAATGGAGCAAAGCAAAAAATATATTTATTATTTCCTGTTTCTGAGTTTGTTGATGGCTGCTTGTGGGCAAGATAACCGTGTGCGTTCTAAAATTCCGCCTTCGCCTTTTCAGGTCGAAAGCGTAATGAACACTGCTGCTATCGATGCGCTTTCTGATGCTATCAGAAGTAACCCTAGCGTACCCGAAAACTACTTTAAACGTGCCCTTATTTTTTTAAAAATGGATAACACCGAACGGGCATTGGAAGATATTAACCGAGCCGACCAGCTCAAACAAAACACAGGTAAGTATTTATTTGTAAAGGCATTGGTGCTTCGGAAAATGAAAAAATACAACGAAGCGTTTTCATTCGCCCAAAGTGCCGAGATATTAAACGTCGATACCCCTGAACTTTATACGCTATTAGGAGACCTCTCACAAAAGAGAAATGACTTGGCTAGTGCAGAGAAATATCTGGCAAAATCTTTACAAATTGCCCCTTTTGATGGGGAAACCTTTTTTTACAGAGGTACTTTAGCCGCCCGAAAAGGAGATACCCTCTCGGCTATTTCTCTGATGAACAAGGCAATAGAAATAAAGCCATCGTTTAAAGATGGATATTCTACCCTTACAGATGTACTGAAAAATTACCGTATGTATGACTCAGCCCTTGTAGTTAACCGGAGTGCTATTGCTCAGTTTCCTAGCGATGCCGAATTTTGGGTTGAAAGAGGTCTGGTATTTTACAAATTTGGCCGTCTGGATAGCGCACTGGTTAATTATGAAAAAGCCGCGCAGGTTGATGCCAACAGAACGGATGTACTTCTATATTCAGCAGCTATTTATTTTCGTTGGAAGAGTTACGAAAAGGCCATTGAAAATTATGAAAAGGTGCTGGAAATTAAGCCAGAAACCCCTAAAATCAACTATTTTATGGGGCTGACCTACGAACAGCTTAACCAGATGGAAAAGGCAGAAGAAGCATTAAAAGAAGCTGTTGAGAAGAATCCAAATGATACACAGGCTATTTTGGCACTAAACAGGGTATCAGGACGAATCAACTCAGGCATGGGCAACTATACGCCGCCTGCTACTCCGGCCCGTAAAACCCCTGCTACTACCAAACCAGCCGTTGCCCCAGAAGAGCCTCGAAAACTACTCGATACCTCAAGAGTAAGGGTAAATACCATAAAACCGAAAGAAAAAGTAAATATTAAAACCGATTCGATAAGAAAAATCAGGTTTTAATGGAATTTAAGTTCAAAAATATTGATTATTAATTAAGAATAGTTTACCCAGTTGTTATGATTAAAATTACATTACCGGACGGAAGCGTAAGAGAGTATCCCAAAGGAAGCTCGAGTTATGATGTCGCCTTATCCATCAGCGAGGGTTTGGCAAGAAACGTATTGGCCGCAAAAGTGAACGGAAAAGTTCAGGATGCCAATTTACCCATTGAAGAAGACTCAACCTTGCAACTTTTGACGTGGACGGATACGGACGGTAAATCGACATTCTGGCACTCATCGGCGCACTTGATGGCCGAGGCACTCGAAGCACTTTATCCGGGTGTTAAATTCTGGGTTGGGCCTCCTGTGGAAAATGGGTTTTACTATGATGTCGACACCAACGGTGTAAGCATCTCGAACGATGATTTCAAGAAAATAGAAGATAAAATGTTGGAGTTGGCTCGTCAGAAAAACGACTACGAACGCATTCCGATGTCGAAAGCTGATGCCATCAAATATTTTGAAGAAAAAGGAGATGAATACAAACTCGACCTTCTTGAAGGGCTAGAAGACGGTACTATTACCTTCTATCGTCAGGGAAACTTCACTGATTTATGCCGCGGGCCACATATTCCTAATACGGGTTTCATCAAAGCCGCTAAAATCATGAATGTGGCTGGTGCCTATTTCAAGGGAGACCAGAACAACAAAATGTTAACCCGTATTTATGGGGTTACTTTCCCGAAACAAAAAGAACTGGACGAATACCTGCAATTTCTGGAAGAAGCTAAACGCCGTGACCACCGTAAATTAGGTCAGGAACTTGAGCTATTTACTTTCTCGGAGAAAGTAGGCAAAGGTTTGCCATTATGGTTACCCAAAGGTGCTATGCTTCGTGAAAGACTGGAAAACTTTTTGCGTAGAGCACAAGTGAAAGCAGGGTATCAGCAAGTAGTTACACCACATATCGGAGGTAAACAACTTTATATTACTTCAGGTCACTGGGAAAAATACGGCAAAGATTCTTTCCAGCCAATTACAACCCCAGAAGAAGGTGAAGAATTCATGCTTAAACCTATGAATTGCCCTCACCACTGCGAAATATACCGCTCGCGCCCTAGAAGTTACCGCGAGTTACCTTTACGTCTGGCAGAGTTCGGTACGGTATACCGTTACGAACAAAGTGGTGAATTACATGGTTTAACACGTGTTCGCGGTTTTACTCAGGACGACGCACATATTTTCTGTCGTGAAGACCAAGTTGAAGATGAGTTTAAGAAGGTAATCGACCTTGTTTTATATGTTTTCAAGGCTTTAGGGTTTGATAATTATTCGGCTCAGGTATCGTTAAGAGACCCCGAAAATAAGACTAAATACTTTGGTACTGACGAAGCATGGGATAATGCAGAAAACGCAATCCGCCGTGCTGCTGCCGAAAAAGGGCTTACAACCGTTGAAGAACTTGGAGAAGCAGCTTTCTATGGCCCAAAACTTGATTTCATGGTGAAAGATGCGCTAGGCCGTAAGTGGCAGCTAGGAACTATTCAGGTTGATTATCAGTTACCACAAAGATTTGAATTGGAATATGTAGGCTCTGACAACCAGAAGCACCGCCCTGTGATGATTCACCGCGCACCATTTGGCTCGCTCGAACGCTTCATTGCAATTCTGATAGAAAATACGGCTGGTAATTTCCCTCTGTGGCTTTCACCAGACCAGATAGCTATTTTACCTATCTCAGAAAAATATGAAGACTACGCCAACGATGTTTTCCTGACACTGCAAGAGCATGACATCAGAGGCTATGTTGACCACCGAGATGAAAAAATAGGACGTAAAATTCGAGATGCGGAAGTACATAAATTACCCCTAATGCTTATTGTAGGCGACAAAGAAGCGCAAGAAGGGCAGGTATCTGTTCGCAGAAAAGGTGAAGGCGATTTAGGCTCTATGAGCATCGAGGAGTTTATTACCTATGCAAAGGCTGAGATAAATAAAAATATCCCTCAGTTTGGTCAAAAGTAAGATATAGTAGTTCCTGATAATAAAAACAAATGATAATCGTTACTAAATCATTTAAAAACTAACTTATTATTTGTTTTTATTATTTTTATTCATAATTTCGTAAAATTCAATTATTAGCAACCTTAAAATCGTTAAATGGCACAACAACCATTAAATCGTAATTTCAAAAGACCAGTACAGAAAGAAGACGAGCATCGTATCAACCAAAGGATACGTGTACCGCAAGTAAGGTTAGTAGGAGACAACATTGAGCAAGGCATATATGAAACTTCTCAGGCACTTGCTATGGCACAAGCACAAAGTCTCGACCTTGTTGAGATTGTACCGACTGCTAATCCACCAGTTTGTAGAATTGTAGACTATTCTAAGTTCAAGTATGACCAGAAGAAAAAGCAGAAAGAAATTAAAGCTAAAGCTGCCAAAACGGTCATTAAAGAAATTCGTTTCGGTCCACAAACTGATGACCATGACTTTAATTTCAAATTGAAACATGCAATCAGTTTCTTAAAAGAAAATGCCAAAGTGAAAGCCTATGTGCATTTCGTAGGTCGTCAGATTGTATTCAAAGACCAAGGAGCCGAACTTCTAAAACGTTTTATTGCTGGCCTTGATGAGTATGGCAAACCAGAAGGAGAATTAAAACTTGAGGGCAAACGTATGATTGTTTTCATTGCTCCTAAAACTTCTCAAAAGAAATAACTTTCTGTTATCATATTAATGAGGAAGATGTATCAAGTAAATTGATACATCTTTTTTGTTATAGCTTATCCTGAAAGTTATCAAGGTTATGTTTCTTTTGTCAATTTCATGTAATAACTTTTATGGGTTCCATAGCCACTCATCAGGCTTTATTTACTTATCTGAATACGCCAGTCAGTACCGCTGGCAATTTTATATGAATCAGCAAAACTACCCATATTAATGCCTAACGATACGTTCATTAAACTATTCAGGTATAGCAAGTTTTCACCCTCCTTTACATCTCCGAAAGTGTGTTCATAAGGCATTGTACCTTCAAAAACCAAAGTTTCTTTGTTAAATATTTTAACGTTTAGCTTATCACCGAATTTAGCTCCAAGGCCTTCAAATGTCTTATTATCAATATTTGTCCAGACATTACCATACTGAATATCCAGAATAGGAATTCCTCCTACCACCTGATTATTCTCATATTTAGCCTTTGGGTAGCTCAGCATGACTAACTGATTATTGGGTATTTTACTCCCTACTTCATCAAAAGTAATCATACCTGAGGCTAGTTTAGCCCCTGAATAAGCAAATACATCACGCCCATGAAAAGTGTAAGAACCCTGTGAATTAGGCAGGCGATTTGCCCCTGAAATCTCTCTTACTTCGTCTACCCCTTCGCTTTCAGCTACGAGCGTAAATAAACCATTATCAGGGCCAACATAATAATGATTAGCTTTTGTTTTTAATACTATTGATTTTCGTTCAGTACCAACGCCAGGGTCTATTACACACACAAATACAGTCCCTTCGGCCCAGTAAGGGGCCGTTTGTTGTAAACGATAAGCCCCTTCCCATATATTATAGGCAGGTATTTCGTGGGTCAGGTCATGCACTTGTAACTCAGGCGCAAGTTTTAAGGCAACGCCTTTCATGGCTGCAACTGCACCATCTTTCATACCAAAGTCGGTTATCAGAACTAAAGCAGATTTTGGTTTATGACACGACACATAAAATACTGACAAAGAGGCAGCTAATAACAGATGATATATTTTTTTGCGTAACATAACAGACAGATAGTTAAGGTATCTTAAAAGTTATTGAACCAAAAGGATAAGTTTTAGGGATAATCTTTGGCAAGATTAATAATTTTACGGGCTTAAAATACTATTTTTGCAAAAATTTTCACTCAATCACATAATAACATACTTATCAAAATATTTTATGTCGGAGTTTAATCATCGGGAGATAGACAAGAAATGGCAACAATTCTGGGAAGAAAACAAAACTTATCAGGTAGAAATTGACCATTCAAAGCCTAAGTTTTATGTATTAGACATGTTTCCTTACCCTTCGGGCGCAGGTTTGCATGTGGGGCATCCGCTCGGCTATATTGCCAGCGACATCTATTCAAGATACAAAAGACTCAAAGGGTATAATGTTCTTCATCCGATGGGATTTGACTCTTTCGGTTTACCTGCCGAACAGTATGCAATTCAGACAGGGCAGCATCCTGCCATTACTACTGAAGCTAATATAAAAACATATATCAGCCAGTTAAAGAAAATAGGGTTTAGTTATGATTGGAGCCGAGAAGTGCGTACTTCTGACCCAAAATATTATAAATGGACCCAGTGGATTTTTATGGAGCTTTTCAGAAGCTGGTACAATAAAGATGCCGACAAAGCAGAACCCATTGAAACACTTTACGAAAAGTTTGCTCAAAATGGTACAAAAGGTATTAATGCTGCCTGCGATGAAGATGTAATTTCATTCTCGACTGACGAATGGAAGGCATTCAGCGAAACAGAGAAATATCGTATCTCATTAAAATATAGGCTAACTTACCTTTCTGAGGCAATCGTGAATTTTTGTCCTGCCTTAGGAATGGTGTTGTCGAACGATGAAGTAAAAGATGGAGTATCAGAACGAGGGGGGTATCCGGTAATACAGAAAAAAATGCAGCAATGGATGATGCGTATTACAGCCTATGCTGACCGTCTGATTACTGGTCTGGACACTATTGACTGGTCAGACTCCCTTAAAGAACAGCAACGTAACTGGATTGGCCGTTCGGTTGGCGCTATGGTTAAATTTGCCGTAGAAAATAAACCAGAAACACTCATAGAGGTATTTACCACACGTGTTGATACTATTTACGGAGTTTCTTTCATGGTGCTGGCTCCTGAACACGAATTAGTAGCGCAACTAACTACCCCAGAGCAAAAGGAAAGTATTGATAACTATATTACTGAAACACAGAAACGTTCGGAACTTGACCGTATGTCGGATGTAAAGAAGGTTTCAGGAGCATTTACAGGCAGCTACTGTATTAACCCATTTAGCGGCGAAAAAGTACCTATCTGGATTGCCGATTATGTGCTGGCTGGTTATGGAACTGGTGCCGTCATGGGTGTGCCTTCAGGTGACCAACGCGACTGGAATTTTGCTACTCATTTCAGTTTGCCAATTGTGCAGATTCTTGACTCACAACAAGATATTGACAAACAGGCCGATGCCACCAAAGAAGGAAAATATATTAACTCAGGGATTATCAATGGATTGGCTTATAAAGAAGCTACTCAGAAATTAATTGATGTACTCGAGGAAAAAGGGATTGGCAAAGGCAAAGTTAATTATCGTTTGCGCGATGCAGTATTTGCCCGCCAACGATACTGGGGCGAACCCGTTCCGGTATATTTTAAAGCCGAAGCTGGCGAAGAACCACTTCCTTACCTGATTGATGATAAAGACTTACCTCTGGTATTACCAGAAATTGATAAATACCTACCAACAGCCGACGGCGAACCACCTCTAGGGCGTGCCGAAGGCTGGAATTATAACGGAAATCCTTATGAGTTAAGTACCATGCCCGGTTGGGCTGGTAGTAGCTGGTATTGGTACAGGTATATGGATGCCCACAACGAAAACGCCTTTGCTTCAAAAGAAGCTATTGATTATTGGCAGAATGTAGACTTATATCTGGGTGGTACCGAACACGCAACCGGACATCTCTTGTATAGCCGTTTCTGGAACAAATTCCTGAAAGACAGAGGGCATGTGCCTCATGAAGAATATGCATTGAAACTGATAAATCAAGGGATGATACAGGGGCGTTCGAGTTTTGTGTATCGCTTGAAAGAGGCAGATAAAATTACGTTTGTTTCGCACGGACTAAAAGACCAATACGACGTTACTAAATTACACGTAGATGTAAATATAGTAGAAAACGATATTCTTGACATCGAGAAATTTAAAGCAACTCGTAACGATATTGGTGATGACCCACAATTTATTTTAGAAGATGGTGTGTATCGTTGTGGCTCAGAAGTAGAGAAGATGTCGAAATCTAAATTCAATGTCGTAAATCCTGATGATATTGTTGAACGATATGGAGCCGACACCTTCAGACTTTATGAGATGTTTCTGGGGCCTTTGACCGAAAGTAAACCGTGGGATACACGTGGTATTGAAGGAACCTACCGTTTTATTCGTAAACTGTGGCGTTTATTCTTCGACCAGAATGGCAAGTCGATTGTGACAGAGGCAGAACCTGATAAAGCTGAACTAAAAGCATTGCATAAGGCCATCAAGAAGGTATCAGAAGATGTAGAGAACTTCTCTTTTAACACTTCTGTAAGTACCTTTATGATTTGTGTGAACGAATTATCTGACTTGAAATGCTCTAAAAAAGCGATTCTTGAACAACTAGTAATTATTTTATCGCCTTATACACCTCATATTTCAGAAGAATTGTGGGAGATACTAGGCCATGAAAAAGGCACAATTACCAAACAGGCTTATCCTGTATTTGAAGCAAAATATCTGGTAGAAGATTCTTTCGAGTACCCGATTCAGATTAACGGAAAGGTACGTACTTCGATTTCTTTCCCTGCCAACATGAGCAAAGAAGATATCGAGAAAGCCGTTTTAAGTAACGAAAATGTACTGAAATGGCTTGAAGGAAATGCCCCTAAAAAACTAATTGTAGTACCTAAAAGAATTGTAAACGTAGTTATTTAAGACTTCGGTTATAAAGTATACATAACAAAAAACTCTTCTGAAAATCAGAAGAGTTTTTTGTTTAAAGCCTGTTTACATTAAAAGGAATTTTAAAATAAGGCTAAGTATATTTGATTAGTATTAGCTATTTATTTGCCTACTGAAATCATATTTGCAAACAGCCGATACGCTCCGGGAACACCAGCAGGTAATTCTCTGAAAAAGGCTAACCCTGTGAATACAAAATTTCCTTTGCCGTATTTGGTATATAATACGCTTCCCTCCTCTTCTCTTTCGTTTGCATCGTGCATCGAGAAAATAGTCTCATATTCTTTGCTCCATTTATCGGCAAAATACAAACCTCTTTCCTGAATCCAACCATCAAAATCTTTCTGTGTAATTTTATTAGGGGTATTCAACAACGGATGAGCAGGGTTCAGAAAAGTTACCTGTGCGTTTTCGTCCGTAACACGCCCTCGGCCAATGCCAAAATTATAAGGCCCCATTTCTTTTACTTTTGATACACCATAGAAGGCATTAGTCTGGTACTGCGTTACAACGTTTCCTCCGTTTTTTACGTAATCCATAAGTTTATCTTGGAAAAACTTCAAATGCTCTTCCGTATTATAGGCCCGAACACCAACAATGATGGCATCATAGCCTGATAGATCTTTTCCAAGTTCAATAGGTGTAAGCATAGTTACCTGATACCCTATTTGCGTTAAAGCAGCAGGTACTTCATCGCCAGCACCAGCAATATATCCAATTCTGGTTCCTTTTTTCTTGAGGTCAATTCTGATGGCCTTAGCTTCAGAAACCGGATATAACGTCAAAGTTGGAATGTGCTTATAATCAATAGAGGCTATTCCACGATTATAAGTACCATTAGCCGTTTTTACAATCGTTTTCAAGCTAATTTCCGAAGCAGTAGCAGAAGGGTAAACTTTAAATACGACATTTTTTTCTTCGTATTTATCTTTGAGGTCAAAATTAATCGAAGCAGGTTCGATTTTCCAGCCGGCAGGAGCCGTTAAAGAAACCGTACCAGATACGTTTTTCTTTCCAGCTTTTAAGGTTACATGCACATCTTTTGGCGTGTTATCTGCAAAGGCATATACTTTTTCGGCAATAGTAGCCATTACTTCGGGTCTTACTTCAAAATAACGGTATATTTCGCCAATAGAAGGCTCAACATATTTGTATGTGAGTGGGGTCTGGAATGTAAAAGGTTTACCTTCTATCTGAAAATTATACTCACAAACCAAATCAGCAGGTTTAATGGGTAAGCCTCTTAATAACTGATTATCAACTTTATAGAATCCTTTTTCTTTTTCTTGCATCAGCCAATAAGGCTGTGTAATAGGTGTAGAAGCAGGTATCTGTAAATCGAAATTCTGGTTAACTGGCACATTATAGGCTAGTTTCAAATTCATGGCTGAGTCCTTACCTGTACCTTTAAAAGTGACCTTTTCGAGTATGATATTAGCATTAGAGCGGGCAATTACATTCAGATTTACTTTTATTTTATCACCCCCTGCTACTGAATAATCGGTCGGATTAGCTTCAAACCAAAGTCCTGCACAAGCAAGAATAAGGTCTTTTACCTCGTTCTTTTTATAGGTTGTCCAGACGTTTTCTTCCAGACTATTCATGGCATCATAGATAGCAATTAATGCTGGAATAGAAGCAGACGGCTTTTCGGCTTTGAAGTCAGCTATCAACTGGTTAACCAGTGTTTCCACTTTTTCTCCTCCTTTTACTCTTTTCCAAGTCATATCAATTCCATCAAACAAATCTTTCTGAGCAGGCTCACCTACTTTATGTAGGGCATAGTCGGTACGTTGCCCACGAGTTTTTGCAGAACCAAAGCCCTGACTTTTGTGCATACTGCGTGCTTCGGCAGCAATTTCAGTGTATGATTTTCCAAGCAACGGGTTATAGTTTCCAAGTTCGATTTTTATATAACTTCCATCATCGGGAACATTATTCTGGAAATTAGGTGAAAACGAATTCCAAACTACCCGTTTTACCTGCCATGGTTTTACATAGGCTAGTTGTTCAGGAAAACGGGTTGGGTCAGCTGCGGCCTTATATGCTTCTTCTGACAAAACTGCTGATGCAGAGTGGTGCCCATGCCCAGCACGTGCATCAGGCGGAAATCGGTTTACCATTACATCAGGCTGAAAATTACGGATTCGCCAAACCAAATCTGAAAGTATTTGTTCTTTACCCCATGTACTTAGGGCTTCATCGGTAGTCTTAGTAAATCCGAAATCGTTTGCACGAGTAAAATATTGCTCGCCACCATCTATACTTCTGGCTCCTAATAGCTCATGTGTACGCAGATACCCCACGTATTCGCCTTGTTCTGAACCAATAAGGTTTTGCCCGCCATCGCCACGCGTCATGGCAATATATCCGGCACGAACCATTCTTTCTTTTGAAAGCCATGTGATAAAAAGGGTATTTTCGTCATCGGGGTGAGCGGCCACGTATAAAACATTACCTACTACGTTAAGGCGTTTCATGGCATGAATAATCTCACCGGTACTTAATTGCCTCGTTTGAGCCTGCCCTGCTATTGAGTAAAAAATTAGTAAAAAAATTAGGGTTTTCTTCATTGTTGTTAAATTTTATGCAATATTGGATTTCGTTTTTAAAACTTTTTTATGAATAAGCTATTTAAGTTGTCAGGTTTACTTTTCTTGATTTATTTTTCGTCTTTTGCTCAGAAAGTTAATAAAGATTTTATTGCTGGAGAAATTTATTTAAAAGTTCGTGAAAAGCCCTTAGGTTCTATTTCCAATACTGTAAATCTAAATACAGAACTACTGTTTTTACAAAAATTTTCATCAGATTTAATTCTACCTAAATCAACCAAACCATTTTTCAGTAATAGTGCATCTAACTTGCAGAAGCTATATCGCATTTCGGTTAAAGATACTTCCAAAACTGACTCTGTACTGGCATTATTACGGAAACAATCATCCGTAGAATATGCCGAGCGGGTTCCTCTTCGTAAAATCATAGCTACGCCCAATGACCCCGATGCTGGTTCGCAATGGCACCTGAGCAAAATAAAAGCTTTTGAAGCGTGGAGTGTAAATGCCGGTAATGCCAATATTGTAGTAGCTATCGTAGATAATGCCATACAGACCAACCACCCTGATTTACAAGTAAATATGTTATCAGGATGGGATTTAGGCGACAATGATAATAACCCCAACCCTATTGATGTTTCGTTTAGCCACGGCACCCATGTAGCGGGTATTGTGAGTGCCGTTTCTAATAATAACCTTGGGGTAGCTTCTGCCAGTAATAACCGTATCAAAATTCTACCTGTCAAAGCAACACCCGACTATGGCGACCCCAGAAGTATTTATTATGGTTTTGAGGGCATTCTATGGGCGGCAGACCACGGCGCACAAATTATTAGTTTATCTTGGGGGGGCGTTGGCTATTCTCAGGCCGAACAAGAAGTAATAGACTATGCCTATAATAAAGGAATTGTTATTGTAGCTGCTGCGGGCAATGAAGACACATCAACACAGAGCTACCCGGCAGCCTATAATCATGTAATTGCAGTAGCTAGTCTCGACGATGATGACAAACGGAGTTCTTTTTCTAACTTTGGTGAATGGGTTGATATTTCGGCACCGGGCCGGAATATCCTCAGCACTTATCCGTTCAATACTTATGCCAGCTTGAATGGTACTTCAATGGCTACTCCACTAGTAGCAAGCACGTTGGGTTATATATGGTCGTGTTTCCCTTCTCTTAGCCCTTCACAACTCGAAAGTCTTTTAATGAATACGGCTGATAATATCGATACCGCTAACCCATCAAAAAAGGGTTTATTAGGAGCCGGAAGAATTAATCTGCTCAAGGCTGTCTCCTGCCCTACTTTCGGTATTCCAGAGGCTACTATTACGCCAAGTGCATCTACTTATATCTGTCAAGGGCAGTCTGTTGCGCTAACAGCAAACACTGATGCAGGTCTGACCTATGAATGGATTAAAAACGGACTACCTATTCAGGTTCAGACACAAACATTAAATGTTAATAATGAAGGCAATTATCAGGTAATTGTCAATAAAGGCACTTGCCGTATTGTCTCAGCAATAACAAAAGTTGGCTATAATACTTATATTACGCCATCGCCTGAGGTTCTAAGCAAAGAAGTTGCGTACTGTACCCCACTCACAACCGGAGAAGGATTAAAAGCCGCAGTTGCTATTTGTAATTATAGCGGGCCAACTACCTTTAGCTATTATGGCCCAAGCATTGGCTATGATGGGCTAGCAAAAACTGGCGACGACCCCTCTGTTAATGTAATAGGTCTGGAAGGAACTATTACTGCCGTTAAGGTTTCTATTACATGGCAAAAAAAAGATCAGGGTTTCCTTGATGCTTGCGATATGCCTGATTGGGGACTAAGCCCTTACAACGACGAAGTATCTTTTAAATTAAAATCTCCGAAAGGCACCATTATTACATTAGTAAAGAACGGAACCTACGGTGTTGGAACTACTACCTCTGGCATAGTTACCACTACTTTTGTTGATGGCGGTAGCACTATTGTACAATATTCAATACCTGTTTCTGGTACTTTTGCTCCTGCTGACCCGCTCTCAACTTTCAATAATGAAACAGCTACGGGTGTCTGGACACTACTACCTGAAGACGATAACCCTCTTGACCCTTTGTGTGTGAGTGGTTTTTCGGTTACTATCAGTACTAATGCTGCATCGCAACCCCCCGTTGTTAGCTGGTGGACAAGCCCTACCGATGGTACTCAACTAGCTACCGGAACAGAGTATCGCCCTTCCACAGAAATTATAGGCGAAAAAACTTTTTATGTACAAGCACTTTGTAATGGTTTTTGCCCCAGTGCCAGAGTACCTGTCAGGTTCAGTGTCGTAACAGTACCTCAGGTATTTGTCTTTCCTATTTCAAACACGTTATCGAATAATCTGGATTTCAAGACCCTTATTCAAAAGCAAACAGTTCAACTTACAAAAACTACCGATAATAGTTATATAATTTTTGATGCAGCCAACCCAAAAACTACCAATATTGTTGTTAGCAATACTCCCCCACTTACCAGTCCTATTACACTTTGCAGCAAAAGTGAATCTTACTTGTTACTTGCTGTTGATTGCCCAACAAATGTAATTACATGGAATAATGGACTAAACGGACAATCATTAATAGTTACGCCTGACAACCCTATTGGCTATAATGCTTACTGTCATAAAGAATGGTCGCCCTGTATACCTATATCATCAAATAATATTCTGTTCATTTCACCGCTCGACAACGTCTCTATCAGTAATAAAGTCTATACAAATTCGATACAAAAGTTCACAGGAACAAGTATTTCGGCCAGTAATGAAATTCAAACACCTGCACAAACCACCTATCAGGCTAAAAAATATATCATGCTCAATGCTGGCTTTACTGTTAATGCTAATAGCGTTTTTACTGCCCAAATAAAAGATGGCTGTGGTAATTAACCAATAAGATAGTTACTGGTTTTAAGTATAATAAACATGGCACGAAAAATGCACGAAAAATAGTAACCCTGTCAACTTTTGACTGCCTGAATCGTGCAAATTATTGGCCAAACTTAAAATCCGAGTGAATGAAAACACCCTTATTTCTGTTTTCAGTACTACTATTTTTGTCAGGAAAATTTACTTATGCTCAAACTATCAATAAAAACTATATTGATGGCGAAGTATATATTAAACTCAAACAAATACCGCAAAATACGCCAACCTTAGCCAATGGAGGGGTTAATATAGCGGCCGAACTACCTTTTTTACTCAATGCTAACGGTATCAGTAATGTACTTGAAGCCCGACGAAGTTTCTATTTTTCTAATTCGAGCGATTTACAAAGGGTCTATCGGGTTAAAATAGCCAAGCCCAAACAGATTGAGCAATACATGGCATCCATTCGTAAAGATGCTTCCATAGAATATGTCGAACCCATACCACTGCACAAAACTACCGATACGCCAAATGATGCAAACGTTGGCAATCAGCAATACCTTAGCAAGATAAAAGCCTTTGAAGCGTGGGATGTTTCAAAAGGTAACACAGATATAATAGTAGCGGTAATAGACGATGCTATTCAGACCAACCATGAAGATTTAGCTGCAAATATGATTGCAGGGAGAGACGTATCAGATAATGATAACGACCCTAATCCGCCGAATACCAATTTTTCGCATGGTACGCACGTGGCCGGAATCATCGGTGCTGTAAGCAACAATCAGATTGGCATTGCCTCTATGGGTTTCAATCACATAAAGATAATGCCCATAAAAGCTACTCCTGATAATGGCTCTCAAGAAAACATCTATAATGGATTTGAAGGAATTGCATGGGCTGTTGAGCATGGAGCCAAAATTATTAATACCTCATGGGGAAGCAATAGCTATTCGGTTACCGAGCAAACTGTTATCAATAATGCTTATGCTGCCGGAGTACTTATTATAGCAGCCGCAGGTAACGAAGGCAAAAATGCCCCGTATTACCCTGCTTCTTATAATCATGTTATTTCGGTAGGAAGTGTAACATCAACCGACGAAAAAAGTTTTTTCTCTAACTATGACACAAGCATCGATTTAAGCGCACCCGGAAGCAACATTTTAAGTACAATTCCTTATAATGCTTATGCCTCTTCAAGTGGTACATCAATGGCTGCTCCTTTAGTAAGTAGCCTTTTTGCTTACATCTGGTCAGTAAAAAACGACTTAACTCAGATTCAACTCGAAAACCTGATTAAAAATACATCAGATAATATTGATACACAGAACCCTACCTATGTAGGTCTGATAGGTAGCGGCCGTGTAAATGCCCTAAAGGCCGTTTCGTGTTTGCAAAATAATATCTCTCCTGCTATAAGCCCCAGTACCCCCAGCGTTGTTTGTACTAATGGTGCAGTTCAATTAAATTGTACAAGCATTGAAGGGGCCACTTATCAATGGAAGAAAAACGGTGTCAATATTGGAGATAATCTACCTACACTGAACGCTTCTGCCACAGGACAATATAGCGTGGTGGTATCGAAAGGGAACTGTGCAATTATGGCTGCGCCCGTCAATGTGAGTGTTATACCTGCCAGTATTACCATAGCTGTTACTGATACAATTGCCTGCAATGGCGATTCTATTTTGCTTCAAGCTCCTTTATTATCGGGAGTAAATTATCAATGGAAAAAAGAAGGTATCAATACCGGAACAAATACTTATCAGTTCTATGCCAGACAAAACGGAAACTATACAGTTGAGTTATCAGGTGGAAATTGTCAGAATAGTTCTTCAACTGTTCGATTGTCGTTCGTAACGTTAAATCCAGTAATTACAGCCAATAGCAATACTCTTCTTTGTCAAGGACAAAATGTAACACTTGGTAGCACAAACACATCATCGGCCACTTATCAATGGAGGAAAAACAATGAGCTTATTGCCAATGCGACTACCTTAAGTTTAACTACTAGTGACGGCGGCAATTACACTATTGAACACAAATTAGGGCAATGTGTGGCTAAGTCAAATAGCATTGCCGTAACAATTACCACATTACGTGCACCTGCGCCAACGGTTACCAATCGTACCATCTGCGAAGGACAGAAACTTAATGCGGCCAATAGCTTACAAGCCGTTGCTACTACCTGCACAGGCACTTTAACTAAAAATTATAGCTACACAGGAAACACTATTGGCTATGATGGCGATGTACAAACAGGTGATAATCCTTCTGTAAATATCACCGATTTAGGCACTTATGTAGTAAACAAAGTCAAGGTCAGTATTCATTTTGAAAAAAAAGACCAGATTAGTGCTTACACTTGCGATGCACCTCATGCGGGTAGTTTTCCATATACTGATGAAATATCTTTTAAATTAAAATCACCTAATGGAACCATCATTACTTTATTGGCTAATAATACCTATAATTATTATGCTTATAATGGGCCTATTACACTTAATTTTGAAGATGGCCTGCCGGCTATTGTACCAGAATCAGCACCTGTATCGGGTAGTTTTTCTCCACAGGAGGCACTAGCCACTTTTAACGGGCAAACAGCCAATGGAGTATGGACACTCTTGCCCAAAGACAACTCAGAAGGCGACCCTTTGTGTGTATCTGCTTTTAGTATTGAAATAAGTGTAGCCAATGTGACTTTCCCGAATACGCTTTCGTGGTGGTCGGCACAGTCGGGTGGCACACAGTTAAATTCAGGGAACGAATATATAGCCAGAGATAGTCTGGTAGGGACTTATACTTATTATGTTCAAAATGAATGCACCGGAACTTGTAACAGCGAACGAGTGGCTGTAAATTTAAATATACAAACGGCTTCTATTGCTAAACCAACTATTATTGCCTATCAGATAAATACCGAGCTTGCTAACACCATAAAAGACAATTTACCTACTGCGACCTTAATTATGCAGGAAAACACTCGCCTTAACTATGGAAACCAAAGCACTGTTATTTCAGACCGCTCCCCTTTAATTGACCCTATTACGATTTGCAATGGTAACATAATTCTTTTATTAGGAATGGGCTGTGATGGTGTGCTACAATGGTCGAACAATAAAACCGGAACAGGCATTATTGAAACTTCTGTTGTTACAAATACTTATACTGTTCGATGTAAGGAACAACTTTCAGGATGCCTGAGCCCTGTTTCCGATAGTAGAAACATACATATTGCTCCAAGCGAAATATCAGTGAATAATTCGATACCGGAAAAAGGAAGCCAGACCTTTATAGCCGATAAAATTATTACCAGTAGTAACGTTAACGGGGCATCAAAAACACAACTTAAAGCCAGTAAGTCGATACTGTTTTTGCCGGGTTTTTCAAGCGACCAGAATAGTACTTTTACAGCAAAAATTGAGAATATTTGTAGCAACGAATAAAAATAAAGTGCAAGAAAAACTTTAATAAGTAATAATTTTTAAGCAAAAAGCAAAAAGATACTTTTATAAGTAACTGAAAATGAACAAATTACTTTCAAGAGCTTGAATTTTCAAAATAAGCGATTTTCAATTTCAAGTTCTTATTGTAAATTTGCAAACTTTACAAAAAAATACTTACTAAACTCAAAATAATTCATTATGGATTCAATGATTGTCTACCTTGTTCCTGTTTTTGGAATAATCGGATTACTTTACACTGCTTGGCGATTCAGTTGGGTGTCTGGTCAACCAGCCGGAGACGAAAACATGCAGAAGCTCTCAGGCTATATTGCCGACGGAGCCATTGCATTTTTAAAAGCAGAATGGAAAATTCTAGCCTATTTTGCTATTCCGACAGCAATTATATTAGCATGGCTAGGTTCAAGCAAAGGCACTCTCGAATCCCCTATTCATTCTTCACCTATTATTGCAGTTGCTTTCCTGATTGGAGCTATTTTTTCAGCTACCGCAGGTTACATCGGAATGAAAGTAGCTACTAAAGCTAACGTACGCACAGCTCAGGCCGCTCGTACATCGTTAGCCAAAGCTCTTCAAGTATCGTTTACAGGAGGTTCTGTTATGGGTATGGGTGTTGCAGGTTTGGCGGTTTTAGGGCTTGGTGGTCTTTTCATTTTGTTCTACAACATTTTTGCAAAAGGGGCCGACCTTACCTCTGACAACATGAAAACAGCCATTGAAGTATTAGCTGGGTTTTCATTAGGTGCTGAATCAATTGCGCTATTTGCACGTGTAGGTGGTGGTATTTATACCAAAGCGGCCGACGTAGGTGCCGACCTTGTAGGAAAAGTAGAAGCAGGTATTCCTGAAGATGATGTTCGTAACCCTGCTACTATTGCCGATAACGTAGGTGATAACGTGGGTGATGTGGCTGGTATGGGTGCCGACTTATTTGGCTCTTATGTAGCAACAATTCTGGCTACTATGGTATTAGGGCAAGAAATAAGTGTGAGCGATAGCTTTGGTGGTTATTCGCCTGTTTTATTACCTATGCTTATTGCAGGTGTAGGTCTGTTGGCTTCGTTGGTTTCAACTTTCTTTGTTCGTATCAGCAGTGAAGAATCATCTGTACAAAATGCACTGAATATCGGAAACTGGGCTTCAATTATTATCACCTTTATTGCATCTTATTTCCTTGTTAAAAATATTTTACCAGAAACCCTTATTCTGCGCGGTCATGAGTTTACCTCTAATGGCGTATTTATGGCTATTGTAGTGGGTTTAGTTGTGGGTGCGTTGATGTCAATCATTACCGAGTATTACACAGCAATGGGTAAACGTCCTGTATTGTCAATTGTACAGAAATCTGGTACTGGTCATGCTACTAATATCATTGGTGGTTTGGCAGTAGGTATGGAATCAACAGTATTACCTATCATTGTTTTAGCGGCTGGTATTATTTTATCATATTATTTTGCAGGTCTTTATGGGGTATCTATTGCGGCGGCAGGTATGATGGCAACAACTGCTATGCAATTAGCAATTGATGCCTTTGGCCCGATTGCTGATAATGCTGGTGGTATTGCTGAGATGTCACAACTACCGTCAGAAGTACGCGGACGTACCGATAATCTTGATGCCGTAGGTAACACTACTGCTGCAACAGGTAAAGGTTTTGCTATTGCTTCGGCAGCTTTAACTTCATTAGCGTTATTTGCCGCTTTTGTGGGTATTGCGGGCATTCAGGCAATTGATATTTACAAAGCACCTGTTCTGGCCGGATTATTCATCGGAGGGATGATTCCGTTTATTTTTAGTGCCTTATGTATCTCTGCCGTTGGTAAAGCTGCAATGGAAATGGTAAACGAAGTTCGTCGCCAGTTCCGTGAAATTCCGGGTATCATGGAATATAAAGCAGAACCAGAATATGAAAAATGTGTCGCAATTTCTACTCAAGCATCAATCAAACAAATGATTTTACCGGGGGCAATTGCCCTCATAGTACCAGTACTTGTAGGTTTTGGATTTAAAAATGTTTTTGCCGATACTTCCTCTGCCGAAATTCTTGGAGGTTTATTAGCTGGTGTAACAGTATCAGGTGTATTGATGGGGATGTTCCAGTCAAATGCAGGTGGTGCATGGGATAACGCTAAAAAATCGTTCGAAAAAGGAGTAAATATCAATGGTGAAATTTATTACAAAAAATCTGAGCCGCACAAGGCTTCTGTAACTGGTGACACCGTTGGCGACCCATTCAAAGATACCTCTGGGCCTTCAATGAACATCCTTATTAAATTGATGTCAATTGTGTCTTTGGTTATTGCTCCTTATATAAGCGTGCCAAAAAATCAGGCGAACAACAATAACGCCAATGGTACTCAAATAACTCAAGCCAATTTACCATCGAGCATTAACAAGCAATTATCAACAGGTGTACTTTTAAACTACCTTGAAGGTGGTGTGGAAGACCAACTGATAACTTTTATTGAAAGCGATAACAGAAAATCTGATACAGAAAACTGGTTTAATTTCAATACTTTGAATTTTGCTGCTGGTAGTGCCACTATCAATGCGAACTCAATGAATGAAATTCAGAATGTAGCCGAAATCCTGAAGGCTTATCCTGAAGTAAATATTAAAGTAGGTGCCAGTGATGCTTCTAACGCTCAGCTATCAAGCGACCGCGCTGCGGCTGTAAAAACTGCTTTAGTAGGCTTAGGTATCAGCGATGCCCGTCTGGCTTCTGAAACTTCTGACTTAGTTGCTTCAAATGAAACACCAGAAGCTATTGCTTTGAGTGTAAGCAAAAAATAAGTTCGGTACAGAACAACAAAAAACTCCAATGATTATCCATTGGAGTTTTTTGTTTATAAAGTTGCAGTGATGAATCCCTTAGTTTTTTCCTAAAACTTCATCATTAAAAACCACAAACTGCGTTAAAACATCTTTTATCTTTTTGCGGTTTGTAGCAGAATCGTTTTTCTCTTTCTCAATAGCTTCAAAGTATTCATTAAGCATTTTGCTTCTAACAAATTGTTTTAAAGTAAAGCTCTTATGTTGGTCGAAAACATCTTGCCATCCTGCACGTACATCAGCCCAGAAAGCTCCGTGTTCAGCCCACCACTTTTTAGTTACTTCACATTTTTTTTCATCCGTACGACGGTAATCGTTAATACCTTTTTCCTGTACAATTAACACGTCTGTGCCTTCTTTTCTCAGGATTTTGTCGTTATCTTGCTCATGCAAATAACCATAGTCTGTTACATAAATACGGTTACCACGTTTCAATACGTTGTAGTCTTTTCTTTTGGTATATTCACGTCTGGGTAGCGGGGCATCCACTTTGCTTTCCCAAAGATGTTTCCCATTTGCGTGCGACCATTGGGCAAAACCTTCATAACGTGGGCCATCTTCTACTTCATAAACTTTCTGTGTCCAGCCTTTTTTCACCTGTGCTTTATCAAACTGACTGTATTTCCAGACTCCTTCTTTATAAAAACTAAACAAAGTCGGGTCTTCGTAGGTCCAATCTTCACGCCAGTGTTTCACTACCATGGTATCACCGATTGCTAATAAATGTTGAATAACTATTTTATCTTTCGATTCTTCAACTACAAAAACATACTCAGTCCCTTTGGCATGATACTGGTCTTTAAGTTTATATTCCTTATTGGGTGTGAAGGTTTCTGCATAATCGAATTTTACATCATGACAACCACATTGCCCTTTTATAGCTGCTATATCAGCCGATTTCTGAGCAAAAGCTCCAAAGCCTGCCATTAACAATAGAAATGTTTTTTTCATTTTACTTATCTTGAATTTTGAATGATTAGTTAATTTAAAAGGTGTTTGGTTTAAAAAGTTGTTGTGTGGATTTGCTCAATAAAAGTATTAGCTTGTATGATTACATTTTTTAAAACAAGTACAGGTAAAGCCCGCTTTCCGAACAGCACATTCAATCGTTGTTTCATTAACTAAGTTATCTTTAATTGTCAGAATGTGCCTTACACCGAAATCTATTCTAAATGAAGAAACGCCCACCTTCTTTAATTCATCGCTTAGATTCTGTAAGCCATCAGCATCTTTAATATTGGTTATGAATTGCATGCCAAGAAGGGTTAAAGTACACGTTATTTCACTTCGATTGTTGTTTCAGTATGATAACGGACCGACTCATAGGCTTTATCTTTGTACGTACCGAGCGTTTTATCAATCCATTCTGCCTCAACCAGATAAATACCTTTCGATACCGGAACAAATGAAGTTCTACCTCTATCGCTGGTAATTTTCACTTTTTCCCATCCGTCAGGGCTAATAACTGTCAGCTTGGCTTTATCGGCAGGCAAGTTATTTTTGAATACACTGAGGTTAACACCGCTCTCGGTTTCAGTAGCAACTATATCAAAAAAATTTGTGGGCTTGGGTGTTGTATTAGCTTTACCAGCCACATAGTGGGTACGCAGATACTGCATAGGGCGCACAATACCGAGGTTATGCTTGGTCCAGTCTTGAACCTCACGTGTTTCGTTCACACCAAGAACCTGATAAAGCCCTTCATTTTTAGGAGTAAAAGTCCCCTCCCAATGCGTTTCGGTCTGTGTGGTAGGAATTTCAGTGCGATTTCCAGCTTCATCGATGACAAAAATTTTTATTTCATTCATTTTATCTAAAAACTTTCCTTTCATCCGGCCTTGATTTACATACTCGCCATAAAATATCTGAATTTTAGCTGGCTCACCTACCTTACCAGAACCTTTTACTTCGAGCCAATAACCATGTGCCAACGATACAAATGGTAATAACATGAGCGCAAGAACAACTAATTTATTTTTCATATTGCAGGTTATTTTTAAGTGTTTGAAACATCTATGGTTGATAAATACCCCATTGTTATCTTGGGTTTAGTACCTCCATTTGATTCACTTTTTTGGAAAGTGTTTTTGGGGCTTTCTTCCTTCTCCCCCACCAGATATATGCTCCTGTTATGGGTAAACTGGCAGCAATGAGGCTGGCGAAAAAAGCCAGTAACTTGCCTGAAAAACCAAATGCTGCCCCAACATGAATATCATAATTCATACGCAGGATTTTATCAGCCGTTGATATATCTTGTAAACGCCCATAGGCATGTTTTACAGACACCTCCTTTAATGTGTACTGGTCGAAATACCTGTAATCATGTTTCCAGTATACATCTGTGTCAGTAGTGGTAGCCGTTGCGATAGTTGATTGAGGTGTTTCTGGAGGATGCACTTCAATGGTTTGGGCTTCAGGGGTTTCAACCTTTATTTTGTTCCATATTCTGTCAATAGCGGGTATATTGTTTTGTGTGGATGCAGCAACGGGCTTAGCCGACTCAGGCTCGTAATAATCAATTTGCTGTTTACCTCCTGACAGAGTAAAATAATAGGCTTTTGAAAACCACTGAAAGCCCCAAACCAGACCAGTAATAGCGATAATAATAGCTACCCAAGTCATATAGAAACCTAATACATTATGAAGGTCATAATTCACCCGACGCCATTTAGCATTCCATTTTATAGAAAAACGCTGTTTGGCTGCCGATTTATTTTTAGGCCACCAGAGTATGAGGCCCGAAATCATTAATAACAAAAAAATGAGTGTGGCAGAAGCCACTACTGGTTGACCGATTTTTTCGGGAAGCCACAAGTAAAAATGACCATTAAGAATAATACGGAAAAAATCATTGTCCATATTTTTAACTTTCAGTACATTACCGTTATAAGGATTTATATATACCAGATAATAATAGGTTGGCTCGTAATGATAAATGGTAGCGATAGCCGCACGCCCTGGACGCTCATAAGTAATGCTATGAATAAATTTATTGGGTACTTCTTTTTCAACAATAGCTTTCAGGGTTGAAGGCGGCAACATAGGTTTGTTTTCTACCTCAATGTATCTGTAAGGCTGGGTTAAATCCTGAATTTCGACCTGAAAAGCATAAATACAACCTGTAATGCTTACAATGAACACCACCAGCCCAGAGCTAAGCCCGAGCCAGAGGTGTATTTTGTTTATTGCTTTTTTAAAACTCACGTTTGATTAGAATTTATAGTTGATAGAAAGACGAAGGTTTCGTTTCGCTTCTGCCTGCCAGTAATAAAAATCACTCCAATTGTAATAAGCACCCATGTAGAGGTAGGCATTAAGCACATTATTTACATTAAGGGCAATAGCGAATTTGTTCGACTGGTAAGAGATTGCCCCATCCATTCTGAAATAGTTAGGTAATGATTGTTTTGAGCCGTCAAATACGTACCATGAAGACCGACCACCAATAAATTGCCCACCAAGCGAAACCCCTAAGCCTTGCAGGTTGCCAGTTGTTGATTTATAACTCAACCAAGCATTAGCCACATTTTTTGAAGTACCCGGAATTTGCACGCCTACGTTTTTTTTCTCGGTATCTTTAGTTACTTTACCATCGGTATAAGCGTAGTTAAGCGTTAAATCAAGACCATGTACAATTTGCCCACGAAGGTCAAATTCAATACCTTTTACCTGTGTTTGTCCTAACTGAACAGAGAAAAACTGATTGTTAGGGTCGGCTGTTAAAACGTTGTTTTTTGTTATGTTATATGCAGCTATTGATGTTGACCATAAACCACCTAACCATTCACGTTTGAGACCAATTTCTTTATTATTACCTGTAATGGGGTCAAAACCCTTGCCTTGTGCATCGGCTCCGGCTTGTGGCACAAATGCTTGGTCGAACACAGCATAGGCACTGGTATTTTTATCGATTGAATAGCTTAGCCCTACACGTGGTGTAAACTTCTCGGCTTTGCCAATACCCGAATACGGGTCGGTATCTCTGGCGTTGGTATATCTTCCGGCAAGCGTTAATCTGAGTTTGTCCTGTAAGAAACGTATTTCGTCCTGCACATAAATGGCCGAATAACTTTGTGCATAATATACCCCACGTTGGCGTAGACTCAGGCTTCTGTCATATTTCGGATAAGCCGACACAGGCACCTGCCCATACACCGGATGATAAATATTAAAACCTTGTGGCCCTGAGAACGTACCCCCTTGTGACCAGTCGTGGAAGAAATCTTTCTGACCCATATCCAAACCAGCTAAAATCCGATGGTTTACTGGTCCTGTTTTCACATCACCATTCACAAAAAACTGCCCTACCTTCGTAATACCCAGTACATCCCAGATAGATGCACCCCTGATGAGGGTATCGCCATTGGCAGAAAAACCAGTTGGCCATAACGACTGCCCTATCTGTTTATAGCTCATATATGCTAACTGCCCCGTAAACTTCCAATTATTATTAATGCTATGAGCCAGTGTCAGAAAAAAGGTGTTATCATTGATATTTGAAGGGTCCATGTTTGGCTCGGCAGTGGTAGCGTTTACAGGTAGCTCGCCCATGCCTTTTTTAGAAAAAACGTAGTTAGAGCCTATAACAGACATTTGGTTGTATTGATAAGTGTATTCGGCTGTTAGGGAGGTATTAGGAGTAAACTGGAATTTCAATACCGGAGCTATTGACACACGATTATTGAATTCGTAGTCACGATGTGAGCCTTTTAGTTGCCCCATCAGGTTTAAACGATACAATACTTTACCATCTTCACTTAGTTTTCCATCAAAATCGAGTGTGGAGCGATAAGTATTGAAACTACCAACCGTCATTGAGGCTTCACCTTTATTGATTCCGGTAGGTTTTTTAGTAACAATATTGTAAAAGCCACTCGGTTCACCATTAGCTAGCATAAATCCGGCTGGCCCTTTCACAAACTCAATTCTTTCAACCATACTCATGTCTTCAACCAATGGCCCCCATGTAGACTGAACATTCATCCCATTTCTGAAAGCTGCAATCTGTGAGCCTCTCATGTTAATCTGAGCGTAGGTATCCCAGTGTTCTACTCGTGTAGCACCACTTACATTTCGGGTTACTCCTTCAAGCATATCAAAAATTTGCTGGTCTTGTATAACCTGTTTAGTAATTACCTGAATATTCTGTGGCACCTCAAGCAGTGGAGTTTTCAAACGAAGAGAAATGGAAGGGTAATCGGTTACATATTTACTAGGGTTTGCCGATACCACAACTTCTTGTAACTGATTAGCACTTACATCCATCACGAAATCAAGCGTTATGGTTTCATTGGCCCCGATACTTACCTTTTTTGTTTCGGCTTTTAAACCAATAAAACTCGCCTGCACGTTATATTCCCCTGTTTTCAGGTTCTGAAACTGGTAGTTTCCCTCTGCGTCGGTGTTAGTGCCTTTACTGGCCCCTTTTAATACAACATTTACAAATTCGGCAGGTTTTCCATCGATGGTTGTTACTTTTCCTTTCAGGGTACCGGTCTGCGCCATTACCCACACACTACCTATTAGCAACAAAGCTGTAAAGACTGATTTCATTATACCAAGTGGTGTTTAGTTATCTTAAAAATTACCTTATGTTTATTTGATGCTGCAAATGTATATCTTATTTAGACTAAATAAAAATAAAAACAGAAATTATTTGGAATAATTCTAAATAACATATTACCTTTGTATAGTAAGAATAAGGTACGGAGGCTTACAATTAACCTAAACTGCTTTTAGCGAAGCAAAATCGTAGAAAGAAATAATGAAAGACCTGAATTACGAGAAAGCCGTGGTAAAATTTCTGATTTTTCTGGAAGAAAAAGGTTTAAGAAAAACCACTGAGCGCATGATGATGCTAGAAGAGATATATTCAAGAAATGACCACTTTGATGCTGAAGACCTTTATATGACAATGGTGAGCAAAAAGCAATATGTAAGCAGAGCAACTATTTATAATAATCTTGAAGTGTTGCTTGAGTGTGGGTTGATTCGTAAAAACCAATTTGGCAATAATGTTACCAAATATGAAAAGGCTGCGAATTTCAGGCAACATGACCACCTCATTTGTCTGGATTGCCAACAAGTAAAAGAATTCTGCGACCCACGCCTCCAACAAATTCAGAAAATGATTGGTGAAATGATGCAATTTGATATCACCCAACATGATTTATTATTATACGGGCATTGTGAAAAAGGTGATTGTGAACATAAAAAAGCTCTCAATAACTAATTAAGATAAGATGTGTAATCCTCCTATCATACTTCATCTATACGTATGAAAAAGCCATTAAAAACCGGTAAAGCCGATGAATCGTTGATAAACGAAGCCATCGAAATTCTCGAATATGTTAATAACCAACGTATTTTTCTGGTAGGAAAACCCACAATTAATTTATTCAATTATCTGATTTGTGGCTACGATGAGGTGCCATACCATGACATATTAAAAAATAAAATCAGCAAAAAAAATGACTAATCATAGCCTCGTTCTTTTAGCTTCCTGCGCCTATGGGTATGTTGGAAAATGTAATTGCTGTGAAAAATATAATCTGGTTTTCAATAACCAGCTTTTTATATTTTCAGAAGAAGATTTGAGGTATTTCAGGCGTATGCTAGAAGACGAAACCACTGTATTTGAAGCAGGCAATTTATGTGGCAATGGAAGAACAATCGGGCTAAAAACACCATTGAACAACTTTTTTATCATGTTTACCCCTAAAGAACTAGAAAACTTGAAAAATATGTTAGACGATACATTCGTCATGATTGAAGTTAGCAAGGTTTTGCAGTATTAAATATCCTGCATCAATTTTATGAAGTTTATATTTAAGTCGTAAATAACTGTCGTAGTAAATAATCTTGTCAACGAATTGGGTGGCAAGATTTTTTTTCTATCTAGCAGCCATGAGAACATAACCGCTCAATAAATAGCGTAGAATTAATCTAAATTATAATAAGAATCAATTTATATTTGAACTGCTTAGCTTTTTAACGTGGCACCAACACCAACTCTAAAATACGAATGAAATCCATTTTCTTACTAATATTTTCCTTTTTTATTTCCTTTATTATTTCAGCACAACAACCTGTAATTGAGTGGCAAAAAACGTATGGAGGTAGTTTTTATGACAAAGCTGTGTCAGTAGTTGAAACAACCGACGGTGGCTATTTTATTGGAGGGCATTCACAATCAGACAATTATGACTTAGAAAGACATTACGGTTTTTTTGATGGCTGGGTTATTAAACTAAACCATGCAGGTGAGCTACAATGGAAGAAATCGCTTGGTGGGAGCGGTGAAGACTACATAAATTCTGTTATTGAAACCCCTGACCATAAATATATATGTGTTGGGTACACAAACTCAACCAATTATGACATCACTGAAAATTATGGGCATTATGACTACTGGCTCATGAAATTTGGTAATAATGGCGAAATAGAGTGGAAAAAAAATCTTGGAGGTAACTCTAACGACTATGGTTATTCTATTTGCAAGGCCGAAGAAAATACCTACATGATTGCAGGCTATTCTGAATCACAGGATGAACACATACAGGGGCATCATGGTATGTATGATGCTTGGCTCTTGAAGATAGATGATAACGGGAATATTTTATGGCAAAAGGCTTACGGAGCAACCGGTCAGGACCATGCCCACTCGATTATTAAAACAAAAAACGGTGGTTTTGTTTTTGTGGGTTATTCATCGTCACAAGACTTGCCGGGTTTAAGCAACAAAGGCGGTCTGGATTTCTGGATTGTAAAACTTGACAAAAACGGAGAAATTCAATGGCAAAATACATTTGGTGGCTCTCTGGACGAATATGCCAAGTCGGTTGTTGAATGCACAGATGGAAGTTTTGTTATAGCGGGCGAAACATATTCGCACGATTATGACGCAATTGAAAACCATGCAAATTATGATAATCCTGACAATAGGGACTACCTGATTGTGAAAGTTGACAGCCTCGGGCAGAAAATCTGGAGCAGGTGCTATGGAGGGGTTAAAAATGAATATGCTCGTTCGGTATTACAGGCATTTGACGGGCAATATATAGTAGTGGGTGAATCTTACTCGGCAAATGGCGAGGGAGACCCCGTCGGGAATCATGGCAGTGCTGACTTCTGGCTTATTAAACTAAATCCGGCAAACGGCGATATGCTTTGGCACAAAACTTATGGTGGCAGCGGGCATGACGAGCCCAATTGCATGCTCAATACTTTCGACAACGGGTATCTGATTGTTGGTAATACGGCCTCCCCCAGTGACGGCGACGTATCGGGCTGGCGTGGCGATGATGATTTCTGGATTTTAAAACTAAAAAACAATGAATGCCAGAAAAATCTGACGCTTACCAAAAATATTCCGAATGGTAGTTATAGTTACAGTGCTGCCGAAAAAATAATTTTCAATGGCAAAGTACTCGATAGCTCATCTAACATAAAACTACATGCAAATAAAAGTATTATGCTCATGAGCGGATTTCAGACACAGGCAGGAGCTACCTTTGAAGCAAAAATGGATGGCTGTGTTGATTAAAAAAATAACGGGCTGTTGGCAGCCCGTTACAAATCTATTAGCTATTGTTTGTTCAATCTTATGACTGACGCAAAGAACGAGGAATTGTAATAACTGCAACTGGGTTGCTGTTAGCATCAAGAATTTTAACGCCATCAATTTCTTTGATTGCGCCAACCTTGATTGATTTACCTAAGTCCAGGTCTTTGATGTCAACGTTTACATAATCAGGAATATTTTTAGCAGGACCTTGCAAACGAAGTTTTTGCATTTTCTGAACTAATTTACCCCCTTTCTTTTGTCCTTCTGACGGACCGTGTAATTTAATTGGAACGGCTACTTTAATTACTTTATCTGGAGTAATTTCAAGGAAATCCGCATGGATAATTTGGTCATTTACCGGATGATACTGTGAATCCTGTAAAATACCTGTATAAATTTTACCTTCAATATTGATGGTTACTTCATACACATCAGGCGTGAAAAGCAAATCACGGAACAAGTAAGCTGGGGCATAGAATGATACTTGATCGGCACCACCATACAATACGCAAGGAATCATACCCTGATTACGTAGCTCCTGTGAAGCTTGGCGTCCGAGATTCGCTCTGTTATACCCTACAATCTCAGTTTTTTTCATTTTTCTAAAATTTAAAGTAATGAACTCAGTTTTAAAATTAATTAAAACCCTAAGCTCTGTTGATAATTTATAAATAATGTGCTAATAGACCCATTATCTCTGATTCGGCCAATAGCCTTTCCGAATAATTCTGCTACTGATAACGCTTTAATCTTAGGGTTATCGTAGCGTAACGGAATCGAATCAGTTACAACCAACTCGGTTAAAACCGAATTGCTTATGTTGTCGTTGGCTTTTCCTGAAAGAACCGGATGCGTACAGAACGCTCTTACAGATTTTGCGCCTTTTGACAGGATAAGTTCTGCCGCTTTGCAGATGGTTCCTCCGGTATCAATAAGGTCATCAACCAGAATTACATCAGAACCTTCTACATCGCCAATCAACTGCATTGAAGCAATTTCGTTGGCTTTTTTCCGATGCTTGTCACAAATAACAATGTCGGCATCAAAATAAGAAGCAAACTTACGGCAACGTGCCACCCCGCCTACGTCAGGAGAAGCAAATTTGATATTTGATAGGTTTTGTGCCTTCAAATACGGAACAAATACCGAAATACCCTCCAGATGGTCAACCGGAATATCAAAGAATCCCTGAATCTGACCAGCGTGCAGGTCCATCGTCATTACACGGTCTGCACCAGCGGCTGTAAGCATATTAGCAATAAGTTTTGCTGTAATACCTACCCGTGGTTTGTCTTTACGGTCTTGTCGGGCATACCCGAAATAAGGTATAACCGCACATACATAGTGAGCAGAAGCTCGTCTGGCGGCATCAATCATCATTAACAACTCCATGATATTATCACTTGGAGGAAACGTTGATTGAATTAAAAAAACATCACAACCTCTTACAGATTCATCAAAACTTACTGAAATTTCACTATCTGCAAAACGGTTAATGCTTACACCGCCCAAGTCTTTGCCATAATAATCTGCAACCCGACTTGCTAAATACCTTGATGAAGTACCTGAAAAAATCTTAACTTCTGCCATATTTTTTTTGCCTCTGAAAAAAGATTCGCAAAGGTACGCTTTTTGCTTAAAAAAACATACCCCCCTTTAGAATATTTTATGCTTTTTGTATAGATTTGCAATATTCATGGAATAAAGTGGAAACGTACCATGACAAATAAACACTTGAAACTGATGCAATTGTCGCTACTGGACGAAGTTCCTGAATTAAACAAAATATTTTTTCTGGATGTTTTTGCTGAGTCATACTACGACACCAGCAAAAAACGTATGCGACTAAACACTATCAATGGCCAGCAAGTACCCTGCGACATTAAAGTTAGCTGCCCCTCACGGCTGCTTACCCGCTACCCCGAGGGTACTATCTTTAAACTGGATGCCCGCCTTGTCAGAAAAGGAGAAGGCAAAAATCCTTATTTTATTGCTATTAACCGAAACAATATGCAAAGAGCATTAGAGTTCTTTGATTATAATCTGAAAGTTCAGAATGGCTTCGATTACGTGATGCCCAAAAAGCATAAAAGCGTTATCAAATCGGCAAAGGCCGTCTGAACACAGATCTATTTTGTATGATTAATAATTTTTCTTCTTTTAAGCATTTCATGCGTATTTTCAAGTAGTATACGCTATTTTTAAAGGAAACTAATTATTTTCACAGCGTTTTAACTGGTTATTTACGTCTATTGTATAATAGTTCACTATTCAATCGTAAATTTCCCGTGATAACACAAACAGCAGAAATTTACTTAAAACCCTTAACCCGCAAAAAGCTATTGACCTCGAATAGTTTGATGGAGGTTGTCAAAGACTGCCTGAAGGGCAATGAAAAGGCCATGAAAATTTTTTATGAGCATTTTCATGGGTTTGCTTTATCTGCTTGTATGAGTTATTGTGAAAACCGTGAGGATGCGCTTGAAATAATGAACGATGGTTTCTTAAAAGTCTTCAAAAACCTTGATAAAATCGATAATATCGACAGCATTAAACCGTGGTTGAGGCGAATCATGATTAATGGTGCGATTGACCATTACAGAAAAAATATACATAAACAATCAACTGAATTATCAGAAAATATTGCAGAATCAAATTATGGCGATGAATCGGTATACGCAAAGCTGTCATCAGAAGACATCATGAGTGCCATTCAAAGCTTGCCGGCTAACTACCGCGTTGTTTTTAACCTTTATGCCATTGAGGGTTATTCACATAAAGAAATTGGAGAAATGTTAAATATTGCAGAGAGTACCTCAAGAGCCAATTTATCGCTGGCTAATGGGCTACTCCGACAAAAATTAACAAAAAGATTGTAGTCATGCAAGAACAAGAAAAATTTTATAGAATCATTAGGGAAAAGCTGGATGATTATCATCCCAGATATTCGCCTGATGACTGGAAAAAAATGAAGCGCAAAATAATGATTAGTAATCTTTTACGTTTTGCTCTTCCGAGTGTAGCTATTTTAATAATCGGGTTAGGCTTCTACTGGTACTCACCCAATGAAACTACGGCCAGCCAGCCCGTTGTAGTCCCAACCAAACCAGTTTCGGTAAAGACACAAGCTCCAAAAGATAAAGTTGCGATTGACAGCACTTCAACAAAAACTGAAATCATACAAGAAAAGAAATCAACTCCGGTAGCCTTAAAAGCCAAAGAACCAGTTTTTCCTGAGTTATATAATGAGGCATCGTCAAATACGAGTGAACCACTGGCAAATCTGAAAATAAACAAACTCGCTTCAAGGAAAATAGCCTACCCTGCTGAAAAACATGCTGATTTATCTGACAAAGAAATTTTGTTCTTATCGTCTTCGGCTGTTTCAATGAGCGATAAAATTTCACGCGTGCGCCAGCTAGGCCGCACGTTCGAGCTTACCTCCTATCAGGCACTTGACCGCAATATTGAAAAATGGAAAAACGTGGTAGTTGTTTGTGATATTACCTCAAGTATGTTTCCATATACAACGCAGGTTTTTGACTGGATGAGCGAAAACCTTGACAACACCAGTATTAAAGGTATTGTTTTCTTTACAGATTGTGACAGTCTGGGGAATCAGACCAGAGGAAAACTTCCAGGCAAAATGTTTATGGTCAAAACCAGAGATGAACTCACTCTCTGGGATACTATGTTTACCGCAATTAATAATACTGAAAATAATAAAGACCGCGCTGAAAATAACATTGAGGCTTTATTATTTGCAGAAAAGAATTTTCCTGAAGCTGACGAAATAGTAATGATAGCTGACAACAGCAGCCCCGTTAAGGACATGAAGAACTTGTCGAAGGTCAAGAAAAAAACACACATTATTTTATGTGGTGAAACATACGAACGCGATTTAGCTTTCCAATCTGACTACGTACAGATTGCCAAGAAAACACATGGAACCATTCATACGTTTGAAGATGATATTGAAAACCCTTCCAATATCAAAGAAATGACTGTTATAAGAGTAGGCCATATCTATTTCCGTTTTCAGAAAGGTAAGTTTTATACTACCAAACTTATTTTCCGGCCTTAGTCTGCTATATTTCTACCACTAGAATAATAGCATCATTCGACAGTGCTTCAAAGGCTATGCTTAGTTTTTTATGTACTGGCTTATTCCAGATTACGATTCCATCACGGCTTTCTATCAAGCGGTTTTCAAATTCAAATGCGCCTTCAATCACAAAGGCAAATACGCCACTTCCGGTATTCCTGACGGTAAAAGAGCCTTCTTCCCTACCTTCAAACTTGCCTATATAACAATTATCGCTCAAAGCCAGTAGTTCGTTCTTCTGACTATCCAGATTAAACGAGACACGCTTGCTATTTTCCATACTCATTCTGGTACGGGCTATTCCTATCTGCAAAAAGTTCACCATCTCTTTTGCTAATGGATTCTTAATGTAGTAATGGTCTCCTCCTGAAACCGGCAGTATTGTTGCTTGCCCTGCAATAGTTAGTTGCCTGTTAGCCTTACTATTCTTAATTTCAATGCCCCCAACAATCGGAATGATAATTACATCCATATTGGTTTCAGCTTTGCATACAACTTTACTATTGGGTTTAAGGGTATCGTCATTACAGATAATCAGGTTTCCCTGAGCGTACCTTGTCTCATCCTGATACTTTCCCGAATTGAAAGTATGAAAACTCCGGCAAATGTTATCGATGGTAATACCTCGTTTATAGGCCAGATAAATTTGTGCTTCAGTAACACTCAACATAATTTTAAAGATTTTGAAAAGATGAAATGGTAAGATTTGCTTCTAAATGAACCATTTCAGTTATTACCTCATTGTCATTAAAAAGGGCTTCTTTTTGATGCAAATGCGTAATAAGTAATTGCTCATGAATAGTATCTAGCCAGATTAATGGCTCACTGTAAAAATAAACAGCCACTTTATGGTGCTTTTTGTGGTGTATATGTGACTGTAATATTTCAAAACGGAAATGCTGAAATGGCAAGCACAGTTTTCCTAAGCCATTGGTAATATCAGGTATCTGTCCGTTCAGTTGTCTGATATAATTAATTGCTGCTGTGCTTACCAGATAATGTAGTTTTTCGGCAGCCGGAATATGCCTGACAAGTTCCTGAAAAGTCTGATATTTACCGTCCTGATTATAGAATTGTGCCTGCATGAAAAACTCCATATAGGTATCATCGAATACACTTTTCTCCCATAACCCTTGCGAGTTCTCATCAATTATTTTCAGATAACATAGCTTTAGAAGCCCTTTTGCCATAATTATAATTAGTTTCAGAATAACGTTTTCCTTTTAGGCGCTTACTACAATCGTATGTGCAAGCACATATCCTGCCGATACGCTTCCTGTAATGGTCGACATCTCGGTGCCTACGCCATCACCAAAAACATTATCTCTGGCATTAGTCGTATCAGCTTGCCCATGGCTGGCATAAACTCCTTGTGCATAAACTACCTTGCTGGTATCTTCAGGAAATGCAATTTGTGTTACCAGTAAAGATTTTCCGCTGCTATTATAAACATGCACATGAATGTGTGTTGCCCGCCCTGAGTACCAACCCGGATAAATTGTTGTAAAAGTTACCAGCCCGTTGGCATCAGTCGTTTGCCTGCCTCTTAAAAAATGTACACTCGTGTAATTAGTACTTTGCATACCTGTACCACCGTATTCAGAGTAATTGCCGTTGGCATCGCAGTGCCATATATCAACCAATGCGTTGGCGAGGGCTGCACAACTATTGTTTTTATTCTGAATTGTAATTTTTACAGTTAATTTAGTGCCGGTTCTGTCAGAGGTTATATCATTCTGCACTAAAGAACCCGGTACTTTTGTCGGGAAAGGGCCTTCTGTTTCAGTGGCTGTAATGGTACAAGAACCCGAAGTATTACTTGTATTGGTTGAACCAGTTGTAGTTGAAGTATCTGGGCTTACATCTTCCGCATCTTTGCAGGCGGTAAAAAAAGGCACAATTGCCAATGAGCCAAGCCCTCTTTTTAAAAAATCTTTTCTGTCCATAAGTTTTTGTTTTATAATCTTATAGACGTACAAGATTCTTTTTTAATTGCATCGATATAAAATGTATCGGTCAATTTGAGGTTTCTATCGGTTAATAGTTCAATCTGGCTGCCATTTATCAATAAAATCCTGATAAGTATTACTTACAGGCAAGGTTACGCCTGATTGCAGAAGAACATTTTTCTTCAATATTGATTTTACTTTGGTATCAGAAACAATGTAACTCCGATGTATACGGCTAAACTGGCCAGCGGGCAGTTGCTCGAGTATCCCTTTTAACGAAAGAAGAGTCAACACCGGATGAGGAACATCTGTCAAATGGATTTTTATGTAGTCTTCAAGTCCTTCAATATATTCAATCGTTTTTAAGTCGATTTTTACCATTCTGTATTCAGAACGAACAAAAATATATTCTTGATTTTGGGTAACAGGTTTAGTTCTGAAACCAAAATAATCAATGGCTTTTCGGATTGCTTTACTAAATCTTTCGAAATCAATAGGCTTAAGCAAATAATCGATGGCATCAAGTTCAAAACCTTCCAATGCAAATTTCCGGTGTGCTGTGGTAAAAATCACCATAGGCTTCTTTTCAAGCCCAGCTACCAGTTCAAGACCCGTAATGTCGGGCATATTAATATCAACAAACAATAAGTCAATGTCTTGTTCTATTAAAAAATCCTTTCCCAGAATAGCATCGTCAAAAACTTGTATTAATGTTAATTCTGGAAATCTAGAAACATACTCTTTGACTAGCTCTAATGCAAGAGGTTCATCATCAATGGCAACACACCTGATACGCATTTTAAGTCTCAATTATTAATTCAACCTGATACAATCTGTCTTCTTCCTTAATAACCAGTATATGTCTATTTTTATATAAATGTTTCAGCCTCTGCTGAGTATTGGCCAGTCCTATCCCCGTGCGTTCTACTTTTCTTGATGCCTGAAACAAAGTATTTTTACAATAAAACTTAATGTACTTCTCATTAAGTACAATATTGATACTGATTTGTGAGTTTTCATGGTTACTTATGCCATGCTTAAAAGCATTTTCGACAAATGTCATAAGCGACAAAGGAACTATATTTTTAAAATCGGCTATTCCTTCAACAGTAAACAGAACTTCTGTTTTTTTGCTCAACCTAAGCTTTTGTAAATCAATATAGTTGCCTATACATTCAATTTCACTGGTAAGAGGCACAAAGTCTTCTGAAACTTCATCGGTTACATACCGCATTATCTGAGACAATTTCATGATACTGTCGGCCGTATGTTTACTATTAATTACTGCCAGCGAATAAATATTATTAAGTGTATTGAATAGAAAATGTGGGTTTATTTGAGCCTTTAAGAACGACAATTCAGCATTCGCTTTATCGGCCTCGGCTTGTATAGCCCTTTGTTCGGTTTCACGCCAACGTTCGGTTATTTTAAGTGCCATACCCAAAGCCCAGATTAACCCAAAGAAAAAAATACTTATGACATCTATTTTAGAACGAGGCTCTGGGCGGTTATTACCACTGTTGTCTGCTTCGTTTGGAGGTGGATTCCTATGTTGTGGGGGTGGAAAACCAAATTTGCGTGGATGCGGAGGCTTATATGGACGAAATACCTGCGGATGACTTCTTTCAAAAACCAATTTATCGAATGGCTGAATAGCTGCTATACTTATCAAGACAAGAAATATAAGCCCAAAATAAAGCAGGTATTTTTTTCTGAAGTAAAGTTTCGGAATAAGCCAATGTGTATTAAGATAGAAAAGTGCAATATAAATCAAGAAAAATAACCATAAATAAGGGTTAAACAAGGCAGTAGCTATATGTTGATTTTCGGCCAGAAATAGTACCGTCAAACTGAAAACGATTGTCCAGCCAAATACATGAATAATAACCGAAGCATTTTTTTGCATAAACATTGTACAAGATAAAACATCTGCTAGGAATAACTCTCACAATATCGGTTATTTAAAAGAAAGTATCGGTTAATTTCAACATCTCAACCATTAAAGCGTTTATATAAGAAGGTACCTTTAAATCAATTTAGCAGGAACCTTTTAAACCTATGCAACAAATTTACATCCAATATTCGTCTATATAGCTAAACGGCAAAGTTTTTGCTTTTTCTATTTCAAATTAAACCAGAATATGATAAGTACGAAAACCACCGCATTTCTGAAAGATGCTCAAGGAAGAGTATTAGAAAGACAAAATATCCAGTCGGGTAATCAACATGAGTTCAATGTTGATAAACTAAAAGACGGCGTATATTTTGTAGAGTTAAAAACCTCTAAAGGTCAATCCATCACACATCAATTTTACATTAATCATTAAATGATTCAAAATTAAGCCATTCTGTATTAAAGGAAACTCAAAAAATACAGAATGGCTTGTTTACCCCCCCCTTTGCTTTTCTACACGAGGCAAGTCAGTTTACTTATTATAAAAGAAGTACAGGCATTGATTAGTTATCATAAAAGCTTGTGATAAACCTAAGGAATCATTAGTTTTGATAAATAACCTATCTTCTGCAATGAACGAACTGGATACGCTGGCTCATGCCTTACATTCATTAGCCAATATCGATGCCGATGATTTTAAGCTTTCTGCCCCTTACTGGCATAAAAAAAACTATAAAAAGGGCGAGTATTATAACGAGTATCGAAACGTATGCAAATACTTAGGGTTTATTATTGAGGGGGTATTCAGAACTTATTATGTAGATGATGCTTCTGGCGAAGAAAAAAATGTTTTCTTTTTCTCTAAAAATCAGGTTGTTGTTTCTTTCAAAAGTTTTATAACCCAATCACCTTGTAATTATTATACCCAATCGATGGTCGATTCAAAGATTCTGTATATTCATATTGATGACCTGAACAAACTTTATAAGCAATCGCATCAATGGGAGCATCTGGGTAGGCTTATTGCAGAAATGGCTTTTACTGTTTCGATGAATCGAACTGAAAGTTTTTTGTTTCAAACGCCTGAACAACGATACCTACAATTAATTGAAGACCACCCCGATATTTTTAATACAATACCGTTGTATCAGATTTCTTCCTACCTGGGTATTCAAGGGCCATCACTGAGCCGCATTCGCAAGCGTATTATTGGCAAATAATAACTTATAAAACTAACACCATTGTCCTGAAAAAAAAGTGTAGCTACCAGAGCGATTTTAACTTAGGTTAAAATTATTCTCATGGTTATCTGTGACCTTTGTATCATCAATCAAACAATTACAAAGCACAGATTTTAAACACTTTAATTAATACGGCAATGAAAAATATTACAACCAAAAACATCGTTTTTATCACAGGCGCATTTGTTCATAACAGTTCATGGGAAGAGTGGCAAAAATACTTTGAAAGCAAAGGATACAATACCATTGCTCCGGCATGGCCTTTTAAAGATGCTCCAAGTGCTGAAGCCTTACGTAATCGCCAGCCCAATGATACTGATTTAGCAGCACTGACTCTTGATGAATTGGTAAACCATTATGCAAATATTGTTAGCCAGTTTCCCGAAAAACCCATTATCATCGGACACTCATTAGGGGGATTAATTACACAGATTCTGGTAAACCGCGACCTCGCTGCAGCAGGAATTGCCATACACCCCGTACCGCCGCTAGGTGTATTTCCTTATGAATTTTCGTTTCTAAAAGCAGGCTGGAAAGCTCTGGGCTTATTTACCTCTCTCAAAAAAACTTATCTGATGTCTTTCAAAGACTGGCAATATGCTTTTGTGAATGAGATGCCATTAGAGGCACAGCGAGAGGCTTATGAGAAATATACGATTCCTGAATCGAAAACAGTGGCTAGAGGAGGTCTGACAAGCGCTGCTAAGGTCGATTTTGAAAAACCGCATGCTCCGTTGCTTATTACAGCTGGCGATTTAGACACCATTATTCCTGCACATCTGAACCAACGTAACTACAAACGTTATAAACAATCGGGTTCGGTACTGGACTATAAAGAGTTTAAAGGCAGAAACCACTTTGTACTGGGCCAACCTAGCTGGAAAGAAGATGCAGATTATATTCTGGACTGGCTACAAAAATAAGAAGCTAAAACATGAATCGGAGAAACCTATGGGCTTCTCCGATTCATGTTATTTACTGTTTAAGGCTTTTGAGATAAGCAATACTCTTAGGTACATTTACGCTTTCCTGATTACTTTCGTCCTCAATAAAAAAGTGTTTAATGCCAATTTTTTTAGCTTCTTTAAAGATATTCGGGAAATCAGCCTGTCCGGTTCCTAGTACAACGTCGTTTTCGGCAGGTGTATGTCCTGAAAAATCTCCCTTAATACCTTTTTTCAGGTCTTTTATATGCATCAGTTTCCAGCGGTTACCGTATTTTTTTAGTAAAGCTACGGGATCACCTCCCCCATGAATCGTCCATAAAACATCCATCTCGAATGATACATATTCAGGATTTGTATTTTTAATTATATAATCCATCAATGTACCATCTTCATAAGGTCTGAACTCATAGCCGTGGTCATGATAACAGAATGTAATGCCATTTTCTTTTAGAACTTTACCTGCATAGTTAAAATCTTCTACGGCTTTTTTTGCATCATCAATTGTAAAGTTATCTCCTTTATGTGGTATCCATGCGCACATTACGTAAGTTGCTCCCAGAATTTTAGCTCTTTTTACTATTTCCTCCGGTTTTCTTAATTCTTCATAACCAGCCCCCGTCGATGGAATTTTTATTCCTCGTTCATCACACATTTTTTTAAACTCTTCTAAAGATACTCCCTTGGCTCCACCTCCTTCTAACTCGGTTATACCAAGCATTTTAATGGTATCGAGCGTAGCAGCAACACCTTTAGGAAAAGTGTTCCGATATGTGTAGGCTTGTACTCCAAAAGCAGCAGTGTATAAAGGTTTTTTCTTTTGGGCTGTGGTTTCCTGTACTAATAACAGGCTTAAAATAGCATAAAAAAATATTCTTTTCATAGGAAGGGGCGGTTCGCCGCCACGGTTGATTATAGTTAAATTACAAGTTTTCTTTTAAGCTCATCAGAAACCTCAATGGTTGGTTTTATTGTAAGTACTTTTTAGAACGGCCTCTTAAACTACCGGAATCGTAAATGGCGTACTTATTTCCATATTACTTCAATAACTTCTTCTCTGGTAACTACTGTTGTACGTTTCACCTGCGAATTCCGTTTCAAAGAGATAGAACTATTTCTGACTTTATGGGCATCCTGAGAAAGCACATGGAAAGGTGTTTTTTTGTGAAATACCATCACAACTTCGCCTTCTTTTACACCAATTTCTACCATACGCTCGTTTTCGGGTACGTCAATGGTTCTTACATTATTGCGAGATTCTAAAGGCACCCTATTGGGGTTCTGAATCAGGTCAAGAACTTTATTTGCATTGGGTACGCCAAAACCAATAAAGTTATTACCAAAAGGGTACAAACTTGACGATTTCTGCAGATAGCTTTTAACTTCCTGATTAGTGAGCTTTGGATTGGCTTGCAACATACAAGCCACAAAACCCGTGATAACCGGAGCAGCCAACGAAGTACCGTACAACGAAAAACAAGAAACGTTAGGTTTAAGGTAATCCAGAAAATCGGGTCCTATACTACTGTACCCCATTTTAAGACCAATATCATTAGTAGCGCCAACGGCAATTACACCTTCAACATCGGCTGGTGTTGAAATAATGCGCCAATCGCGGTCATCGCCTTCGTTTCCTGCCGATACCACTACAACCATTCCTTTTTCTTCGGTAGCTATTTTGGCAGCTTTGGCCACAACACTTGTATTGCCATTCATTTGCTCGGGCTTATAGTCTTCTTTAGGATTTGAAAACCCTTTGGCATAACCCAACGAAGTGTTAATAAGCCTCACACCTAAACTATCCATCCATTCCATAGCCGACACCCAGTTATCTTCTTCTCCTCTGAACTCACGCCCGCCCGTATCTGTTCGAGCCAGATAAAACTGTGCTTGGGTAGCTAGGCCAAATTGCAATTTATCATCGTGCGATTTACCTGTAATGGCTGTCAGTACTTCGGTTCCATGAAAATCAGAAGAAGTTTCTCGTTCATCAAAATGGTTGGTTTTCTTGGGGTTAATATAGTCTTTTATTCCCAGAATCCGGTTTTCAGATAGCAAATGGCCTAAGGCAGGCGAATCGCTCACACCGTAGTATCCTGCATCAATCACACCAATGGTTACCCCTTTGCCATTTAAATCGGCTTGCAGGAAACCTTCAATACCTACCTGTTTCATAACATAGTCTACCCTTAAATCATCATCATTATTAGCAACATATCTGTTTGTTTTTGCCAGAATAGCTTTTGTTTCTATGGGTATAATTTCTTTCACAAACGTAAACCCTTTTACAGCAGATATTTGTTGATGCGTAAGAAAGGCAGACACACCATTAAGCCATTTCGACTGCCGAACAGCCGAGACTCCGCTATTCTGAAGTGTGCTGATATACTGGTTACTAACGGGCAAATCTGTAAATTGTGTTTCTGCAATGCCCAGATTCCTCCTATTTTCTTTACATTTGTCAGAGATGGCGGCCTGCGCATTTAGTTCTTTATCTTTAAAAAGAATCCAGTACTTTTGTTGCGCATAACTTTGAAAAGAAAATAAAACCAGTAAAAAAAAGTTTATGATAATTTGTCCGATTCGAGTCATTCCAATACGATAATTCATAATTTTAAGCAATCAATAGAAGCACCAGCAGCACTCTATTTTTAATATACCATACTTTATAAAATATAGCTCCATTAAATTTAGTTTAATAAATTTAGAAGAAATTCTTCACAAAATAAATCTAATTGGGCTAAACCACCAATAATTAATACTGATATGCGCTACGAGGCTATTGATTCAGGGCTTTTTATAAATAACCGCAAGCGTCTGATAACACTTCTAAAACCCAAATCGATGGCAATTGTTTTGTCAAACGACGTGATTCCGTCGAATGCTGATGGCACTTTGGGTTTCAGACAAAATAACGATTTTTTTTATCTGACTGGTATTGACCAAGAAGAAAGCATTCTGGTGTTGTTTCCTGATTTTCCTGACGAAAATTTCCGTGAAATATTATTAATCCGCGAAACAAGCGACCATATCAGAATCTGGGAAGGTGAAAAACTAAGTAAAGTTCAGGCGGCTAATATCTCAGGCATTACCAAAGTACTTTGGGTTAATAGCTTTGAATCAATTCTGAGAAAATTCATTTTTGAAGCTGAACAGGTCTATCTGAACCTGAATGAACATGATGGTGGTGACTGGAGTTTTCAGACCCGTGAAAGAAGGTTTATCAATGATTTTAAACAGAAATTTCCTCTACATAAAACCGAAAGGCTTGCACCACTGATGCGTCAGCTGAGGGTTATCAAGCAACCCCTCGAAATAAGCCTTATTCAGAAAGCCATCGAAATTTCAAAAAAGGGCTTTTACCGAATGGCTAAATTTCTGAAATCAGGGGTATTTGAATATGAATTGGAAGCAGAGTTAACCCATGAATTTCTGATGAATCGTTCTCGTGGGCACGCCTTTCATCCGATTCTGGCTTCAGGAGCAAGTGCCTGTGTATTACATTATGTAACTAACAACAATATTTGTAATGATGGCGAGGTTATATTAATGGATTTTGGGGCAGAATATGCCAATTATAATGCCGATATCACCCGCTGTTTGCCTGTAAATGGCCGATTCTCGAAACGCCAGAAAGAAGTTTATCAGGCTGTTTTACGTATCATGAAAATTGCCCGAAACATGATTGTTGCAGGTAATACGATGGATAAACTTCGGAAAGACATAGGCAAAGTAGTTGAGTCGGAACTAATAGGTTTGGGCTTATTGAGCAAAACTGAGGTTGAACGACAAGACCCTGATGCACCTTTGTATAGAAAATATTTTCCGCATGGTATTTCGCACCATCTGGGTCTGGATGTGCACGATGTAGGCAGTCGATACGAAACTTTTAAACAGGGTATGATTTTTACCTGTGAACCGGGTATTTACATTCCAGAAGAAAAAATTGGGATTCGTCTCGAAAACGATATTCTTATCACCAAAAAAGGCAATATCGATTTAATGGAGAATATTCCTATCGAAATTGAAGAAATAGAAGACCTCATGAATTCATAATATACTTACCTATTGCTTAAAATTACTGTTTCCTTTCAATCATAAAAAGAATGTTTACGACCGTGCTTCATCCGAAATTCAGTTATACAACACTATTATTTTTACTTAGCTTTATTCTGTTGGCTCAAAGTACCGAAGAAGCCATTTTTAACCAGAAAATGAAGTTAGCTAAAGGTAACAGTACCGCCGAAACGGCTCTTACCATTGCTAAATCGTTTTTAGGCCAGCCTTATAAAGCTGGTACGCTCGATGCTTCAGACAAAGAGCAACTTGTATGCAATTTAAAAGATTTTGATTGCTGGACTTTCGTAGAAACTGTTACGGCTATGTCTTTAACCAAGCATTCGGCACAGGCTAATTTTAGCACATTTATGAATAACCTCAAAAAGCTGAGGTATCGGGATGGAGAGGTTAACGGCTATGCTTCACGCTTGCATTATTTTAAAGAGTGGGCTATCAGGGCTGAACAGAATAAAGTTGCACAGGATATTACCGAAATGATAGGCGGCATACCTGCCAATAAAGAAATAAACTTCATGACTCGCCATCGGGACTTATATGCTCATTTGCAAGATAACGACACTTATAATCTGATTGAAAAGCATGAGCGTAAGTTAAATAAACACGAGTTTTATTATATTCCTAAAGCAAACGTAAAGAAGCTGGAAAGCCAGATTCAGGACGGAGATATTATTGCTATTACATCTAATATCGAAGGACTTGACTTTAATCATGAAGGATTCGCCATTCGCCAGAACGGGCGCATCCATCTGCTACATGCTTCTTTAGAGATGAAAAAAGTAATTATTTCAACAGAACCACTGGCCGACTACCTGAATCGTTTCAAGAAACACTCAGGCATAGCTGTTGTCAGGTTACTATAATTAACAATGCCTCGGGTGGTCCGAGGCATTGTTAATTATTTTTCTACAATCGTTTTGCCATCTTTCATTACAAGACGGATGTCCCGTATTGCCTTTATATTTTCTGTTGGATTCCCCTTAACAACCAGAATATCAGCTAATAGGCCAGTTTTTATTCTGCCAACCTGTTTTTCCAGATGAAAAGCATCGGCATTGGTACTGGTAGCAGCTTTCAGGGCATCAATAGGTTTCATGCCGTATTCAACCAGCATTTCAATTTCACGGGCATTATCACCATGAGCAAATACGCCAACATCACCCCCCATACAAATTTTAACACCTGAAGCTAGTATCTCTTTAAATGCCTCTTTTTTCTTTTGAATACGGTCGGGGTCAGGTCCACTGCCTTTTGCCCAGCCTCTATACTGCATAATGGCATCGCCTGCGGCCAGTGTTGGGCATAAATACACATTTTTTTCAACCATTAATTTCCATATTTCTGGAGTTCCGTTATCGCCGTGCTCAATAGTTTCAACACCACCCATAATTGCCCTGCGCATTCCTTCGGCAGTTGAGGCATGTGCTACCGTAGGGCGGCCGGCACTTTTAGCGGTTTCGACAATCAGTTTTATTTCATCTAACGAAAAAGTAGGTGCGGCTTCGCCTCGCAATCCCCATCGATAATCGGCATATATTTTAATTAAGTCAGCCCCTTTTCCAATCTGGTTTCTAACTTTTTTTATCAGGTCATCGTGTCCGTCGGCTTCTTCAGCTCCCTGAGGCACATCAATTTCAGACGAAAAACCTTTTGGAGCATAGCTACCAGTGGCTACAAGTGCTTTTGTGGCAATTAACAGCCTCGGGCCAGGAATTATACCTTCGTTAATAGCTCTTTTTAAACCCACATCATCAAATTCGGCCCCTTCTGTACCCAAGTCTCTGGCAGTTGTGAAGCCAGCCTTTAAAGTACGTTCGGCATGCGTAACCGCCCGTGCCGTTCGGTACGAACGTGCCTCTTTCAAAACTTGGTCGTCCCACGGTGTTTCATTATAAGGGTGCAAAAACAAATGCGTATGCCCTTCAATCAGGCCCGGTAGTAATGTACCATTTTTATAAACAATCGTTTTAGTATCTTTACCGAGACTTTTCTCGATGTCTGCCTGCGCTCCTACTCTTTCAATTTTATTATCTTTCACCAAGACGCCATAGTTTTCATAAATTTTTTCACCATCAAAAACTCTGGCAGGTTTTAAGTAAATAGTTGTCTGTCCATGCAGGGTATTAACCCAAATCAATAACATTAGTAATACACTTAATTTTACTCGTATAGTGGTTTTCATGGTAAAGTTGTTTAGTTTATAAATAATGTAGTCACAGAAATGGAGAAGAATAATTATTGTCGGAACCGACGAAGACCTATGAAACCAATGGTAATAAAAAGAAGCCCCATTGCTACTTTTGCGTTGGTTACCTCAGGAGTGAAGAACCGCAAAACAACAAGTAAGATGCCGCATATAATAGCTACATAGCTAGAGTAGTAAGATAATTTGTTCTTATCCATTAGTATATTTGGTTAGGGGAATTTTTATTTTTCTTCAAAAATAGAATTTTATTTAATTCTTTTATCTAAAATTATCATTTTTACGTAACAAATCAAAAACGTATGCTTATTGGTATTGGCGGGGTTAGTCGTTCTGGTAAAAGCACGCTGGCTAACCTTTTGGTTACACATTTTCGGAAGAATGGCAAAAAAACAATTATTTTCCATCAGGACGATTTTGTTTTTCCTGAAACACAAATTCCTAAAATAAAAAACCGAACTGATTGGGAATCTCCGCGGTCGATTGACTTTGACTTGTTCAGAGAAGTTTTGATCCTGTTCCGCGAAAAGTTCGACGTTGTAATTGCGGAAGGACTTTTTGCTTTTTATGATGAGCCAACGAATCAGCTTTTCGATAAAAAACTTTATGTAAAAATTTCCAAACGTACATTTCTGATTAGAAAAGCAATGGATACCCGATGGGGCTATGAGCCAACATGGTTTATTGACCATATCTGGCACTCTTTTCAGAAATATGGAAAGCCACAAAGCAATATAAAGCATATACTTCAGGTAAGCGGCGAAGACGAATTTAATATGGAGAAGGTTATCAAATATCTGAATAAAAGTAATCCGAATACCGAAAACCCTATACATTAGCCTACTAGTTGACGAGTCGGCCGTTGCCTCTGACCATTTTATAACAGTATCTTATACAGAACTTTGGCAATAAAAATCTGCACAATTAATTTTTGAATTTGTAGGTTTTAACAGACCTTTGCACTTTCATCAAAAATCAGCTCAATGGAACTTATCGACGGCAAGTTAATTTCGGCTCAGGTAAAACAAGAATTAAAAGAAGAAGTAGAAAAACAAAAAGCAAACGGTGGTAAAATACCGCATCTGGCTGCTATTTTGGTTGGTAATAATGGTGCTAGCGAAACCTACGTAGCTAGTAAAATACGCTCATGCGAAGAAATAGGCTTTAAATCAACCCTGATTCGTCGTGACCCTAGCATTACAGAAGAAGAATTACTGGAAGTAATTACCCAACTTAATAACGATGACGATGTAGATGGCTTTATTGTGCAATTGCCACTCCCTGAACACATCAACGTTGAAAAAGTAATTGAATCGATTGAGCCAAGAAAAGATGTAGACGGTTTTCATCCGATAAACATCGGCCGTATGGCTAAAGGCTTGCCAGCTTACATTTCGGCCACACCTTTTGGCGTACTTGAGTTAATTAAAAGATATAAAATTGAAACCGCCGGCAAACATTGTGTTGTGGTTGGGCGCAGCCAGATTGTGGGCTTGCCTATGAGTATACTGATGCAAAGAAATACGTATCCGGGTAACTGTACGGTTTCGTTAGTACATAGCAGAACACAAAATCTGGCAGCAATTACACGTCAGGCTGATATTTTGATTGCAGCTTTAGGTAAACCTGAATTTATTACGGCCGATATGGTAAAAGATGGTGCTGTGGTTATAGATGTAGGTTTAACACGTGTTGCCGATGCCTCCAAAAAAAGTGGGTTTGCGCTAAAAGGCGATGTCAAGTTCGATGAGGTAGCCCCCAAAGCAAGTTATATTACGCCAGTTCCTGGGGGTGTAGGGCTTATGACAGTTGCCGCATTAATGCACAATACATTGTTATCTGCAAGAAGAGAGATTTATCAATAAAATGTTCTGACACATATATAACATAAAAAAAACAGGTAGTTGATACCTGTTTTTTTTATGGGTAAAAGCACCTTTCAGAAACGAGATGCTTTGTATTTTTAATCAGTAAATCAGTATTATCCGACACTACCTTCAAGCGAGATTTCGAGTAGCTTCTGTGCTTCTACGGCAAACTCCATAGGAAGCTGGTTTAAAACCTCTTTAACGTATCCGTTTACAATTAAAGCAACGGCTTGTTCGGTTGGAATACCGCGTTGGTTACAATAGAATAACTGGTCTTCTCCGATTTTAGAAGTAGTTGCTTCGTGCTCAACCGTAGCCGATGAGTTATTGACCTCAATGTATGGGAAAGTGTGCGCGCCGCATCTGTCGCCCAATAGTAATGAATCACATTGTGAGAAATTTCTGGCGTTTTCTGCTCTTTTTGAAATATCTACCAATCCACGGTAAGAGTTCTGGCTTTTACCTGCCGAAATCCCCTTTGATACAATACGACTCTTGGTATTTTTGCCGATATGAATCATTTTGGTTCCGGTGTCGGCTTGTTGCATATTATTGGTAACAGCTACTGAGTAGAACTCACCGATTGAGTTATCGCCTCTTAAAATAACCGAAGGATATTTCCAAGTAATGGCCGAACCGGTTTCTACCTGTGTCCATGAAATCTTCGACCTTTCACCAAAGCATAAACCTCTTTTGGTTACAAAGTTATAAATTCCACCTCTACCTTCTTTATCGCCAGGATACCAGTTCTGAACTGTTGAATATTTTACTTCACTGTCTTTATGAGCAAATATTTCAACAACAGCAGCATGTAGTTGGTTTTCGTCACGCTGCGGTGCGGTACAGCCTTCTAGGTAACTTACATAAGCTCCTTCGTCGGCTACAATTAAGGTACGCTCAAACTGCCCTGTACCAGCGGCATTAATACGGAAGTACGTTGAAAGTTCCATCGGGCAGCGAACACCTTTCGGAATGTAACAGAAAGAACCGTCAGAAAAAACAGCCGCATTCAGTGCCGAATAGAAATTGTCTTTAACAGGCACAACTGAACCGAGGTATTTTTTCACTAACTCGGGGTATTCTTGTATTGCCTCCGACATTGAGCAGAAAATAATACCCAACTCTTTGAGCTTGGTCTTGAAGGTTGTTGCTACCGAAACCGAATCAATGACTGCATCGACAGCTACGCCCGATAAACGCTCTTGCTCCTTCAATGAAATACCCAGCCGCTCAAAAGTACGACGCAATTCAGGGTCGATTTCATCAAGGCTATTTACAACCTTTTTCTGCTTAGGAGCAGAATAATATTTTATACTCTGAAAATTTACAGGTTCATATTTTACGTTAGGCCACTTAGGCTCAACCATATTTTGCCACACCCTGAATGCGTTCAAACGCCACTGCAGCATCCATTCCGGCTCATTTTTTTTCTCTGATATTAAACGCACTACATCTTCGCTCAAGCCCGCAGGCACTTCGTCTGCTTCAATGTCAGTATAAAATCCGTATTTGTATTCAGAAGTGGTTAATTCTTCTAGTAATTCTAAGTCTTTACTCATGTATATTTTGCTTTATACTCTTATACTTAAACACCAGTTAAGTAATATTTGTTCGCAAATTTAGACTTAATCCGTATATGATTAACTATTTTATCGAATTTATTCTGTTAATTCAAGATTGGCTTTATTTCACAGCCTGAAATGTTGCTACAAATCCATAGGTAACCCCATTCAAAGTCAGTGTTGTGCTTCCTGTAAAAATATTATCAGTAAGTTCAACTATATCAAACACGGTGTCGTTTACCTCTCTACCCTGAAAAATGATTTTATCAATTTTGAATTTGGTCTCATTTTCAGTAAAACTCCAGTTGGCTTTTAACAAAAGGTCTGGGTCTGTTGCATTACACTTTGTAGCCCCTTCTCTGAACTCATACGTATTATTGGGGTAGAAGGTCAGCAGATTATCAGTAATACAAGTAGGTTGTGTAATTACTAAATCAATTTTAAGCCCGCCGGGTTGTGATGCTTCCGCTTTAGTATTCTTCCATGTTTTGGATACAGTTCCGGCCAAAAGCTCAGTTTTGGACTTGTTTATGACGGTTTTTTCTTTGCAAGAAAACAAAATTAAGCTAGTAAAAGCCAGAAAAACCAGGGTTTTGATTACTCTCATTTTTAAACAATTTATATAATTCAATGATTTGCTAAGTTATTGCTTTTGAGTATTTCTACAATTCTCTGTCCGGTTTTAGCCGAAGCTCCTACACTCCCCAGAGAATACTTAATATGCTTATAATCAGCAATCTGTTGTTGTCTGTCATCAGAATCATTTAATACTTTTTTAATTTCACTAGCCAGATTTTGCACAGTCAGTTCATTCTGAATAAGTTCCCTTACGGCTTCTTTCTGCGCTATTAAGTTAACCAACGAAATAAAAGGAACCCTTATAAGCCGCTTTGCGATTGCATAAGAGACCTTACTGGTTTTATAACAAACTACCTGCGGAACACCCAACAGGGCGGTTTCTAAGGTAGCTGTGCCAGAGGTAACCATGGCGGCTTCTGAATGGTTTAATAAATCGTAGGCTTGGTCAAAAACTACCCGCACGTTTTCAGATACAAATTTCTGATAAAACTCTTTGGGCAAGTTACTTACTCCTGCAATAACGAACAGATACTCAGGAAATTGCTCTTTTGTAGCCACCATGAGTTCGAGCATCTGCTCAACTTCTTGCTTACGGCTACCCGGTAAAAGGGCAATAATCTTGCGGTTTTCTAATTGATTTTGCTCAATAAAAGACAGATTGGGCTGAAATGCTGCAATAGCGTCAAATAATGGATTCCCCACAAATTCGACCTCAAAATCGTATTTTTTAAAGAAGTCGACCTCGAATGGAAAAATTACAAACAGTTTGTCGATATTACGTTTCAGTTGCCATGCCCTATTCTGATTCCACGCCCAAACTTTAGGTGATATATAATAAAATACGGTATATCCTTGTGGTTTAGCCCATTTAGCCAAACGCATATTAAAACCTGCATAATCTATCAGGATGATAGCATCCGGCTTGAACTCTGCAATTTGAGCTTTACACTCACGAAAGAAACCCAGAATTTTACCCAGATTACGTATCACCTCGAAGAAACCCATAAAAGCCAAATCATTGTAATGCTTTAAAATAGTAGCACCTGCGGCTTGCATATAATTGCCCCCCCAAGCAACAATAACAGCCTCTTTGTCTTCCTTTTTTATAGCATTAATCAGGTTTGAACCATGCAAATCTCCAGAACGCTCTCCGGCAATAATAAAATATTTCATACGTCTAACAGTGAGTTGTGAATCATAATGTGCTGAAAAAAACAGCTATTCGCCAAAGTATTCGACGTAATGGTTCGGCGTTTCTATCAATTTAATGCAATGAAGCGTAGCTCCATACTGGTTTTTAATAACCGGAGCAAGTATGTTCCAGATTTCAACAGCAAAGACCTCTGTACTAGGAAATTTACCTTTCAGAAAAGGCACATCTTCATTCAGGAAAGTATGGTCAACTTTATCAATTATTTCTTGTTTCATGAGTTTACTCAGTTGTTTCAAATCCATCACGAAACCTGTATCGGGGTCAATTTCTCCTTTTACTGTTACAATCAATTCCCAATTATGCCCATGTATATTTGAACACAAGCCAAACACTTCTCTGTTTTTTTCTTCAGACCACTTCGCATTCCATAACCTATGGGCGGCATTGAATCTTTCCCGCCTTGTAATATAAATCATAATATTAAAATTGTAGTTTCGTTTTTATTAGCCTCTTATGAGCTAAACATATTTAAAAAGTTCACAAAATTACCATCAAAAAAGCATTAACCTACGAATACTTATATAATTTACGGAGATATTCTTTAAAAAGTACAATTTAATCAAAGTTAAATCTATGGATTTACGTTCAGGAATGTACTAAATTTGCAAACTTATAACACTACTAAAGGTTTATGATAATTGTTACGGGTGCCGCTGGTTTTATTGGAAGCTGTTTGATACAACGCCTAAATCAAGATGGCTTTAATTTTATCATTGCGGTTGATGACTTTTCTAACCCGCTGAAAATGAAGAATTTAGCGGATAAGAAAATTCAGGAATATGTAAATCGTGACGTTTTTTTTGACTGGCTTGATAAAAATCAGGCTGAAGTTGAGTTTTGCTTCCATATTGGCGCAAGAACCGATACTACTGAATTTGACCAAGAGGTTTTTAACCGATTAAATCTTAATTATTCGAAACAAATCTGGAAAAAGTGCCATCTTTATCAGATTCCGCTCATTTATGCCTCTTCTGCGGCAACTTATGGTAACGGTGAATTCGGGTATGACGACAACGAGTTACTTATTCCGCAGCTTAAGCCGTTAAACCCCTACGGTGAATCAAAAAATGAATTCGACAAATGGGCTTTAGTGCAAAAAGATGCTCCTTTTTTCTGGGCAGGTCTTAAATTTTTCAATGTTTTTGGCCCGAACGAATACCACAAAGGGAGAATGGCTTCGGTTATTTTTCATGCCTATAATCAGATAAAATCAACAGGCAGAATCAAACTTTTCAAATCGCATCGCCCTGATTTCAAAGACGGCGAACAAATGCGTGATTTTGTGTATGTAAAAGATTTAATTGAAGTTTGTATTCATTTAATGCACTCTCGCCGAAACTCAGGTATTTATAACTTAGGCACAGGCAAAGCACGTACTTTTCTGGATTTAGCCAATTCGACATTTGCGGCTCTGAATCTTACGCCACAAATTGATTTTGTTGATACTCCTGCCGATATCCGCGATAAATATCAGTACTTTACCCAAGCCAATATGAGTAAACTGCGCTCGATAGGATACAAAAAACCATTTACTTCATTAGAAGATTCGGTTCAGGATTACGTAAGCAATTATTTAGTTGGAGATAATTATCTTTAAAATCTTCATTTTATCCTCCTTTTCTTACTATTTTTGCAAATAATTGTTTTGCACAACAATTTTCTGTTAGAGTAAAGTTAAAACCAGATACTTTTGTTACGAATAAAAGCCGGCATAAGCATTTTTAATTGTCGGTTACGCATACTCGGAATCAAACATTAAATGAAAAATATTCGCAATTTCTGCATTATTGCACACATTGACCACGGCAAAAGTACACTTGCCGACCGCCTTTTACAATTTACCAATACTATTTCGGACCGTGAAATGCAAGCGCAGGTGCTTGACGACATGGATTTAGAGAGAGAAAGAGGCATTACTATTAAAAGCCATGCCATTCAGATGAATTATACATTTGAAGGGCAGGAATATATATTAAACCTGATTGATACCCCCGGCCACGTCGATTTCAGTTATGAAGTATCACGTTCGATTGCCGCTTGTGAAGGCGCATTGCTAGTTGTAGATGCCTCACAGGGAATTGAAGCCCAAACAATCAGTAACCTTTTTCTGGCTTTAGACCACGACCTTGAAATAATTCCGGTATTAAATAAAATAGACTTGCCCGGGGCAATGCCGGAAGAAGTTAAAGACCAGATTGTTGACTTGATTGGCTGCGACAGAGATAGTATTATTCCGGCAAGTGCTAAAGAAGGTATAGGTATTAACGAAATTCTGGCGGCAATTATACAGCGCATAAATGCCCCAAAAGGGAATCCGCAAGCAGATTTACAAGCCCTGATTTTCGACTCGCAGTTTAACTCTTACCGCGGTATTGAAGTAATTTTCCGAGTTAAAAATGGCCGTATCTCGAAAGGAGATAAAGTAAAATTTATGGCCACAGGCAAAGAATACATTGCCGATGAAGTAGGTATTTTAAGATTACAGAAAGAACCCCGTGATTTTGTAGATTGTGGCGATGTGGGCTATATTATTTCGGGTATAAAGGTAGCTAAAGAAGTAAAAGTGGGCGACACCATTACCCACTCTGATAAACCCGCCAAAGAAGCTATTAAAGGTTTTGAAGAGGTTAAGCCAATGGTATTTGCCGGAATATATCCGGTTGATACGTCGGAATTTGAAGACCTGAGAGAAGCCATGGAAAAGCTGCAACTCAACGATGCAGCCCTTATATGGGAACCTGAAACGTCGGCAGCCCTCGGTTTTGGTTTTAGATGTGGCTTTTTAGGTATGCTACACATGGAAATTGTTCAGGAACGCCTAGAACGTGAATTTGACATGACGGTGCTTACCACCGTGCCTTCGGTTCGTTTCCATGTAGTTGATAAAAGAGAAGCTATTATTGAGGTTTCGGCTCCTTCCGAAATGCCTGACCCAAATACTATTAACTGGATTGAAGAACCTTTCATCAGTGCGCAGATTATTACAGCCGCCGATTACGTAGGTGCAATCATGGGCCTATGTATGGAAAAACGAGGTATTCTGAAAAATCAGGTTTATTTAACCTCTACCCGCGTAGAGTTAACATTCGATATGCCTCTGTCAGAGGTAGTTTTTGACTTCTTCGACAAACTAAAAACAATTTCAAGAGGGTACGCCTCTCTTGATTACCACTTAATAGGTTACCGCGAATCAAATCTGGTGAAACTGGATATTCTGCTCAATGGAGACCCCGTTGATGCACTTTCGGCCATCGTACACCGCGACAAAGCCTACGAATGGGGCAAGAAACTATGCGAAAAACTACGCGAACTCTTGCCACGCCAGCAGTTCGAAATTGCTATACAGGCGGCTATCGGTGCCAAAATTATTGCCCGCGAAACAGTAAAGGCACTCCGAAAAGACGTAATTGCCAAGTGTTATGGAGGAGATATTTCGCGTAAACGGAAACTACTCGAAAAACAGAAAAAGGGTAAAAAACGGATGCGCCAAATCGGAACAGTAGAAGTGCCACAAGAAGCATTCATGGCTGTATTAAAGATTAGCTAGTATACAAAGCCCTTCCGTTTATAATTTCAGGAAGGGCTTTTTATTGCAATATATTTCCAGAATTATACAAAGTTTTTAGTAGAATGTTAATGACATTAGCAGACTTTATTATAATTTTGGGCAACTGAATAATGATTCTAAGTAAAATAAATAAAATGCTGAATGTAAAAGTAACTTTTTATCAAGCTATGATGTTCTAGTAGAAGTTATTTAAACCTTCACGCAGTAAATCGTTAATCCAAAACCAAGCAAATTTTTAAAATGGCAGAAGTAATCCGAATGCCCAAAATGAGCGACACCATGACCGAAGGTGTAATAGCTGCATGGCATAAAAAAGTTGGAGACACTGTAAAATCAGGCGATATTTTAGCAGAAGTAGAAACAGATAAGGCTACAATGGATATGGAGTCTTATTATGATGGTACTTTGCTATATATTGGCGTAGAAAAAGGGCAGTCAGTTCCTGTTGATGCTATCATGGCAGTAATTGGAAAGCCAGGAGAAGATTATCAAAGCCTATTAAGCGGAGGAAGCTCTGCCCCAGCAACTGAAACCCCTAAGGAAAGTGCGCCAGCAGCACAACCTGAAACAAAAGCTACTCCAACTGCCCCTGCGGTAGATACTTCAAATATTAAAGCTAAAACCGTTCAGATGCCTCTTTTGAGTGATACCATGACTGAAGGGGTCATTCACACTTGGCTTAAAAAAGTAGGTGATAAAGTAAAATCAGGTGACATTCTGGCTGAAATCGAAACAGATAAAGCTACAATGGAACTAGAAGCCTATGAAGACGGCACTTTATTATACATTGGTGTAGAAGCAGGCAAAGCAGCCAAAGTTAATGAGGTAATTGCAGTTATCGGCGAAGAAGGTGCCGATTATCAGGCATTATTAAATAATACAGGTGCAAGTGCGCCAGCGGCTCCGGCAGAAACTAAATCTGAACAGGCAGCCCCAGCCCCAAGCACTCAGGCTCCAGCCGAACCAGCACAAACCACCGCTGCCAATAATGGTCGTATTCTGGCTTCGCCACTTGCCAAACGCCTTGCAGAAGAAAAAGGTATTAACCTTGCCGATGTAAACGGTTCAGGTGAAGGTGGTAGAATTATCAAAAACGACGTTGATAACTTTACACCGAAAGCTAAACCAGCGGCTCCTGCTACAAGTCAGGCTCCGGCAGTGGCCGCAGCTCCGGCTGGTCAGGAAAGCTACGAAGATATTCCATTATCGCAGATGCGTAAAACCATCGCCCGTCGTTTATCAGAATCTAAATTCTCGGCACCTGAGTTTTATCTAACAATGGAAATCACGATGGATAAAACCATCAAGGCAAGAGAAATGATGAACGAGGTATCGCCGGTTAAGATTTCATTTAATGATATTGTAATTAAAGCCGTTGCTGTTGCATTAACAAAACACCCAATGGTAAATGCTTCATGGTTGGGCGACAAAATCCGCAAAAACCACCATGTGCATATTGGTATGGCCGTGGCAGTAGAAGAAGGTTTATTAGTACCGGTAATTCGTTTTGCCAATACGAAAACCCTTTCTCAGATTGCAGCCGAAACAAAAGACTTAGGCGGTAAAGCTAAAAACAAACAATTACAGCCTAAAGACTGGGAAGGCAATACCTTTACCGTTAGTAACTTGGGTATGTTTGGTATTGACCAGTTTACCTCTATTATTAACCCACCAGAATCATGTATTCTGGCAGTTGGTGCCATTAAAGAAACCGTAGGTGTAAAAGATGGACAGTTCTTTGCAACCAATATCATGAAGTTAACCCTTACTTGTGACCACCGCGTTGTTGATGGTGCTACGGGGGCGGCATTCTTGGTAACGCTTAAACAATTATTGGAAGAACCTTATAAATTATTAGTGTAAGTGATTTCGAAACAAAATAAATTCATGATAAAAATAAATCCTTCATTGAAAACATGGAGGATTTATTTCTTTATACTGGTGGCTACACAAGCCTATGCCCAGCAAACGCCTCAACAAAGGCTAGGTCAGTTTTTCACATGGGTGAGCAAAACAGAGCAAGTACCCGAAGAAAATGACTGCTTTGAAATGGATGGCTATGACATCTCTAAAATTGACGACAAATGCTTACAGAAGTATTTGGCCAACATTCAGAAAACAGGATTTTTCTCGAGTATCTACATGAAAAACCTGAAAGCAGAATTTACTACAATGAAAGCTACCCTTAAGAAAGAAGGCATGGCCCAGAGTCGGGAAGCGGACCGCTATCTGTTATCGCAAGACCCTCCTACAATGGTGCAGTTGCTCTATGCCCTAAAAACAAGTTCTACCAGTAAAATTGAAGCTAATAAAGCAAAGGTTACAGTTAATATAAAAAAGCCTTATAAACAAATCCTGATTTACAACTTTGACTTAGAAGAAAACATCTGGAAAATTTCTTCTATTGAATCACCTCAATAAACACAATGGAAAAAATACACTCAACAACAGTTCTTGGCATTATTCATAATGGTAAAGTAGCTTTGGGTGCCGACGGTCAAGCCACAATGGGCAATACTGTTGCCAAAAGCAATGTCAGGAAAGTAAGAAAATTATTTGGAGGTAAAATTCTTGCCGGCTTCGCCGGCTCAACCGCCGATGCTTTTACTTTAATTGAACGTTTTGAAGAAAAACTAAACAGCTACGGCGGAAATATGAAACGGGCAGCTATTGAACTAGCAAAAGACTGGCGAATGGATAGATACTTACGCAAACTTGAAGCTATGCTCATTGTAGCCAATGAAACCGAAATGCTAGTTATTTCTGGTACTGGTGATGTACTTGAGCCAGATAATCAGATAGCAGCCATAGGGTCAGGCAGTATGTATGCACAGTCGGCAGCTATTGCCTTGAAGAGACACGCCTCACAGTTATCAGCCCATGAGATGGTACAAGAGGGCTTAAATATAGCGGCTGATATATGTATCTATACCAATCATAATATAATCATCGAAACCCTTTAGGGGGATTTTAGCAAGCACTACAAGATTGGTTCAGAAATATCATATACACAAACACTCCGGCCTTTTATTAGCCGGAGTGTTTGTTTTTTCAGATTAAATGTTTGCATTTGGGTATAATATCATTAATCTGACAGATTTCTGTGCAAGGCCTGAAAATGATATTTCCCAAGTTATAAAAAAAGGCAAATTCTTTTACTAGAACTTAGCTCTTAAAGCCCTTTGCTCGATTAGTTTCCATGATGCAAATGCAATAAGCGATACAATAAATGCCATTATAATCAGGTATTTTATTTCGCCTGTAAATCCGAGGCTTATCATTGTATTAATAACTGGTATATGATAAATATAAATGCCGTAAGATATGTCGTTTTCATGAAGTAGTTTCTTACTCAGGTGTACATAAGAAAAAGCAAAAGACAGGCTCAACAGCGAAAGTAAAGTATTTGCTACAATACCAGCTATGTTAATATCATAAGGGTTGATGTAATATCCGAGCCATACTTTAAAAACCATTACGTATACAAAATAAATAAGTAGCCAGATAAAAACTTTATTTCTAAGGTAGTATTCTATCCATGAAAAGTTTTTATAAATTGTAATACCCGTTAAAAAGAAATACAGATAATAAAATACGGTATTTCCCAAGAACTTCGACAAAAGCCCCTCATGCGGCAAAAAAGTATTATGGTTAATAAAGTAATTAACTCCAACGGCTAGAGCAAAAAGTACCCCAAGCAACAAATTTGTATAGAGTAGTTTTTTTGTTTTGTTAATAAAATATAATAGCAATGGCAACACTAAATAAAACTGTAATTCTACTGCTACGCTCCATAAACTGCCATTAGGGTGCCCAACACCCCATGTTTTTAATGAAGCGGGAGCATAAAATTGCAAAAAGGAAATTTGTGCTAAAAACCACACCATAAACTCTTTAACAACAATTTCTTTCAGGAAATATAGTAATAATAAAGCTGTAATAATGGTACAAACCCAAAGAGCTGGATAAATGCGTAAAGCACGATTGCGGAAATATTTCTTTAAATCAAAATTGTTTCTTTCAAGTGAATGGCTAATCAGAAAGCCGCTGATTGTAAAAAAAACAGGTACACCCGGAAAATGAAAAAGTACTGCCAAAAAACCATACATTTTATTAAACACACCAAAATGCTCGGCACCATGCCAGATTAATACCTGAAAGGCAGCTATCAGACGAATCAGGTCAAAATTATTTTCTCTACTAATTTTCATGTGTTACTTTTTTAAAACCGTCATACATTTCCTGTGCTACCTGCTCGGGAGAATATTTTTTTATTATTTCTTTTGATGCTTGCCCAAAGGTTTTAATCTGTTCGGGTTTTTCAACAAATTTTCTTAATACTTCAGTTAATTCATTCGTATCGTAAGGATTAAAAGTATAACCATTTTCTCCTTGTTTTACTAAATCGTGGGCAGAGCCGCATTTGTTTGACACAATAACGGGCATACTACAAACCATTGCTTCGTTCACAACCAGCCCCCATGGCTCCGAATAGCTCGGTAAAATGAAAACATCGGCTAAAGCCGTATACTTAGGCACATTATACCATGCTTGACCTTCAATAAACTTCACCCCTTCAACCTGATTATCAGCAACATATTGCTTTAATTTTTGCTCCTCGGCACCATCGCCCAAAATAATAAGTCCCCAATCTTTATTACCCAGACTTTTAAACGAAATAAGTAGGTTAGCCACATTTTTTATAGCCATCAAACGTCCGGCATAAATAAAATTGAAAGGCCGTAAACCAAGCTCTTCTTTCTTTTTTTCTCTGTCAGGCAAGGCTTCTTTGTAGATAGATAAAATTTTCTGATTATCAACAGCGTTATTTTCCAGAAGGATTTGCTCAGGCTTGGCACCAAATTTTATCATATACTCGGTAGCCTTTGAACCATAGTTGAAGAAACCATGCGCCCGATTTACCACAAATCGCTTGATGGCTTCTTTCCACCAGATATTAGGGTTATCATCTTCTGTTGAATCGACCGAGATAATCACCTTAATACCAACTAGACGGCAATAAAAAACGACTAGATTCATGGCTACTTCGTAATAGCCTGATACATTTACGACATCTGGTTTAAACTTACGAACCCAATATAACATTTTTTGGGCTCTTTTCCAGTTAGGGATATTTTCATAATAATCCTCAACCAGAACCTGATAATTATATTGGTGAATACTTCTGTCGGCTGGTCCTAGTTTAGCTCGGGTAAGTTCATTAATGGATGTTTGAAGCACTAATAACTCATCTTGCTTATGCTTATCAACTATTTTCTGAAGTTCTGAATAAATTTTGCCTTTATAATGCGACCAAAGGTATTGATGAATCACAAGTATCCTCATTCGGCTTGGGGGTTTCTTTAAATTAACTGCCCAAAATTAAGAAATTTTCCACCGCAAAGTAGAAATTTCAATGAGAATAAATGACAATTGGGTATAGTAAAGTATATTTGTAAAAAAAATAAAGATGATAATCTACATAGACTTATTACTCAATAAATTATTTAAGTATCGTCAAAGTCTGGGGCTTAGTTTTTTCTTTTTTGGGGCACCTATCATCTATTTTTTAAGAGATGGTCTTAAACTAGCACCCAATAGTACTGCTTTTACTGCTGCATTAACCATTGGTAGCTTGTTAATTGCATTTCCTTTTAACTTCAAGAAGTTATATCAGACTAATACATTTGGCTATTTATTGTGCATCGGATACGCCATTCTGGCCATTTTTTACCTGGCTTTTTACGCGCCCAACCGTGGTTGGTTTACCAATACAACCGTTGAAGCGGTTTATCAAATCGTGATTCTGCTTTCGATGTTTATATTTGCAGGCACTTCAATTAATGCGCTTAAAGATAATTTCTTACAGTTTTCGCTCATCATTTGCCTGATTGGGGGCCTGAGCCTTATTTATTATATTGCCCGTAACCCTTTGTATGTAATTGGCATGAGGGCATCTATCAGCTTTAGTGGTGATGATGCCGTTTCATCAATGGGTAACCCTCATATTTATGCTAAAAGTGCTTATGCAGGGGTAGTAGCTGGCATGATTCTTCTGAAAACCGAAACGCGACCCTTATGGCGTTTATTTTATCTGGGAAGTGTAGCCATTATGCTTCTGGTAGTAGCTCTGTGTCAGGCTATGGCTATTATATTAGTAACCGGAATATTCTTTTTTATCTATAACATTGCCAACTTTAAAGCGCATAATATTTATAAAGCACTTAAATGGATATTTGGGTGGCAGGGCATTCTTTTGTTCCTTTTGGTTAGCTATGGGATTTACTATCTTTGGGAAAACACCCGTTTTGATGAGTATTTCATTAACGTTTCAACCATTATTACAGAACGTCTGGAAAGAATTGTTACTTCTTTGTTCGATACTGAAACGGCATCTACTGTACGGCTAGCTGGCGACGAATCGGCTTCTACACGGGTTACAAATATTACAGATTTATTTAAAAACATTAATGAACGCATAGAAGATGGAGAGTGGTTCTCGGTAATATTTGGGAATGGGTATCATCATAAGTACATCGACTCCCCTATTTTTCAGACCCTTAACGATTTAGGAATAATGGGTTTTGTGATTTTTACAGTTCTGCATATAGTGCTGCTACTATGGGTATGGAAAGAAGCATTTAATCCTACTTGTAACTTTACGCTCTTTGTAGCTTATACTTTTCTGGTAACAGTCATACAGAATTTTACAATGGGTATGCCTTATGATTATCCGCGATGGACAGTAATGATTTTTGTAGCCCGATTTGCGTTGAATTATAAAAAAATACCTAAAACACCACAATCAGAGCCTGTTCTTGCTAGTTCCTGACCTTAATAAGATTTCTGCCTATGAGGCTTTGTGTTATTACTTTATTTACCCTTATCTTATTTTCATGTAAAAAAGAGGTGGATTCTTATCAGTTCACCGAAGGAATTACTATTTTCAAGGCCGAACCTCATGAAAAACAAGCAATTAATTCTTCGCCTCGGAACCTACCTGATGGAATGGTTTATGTGCCGGGCGGCGTGAGCAGGATAGGTGCAGAAGATGGTGTTGAGTGGGAAAAGCCTACTTTCTGGGTAAAGGTAAAACCGTTTTTGATGGATGCCCACGAAGTAACTGTTGGGGAATTCAGACAATTTGTTGCTGCCACTCATTACCAGACCGAGGCAGAGAAGTTTGGCGATGGTGGCATTTTAGATGAAACCAACAAACAATGGATTTTAGAAAAAGGGGCTAACTGGGAATATCCTTATGGCAAAAAGGCGGCTAAAGCGCCTGATAACTACCCTGTTACACAGGTCTCATGGAACGATGCCAAAGCCTATGCCAAATGGGCAGGCAAACGCCTACCCTATGAAATTGAATGGGAACACGCTGCCAGAAATGGTATCAATTCAAATTTGTTGTATCCATTCGGAAATGAGATTGTAGCTAATGGGCAGTATCTGGCTAATACTTGGAATGGTACATTTCCGTCATTCGATAAAACTCTTGATGGCTTTCATTTCGCGGCTCCTGTGGGTTCTTTTGCTAAGTCTCCTCTTGGTATTTATGATTTATCTGGCAATGTATGGGAATGGTGCGAAGACTGGAAAACCAACTATCAGGATATTCTCGATAATAAAAGAGATTCCTCAGAAGAACCAAAAGAGAAAGTGCAAAGAGGTGGTTCATTTTTATGTGAACCCTCGTGGTGCCATGGTTACCGAGTATCAGGACGTTCTTTTACAACACCCGAAACAAGCCTGATGCACGTGGGTTTCAGGTGTGTGAAAGACATTCAATAAAAAATTAGCCCCCACCAGTGGCAGAGGCTAATCTGAGCTATTGAGTGAATCTATACTATTTACAATCTTTTAACTTTCAGCACCGTGCCTACTTTAATTATATTGCTGGTTAAGTTATTCAATTTCCATAAGGTCTCTACCGACACTTGGTAGTTAACCGAAATTCTGAACAAAGTTTCATCTTTTTTTACTGTATGGAACAGAAATTTATCTTGCTCAGAGGTTTTATCTTTTAAAGTTTCTGTGTGTTGTGGCTCAGCGGGAGGTGTATTTTTACGCTCTTGTTCCTCTTTTTTCAGAGGTGGAGTAAGGTCTTTAGTATCAACACTTTTCGGCAAATTTAAGTTCTTTGTTTCTTCTTTCCTAATTTCTTGTACCAAAGGTGTTGAATTTACTTTTTTTTCTTTCTGCCCTGAAACACCCGCTGTTACTGTATCTTTCTTGGTTATATTATCGTTTAATTGTGGTTTATTGTTATCAACAAGCACAATAGTATCTACTGACATTGACTCGTTCGGAATGGTATCTGAGAAGATATTTTTTTCTCCTTCTGCATTTACTATTTCGTCAATAACTGTAAGCTCGTCAGGAATATTAATATATTCAACAGGCTTGTTTTTAGGTCTGGTCGTTTGAAGCCATATTATTCTTCCCTTTTGAAGCCGCTGAACTGTCTCAAATCTATTGTATTTTAAGAGATTTTCCAACTTTACACCATAGATTTGTGAAATACTCCAAAGTGTTTCAGCTTCCCTTACTACATGAAACGGAACACTTGCTTTTGAGTCCTTGCTTTCAAGATAGTAGATTTGCCCAACCTGCAATAAGTCGTTTTCCTTAATATCGTTGTACTCAACAAATTTTTTAACTGATATATCTGCCTTATAGGCTAATGTAACGGGGGTATCACACATTTCGGCTTGTATGCCCGACAGATTGTTTATTTTATAAAATACCCCTCCTCTGCCAATGCTTTTTGCTAATATCGGGTCTTTCTTCAATAAAGGAAAACCTAAATCTTTGGTTGGCAAACCTGATTTACGAGACAACTCAGCCAGTACTTTTATTTCGTAAAGTCTTTCGGCAGGTATAACCACTAAAACCTGGCAATTGGTTTCTGGTACATTTTTAGCAATTAACCATGCATTATATTCGTATAGCACAGATGGCTCAACTTTTAGTTCAGCCGAAATCCTGTTCAGGCTTTTTCCTCTGCTATACGGGTATTCATATACGGTTTTTGCTACTTGTGGCTTAAAAGCCGGAAACTCTTGCTCAATGGCTAATTTATAAGCTAAAAATTGCAAAAGAGCCGTGTAAGCAGGGCTATCAAGCAAAATATACTCGTTTTCATTTTTAACTGTATTTGCCCATTTCCGGTTTACTTCCAGTTGGTTGATAATTTTTTTATGGGCAAGTAATGAGTACAAAGTTGCACCCCAGTTATTGTATAGTACGTAATTTCTTTTTAAACAAAGGGCAGCACCTTTTGTAGCCACAACGAGGTGTTTCCGTTCATCAACCAGTGTATTTATTTGTAGGTCTACCTCTTCAGCTTTTTGTCGGTCAAGACACCAGAAAACACCGGCATCGGAAAGTCCAATACGCTCGACAGAGGTCTGATATTTGTCATAATTAACCAGAAATTTGAAATCTTCTGGAACTCCCTTTTCTTTAAGGATGGGTTCAACTATGGGAAAGAACAAGGCTACTTTTTCTAATCGATTTAAAAGCACCTGACGATTAGACTGAATGTTTTTCATTTCATTCTGAACAATGTAACGGGTTACATCATTGAGTTGAAAAACAACGTTTGCAAATTTAATTTCGCTAGGTACTAATGGGCTGTCTGGTGTAAATGCAAAAGAACAATTGTTTATCCAACAACCCAGTAGTAAACACAAGCAAACAATATTTCTAAAAGCACGTAAGTCCATTATTTAGATTCTATTGCTACTGTAAACGGGAGACGCGGCGCATCTCCCATTACAGTTGATAACTTTACGTTGGGTTTGAGTTTGAACTTGCGTTCTCGCTATGGCCTACTTCTTGTGTGAGTTAACCATTTTTTATTAATTAGGAAAGCTTATTTTTAATTCTGATGCTAAAGTAAAATACACGTTTGAGATTTCCAAATGTAAACGCTAATTTTTTTTATAATTTCGATAAAAATTGTTTTTTCAATAAAAAATGAAAACTAATAACAAAAAATTAACCTGTTGGTTATCAACAGGTTAATAAAAAAACTTTATTTTCTCCACTTTTTATATTGGTTTATTAAACCATTGGTTGAACTGTCATGTGAAGCAACTTGCGTATCTTCCTGAAGTTCAGGGTATATCTTGTTAGCCAATTGTTTACCAAGTTCAACACCCCATTGATCAAAGCTGAAAATATTCCAGATAACCCCCTGCACAAAAATCTTATGCTCATATATGGCTATCAGGTTGCCTAACGTTTTTGGAGTAATTTTCTTTAAAAGGATTGAATTTGTAGGTCGGTTTCCAAGAAAAACTTTATAAGGTGCTATTTTATCGATTTCCTCCTGCGATTTACCCGCTAGCTCTTGCTTAACTTCTTCCAGAGATTTCCCGTTCATTAAGGCTTCTGTCTGAGCAAAGAAGTTTGAGAGTAATAGTTTATGATGGTCACCAAGCGGATTATGTGAAATAGCAGGTGCAATAAAGTCGGCTGGAATTAATTTAGTTCCCTGATGTATTAGCTGATAAAAAGCATGCTGACCGTTCGTACCGGGTTCGCCCCAGATAATCGGGCCTGTCTGGTAATCTACCTGTTCGCCGTTTCTATCAACATATTTTCCGTTCGACTCCATATCTCCTTGTTGGAAATAGGCAGCAAAGCGATGCAAATACTGGTCATACGGCAAAATTGCGTGTGACTCGGCCCCGTAAAAGTTATTATACCAGACACCCAGTAAGGCTAATATAACTGGAATATTTTTCTCAAATGGGGTAGCACGGAAATGGTTATCTGTTTCGTGTGCGCCAGCAAGTAATGCTTCAAAGTTTTCGAAACCTATGTAGCAAGCAATTGATAAGCCAATAGCCGACCATAGTGAGTAACGCCCTCCTACCCAATCCCAGAAGCCAAACATATTGGCAGGGTCAATACCAAACTTCTCAACTTCTTTCTGATTAGTCGAAATGGCAACAAAATGTTTTTTTACGTATTCTTCATTGACTGCTGTCTCCAAAAACCAGTTACGCGCCGAATGAGCATTTGCCATTGTTTCTTGCGTAGTAAAAGTTTTTGAGGCTATCATGAACAAAGTTGTTTCTGGAGAAATTTTTTTAAGCGTTTCTGCAATATGGGTTCCGTCTACATTCGATACGAAATGTACACGTAAGCCCTTTTTAGCATAAGGCTTTAAGGCTTCGGTAACCATTACAGGGCCCAAGTCAGACCCACCGATACCAATATTTACGATGTCTGTAATGGTTTTGTTAGTATATCCTTTCCATGAACCAGAAATAATTTTATCAGAAAAGCCTTTCATTTTCTGTAATACTTCGTTCACTTCGGGCATTACATCATTCCCATCAACCAATATTGGTGCATTACTTCTGTTACGCAAAGCTACGTGCAAAACAGCGCGGTTTTCGGTCTGATTGATTTTTGCTCCGGTAAACATCTGCTCAATAGCTTCTGACAGCTTACACTCACGTGCTAACTCGAGCAAATAAGCCATTGTACGGCCATTGATATGATTTTTTGAGTAGTCAACAAGAATATCGTTGAATTTCAGGGAATACTTTTTAAAACGATTTTTATCCTCTGCAAAAAGGTCTTTCAGGTGTTTTTTGCTAAGGGTTTTATGATGACTTTTGAGTTTTTTAAATGCCGGAGTTTGGGTAAAATTAATTGTAGGTAGCATAGCATATATGCCTCCATCCCCTAACAGGAGGCTATTAATGTGTTAGTATATATTTCCTTAAGGGGTTAGGAACAACTATTATTTGACGCAAATATCGTTAAAATGATTTTTCGATGCTACAAAAACATTGAAATCAACGTCCCCACCAATACCATCGAGGCGGCCATTGGTGCTGTGCTGCCATAAAATAAGGTTAGCGTTCTCGAATCCTTCAAGTTTACGGCTTTCATAATCTGAAATCCAGAGCGGGTAAGCATCAAAATTACCTTTAACATATTTATGATAGATATGCCTGTTGGTATAAATGATAGGATTTACCCCATAATGGCTTTTCAGGTACTCGATAAAGGTATTTACATTGGCAACCAGTTTTTCTCTTACTTTCCGGTTTGCACCTTGAATTTCAAAATCAACAACCGGTACAAAATCACCTTCCTCAAGCGAAACCGACTCAATAAAGTTCTTTGCCTGAGCAATTGGGTTGGCCCACGGCACATAAAAATGATATGCTCCACGGGTTAGCCCTGCGTGTTTGGCTTCTTTCCAGTTCCGCTGAAAATCCTGATCTTTCAGGTCGGTTCCTTCGGTCGCTTTTATGAAACAAAAGCTAATGTCAACGTCATCGTCGGTGCTGTGCTTAACTTTCAGCCAGTCAATTTTCTTATTATGGTGCGAAACATCTATACCGTGTATAGTATAACGCAAAGGGACTTTAATACCAAAATCGCTAACGTAGGTCCATTTCTGGCCGTCACTTACATAAACCGGATAAAGAATAATAAGAGAAATAACCACTAAAGCATACAAACTTTTCAAGGTAAATACTCGCCTGGCCAGTTTTTTGGTAAAACTTTCTGGGGGTGTCAGGTTCTTTTTCTTCTTTCTCATGAAATACAATAGCAAAGCTTTTCGATAAATCTAATGCTATTTTTGTTGCAAATATTGTGCAAAAATAAGCAAAAAATAAAAACCGAAAGTGTTGGCTTTCGGTTTTCTATGAAAAAACTATAACGAGCAAATTATTTATTTGGCTGTGGTGTGTATCTCAAATAAGGTTTTACTACGTTTACTCCTTTCGGGAATTTTGTGTAGGCGTCTTCAGTAGAAACGGCCGGAACAATAATAGTATCGTCCCCGTCTTTCCAGTCAGCAGGGGTTGCTACCTGATAATTAGCTGTTAATTGAAGCGAATCAATTACTCTTAGAATTTCCTGAAAATTACGGCCTGTTGAAGCAGGATAAGTAAGCGTAAGTTTAATTTTTTTATCTGGCCCGATAACAAACACTGACCTAACAGTAGCTTTTTCGGAAGCATTTGGATGTATCATATCATATAAAGTAGCTACCGTACGATTTTCATCCGCAATAATCGGGAAATTTACTTCCACATTATTAACTTCTTGAATATCAGGAATCCATCTACCGTGTGAATCGAGGTCATCAACAGAAACAGCAATCACCTTTACGTTTCTTCTTTCAAAATCACCTTTTAAAAGGGCTGTTTTACCTAATTCTGTTGTACAAACCGGAGTAAAATCGGCAGGATGTGAAAACAACAATCCCCATGAATTGCCAAGCCATTCATGAAAATGAATTGTACCTTGTGTAGTTTCTGCTGTAAAGTCTGGTGCTATATCTCCTAATCTGAGTGACATAATGATAACTGTTTAAAGATGGATATTTAATCTACTAATTTTATAGAGAATGATTTTACCTTTGTTTTAGTTCCAAAATTAAAGAAAAAATAACCAAGAATTATACTTCCAAATAAATAAAAAGAGGCCCATAAGTGCCTCTCATGTAGTAATACGTATTATCTGAATTTGTGGCAACAGAATTTTGTTTTTGCAATTTCAGAATACCCATAGATTGACAACTTTCTATTGCCCATCTATCTTGCTTGCTTTACAAAATATTTCTCGCTGGGAGCCAGCACAACTAATTACTTTAATACGAGTATCTTTTTTTCAATCACACCGTCCTGCAAGTAAATCCGTACAAAATAGACTCCCGCCGAAATAAGTCTGGGCAAATAAAAACTATTTACAGGTTCAGTAAGGTTGTTTTCCTGCATCAGTGTTCTTCCCAAAGCATCTATTAATTCAAAACGCCATGTATGTAGTAATTCACCTTTTATCTGGATAGTTATTCCGGCTTCGGCAGGGTTCGGCGATACAACAACTGAAATTCTTTCGTCGGCATTTACTTCTATATCGGTTATAGTAGTCCCACCGCCGGGGTCAACAACAACACTTTTTTTACCGACTATTTTATCAGAAAGCTCGTTCAGATAACATTCCAGATTGGTGTAACCTTCAATACCCGAAAACTTTTTAGATAACTGTGTACCGTTATGGTCTTGCAAATTCGGATTAAGCCCATTATCTGTTTCCCAGTCGTTTGGCATTCCATCATTATCAGAATCAAGGGGTGCACTTTGAGCGGGGTCGGTCAGAAAAGCATCGTTATAATAATCGGTTCCGTTAATAGGGTTCGTATCGATGCTATTATTTTTGAGGGGAGCCATCAGTCGGCGGTCCATAGGGTCTCGTGGAAATGCCCCAACATTATCAAGGGCATAAGTTACTAACTGGCCCGACTGTGTATAACTAATCAGCGGAAAGTTATTTCTTACGCCAAGCCTGTTGGCCACCCCTAATTCAGTATTGGGTGCATTCGTATTAAAATCATTACAGCAATAAAAAAGCTGGTAGTCGGTCAGGCTCGGATACTGGCTCATGGTATTACCATTTACAAAAAGTCTATTGCTTGCATTATTTAACAAATCGGCCGAAGCCATAGGCCCTGTATAGCTATTACGGGCTACTGTCCGATTACCCACATAATTAAGATTCAGATGAAAGTCACGGCAGCCATCACCGCCGGAAGTACAAGGATTATACCATGTTTGAATCTGCTGGTCCCAGAAAAGATTATTCGATACTTCAAAATTCAAGGTTCTGTTATGACAAAAAGGCGATTCGCACGAAAACTCTGGCATCCTGCCTCCTATTCTGTTCCAGACGTTATGATGAATACTGATGTTATCTTGCTGGTGGCCTTCTTCGCTATAATTCATGAGCATCCCCCCTAGCGCGTAGTGGTCTCCTAAGGTTTCGGCCAACTGACAATTCTGGACCGTAATATTGTGTGAATTTGAAATCTGAACAGATTCGTCAATGGCATTAGCAAAAGAACAATGGTCAACTATTACATTACTGGCCCCATCTAGCCGCAGGGCATCGTCAAGTACATACCCCTGATTAGGTAAATTTGTTCCTAGTTTGGGTCTTGAACGGAGGTGCCTGATAATGACATTTCTGGAGTTTGTATTGGTTTCATAGATTTCGTCCAGCACAATTCCACGAACAATTATACCACTTGGCGAAGTTTGCCCAGCAATATACACATCACCCTGAAAAACCTCGGCAGCGCACGGAATTACCCCACTTACCTTGAAAAGAATATATTTTTTACCCACAACACGCAAGGCTTCAGCCAATGACCCTGCGCCACTACAATTCAGGTTAGTTACGTAAATTACCTGCCCTCCTCTGCCTCCCGTTGTGGTAGCACCAAATCCTTCGGCACCAGGGAAGGCAGGTATTGTCTGACTATAAAGTTTAAAAGAAATACAGATAAGAAGAAATGTCTGAATAATAGGTTTCATTTGATTTTGTTCGTATAGATTACAGGATAGCTTTTAGTATTTATTTCAGGTTTTCGGCAAAGCTACAAAGTGTAGTGCATAACAAACCCGAACTATCATACTTTGTAAAGGTCTGTGAAAAATTAATTAAGCACTGGTAAAATCACGCCAAAGACTAGCAAAAAAACGACTCTTTGAAAAGAAAGTTGAAATCTACGCCCACACTCAAGCAAAAAAGTTATATTTGAAATATATTATGAAAAACTTGAACATTCTGAATAATACTATAAAGCTATCTGATTATGAAAAAGTATTGGAGCTTCTGTTTGTTCTTTGCTATTGCTGTGGCAGGGATTTGCTTTCAGACGTATGGCCAGAATAACTTCTGGACACTGAAAGGAAAAGTACTTGAATCTGGGAAAATACCGCTCGAATTTGTAAATGTATACGTGAATAATACTTCTATTGGCACTACAACCAAAGTCGATGGTAGTTTCACGCTGGAAGTACCTAAAACCCTTCAGAAAGTTGAAGTTGTGGTTTCTTTCATAGGCTATAAAACACTTAAAAAAATACTTTCGCCCGTAGAAATGAGTAAACCTCTTGTTTTTATTCTGGAAAGTACAAACTTGCTGAACGAAGTTAAGGTAACTGCTAAAAGAGATAAAAACTGGCGTAAAAAATGGAGAATTTTTAAAGATGGCCTTCTGGGTGAATCGATCTTTACATCCGATTGCGAAATACTTAATCCTGAGGTTGTAAGCTTAGAATACAATAAAGATAAAAATGTAGTTGCTACTGCTTCTGAGCCTATTTTTATTCAGAATAATGCTTTAGGCTATAAGATAATGTTTCAGATGGATTCGTTTGTATCTGATGGTAATTTAACTTTTTTTGCCGGAGGGAAATTTTTTGAAGAACTGAAACCCAAAGATGAACGCCAGAAAAACAGATGGAAAAAATATAGGGTTCGGGCTTATCATAACTCTTTCAGAAACTTTCTGGTAATGCTTAGCCAGAATAAACTGGAAGAAAGCGGTTTTGAAATTTTTCAGGAAGACAAAGTAAAGCAGATATATTATGGCCGCACAACCGTGAGTAAAGAATTGAAAGACAGTGTATTATTTAAGAGTTCGGCAAAAGCAATATGCAGTTATGATAGCTTGAGAAATACGTATATACTTTATTCAAAAAGACCGCTGCTTGTATTCCTGACTAATCATTTTACGCCTGTTCCTATTTTTGCTGACTACCCTTATAAGTTTTCGCAGATAGTTCTCAGCCACGGAAACATCGAGTTCTCGCCTAATGGCTGGGTTACCAAACCTAATGGCATGATTTTACGTGACTACTGGGGAAGCGAAGGCTTTTCAAACTTGTTACCTGACGACTACACCGGTGAAAATATCATTGACTATAACGATACGCCTGAAAATCTGGTTAATACACTACGCCCCGAAAATGAAAAAAAATACTGGTTTGTTAATGGCAAAATAAGCGGCGACAACGGCTTACCTATTGAAGGAGTAAAGGTTTTTATCAATAACTCTGAAACGGGTACTTTAACCAATAATGAAGGGCGATTTACACTTAAAATCCCCAATACGATACAACAATTGGAGTTGGTTTCTACTGCTCCGAAATTTTATACAGCAAAAGAAATTCTGAATGCTGGTGAAAACAATGGTTTAGTTGAAATAACTCTTAAACCTGATAATGTTTCGATTGCTGATGAAAATACCAAAGAGTCTTCTAAACAATGGAAGATGTTTCAGAAAGCCTTGCTCGGCGACCCTAACGACCTGCTTGGCAAAACGCAGTTTCCTGAAAGTTGTGTCATATTAAACCCCGAAGTGGTACATTTTGCCTATAGTGACAATAAAAATTTGCTTGCAACAGCCAATAAGCCACTCGTGATAGACAACAATGCGCTAGGTTATAAAATTACGTACCAACTTAACAAGTTTGAACATAATTTTAAAGAAGCCCTAATATCGGGCGATAAGTTTTTTGAAAAACTTACTCCCACTGACGAGAAACAAGAGTTACTCTGGAAGAAAAACCAGTTAAAAATCTATCAGGAATCACTACGATATTTTTTACAGTCACTCAGTCAGAAGAAATTGAAAGAAAACGGTTTTGCTGTTTTCAAGATGATTAAAATTCTTGACCGATACGATGCCAGCGTTACGGTAAAGTCACAGTTAGCAGATAGTTCTCTTATAGCCTGTACAGATACTGAACTCTGCAAGTTTGATCCCGAAACGAATCGTTTTTATTTACATTCAGACTATCCATTACTGGTGTTTTTAACAAACCGCACAGAAGCCGTACGCCTAACCTTCAAAGATTACCCCTATAAACGCTCGCAGATTGTATTACCCAATTATTACCTTGAATTTACTGCCGATGGAACAATTACCAACTATAAAAACGCAGAAATGAGAGATTTCTGGGGAAACGAGGGGCTATCGGGTAGTTTGCCTAATGATTTTGTACTCAATGAAAACAATATTGACAAACTCAGTTTTGATGCCGTTGAACAACTTGAGGTTAAATCAATTAAGATAGATAGCACTAATAAGTTTCTTACTAACGGCATTCAGTTCAACAGAAAACCGATCGAAATAGCAGAGGAAAAATCTGGGACCAAGTTACTTTTAGATTACAATATTAAAATAAATCAGAATGATACCGACTACACCATTTATGACTTGTTAAGAAAAATACCGGGCTTAATAGTACGTGGTAACCCAGTAGATGGAGGCTATTTTATAGGCTTTTCAGGAGCGCAAAGTTTTAAAGGAGGCTCGTTACCCGCAGCTTTTTCGATTGATAATTACTTTACTGATGACCCTCAGATAATTAACTCTTTACTGGGTACATTGAATGTTCGCGATGTTGAAAGTATTGGAGCTATTAAATATGGCAACGGAGCTTTTTATGGGGCCAGAGGTGGGAATGGGGTTATTGTGATTACAACCAAAAAATGAAAAAATTAAAAATGCCTTAACTTTTCGTTTAGTCAGAATAGAATATTTTTCTTTTTGCTTATTTTTCATCTTCTTTGCCCTCTAGGAAGCACCAACACCAATGGAAAATTATAGCATTGTATTATTTATTCTGGCAATAATGATTGTTTTATCGGCAGTTGCCAATAAAATAAAAGTTTCTTATCCTATTTTACTTGTATCGGCCGGCATCGGAATAGGCTTTATTCCGGGTACGCCTACTATTATTCTGAACCCTGAAATTGTATTTCTGATTTTTTTACCGCCCTTGCTTTATGATGCCGCTTTTAATATCTCTTTCAAAGAATTTAAAAGTAATCTGGCTACAATTAGTACGTTAGCAATTCCGCTTGTATTTTTAACTACAACTGCCATTGCTATTGTAATACATTACCTGATGCCTGAAATGACGTGGCCGATGTCGTTTGCACTAGGAGCGATTCTGTCACCGCCCGATGCCGTGGCAGCTACTAATGTTACCAAAGGTCTGGGGTTATCGCACAGAACTATTACCATTCTGGAAGGAGAAAGTCTGGTGAACGATGCCTCAGGGCTGATTGCCTACCGTTTTGCCGTAGCCGCTATTACAGGTACAAGTTTTATTATCTGGAAAGCCCAGCTTCAGTTTCTGGTGGTTGCAGCAGGAGGGTTGGCAGTAGGTATATTCATTGCTCGAATTGTTGCTTTTTTCTTATTTAAGGTAAAACAAAATAGCCTTATTTCTATCAGTACGCTTGTAATAACCCCATTTATTACTTATTTGCTAGCTGAAGAAATTCATGTTTCAGGCGTATTGGCAGTTGTTGTTATGGGCATTGGCCTGTCGGTTTTTACAGGCAAACTGTTTTCAACCGAAACCAAACAGCAAAACAAGGCATTCTGGGATGTAATCATATTCTTGCTCAATGGGCTTATTTTTATTCTGATAGGCTTGCAGTTTCCTTATGTAATAAACAGTATTAATCATGAAGATTTTATGCCGTTTATTGGTTATAGTTTCTTAATTAGTTTTATTATGCTCGTCCTTCGGATATTCTGGATATTTGGCCATAGCAATAATCTGAAAAAAGCCATCGATAAGCGCACACAAAACATAATGGGTTTCAGAACCCGCTTGTATTCAGATAAAAAAATTGACTGGAAAAACTCTCTGATTATCGGATGGGCAGGTATGCGTGGAATTGTTTCGTTGGCCTCTGCCCTATCGTTACCACTGGTACTACACGATGGAAGCAAATTTACTCAAAGAGAAGCCTTGATTTTTATTTCAATAGTGGTTGTATTAATTACTTTAATTATTCAGGGGCTTACTTTACCACTACTGGTTAAAGCATTAGATAAACATCAAACCGAAAAACCGTCTCTTAATAGTTCAGACAAATGAAAAAAAATATTCTGATAGTATTAGTTTTAATTGGTGCTTATGCCTGCCAAAGACCTGTTTCCACTAAATCAGGCAAAGAAACTTGGGTTTTTCTGATGGCAGGGCAGTCTAACATGGCTGGCCGTGGGGTAATCGAAGCCTCTGATACCATTACGCACCCAAGGATTCTGACTATTGATAAAGATTATCAGTTAATCAGGGCAAAAGAACCAATACATTTTTATGAACCTAACATGAAAGGGCTTGATTGCGGGCTTTCATTCGCTCAGAATCTGATAAAAGAACTTAACGATTCTGTTACTATTTTGCTGATTCCTACGGCAGTGGGTGGTAGTTCAAGCAAACAATGGCTGAGAGACACCGTACATAGGCATGTAAAACTCCTGACCAATTTTCGTGAGAAAATGGCATTTGCTAAAACTCAGGGAATTGTGAAAGGAATACTTTGGCATCAAGGAGAAAGTGATGCCAATCCAGCAGCAACTCAGGTATATACTGAAAACCTCAAAAAACTGTTTAGCACATTCAGAACCTATGCAGCTAATGACAAATTACCTATTTTTATTGGTGAACTTGGCACTTACTCAAAAACACCTGAACAATGGAACCATATCAATGAAGCTATCAGGCAGTATGTATCAACCGACCCGTATAGCTTTTTAATCTCAACGGCCGACCTGCAACATAAAGGTGATTTTGTCCATTTTAATTCCGAAGGACAACGGATCATGGGTAAACGCTTTGCTGAGGCTTTTCTGAAAACAATGAAATAAATAATCAGAGTTTTGCCTCATTGATTCTTACCGTCGGGTTCATCAGATACGTAAGTATATCATTATTTTTTTTCAGTTCTACAATACGATATCCACGGTAGGGAGTTCCCCAACTTCCGCCAATATGTGAATCGAACAAATACGGAATACCATCTTTGGTTTTGATACCTTCTTGGTCGTGGTCGTGGCCATTAAAAATACCACGTATGTTTTTGTACTGCTTTACAAGTGTCTGAAAATCCAGACAATCTACCCCGTTATCAGTCCACTTTACTGGGGTTATGTGTATAAAAATAAAGATATTTTTTTTGTTTTTATGTTCTTCCAGTTTCTGTTTAAACCAGCTCAGATTAGGGCATAAATACTCACCTTTTATATTCGATGTTGTACCAAACAAAAAGGCGTTATCCTTCACAACCACGTCATAATCAAAAGGCATATTCCATGTTTGTTGCCATAAGTCGGCCGGCACCCTATCATGGTTTCCTTGTGTAATATAGTAAGGCATTTCCAAAGCGTCGAGGGTTTTCTTGGCATCAGCCAAAAATGCGGGATTATCATGAATAATATCGCCATTAATTACACAAAGCTCGAACTTCTCCTGAGCGTGTTGTGTGTTTATTTCTTTAATGATGGTATCGAAATATTGCTGAAAATCCGTTTTACTTTGCCCGTAATGCCCATCCGAAGCAACAACAAACCTTAGTTTATTTTTGGTTTTTAAAGATTCTGTTCCTAAGGCCGGAATAATACTGCCATCGGCTAGCAACACAGTTGCCAGAGAAATATTCTTTATAAATTCGCTACGTTTCATACGTGTCTGGAAGATTAGCTATTGAATCATCAAAACTACATAAAATATTATTCTTAATTTGGCACGCAGTATTAAGAAATAACAAAAAGAATAGGGCCATGACCGACCTTGAAAAATACATTAATTCCTATTTTGGTGTTGAAGCTAACGATTTAGCACATATCAGTTCGTTATTTAAACCTCAATTATTAAAAAAAGGAGATTTCTACTTAAAAACCGGAAGGCTTTGCGAAAAACTAAGTTTTGTAAAATCGGGTTTGTTACGTATCTACGCCTGTACGCCCGATAAAGAAGTAACGCAATGGATTTCTACACAAGGATATTTTGTAACAGACCTTGCCAGTCTTATTTTTGACCAACCTGCCCGCTGGACTATTCAGGCTCTTACTGATGTTGAAATATATACCATTAACAAAACTGATTATAACCAACTTGGCAAAAATATTTCTAAATGGTATTTACTCGAGAAATTATTCATTGCCAAATGTTTTACTATATTAGAAGACCGGATTTTTAGTCACTTATCTATGACAGCAGAAGAACGGTACAATTTCTTTTTTCAACAGAACCGCGAATTATTTAATCAGGTACCACTGCAATATATTGCCTCCATGTTAGGCATGACCCCTGAAACTTTCAGCCGAATCAGGCGAAGAGCAATTTCTTGATTTTTGTCAAGACCAAAAGGGCTTTTGTTTAAGAACTTTGCCTCATCAAATTTTAAACAGAAGAAACAATGCAAACTATACTTGGAGCAAACGGCCCAATTGGTGTCGAACTTGCAAAAGCCTTAAAAAATTATACTGATACCATTCGTTTAGTAAGCCGAAACCCTAAAAAAGTCAATGAAACGGACTTGCTTTTACAGGCTGACTTAACAAAACGCGAGGAGGTTTTCAGAGCTATCGAGGGTTCAAAGGTTGTGTACTTAACCATTGGCTTTGAATATAAGCTCAGTGTATGGCAACAGCTTTGGCCTACACTAATGCAAAATGTAATTGATGCTTGCATAGAAAATAAGGCAAAATTGGTTTTCTTTGATAACGTGTATATGATTGGTGGCGACAACGTTAAACACATGACAGAGGAATCGCCGTTAAGCCCAACCAGTAAAAAAGGTGAAATCAGAGCAGCATTAAATAAAATGATATTAGATGCCATTAAAACCAGAAAACTTCAGGCTATTATTGCTCGGTCGGCTGATTTTTATGGAGCTATCAAGGATAAAAGCGCGCTGATTGAATTTGTGTACAAGAACCTTTCTGCCAATAAAAAGGCGCAATGGTTATTCAATGCCAAAGCTAAACACTCTTTTACTTATATACCTGATGCTGGCAAAGCTACTGCCCTACTTGGCAATACCCCTGAGGCTTATAATCAGATATGGCATTTACCTACTGATAACCAATTATTGAGTGGGGAAGAATGGATTCAGCTTTTTGCGAAAGAAATGGACAAAAGTGATAAATACCAGTTGGTTCCGGCTTTTGTTATAAAACTTGCCTCATTCTTTGTACCATTTATGAAAGAAATCTACGAAATGCGCTACCAGTATGATAGAGATTATTTTTTTGATAGCAGTAAATTTGAAAAATTCTTTAATATTAAACCCACACCTTACCTTGTGGGCATGAAAGAAACTTTAGAAGCATTTAAGCAGTAACTAACAGTTTTCTACTTGATATAAGAATAGCTCGAAAGGCTATTCTTTTTTTGTTTTATACGCCTTTGCACTTGTACGGTTTCGGACAAAGAAACTGTACGATTTCGGACACTTATTATGTCAAAAATCAGTCATTTAGGTCTATTTATAGGCCATTTTTGGCTTGGCATATCATTTGTTCGACTTTATGAGACCTTACGAAAATATATGAGAAGAACCTATTTAGGTGAATTTGAAGAAATAGTTTTATTAACAGTTGCAATACTTGGCGATACCGCTTATGGCGTTTCTATTACCGAGGAAATAGAACGACAAACCGGAAGGGCTGTAAGCATAAGTGCCGTACACGCAGCTTTACACCGATTGGAAGAGAAAAATATGTTATTGTCACGCATGGGCGAAGCCACAGCCGAACGCGGTGGCAGGCGTAAACGGCTTTTTTCGCTAACAGTTTCTGGAAGTCGTACACTTGACGACATACGTACATTACGTAACCGCATGTGGAATTCCATACCGTCGGCTGAGGGCTTATCAATGATAAGTATATAATTTCTTGATAAACCAGTAAAATACCCTGTCTGAATTTCTAACTCCTATCTAAACAATATTATGATAAGCAATTACATTAAATTTGCATTTCGCAATCTTCTCAAAAATAAAGTTTCATCTTTTATTAATATTGGGGGGCTGGCCGTAGGAATGGCAGTAGCCCTATTAATGCTTATATGGGTTCAGAACGAACTGAGTTTCGATAGTTATCATCAAAAAGCCGCAGATACTTATACTATTATTACGCACAATAAAGTAAATAAAGAAGAAACATGGCACTGGGGTACTACTCCGCTACCTTTCGCTGCACAAGCAAAACAATTGCCTGAAGTTGAAGTTATCACCCAGAAAACAAATCCGTTCTGGAATGGTATGCCTGTAAAAATAGGTAGCCGTTTATCAATTGAACAAAAAGTAGCCTGCGTAGATGAAAATTGGTTTAAAGCATTTGATTACTCGGTGATTGATGGCAACATTGATGATTTCAATGCAAATGTTAGAAGTATTGCACTTACAGAGTCAAAAGCAATTCAGCTTTTTGGGTCTGCTAAGGTAAGCGGAAAAATTATCAGAGTTGACACCCTCGACTATATGGTGCGGGCAGTATTTCAGGATAACCCCACTAATTCAAGTTTTCAGTATGATTTTCTGTTACCGATGGCTGTTCATTTGTCGAACCCCGCTACCTACCAAAATGATAACAACTGGAACAACTTCAATTATGAAACTTTTATGGTACTAAAACCGGGTACTGCCGTTTCAAAACTGAATGCAAAAATCACTCGCCTGTTACAGATAGCAAAAAAAGATGAAAAAACCGGAAAAATTGATGATAGCATTACACTCGAAGCAGAACCACTCATGGCTTTGCATACCGACGGTATCCTACGTACAAATATTCCGCAAGGCGATGCCAAAACTACTTATGTATTTCTTGCTTTAGCTTTTATAATATTAATTACAGCTTGTATTAATTATGTAAATCTGGCAACGGCAAAAGCTAGTTTAAGAGCCAAAGAGGTGAGTGTAAAAAAGATAATCGGGGCCGAATACCTCCAATTATTTATCCAGTTCATGACAGAATCGGTTATTATGTGCGTGTTAGCACTTGGCATAGCCCTGAGTTTAAGTTATAGCCTTTTGCCGTTTTTTAATCAACTTACAGACCAGCACTTTACCTTAAACCTGACCAACATTACTTTATGGCAGGTGCTTTTAGGTACTACTTTGCTGGCAATTCTGCTAACTGGTATTTATCCGGCTCTTTTGCTTTCGTCGTTCCAGCCAATACGCGCCTTGCGTGGGTTTAACGTCTTGAAGTCAAACAATAGCTCATTCAGAAAAAGCCTGGTTGTAGTTCAGTTTGTTGTCTCATCCGTTTTTCTGATAGCAACACTAGTTGTGTTTCAACAGATAAAGTTTATACAAAACACAAAACTAGGCTACGAAAAAGCCAATATGTTTGAGTTTACCATTCCGTGGAATATCAAGTCTAAAGTTGATATTAATACCATGAAAACAAGGCTACTGGCCGAATCAAGCATTGAAAACGTAACAACTGCAAGTCAGAATATTGTTAACATTGCTAGTTCGCATAGCGGAAGCCTCGATTGGGACGGCCGCCCCGAAGACTTTCAACCTACCGTTGCCCAGATTTCAGTTGAGCATAACTTTGACAAAGCCTTTTCATTAAGAATGGCATCGGGCCGTTGGTTTAAGGAAAACAATTTAAGCGATAAAGATAACGTAATTCTAAATGAAGCTGCGGTCAAGAAATTCGGCATTAAAAATCCTGTTGGCAAACGTTTTCATTTTCATAATAGTAAAGGTATCATTATAGGGGTGGTAAAAGATTTCCATTATAAAAGCCTGCATGAGCAAATTGGGCCTTTAGTAGTATTTAATAGCGATAACTGGCGCGGTGGGGTTTACGTTAAACCTGTTAAAGGCAAAGAACAAGAAGCAATCCGAATCAGTGAAAAAATCTGGAATGAGTTTATGCCTAACCGCCCTTTAGAATATCATTTCCTGAACGACACTTATGACCACCTTTATAAAAGCGAACAGAAAGTAGCTACCTTATTTAATGTTTTCGCCATAGTAGCTGTTTTTGTCTCATGTTTGGGCTTATTCGGATTAGCTGCCTTTGCCGCCGAACAACGAACAAAAGAAATAGGCATACGTAAAGTACTTGGGGCATCGGTGAGAAGTATTACGTTCTTGCTTTCGAGCGACTTCCTGAAACTTGTTGGTGTGGCATTTGTTATTGCCTGCCCACTCTCATATTATTTAATGAATAACTGGCTAAAAGATTTTGCTTACCGTATAAATATAGAATGGTGGTTCTATGCCATTATAGGTATACTTATCTTGTTGGTTACTATTGGCACGGTTGGGTATCAGTCAATAAAAGCGGCATTAACAAACCCTGTAAAATCATTAAAAACCGAATAGAGCAACAAAAAAGCTTTGTAAAACCAGTATTAGGTTTGGAGGTTTTATCTTGAAACACGACCTTTTCTCTCAACATATAAAATTATGATAAGTAACTATTTAAAAATCGCGTTCAGGAATCTCCTTAAATATAAGGGATACTCCTTTATCAATATTTTCGGGCTGGCAACGGGTATGGCAGTAGCCATATTAATCGGCCTCTGGATTTATGATGAATTTACATACGATAAATATCATGAAAATTATGACCGCATTGCTCAAGTAATGCAGAACCAGAATTATAACGGCCAAATAGCTACTCATACCTCTATGCCTTACCTGATAGCTGAGGAAATCCGTAATAATTATGGTAGCGATTTTAAATATGTGCTCCAATCGTCATGGACATCGGGGCATATTCTTACTTACGGAGAAAAGAAGTTTTCTAAGAGTGGTAATTTTTTTGAACCTCAGGTAACTGAAATGCTTTCTTTAAAAATGCTCAAAGGTACACGGGCAGCCTTGAAAGAACCCTATTCCATTATTCTGTCAGAATCTTACGCCAAATCTTTTTTTGGAGAGCAAGACCCCATGGATAAAATAATGAAGCTGGATAATAAAACCGATGTAAAAGTAACGGGTATTTATGAAGACCTCCCGTATAATTCGAGCTTTAGAGATATGAATTATATAATGCCGTGGCAGTTGTACCTGAATACGAATCAGTGGATAAAAAAAATGGATGACCCGTGGGGTAGTAACTTTACACAGACTTTTGTTCAGATAGCTGACAACGCAGATATGGCTAAAGTTTCCAAGAAAATTATTCATGCCAAATACAACAAAGTGGCAAAAGAAGACCAAAAGTACAACCCTGAGTTATTTTTACACCCGTTAAGTAAATGGCATTTATACCCTGAATTTAAAAACGGGCAAAATGTAGGCGGTAGAGTTGAATTTGTATGGCTTTTTGGAATAATAGGCATTTTTGTATTACTGCTGGCTTGTATTAACTTTATGAATTTAAGTACTGCCCGCAGCGAAAAAAGAGCTAAAGAAGTTGGCATAAGAAAAGCTATTGGTTCAGTTCGTAGCCAGTTGATAACCCAGTTTTTTAGTGAATCATTGCTGGTTGTTATTTTTGCTTTTGTAGTTTCTTTAGTGCTTGCTAATATAGCTTTACCTTTCTTTAATAAATTAGCTGATAAAAAAATATCTATTCTCTGGACAAACCCGATATTCTGGATAGCTGGTATTAGCTTTAGCATTATTACAGGCTTAATTGCAGGCAGTTATCCGGCACTTTATTTATCTTCTTTCCAACCTGTAAAAGTACTAAAAGGTACTTTCAGAGTGGGGCGGTTTGCGTCTGTGCCTCGTAAGGTGTTAGTCGTGTTACAGTTTACGGTTTCTGTTACATTAATCATAGGTACTATTATTGTTTTCCGCCAGATACAGCACGCCAAAGACCGTCCTATTGGGTATAACAGAGACGGGCTGATTAATATTTACATGATGACTGAGGATATTCATAAACATTTTGAGGCTGTCAGAAACGAATTAATTAATTCAAAAGCTATTGTTAACATGACGGAATCGGGTAGCCCTACTACCGAAGTATGGAATACAAATGGCGGTTTCGACTGGGAAGGTAAAGACCCTAGCCTAGCGGTTGATTTTCCGAATAATGGTGTTACACATGAGTATGGCAAAACAGTAGGCTGGCAATTTAAAGAAGGGCGTGATTTCTCGAAAGAATTTGCCACAGATTCCACAGCCTTTGTAATTAACGAATCGGCCGTGAAATTTCTGGGTTTCAAAAATCCTATTGGCAAAACCCTTAAATGGAATGGTACGTCTTATACAATTATAGGAGTGATTAAAGATATGGTGGTGCAGTCGCCTTACGCTCCTACGCGGGGTTCACTCTTTCATCTTTCTAAAGACTCAGAAAATGTTACGATTCTTAAACTGAATCCTGACAAAAGCCCGAAAGAATCGTTGGCTCAGATTGAAAAAGTTTTTAAGAAATATGACCCCGCTGCTCCGTTTGAATATAAATTTGTTGATGATGAATACGCCAAAAAATTTGGCGACGAAGAACGTGTTGGAAAACTGGCCACTTTCTTTTCCATACTAGCCATATTTATCTCCTGTTTGGGCTTGTTTGGTTTGGCTTCTTTTGTAGCCGAACAACGTACCAAAGAAATTGGCGTGAGAAAAGTGCTTGGGGCATCGGTTATGAACCTCTGGCAGTTATTATCGAAAGACTTTGTAATACTTGTGCTTATCTCGTGTTTTATAGCCATACCTATTGCTTATTTTTATTTACATAGTTGGCTACAACGCTACGACTACCGCACAGATATTTCATGGTGGATATTTGTAGTTTCGGTAACAGGTGCTTTGCTAATTACATTGCTAACTGTGAGTTTTCAGGCCATTAAAGCGGCCACGACTAATCCTGTAAAATCGTTAAAAACAGAATAGTATTTCAGTTATAAGTTTCTGTTAATATCCCCTCAGATATTTAAAATCACTGAGGGGATATTTTTATTTCCAGACAGGCACTTCAATATAACTATCGTTATACCATTTTATCTGTAAAGCTTCTTTTGCATCATTTATAGTTTCTTCGCTCACTACTTTTCCTGTTCCGTAATTCAGTTCTGAAAAAGGATTCTTGTTTACATTAATAGCAACAACCAAACGGCTGCCTTTACTTAATTGTTTACTTATGAGGTGAGTATTTGAAAAACTAACCTTAACAATTTTGTCAGGCATAAGGAGTTGCCTCGTAGTAATATCATTGGCATAACTTGCACGGCCTATATAATAAGATAAATGAAAGTATTCGCCAGTTGGTAACAATTCATAAAGAGTAACGCCGAGGTCTACATCCTTTTTGTTGATTGAGAAAGTTAGTTGCCCTAAAAATGAGCCATTAACAAGCATTGGTTCGGTTAAAGGTTCGCTTATAAAAATGTACCCGTTACTGGTATTAATATCTTTTGTCAGTATGGGGTCGGGGTAGTAACTATTGTTACTGTTTTCTCTGTCTGCAAAATCAACGGTTTGTTCCAGATATGTCTGCCCGATAGGTTTTTGAGAACTTAAAACATAAAAATCTTTTGCTTTTTTATGGCTCATATATAGTTTTAAGGAAGCATTGCTCATTTTATCTAGCGAAGATGCGCTTCTCCATTCATTAGCTCCCATAACTTCATAATTAATCTTATCTTTCAGCATTTCAGGCTTCTTTCCCTTTTTCAGTATGTAGTCAAACCATTGGTAAGTTATTTTTTTAATATCAAATAAAGCTACGGAGTCAACCTTATATTGGTTAACTACCCGCTCCCCTCCTATTTGTGTCCCGAAATGTCCATAAGGCCCTATAACCAGATAACATGGTGTTTGGGGGCTGTATTTTTGTAGCTCTCTTATATAATATAGACTCGAGTTCTGTGAGTCATTGTAATACCCATCAAATGCCAGAATCGGAATATTAATATGCCCGAAATCATTTTTATAAGGTGCCATATTTTGCCAATAAGCATCGAAAGACGGATGACTTACCCAACGCTGGAACCATTTATTGGGTACTCCATCGAGGCTATCCATTTTATTATAGGCAATTCCCTGTCTCCACCAGTCAAACATCATTTTTCTGAAACGCTGCCTGTTATTTCCTGCCAACGTATCAAGATATTTATTATTTCCTACATAAAATGACCATTCATAATTTGGGTTCACAAATACATTGTTTTCCATAGGCAAGCCCATACCCGGCCTGTTAGCCACGTACGGAACAATTGTTTTAAGTGCAGGATGTAGTTTTTTACAAGCAGCCCATTGCGTAAAGCCATTGTAACTCCCTCCAAACATCCCGACAGAGCCATTGCACCATGATTGTTTACTTATCCAGTCAATTACTTCGTAAGTATCATTTGCTTCATGCTCATAAGGCCAGATTTCGTCAGGGCTAAACCTTTTTCCTCTGGTGTAGGCCATAACACCCACATAACCATTATCGGCCGATTCTTTCAGCGACTTCATGTCTCTGCCTTTATCTCTTACATAAATTGTGAATTGTAATATAGCAGGCAAAGGGTTAGTTACACCTTTTTTTCTTACTACCATAGCCGATATTCTGGCACCATCTCTGGTAGTAATCATAACGCTATCCTGAATGTCATAAGGGCTGTTTGCTGCTTCTGACTTTATTTGTACTGTCTGCTGGGCCAATGCCGCAGTAAAGGCATAAAAGGTTAAGAAAAAAACGAGAAGTTTTTTTAGTACTTTTTCCATCGTTTAAGTTTGTGAGAAGTTTATAATAACTGTTTCATAATTATAATTGCCTTGTCAATAGGTTAGCTATGATTTATTGATAACTCAGCTCTGCCCATGAAAGGTTGTTTCAGACAACATTTTGTATACCACCTATTGACTAATACTAGTAAAGGTAAAACAGGAATTATAGTATGCCTAATTTTCTTGAAAATTATTCGGAAGTAGCATATACATACAGTCATTATTTCAGGGTTTCTGAGTCAGCTGGCGTATGAATTCTTTCGGACTAACATTGAAGTACTTTTTAAACACCTTTGCAAAATAGGCAGGGTCTGAAAAACCGATAGCATAGGCTACTTCAGAAATATTTTTATCAGGGTTCTTTAATAGTACAGCGGCTTCTTCCATTTTTAAAGTAGTGATAAAAGTGGTTGGAGTGATGTCAAGTTCTTCTTTAAAAATTCGTTGCAGATGACGCAGGCTTACACCCAATTCGTTGGCCAGACTAAGAGGGGTTATGTCGGTATCAAGATGTGCCATTACATATAGCTTTGCTTGCTTCACAAATAGCCTCTCGTTTTTAGATTCAATATCTTTCTTTTTTGTTTCCTGCAAAATTGAAGCTAGCTTTCTGTCTAAATCGACCGATTTAGGGCGAATATTTTTCAATTTAAAATTCTTAATACTCAGATATATTGTGAGCGGAATAAAAACAAAGCCCATAATGCTTGCCAGAATTAACCAGTAATGGCTATACTTTTGGTTAAGTTTTTTCCACCAGGTGGCTTCACCTACCAACTTGGCCCTTAGCCATTTTTCAGGATACCCGAAATCACTGTTTCCTGTTATACTTTCATAACTATAATGAGGAATTGGACTTGTTTCTGGCAATGGACGAATATCCAGAAACTCGTCGGCATCATCAAAGCAAATGTCCATTTTAAAAACTGTTCCCTTTGACGGGCTAGTGCCTAGCGATGCCCACGGCAAACGAAATTCAATCACATATCCTTCATCAGTATCATTATCTTTATTAATTGTTCCCTGTTTGATGCTCTGTGTTTCGATTACAAAACTATTAGTAATGGTGTCTTTAGGCACACTTGCCTCTTCAACCTGCACCAGAAATCTATCTCCCCCCCTAAATACAGTTACATGAGCATTTAAGTCGATGATAATCTGGTAATCAGATGCATCCATCATTGTGCTACTGTTATTTTTTGCATCAATATATAACTCAATTGCATCATTAAAGTTCAGACGCGTACTACCACTTTTATCAAGGGCTAAATCGGTCAGATGCTGGTCTGTTATTTTAAATATCCCATACAGATTTTGCTCATCGAAACCTAATTGATAGATTACACGGTTAACCGAAAGTACATGCTTAGCCCTACTTATGTAAGGAGTCATTTTGGTAAGGTCCCAATCATCAGCCACACCATCAATAACCGGACTTGAGTTTAAATACGGAATAGTAATCTGAGCTTGTACAAACGGTACAAACCAAATAAATGAAAAACTAATAAACAGTAATTTTTTCAATGAGTTTCAGGGCAATAACAACAGTAAAAATTACAGCAAATAAATTATTTTTTCAGAAAACCCCTGTATTTTTTTCTAAAAACATTGATGCGTTGTAGTTTTAGATTAAATTTTGATAAACAGGCAATAAAACGCTTGTGCAATACAGTTGCAAATACTTATCTTTGAACAAAAATTACCCTAAATGCTCACTTGCACCAACCTTACATTTGCCTATAATGCGCAAAAGCAATTCAGTTTTCCTTCTTTTGCATGTAACGATGGCGAAACCTTACTGATACTAGGTAATTCAGGTACTGGCAAAACCACTTTATTACATTTATTGGCACTATTGCTTCAACCCAAAAGTGGTTCTATTCAAATCAATACCGAAGAGTTTGCACAACTGAGTGCCAAAGATGCGGCCAAAGCTCGTGCTACCCACTTAGGTATCATTTACCAGAAATCTCATTTTGTAAGTTCGTTGAGCGTACTCGATAACCTGCTGCTTGCCAATTATCTGGCCGATAAAGGCTTAGCTAAAGAAAAAGCTGTACAACTAGCCCAAAGTTTAGGTTTTGCCGAATTACTCGACAAAAAAACTACACTACTGAGTGGTGGCGAACAGCAAAGAGTAAGCATAGCCCGTGCCTTGATGAACAGCCCACAGGTGATTCTGGCAGATGAGCCAACATCGAACCTTGATGATGAAAACTGTGAGAAAGTTATACAGTTATTAGAAAGCCAATCGAAAAACATTGGGGCATCGCTCGTAATCGTAACCCACGACCAACGCCTGAAAGATAAGTTTTCGAATAAGATAATACTCAACTAGGCCCTTGTCAGGCATCATAAAACCCTATACTAAATTTACTTAAAATATCGGAGTAAAATGCTTCTGAAAATCAGTTGGAAAAACATATTAGACAAAAAACTTAATAGTTTTTTGTGTGTCTTATTAATGACACTCGGCATTGCCATTATTTCTTTGCTGCTTCTATTAGGCAAGCAGTTACAGGATAAATTTGCTAAAAACATCAGCGGGATTGATATGGTAGTGGGTGCCAAAGGAAGTCCACTTCAACTAATATTATCAAGTGTCTATCAGATTGACAATCCAACTGGTAATGTTTACCTGAACGATGTACAGGAGATTGCCCAAAATCCGCTCGTGAAAGAAATGATTCCCCTTTCGATGGGCGACAATTATCAGGGTTATCGGATTTTAGGCACCAACAAAAAATATTTTGAACATTTTAAAACAAAAATAGCCACTGGTGCTATGTTCAAAAAAGACTTGGACGTAGTATTAGGCGCGCAAGTAGCCTCAAGTACAGGGCTAAAAATTGGCGATACTTTCTCGAGTTCTCATGGGCTTGATGCTGCCGGAGAAGTCCATGGCGACAATAAATATAAAGTGGTTGGTATTCTGGAATTTAACAACTCAGTAATTGATAATCTGGTACTAACCAGCCTTAACAGTGTGTGGCATATTCATGAACATAAAGAAGAACATTCCGAAGCCGATGCCGACACAACGCATCATGATGAGCCAACAACTGAGCCAGAAGCCGAAGCGCAAGAGGCTAAACGCGAAATTACGAGTGCGCTTATAAAATTCAGGTCGCCAATGGGGTTAATGAGTATGCCCCGAAATATCAACCAGAACTCCAAACTTCAGGCTGCCTTACCCTCAATAGAGGTAAATCGGCTATTTGAGCTATTGGGTATCGGCATTGATGGTTTACAGATTTTAGCCGCAGTTATTATGCTTATTTCAGGCATAAGTGTATTTGTTTCATTGTATAACTCGCTGAAAGAACGAAAATACGAAATGGCATTAATGCTGTCGATGGGTGCCAGCCGCACACGTCTGTTCTTAATGCTCTTGCTTGAAGGTGTATTGTTATCCTTATTTGGATTTATGGCAGGCGTAGCACTCAGCCGAATTGGAATTATTTTGATTTCAAATCAGTTAAGTAAAAAATTCCACTTTGATGTTAGCCAGATGGCACTTCAAACGGGCGAAATTTACCTGTTTATTGGTGCTTTAACGATTGGAATTCTGGCAGCAGCGTTGCCGTCAATTAACATTTATAGGCTGAATATTTCAAGAACGCTTGCTGAAGAATAAATTATCTTTTAATTTTATACAATAATTTCATAAGCTCACACTTTATTGAGAGCAACATCTATAAACTAAACAAGCCTTTTTTTCAGAAAAAGGGTATGACAAATATGAAAAGTCTATCAAAATACTTCATCATTAATCTTATTTTATTAGGGTCTATGTCGTTTGGGTTCCTTGAAGAACCTACAAAAATTACTTGGGAAACATTGAGAGACGTTACTTTCAAGAAAAAATGGAGTGCAGAAGAGTCGATGTTTATACTTTACCCTACTTTTGGGCAAAAGGTGGCAGGCCTACAAGGCAAAGAAGTAATTTTAACAGGCTACATGATTCCTGTTGACGTAGATGCCAATATGTATGTTCTTTCAGCAAATCCTTATAGTTCATGTTTTTTCTGTGGTCAGGCTGGTCCTGAGTCGGTTGTTCAGGTAAAATTCAAGAAAACTACCAAAAGATTTAACACCGATGACAGAATAACAGTTAAAGGTACACTTAAACTGAACGCCGACGATATTAATGAGTTAAACTACATTTTATCTAACGCTGATTTAGTTCAGTAATCAGCGTGACCAAAAGTCATTTTTTGCGTCTGATTATAAAATCAGACGCTTTTTTATTGAATAAATAAGGGATTTTATTCGTTAAATTGTCATTATATTTGTTGTATATCCTTACGAATTATTAAAAATCAAAGCATGAAAAAACTACTGTTTTTGGTTATTCCTGTACTAATCCTGACTTCTTTTACAGAATCAAAAGCGCAATATGATTATAATTGGGCAGCAGGATTCCGCATTGGCGAACCTTTAGGTTTTAATCTTAGAAAATACTTTCAGAACGGCGACAGAGCTTTTGATGTGAATGTAGGCACCTACGGGTTAATTTATAACAACGACCGCCGCTACAATAATGGTGAATACAAAACTGCGGGCTTGATGATTCAGGGCATATACATTTTTCATACTGCCATTTTTAATCGAGACTGGGCGCATGCCTACTATGGTTTTGGTGGACAAATCAATTCAAGAAGGCATTTTCCTGATGCTTGGAAAAACGAAAGCATTAAATCGGTAAGTAAAATATCTTTAGGGCCTACCGGAACAGCCGGAGTTGAATTCAAATTACCTAACCAACAGATAGGCTTCTTTATAGATGCAGGCATTTACCTTGAAGCATTGCCTTCACCTTTCTTTCTGAATGCCCAAATTAGTGGTGGTTTACGATTTAATCTTGTAAAATAGTGTAAAAATTGCTTTATTTTTCATTTCTTTACATCAGTTAAACGTTAGTTACTAATCATTAAACTAGTTATTACAGAATAACCTTCTGTAAAATAATATGATTGCTTATCTTGATGGCAAACTTGCCTATAAAGACCCAACCTATGTAATTATTGATGTTTCAGGGGTGGGTTACCTTGTAAAAATTTCGCTTCAAACTTATGCGGCACTTCATAATACAGGTGAGCGGTGTAAACTACATACATTGCTCATAGTGCGTGAAGACTCACACACGCTCTTTGGCTTTTATGATGCAGCCGAAAAAGAATTATTTGAAGACCTCATCGGGGTTTCAGGCATTGGCCCTAGTACGGCTATTATTATGCTTTCTTCTTTGTCATCATCAGAAATCAAGCAGGCAATTGTATCAGAAGATGTGCGTGTTATTCAAAGTATAAAGGGTATTGGGCTAAAAACTGCACAGCGAGCCATTATTGAATTAAAAGATAAACTTAAAAAAGAAGCACTCGCAGGTGGCGTTACTCCTAACATTTTTGCCCCTGCCAACGCCGCTTTACGTAGCGAGGCCCTCACGGCCCTTGTTACATTGGGTATTCAACGGGCTGCCGCAGAAAAAAGTATCGATACAATTCTTAAACGCGAAGGAAACGATATCACACTGGAACAACTAATTAAATTAGCGCTCCGCTAGGCAGAGCGTAGCTATAAAAACTTTCAGAAACTATTCAGGCTATTTAGCCTGATTTTTTGCTTTCATCAATTATAAAATCTGGAGGAAGCTTGTTTTACAACAAGTGTACAATTTTTTCTTATTTCTTATAGACTATTGGCAAGATTTTAGTCGTTAAGTGTAAAGTACCTATTGATACTCCCTAAATATTTTATGTTCAGACAGCTATTTATAAAAAAATTTTTACCTTTTTTTATTTTTATTTTCAGCTTTGGATTAATAAGTGAGAAGGCAGGAGCTCAATTAATCAAAAAGAAAGAGGCAGCCCGCAAAGGTAGAGCAGGCAAAGCTGGAGAAAATATCATTGATACTCTTTCTGTTCCGGTAAAAGATACAGTCATAGTCAGAACAGGAAGGGAGGCTTCTTATCGCTGGCAGGACCGATATCTGAACCGTTATGCGCAGAGTATCCCACAATCACCTTTTTACTTAAAAGACCCTAGCAATATCACCAATGATTTTAGCCTTTCTCCTGACTCAAAAGATATTTCAATTACCGAAAAAATAGGCAAAAGTATTGATTATAAAGTACCACAGTCTTTAACATTTAACGAATATTCGAGTATTCAGAATGCGTATGTAAGGCGTAGTATTTTAAGAGATTATGAGAACCTTCAAGATGGTAAGAGTGCTACAAGTGACAGAGGATTAAGGCCGCTGATTCAGAAAAACCCGATTGTTGATAGAATTTTTGGTGGCAACATGATTGACAAACTAAAGCCAAATGGCTTTGTTATGCTTGATTTCAAACTTATTAACCAATTTATCGACAACCCCTTCTTGCCACTTATTCAGCGACGCCAGACAATTTTTAACTTTGACGAGCAAATCAATATAAACTTTAATGGACAAATTGGTGAAAAGCTCGGAATGCTCACCAACCTTGATACAAAGGCAGCTTTTAACTTTGAAAACCAGTTAAAACTTAATTTTAAAAATCAGCCCGAAGACATTTTACAAAAAGTTGAAGCCGGAAATGTGAGTATGCCTGTTAAAAGCCAGTTAATACCCGGTGTTCAGAATCTGTTTGGGCTTAAAACAGGTTTTCGTTTTGGCAAGCTCGATGTTACCACAGTAGTTGCACAACAACGCTCCCGAACAGAATCAATTGTATTGAACGGCGGTACACAGAACAGAACATTTGAAATTCGCTTTGATAATTACGAAGAAAACAGACACTTTTTTCTGGCGCAGTTTTTCAGAAGTAATTATGAAAGAGCCTTACGGAATTTACCTTTGATACTTTCGGGGGTAAAAATCACACGTATTGAAGTATATGTAACAAACCGTACCAATACGGTTGAATCGATGCGTAACCTCGTAGCTTTTACAGACTTGGGTGACAAGAAATCTGGAACTGGCTATGAACCCGTTAACAACAAAGCTACTCCATTGTATGACCAACTGAACAATAATCCTGCTTTCAGAAAAATAGATACTACAACTTCTTCATTAAATGGGTTAGGTCTAAAAAAAGGTATCGACTACGAAATTCTAAGAGGGGCTAAACGACTGACAGAAAAAGAATACAAATTTAATGCTGAATTAGGTTATATATCGTTGGTAACACCGCTAAGAAACGACGAAGTTCTGGCAGTTGCCTATGAGTATACTTACAACGGTCGCCCATTTAAGGTAGGAGAACTGACAGAAGATTACTCTTCACGTCAGGAAAACGAAGTAATTATGCTTAAATTACTAAAATCTTCTACCATCCGTAACCGTACCAACGCCCCTATGTGGGACCTGATGATGAAGAACATTTATTCGCTAGGTGTTCCGGGTATTGGAAAGCAAGGTTTTCAACTCAGAATTATTTACAAAGATGACCGTACAGGTATTGACAACCCTAACTTGCAGGAAGGCCGTCGATTACAGAATATCCCATTGATTCGGATTATGAATCTGGATAGGCTTAATCCAAACAATGACCCGCAACTACCTGATGGAGACGGGAATTTCGATTTCGTTGAAGATGTTACCATTGATACTAAAATGGGAAAACTGATTTTCCCTGTACTGGAACCCTTTGGTAGTAACCTCGAAAAATACTTCGATACCGACGAACAGATTCTGAAAGATAAATATGTTTTTAATGAGTTATACCGTACTACACTGACAGATGCCCAACAGGTAACTACAAAAAACAAGTTTTTTATTCGTGGAAGTCTTCAGGCCAGCAACTCTTCTGAAATAATGCTACCTTTGGGGGCATCGGGGCAATCGGTACGGATTTTTGCCGGAGGCATTCAACTTCAAGAAGGCGTTGACTACATGGTTGACCCACAACAGGGTAAAATAAAAATTCTGAACCAAAGCGTGCTGAACTCGGCACGTCAGATTAGAATTGAATGGGAAAAACCTGATTTATTCAATACGCAAATCAGAATGATGTTGGGTGCAAGGCTTGACTATAACCTTAGCAAAGATATTCATATTGGTGCTACGGCCATGACCCTGCGCGAAAGTACCCCTGCGTTCATGACCCGTATTGCTATTGGGCAAGAGCCCGTCAATAATACTATTGTAGGTCTGGATATTAATTACAGGAAAGATGCCCGTTTTCTGACCCGATTCCTTGATGCGCTCCCTCTTATTCAGACAAAAGAGATGTCGGCTATTCAGTTTACTGCCGAATACGCCAAACTCTTCCCTTCGGTAAATAACAAGCGTATCAGCGGTAACGCTATGATTGACGACTTTGAGGCCACCAGAAATATCAATGACTTAACACGCCAGCCTACACGTTGGAGACCCGGTACTACGCCAGAGGGTTTTCAGGGAAGTGCCACTAATTACGATTATAATTATCGTAGGGCAAAAATTTCAGTTTATACGATTGACCAGAGTACCTACTTTGAAGGTGGCTTTGGAGGCGGCTCAACTGTGCTACCGGCCGAAGTTCAGGAATCTGCCAATAACAACCTTTACGAAAAAGCCTTTAGCCCAACGCAACTTTTTCCGGGTAAATCGATTCCGACTTACAGCCAGTCTGTGCCGGTTAATATTTTGGATGTATCGTATTTCCCAGCTGAAAGGGGGCTATATAACTATAACCCGAACCTGAATAATAATGGTTATTTGCCCAATCCGAAACAAAATTTCGGAGCTATTATGCGTGGCATAACAGCCGACAATGATTTTGACAATGCCAATACCGAATACCTTACTTTCTGGCTACTCGACCCTTTCAAAGATGTAGTTCGTGATGGCTCGCCTAATGGCAATAAAGTAAACACAACAGGAGGAAAACTTAAATTTCACTTGGGAGATATTTCAGAAGATTTTATTCCTGATAGTAGAAACAACTTTGAAAACGGCCTCTTGCCTAATGGCGGAACAGCTTCTCAACCCGTACAGACGCGCTGGGGAAAAGCTCCTAGTGTGCAGTTTATGACAGATGCTTTTGATAATCAGGAAGGCTCAAGAGAGAAACAGGATGTTGGGCTTGACGGTTTAAGTAACGCAGAAGAAAGAACGTTCCCCCATATACAACAATTTCTTACTAATGTACGTGGTAAAGTTAGCCCAAGTGCTTATAGTGCTTTAGAACAAGACCCATCAGGCGATGATTTCAAGTTCTTTATTGACCCGACATTTGGGGCCAACCAGTCGTTACTAGAGCGTTTTAAAAATTATTTGGGAGTTGAAAACAACTCTCCACAAACCAATAATACATCAAGCACCAGCCCTACACTTGCCAATTCGGTAACACCCGATAAAGAAGACATCAACGGCGATAATACAATTAATGATGTTGAAAATTATTACGAGTACGAAATTGACCTTCTGCCAAACAGACTAGGTGTAGGCAATGGCTTTATAGTAGACCAGCTAACAGTACCCGGCACACAAGCCACGTGGTATCTTTTCAGGGTACCATTAAAACAGTTTACTCGCAAATTTGGCGACATCAACGGCTTTAAGTCTGTCAGATTTATGCGAATGCTCCTCTCTGATTTTGAACAACCAGTAGTTTTGCGTTTTGCTACTTTACAATTAGAATCAAACCAGTACCGTACTTATGATAAAAATCTGAGTCAGGCGGGTTTAACAGAAGTTCCTGAACCTTATGATGCCAAGTTTAAAATGGGTATTGTAAGTATTGAAGAAAATGGTTGTGCCGAAGATGGACAAAACTGTAATATAAAAGCTGGTAAAACCCCTTATAAAGTACCGCCGGGCTTTATTCGCGACCAAGATGTTACCCAACAACAATTCAACGTGAAGTTTAACGAACAGTCGATGTCATTGGCTGTTACAAATCTGCGCGATGGAGACTCAAGAGGGGTTTTCAAAAACACACGGGTAGATATGCTTAATTACAAAAGATTAAGAATGTTTGTTCATGCTGAAAACGAAGCCGGAGATGAAAAAACAGTGGGAGGTGTGTTTATCAGAATTGGTACAGACCTTACTCAGAATTATTACGAAATAGAGGTTCCTCAACTAAAAATAACCCCTAATGGCTCGATAGATGAAAACGTTATATGGCCTAAAGAAAATTTTATTGATGTAGCCCTGCAAGATTTGGTAGCACTAAAAGGTGAACGTAACCGCAACGCCAAAAATATTACTGTGCCGTATTCGGGTACAGCTGCAGGCAGTATGGATGAAGGCACCGAAAACAATAGCTATAAAATAACCGTGCTGGGGAATCCAGATTTAAGTGCCGTATTGACCATCATGGTGGGGGTACGTAACCCTAAATCACCAGATGAGCAACCTAATACCTTTACTGTGTGGGTTGATGAACTACGAGCTTATGGGTTTGACCAGACCTCTGGCGACGCCGGGTTACTTGCAGCCAATATTAAACTGGCCGACCTCGCCACAGTAACTATTAATGGCAATTTAAAAACTTTTGGTTTTGGAGGCGTACAGGATAAAATTTCGGAGCGTGCTCGTGAAACAGGCAAAGGTTTTGGTATTGCGTCAAATATTGAACTAGATAAATTCTTCCCTGAAAACTGGGGACTTAAAATTCCATTCTTTGTTAATTTCGATAAACAGTTGGTTGTGCCACATTTCAATCCGCTCGACCCTGATATGCCTCTTGAAAATGCGTTGAATAATATTACTGACCCTATCAAAAGAGAAGCGTTCAGGCGAATGGTTGTTGATGAAAATACCCGACGAGGATTCAACTTTTCAAATGTAAGAAAAATTAAAACAAGAGAGGGGGCCAAACAACATTTCTACGACATCGAGAACTTTGCCTTTACTTATGCTCAGAATAATGTAAGCAGAAGTAATATATTGATTGATGATTATACCCTTAATCAATATAAAGGTGGGCTTACGTATCAGTTCCAGCCCAAACAAATAAACTGGGAGCCTTTTAAGAACAATAAAAAACTCGACCGCCCATTCCTGTACTGGCTGAAAGACCTTAATTTTTCTCCTTTGCCAACGGTTATTGCATTCAGAACAGATTTTGACCGAAACTTCGCCAAAACACAATTAAGAAGTGCTGATTTAACTACTAACGGAGTTATTCCGATGTACGAAAAGTATTTCTTAATGAACCGATTCTACGATTTACAATGGAATCTTACTAAGAGTATTCTGTTCAATTATTCGGCTTCTATGAACGCTATTATTGATGAGCCACTAGGCGACATTAATACAAAAACCAAAGCCGATTCTATTTATCGTAATATACTTCGTTTAGGTAGAGCCAAGAACTTTAATCAGGACATGAGGTTTACTTATCGCTTGCCACTAGATAAATTCTTTTTGCTCGACTGGGTAACCGCTGATGCTAAGTACAACAATAATTTTAATTTTCAGGCAGCTTCCTATAATATTAAAGATGAATTTGGCGTAGCATTCGGCAACACCATCCGCAATGGAAGAGAATGGGGCGTTAGAGGAAAGGTTGACTTCGTTAAACTTTATAATAAAGTAAAATACCTGAGGTTTGCTAATAACCCAACTCCTAAACAAAAAAGATTTACACGTAACCCGGGCGATGACGAAGAAATCGAACTTCCGCCAAGTAACGTGGCTAAGTCGTTTACACGCCTGCTAATGGCTGTCAGAGGTATTGATTACGACTACTCGGTAGTAGAAACTACTATCCTACCCGGTTTTAATCGTACACCCAGATTTTTTGGACTTGATGATGAATTTGCTCCCGGTTTAGGCTTTGTTATGGGTAATCAGGAGAGGGATTTTCAGATAAAAGCTGGCGAGAGAGGTTGGTTATCTAAAACTACGGTACAAACACAACCATTTACCCAAAGCATACAAAAGAAATTCAGTTATCGTACTACTATTGAGCCATTCAAAGATTTCAGAATGCAAATCAGTGGTAATTTCAGCCGTGGTGATAGTTATCAGGAATACTATCTGATTGATTCAACAGGCAGATACAGCAGCCAAAGCCCTGTCAGAAATGGAAATTTCAGCACATCGTTCTGGTCATTTAATACTTTCTTTGCCCACATGAGCAAAGAAGATATTAAAAATAATTACCACTATGATATTTTCGAGAATATGAAGGCGTATCGGGAGATATTCACTGAAAGATTACGGAGCATGAATTCGAACAAAGGAGAATATATTCCTAACTCACAGGATGTCCTTATTCCTGCATTCATTGCAGCGTATAGCGGTAAAGACCCCTACAAGCTCAATCTTCAACGTTTTCCGTTCTCAAGCAAGTTCAGATTCCCGATGCCTAACTGGAGAATTGATTATAGTGGGCTGGCGAATCTGGCTCCATTCAACAAGTTGTTTTCATCTATTTCAATTAGCCATAGCTATACTTCAACTTATACAGTAGGGAATTTTACTTCTTCGCTTGACTATGGTGCTGCTATGGTGAATCTGATGGTAATGGGGTATCCGTTAGCTACCATGACAAACGAACAAGCACAATTTGTACCTGTCTTTGTTATGAGTACTATTTCATTAGAAGAAAAATTTGCGCCGTTTGTTGGAGTTCAGTTTACAACCAAAAGTAAAATAACCGGTAGATTTGATTATAACCGCGAACGCAGGGCTGCTTTGAATTTATCAAATTCACAAGTAGCAGAATACTCAAGCAATGACTTTGTATTTAACTTCGGTTTCAAGAAAAGTGGTGTTAAACTTCCTTTGAGAGGTAGAGACGGAAAAGTGGTTACTTTAAAAAATGACCTTAATTTACAGTTCTCGTTTACCATTCGTGACATTAAAGCTATTCAGAGACGTCTCGACGGCGACCCTCAGCCAACACAAGGTTACTACAACTTGCAATGGGGGCCACGTATTACGTATCAGGTTAATAAAAGGGTATTGCTGAATTTCTATGTAGAACATCTGAACAATACACCGTTCGTAACTAATTTCTCGTTCCCAAGAAAAACCACAACCGGAGGTGTTAACGTAAGATTTAGTCTATCAGATTAATTCATATACGAATTATTATTGTTATTTTAGGGTTATTGTTTAAACAATAACCCTATTTTTTTACCATCTGCTATGAAAATCATCATTATTGGTGCTACAACTGGTATCGGACGCTCATTGGCCGAACTATATATCTCGCAAGGGCATGAAGTAACCATTACCGGTAGAAGAACAGAACTTCTGGAAGCACTAAAAAACAGTTTCCCTAATCAAACCATACATACCAGCACAATGGATGTAGCCGATATTACAAAAACCAGACAAACCATTCAATTACTGGCAGATACTTATGGCGGTTTTGACCTCATTATTATCAATGCAGGGGTTGGTTTCCCCAAAGCAAGTTTTGAAGAAGAAATTAAAACGATTGATATTAATGCCCGTGGCTTTGTGGGTATCGCACAATGGGCTTATGAATATTTTAAAACAAAGGGAGGTGGTCAGTTGGTTGGGGTTTCTTCACTGGCGGCTGTAAGAAGTAGCCCTTATGCTCCTGAATACCACGCAACCAAAGCCTTTGTATCAAGCTATATGGAAGGGCTTCGCTTGCGTTCTAAGAAATATAAACATGAAATTACGGTTACAGACATACGCCCTGGTTTTGTTGACACCCCAATGACCAAACAAAACAAGGGGATGTTCTGGGTTGCTACGCCAGAAAAAGCAGCCAAACAAATTGCCCATGCCATTGCAGCCAAAAAAAACGTAGCCTATATTACCAAAAGATATGTTTTTCTCGCAATTTTAATGAAACTATTACCCGAATGGCTACTTGCTAAAATCTTCTGATTATGAATAAAAACTACCTGCCTGTAAAACGGATTCCCCTTTTTTTATTGCTTATTACAATATTTAATTCTTGCCAGAAGACAGAGAGTTTTCAACCTTGCCGATTAGAAAAATGGGTTCAGGAAAACCCATTAAATAAATCATTTCATTATGATAATATTTCTTTGAAAGATGGCAGAATTGAAAAAATGTTTAGCTACGACATCGATATTAATAAAGATACCCTCAATAAAGTAATTGTTTTTTTTGAATACAACCAAAAAGGAAAGGTTAAAGCCGTTAGAGATGAAAGTAACCCATTCAGAGTTAAACGGTTTGAGGGCGTTTATGACAATAAAGACAAACTGACTGGTATTATACAAAAAACCGATAATAATATTGAAGATGAAATTGTGATTGACTATGATGCCCAAAATCGGCTGGTTGGTGTAACAAGCAGGTATTTACTCGGAATTAACCGAAACATTGATTATGACGCTAACGGAAACCCTTATAGTATTTTCAGGGGTGATGTTACCAGCACGCCTAGCATTTCGGAATATACTTTTGACGATAAACGAAATTTCTTTTCAGGAATACCAGAAATTCAGTTTTATTGGATTTTTCGGCCTCAAAGTAGCTTTGTTCCTTTCGGCGACAACAACATTGTCAGTACGAAGTTATATCTTTTTGATGGAAAAGAATTTACAGAAGCTACCAACCAGCGTTCAAAACGAGAAATAAGTTATAATGAAAAAGGGTATCCAGAAACCATAAAAATCATTCGTGAAAACCTCTCAAGCACGGTTACCAACATTTCTTCTTTTGGTTATTTATGCAATTAGGCTTTTAACAGAGCTTCGGCAATTAGCAAGTCTTCGGGTGTAGTGATTTTGATATTTTTATAAGAACCCTCTATAAGATTGATTTCGAATCCTGCAAACTCAACTACACTGGCACAATCAGTGAAAAATGCTTGTTCTTCCACCTCAAAAGCTATTTTCATGATTTCAGTCCTGAATGTTTGCGGCGTTTGTATCAGCCTGAACTTAGTTCTGTCAACTGCTTTATTATGGTTTTCTGCAATTACCTCTCGTACCGAGTCTTTTAACAGCACACTCGTTACCGCACTGCCTGACTCATTGGCCGTATGGAACGACTGCTCAATAATTGAAACATCAATTAATGGCCTTACTCCATCATGCACTGCAACCAATGCGTTATCTTTAACATGTTTAAGACCATTTCTGACCGATTGAAAGCGGGTCTTCCCTCCTACCTCGATTCTGATAGACGGGTTTTTATCAAACAAGGTCTGCGCTGTTGTCTGATGCCAGTAGGCTATATCTTTTTCGGGTAAAACGAGTATAATCTGAATGCCGTTAATCTGCAAAAACTGTTCAATTGTATGAAACAAAATAGGTTTACCGGCTAAAGCCAGAAATTGTTTTGGAATTTCGCTTCCCATGCGGCTACCGCTTCCGCCTGCTACAATTACGGCATATTTCTGTTTCTCCATAAAATATTTTACTGCTAAATAGGCTGATTGTATAAACAAAACCGAGAAATGCGCTAAAGTGTACATTTCTCGGTTTCATAATAAAGCTTATATTATTTATTAGAGAATAAGCATTACATCGCCATAAGTAAAGAATTTGTATTTCTCTTTAATAGCTTCGTTGTAGGCATTCATAATTAACTCATAACCACCAAATGCACATGACATCATAATCAGAATTGACTCAGGCAAGTGGAAATTGGTCAGAAGTGCATTAGTAATTTTGAAATCATAAGGAGGAAAAATAAATTTATCAGTCCATCCGTTTTCAATAGGTTTCAAATGATTACTTGCCGAAACCGATGATTCAAGCGCTTTAAGTACTGTTGTACCTATGGCACAGATTTTCCCTTCTTTATCAATCGATTGGTTTACTATGTTGCAAGTACTTTCAGGGATAAAGAAATTTTCTGAATCAGTTTTGTGCTTTGTAAGGTCTTCTACATCAACCTGACGAAAAGTACCAATTCCGATATGCAAAGTTACAGGACAAAACGAAACACCGTTAATTTCCATACGGCGTTGTACATTTCTTGTAAAGTGCATACCAGCCGTTGGGGCTGCAACCGCTCCTTCTTTATCAGCAAAGATAGTCTGGTATCTTTCGCGGTCTTGGTCTGTTACTTTTCGTTTAATTATGTCAATCGGAAGTGGGGTTTCGCCTAGTTCATGAATAGCTTTCATCATTTCTTCATGAGAGCCATCGAATAAAAAGCGAATAGTACGCCCGCGTGACGTGGTGTTGTCAATTACCTCAGCAACCAAATCACTATCACCAAAATAAAGTTTGTTACCAACCCTGATTTTTCTGGCTGGGTCAACCAGAACATCCCAAAGGCGCATTTCACGGTTAAGTTCGCGCAGTAAGAAAACTTCAATTTTAGCACCTGTTTTTTCTTTTGACCCATATAAACGGGCCGGAAAAACCTTTGTGTCATTGACTACCAGCGTATCGTTTTCGCCGAAATAATCAACTATATCCTTGAACATCTTATGCTCAATTTTTTTGGTTTTTCTGTGTACAACCATCATACGCGCTCCATCACGTTGTTCTGGAGGATACATGGCTATTAAACTATGAGGTAAATCGAACTTAAATTCTGAAAGTTTCATTTTGTAGACTCCCCTATTTCGTTTGTGACGAAAGATTTTTGTTTTTTTCTTCATGTTCGGGGATGTTTTTTTCCTGCATGAAGAAATATAGGTTAAAGAAATATTGCTTTACCTTAAATTTTTTAGGTCGCAAAGGTAATAAATCAACATAGGGGGTGTCAAGTCTTTTAAGAGAAATGTTTGAAAATGAGGCTCAAACTGTAATTTTCCCTTTCATGTATAGCTTGGCATTACCGGCCATCAATACTCTGTTGCCATCAAGCTTGCATGAAAGTTGCCCTTTACGTTGCGAAATCTGTTCAGCTTCAAATGTATCTTTACCCAGCTTTTCAGCCCAGAAAGGCACTAGCTTTGTAAAAGCAGAGCCAGTTACGGGGTCTTCGTCGATGCCTGAACCCGGGGCGAAAAAGCGGCACACAAAATCAAGTTTTTTAGATTTTGCCAGCGAAGTAACAATTACTCCACGCGCTTTTACTTTTCTTAATAAACTGAAATTCGGGCTGATATTTTCAATCTCAGTCTGAGAACCGTAAACTAAGAGGTAATCGTCAGAAGCGCGATAAATTTCTTTGGGTTCTACTCCAATTCCGTCAATCAAGCCATCAGGCGGACTAGCCTTAGTAACCTGTTGAAGAGGGAAATCGAGTTCTAAGAGTTTTGCGGTTTTACGCACTTTTAAAACACCACTTTTTGAATCGAGCAACAAAGTGTCTGACGGATATTTCAATACGTTAAAAACAACATAAGCCGTTGCCAGCGTTGCATGGCCACACAAAGCTACTTCGACCGTAGGCGTAAACCACCTGATATGAAACCCATTAGGAGTTGGCACAAAAAAGGCAGTCTCTGAAAGATTATTTTCTAATGCAATTTTTTGCATAAGTTCGTCGGGTATCCACTGTTTTAATGGCACCACAGCGGCAGGATTTCCACCAAAGAGCTTACTTGTAAAAGCATCGACTTGATAAATAGGAAGCTGCATATTTATAATTTTATGGGTATTAAGAGTAAAATTAACTTTTTCTGGCTGATACCTGCAAGCGGGATAAGTAAAGCATTAAGCCTATTACGCTCACAAAATAAATAATTGTGCGTGAGTCGATTAACCCTCTGCTGATAGAATCATAATGAAAATTTAGCCCCAGATAAGCAATAAAGTATTGCGTAGAACCAGAAAACAACTGTGCTAATTGGTGAATACCATCATATAACAGAAAACAAGCCAAAGCCCCTATTATAAATGCGACAACCTGATTATCAGTCAGGGAAGATGCCCAAAGACCAATGGCTACAAAAACACCACCCAGAAAGAACAACCCTATGTAAGAACCTATAACGGCTGGTGTATCAATATTACCTTTCTGGCTTCCTAGTTCGTATACCGAATAGTAATACAAAAAAGTAGGTAACAATGCAATAATTACCAATAGAAAGGCTGCCAGAAACTTACCCAGTATAATCTGCCAGTCGGTTAAAGGTTTAGTAAAAAGCAGCTCGATTGTTCCGGTTTTAAATTCTTCCGAAAACAGGCGCATAGTAATGGCCGGAATCAGAAAAATAAAAATGTAGGGTGTCAGTTCAAAAAAACTATTTAAATCTGCATAGCCGTAGTCGAGTACGTTGCCTTCAAAAACCCAAGTGAATAGCCCAGTTAGTGCCAGAAATACGCCAATAACTATATAAGCAACCAGCGAGTTGAGAAAACTATTAAGTTCTTTTTTAAAAATTGTAATCATTGATTAAAACATCATTTCGGATCTACTATTCTTCTGAATAACCGATACTATTAACGACCAAATGAATCCAAAAAATATATAAATAAACCAAGTAATCATGAGCATCATTCCGGGTGTCATGAATGAACTATAACTTTGCAAAAACTCTTCCACACGCTCGGGCGATAAACCCTGTGCTTCCAGACGTTCCCGCTGCATTTCCAACATTTGCCCCGAAATGGTAGTATCAATTAATGTTACATATATATAACCAAAAACTGCTGCTATTAATCCTGCAACTGCTGCCATTAATGCTCCTGTACCGAGGCCATCTCCGAAGTTCAGATAGCCTTCGTTCAGTAATTTATATTCTCGTACAGCTAATATAACCCCAGGTAATAATATAATAAAACTAATAAAAGTTAAAAGCGGATTTTTCCAAAGCCCTGTCATGTGCAGCACTATGGAATAAATAATAATAATAATAGCAAAAATGACTCCCCATTTAAGCGCAATTCTAGCTGTTGATGGTTGTTCCATAATATTAATATAGGCTTACAGATACTAAAGAGGTAAAGATATTTTTATTTATTGAATTGTGTAAGTGTGTCGTCTGAAAATCAGAGAAATAATACTTACGGCTACAATACATATCTGTTTTTTTGCAAGTTCATCTAAAAAAACATAGCCTGCCGTGGGTATTTGCTTAGCTTGGTTCAAGAGTGTGTTGTAATCCTGCAAGCCGAAATTTTTGATATGGCTATCTTTAATTTTTTCAATGGCAGTAATATTTTCTTTTACCCAAAGCATTATTGCCTCATCGCCAGCTATTTTTATAAAGATGTAATAAGCCGTAGCTGTTATAAAAGCAGCAAACAGATTTGTAAGAAAACCTACTGAGAAGCCCTCGGCAAACGACAATACACCTCTGTTAGTTGCTCGGTAGGTCCAGATGGCAATCAATATAAATAAAACATTAATACCAAATGCCGGAAGTTTATATCTTCCGAACGGACTTTTATGTATCCCATAAAACTGAATCAATGCTACCAGAATACAAATTAGGGCAGCAAGGCTTCCGTAAATGAGTGAATGTCGGATAATTCGTTTACGTAACATAGCGTATTAATTAAATATACACTTACAGAATATTAATTTCATTACCAAATAAAACCTGATACCCTGAAACTGTACTTTTTTTAACAGAAAACCTGCAAAACCAGTTTTTACTCAGGCAATGAGGGTATTATTAATTACATTAATGACTTTACCTTTCAAGGTACGGCCAATAAATGGTGTATTTTTTGATTTAGAACGAATATCTTTTTCAGAGAAAGTCCATTCTTTAGATGGGTCAAAAATAGTCAGATTAGCCGCAACTCCTTCTTTTATCGATTGCTCCGAAAGCCTCAACAGTTTAGCCGGTGTCTGAGTAAGTTTTGTTATTAATGTTTCTATTGGTAAATCACTGAAAGTATTGGCCACTGCAAAAGCAGTTTCCAAACCTATAATTCCAAAATCGGCCATATCAAATTCCAGATTTTTAGACTCTTCGTCTTGCGGGTTATGGTCTGAAACAATCGTATCAATCGTGCCGTCGGCTAGCCCTTCTTTCAACGCATCAATATCATTTTTCGTTCTGAAAGGCGGATTTACCTTAAGATTTGTATCAAATTCTCGTAAGTCAGCATCTGTAAATGCAAGCTGGTGTGCCGCTATATCGCAGCTTACGGGTAGCCCTTTTTGCTTGGCCTCTCTTATTAATTCAACGGCTCGACGGGTCGAAATTGTAGAAAAATGCAGAGCTGAATTTGTTTTTTTGTCGGGAATCTGGCTATAAGCATACTCTAGCAACTTCAAATCACGCATAATGCTTAACTCTTCGGCTGTTGCCGGAATCCCTTTCATACCAAGTAAAGTACTTTCAATGCCCTCGTGCATTTGTCCGAATAATGAAAGACTTGTTTCTTCGGGTCGATTCATCAGGAATCCATCAATCGGATACAAGTATTGCAAAGTTTTTAAAAGAATATCAGCATTCCATAGTGGGTGGTCTCCGTCTGTAAATGCAACGGCTCCGGCTTTATGGAGGTCTAGCATTTCAGTAAAATCTTTTCCTTCGCAATTTTTCGTTACAGCCGCAGCCGGAAGAATTTTTACGAGTTGAGTTTTAGAAAAATGCTGGTAATAAGCAATCGATTCTTTGGTTTGAACAGTAGGCTTTGTATTAGGCAAGGTTACAATCTGAGTAAAACCTCCGGCCATTGCTGCCCGACATAAAGAAGTAAGGTCTTCTTTTGATTCATAGCCCGGGTCTTTAGGTGATACCCGCATATCTATCCAACCTGACGACACGTGCAGATTCTCTCCTTGTATTATCTGTTGGGCTTCATCAGTGATAGTGTCGGCTATTTTGCTGATTTTCCCTTCGCTAATTAATATATCTTTAACCTGACCGTTCAGGTCAGACTGTTCATCTATTATTCGTACAGATTTAAGTAAAATTTTCATTTTCTATTAAAAATCAAAAAAAATGCCCTTGTCAGGGCATCTCTGTATAAAATATTTCTGATTCGGTCCTCATCTGAATTATTATTAAATAATTTTCTGATACGCTTCTGAATCTAACAAAGAATCTAAATCGCCCGCATTACTTACTTCTATCTTAACTAACCAACCTTCTCCGTAAGGGTCAGAATTTAACAATTCAGGGTTTTTTATAATAGCTTCATTTACCTCCAGTACAGTACCGGCTACTGGCAAAAACAAGTCTGAAACTGTTTTTACAGCTTCAACCGTTCCGAAAATATCATTTGCACCTAAAGTTTGCCCTACTGTTTCAATTTCAACAAAAACAATATCACCTAATTCGCCTTGTGCAAAATCGGTAATACCCACTATGGCAACATTGCCACTCTCTAATTTAATCCACTCATGTTCGTTGGTGTAGCGTAAATCCGAAGGAAAATTCATTTTTTGTGAAGGGGTTTATTATTTCGAGCGCAAGTTAGTAGATTTGTTGGAAACTTGAAAAAATACTCGTGAAAAAATAAAATACCAGCCCAAATGCTGCTTTATAAATGCAAAACAGTTTAACACCGTATTTTTGGGCTGATAAATATAAAAAAATAAACCCATGCAAAAACGCCTTTCTCTGAACGAGTACATGAACGGAATACTGGCCGGAAACCGGATTATACTCAGCAGGGCTATTACCCTCATAGAAAGTCAATTACCGCAAGACAAACCACTAGCACAGCAGTTGCTCGAACAGTTATTGCCTTATACTGGTAATTCTGTAAGAATTGGCATTACGGGCGTTCCTGGCGTTGGTAAAAGCACTTTTATTGAAGTTTTCGGAAAAACGATTACTTCACTCAATAAAAAAATTGCTGTGCTGGCTATTGACCCTACAAGCCAGTTAACCAAAGGCAGTATTATGGGCGATAAAACCCGTATGGAGGAGTTAGCTCATGACCCTCTGGCTTATATCAGACCTTCACCTGCCGGTAGTAGTTTAGGAGGAGTAGCCAATAAAACCCGCGAAACCATTTTACTGTGTGAAGCTGCCGGTTATGAGATAATAGTAGTTGAAACCGTTGGTGTGGGGCAATCTGAAACAGTGGTAAAAGGAATGGTTGACTTTTTTCTGTTACTGATGCTGGCAGGTGCAGGCGATGAATTACAAGGTATCAAAAGAGGCATTATTGAGATGGCTGATGCTATTGCCATCACCAAAACCGATGGTGAAAATGCACAAGCAGCCCAAAATGCCCGACTCGAATATTTACACGCGCTTCACCTATACCCTACGCCTGTTAATGGTTGGGTGGTTCCTGTTATGACTTGCTCGGCACTACAAAATCAGGGAATTCTTGAAATATGGCAAACAATTGCCCTTTATGCTGAAAAAACAAAAACCTCAGGCTTTTGGCAGCAAAACCGCCAACAGCAGAATCTGGGATGGATGTATGATTTTATACAGCAGACATTGGAAGAAGATTTTTTTTCTGACCCAATAGTAACAGAAAAAATTCCGCGCATACAGTCCGATATTCTGGCAGGTAAAATTCTACCTGTGCAAGGGGCAAAAGAACTACTTGGGAGTGTGAAGAGAACACATTAGTCGACAAATATCTTACATATATACATTTCTGTTAAGCATTTCGGCAAAAACAACTAATTTTGAGGTTTAATTAGTATTTCTGGCTAAACCCCCAAATATGTTCTGGTATAATATTTCTAAAATTATTCTGAAAAATAGAAGAATCTGGCTTGCTGTTTTAACCTTAATGACTGCCCTGATGGCCTACATGGCTTCTCAGATACAGATGTCTTATGAGTTGGTAAAGATTCTGCCTAAAACTGACACAAACTACAAATTATACGAAGATTTCAAAAAACGTTTCGGCGAAGATGGCAATGTAATGGTAATTGCCATTAAAACAGACAATATCTACAACCTACCCGTTTTTAATGAATGGTACGACCTGACGAAGCAAATAAAAGGCATTGAAGGGATAAAAAATGTTGTTTCTAATGCTAATCTTTTTGAAATAGTTAAAAACGATAGCCTGAAAAAATTTGATTTCCGCCCGATTGTAGCACAACGCCCTACTACGCAGGCCGAAGTTGATACTATCAGAAATACCATAGCCCGCCTTCCTTTTTACAGGGGTTTTGTGTATAGCACGGAGGGCAATGCCCATTTAATGGCTATTACTTTTGACCAAGCTAAACTAAACAGTAAAGGAAGAATTACCATAACGAAAGATATTGAAGCCAAAACGCGTGAGTTTGGCAAAAAGAACGGCATTGAGGTGCATTTTTCGGGTATGCCCTTTATACGCACCAACTTTATTTCAAAAGTAAGTGCCGAAATGGAGAAGTTTATGTTTTTGGCTTTTCTGATAACTATTGGCATTTTATACTTGTTTTTTCGCTCGGTACGTACAGCACTATTCACAGCTTTGCTTGTAATTATTTCGGTAGTCTGGTCGGTAGGTATCATTGTTATTCTAGGCTATAAAATTACCATTTTACTTGGCCTTATTCCACCTTTGATTATCGTCATTGGTATTCCGAACACAATTTTTCTGGTAAACAAGTATCAAGAGGAGTTTCTGAAGCATAACGACAAGATGCGAGCCTTATCAGTAGCAATTGAAAAAATAGGTAAAACAACTTTTCTGGCTAATGTAACTACCTCCATAGGTTTTTTTGTTTTTTACTTCACAGGAAGCCCATTACTGCTGGAATTTGGTCTGGTAGCGGCTATCTGTATCATGAGTACGTGGGCGGTATCGCTAATTTTAATTTCAATCCTGATAAGTTACACGCCTCCACCAAGTGCAAAAAACGTACGCCATCTTGAAAACAAATACATTAGTTCATTCTTACAGTATGTCAACAAGCTAGTACATACACGTCGCACAGCTTTGTATAGCTTTATCGCATTTTTACTGGTTATTTCAGTAGTTGGCATGGCACGCCTCAAAGCCATTGGTTTTATTGTTGATGATTTACCGCAGAACGACCCGATTTTTGCCGATTTGAAATTTATTGAAAAACATTTTCATGGCGTTGTGCCTTTTGAGGTAATGATTAACACCAAAAAAGAAAATGGTGTGCTAAATCCACAGATTCTGAACAAGATAAAAGTTATGCAACGCGAATTTGCAAAGTACGATGAATTTACGAATCCGATTTCAGTGGTAGAAGCCATTAAGTTTATTTATCAGGGGTACCGAGGTGGTGATGAAAAATATTATCAATTACCCGGAGCCCTTGAATTACAGAAACTGGCCGATTATGCCGGTAGTGTCAAAGGTAAAGAAAACCTGTTTGCCTCTTTTATTGATAGTACCAAGCAATATACCCGAATAAGTTTTCAGTGTGCTGACGCCGGCACTGTCAGAATAAAAGAACTGGTTGATGCCCTACAACCCAAAATAGATACTATCTTTAACTACGACCGTGAAAACAAACAATGGTTACCAAAAGAGCAACAAATTGAAGCCAAAGTTACGGGTGGTAGTGTGGTATCGATGCAGGGAAATAATTACTTGCTAAAAAATCTGGTTGAAAGTACAGCCCTTGCCATTGTGTTGGTTTGTATTGTAATGGCTACGCAATTTTTTAATGCCCGTATGATTCTGATTTCAACCTTACCAAGTATTATTCCGCTAATTATTACGGCTGGTTTTATGGGGTATCTGGGCATTCCGCTTAAACCTACTACTACGTTGGTATTCAGTATAGCCTTTGGTATTTCTTCCGACGGCACTATTTATTTTCTAACCAAATATAAGGACGAAATTCTGAACCGTAACAAAACTGTTTCCCAGGCCATTACTGAAACCATTATGTATACGGGTATCAGTATGTTCTACACAGGCATCATTCTGTTTTTTGGCTTCGGAATTTTTGTTGCGTCAAATTTTAAAGGTACGGTTTTTTTAGGTACGCTGGTATCTATTACCCTATTAATGGGCATGGTTTCGAACCTTGTGCTGCTTCCGGCTTTTTTAATGACACTCGACAAAAGAAAACCACTCGTTAAAAGTTAATTGTATTTAAGAAAGACCATGATAAATTTTCATAATGAAGATGTAGCCTTCAAACTTCAACAAAAACAGAAAATAAAAAACTGGCTTAAGCAAGTTATTGAGCAAGAAGGCTACGTTTTATCTGAACTCAATTATATTTTTTGTTCTGATGATTATCTGCTTCAAGTTAATATCGAATATCTTGACCATGATTACCTGACAGATATTATTACTTTTGATAACTCGGAGGAAGATAAACTCATTGAAGGAGATATTTTTATTAGTATAGACCGTGTAAAAGATAACGCCAAACAATTTGAAGTAAGTACCGACTACGAACTAAAACGTGTACTGGTTCATGGTGTGTTACATTTGTGTGGGTATCTTGACAAAACCGAGCAGGAAGAGCAATTAATGCGCTCAAAAGAGAACTTCTATTTACAATTATTTACATAATTCTATCGTTAGTTTCTGCAACTCAAACTAACTTGCCTAGTATTCATTTTCAGGTCTGAAATTCATGAATACTAGGCTTTATTTTTTTAATGCCGAAAGTCTTTTTAATTCGCGTCTAACAATTATTTTTGAGAGATTTTTAACACCTATTATTAGTTTATATCTAACCACTCCCAAACCAGATGGAAAACAGAATTGGCGGCTACCGTGCCGGACAGATTCCTGCTGATGTAAAGAAAAAACAAGCAGGTAACCTTGATAAATTACCTCCGAAAGTAGATTTAAGAGACCACCTAACAGAAGTTGAAATGCAAGTAGGCAATAGTTGTGTAGCCAATGCCTTTGCAGGAGCGTACGAGTACCTCGCGAAACGAACTTTAGGGTCGGCAAGCGATGTGAGCCGCTTGTATATTTATTATAATGCCCGTTGGCTTGATGACTCGCAGGATAAAGATTGTGGCTCTATTATGTATAATGCCATTGAGGGTCTAAAAGAATATGGTGCCTGTGCCGAAGATTTATGGCCTAACAACCACGAAAAAATTCTAGATGAGCCTGATGAGTCGGCATACACACATGGGTCGAATTTTAAAATAGTTGATGCAGAATACATTGAAGTTGATTTGGCCCTCTGGAAAAACACGCTCGCTGAAGGTTATCCGATTGCTTTTTGTTTAAATACATTCCAATCGTTCGATGATGCTTGTAAAAACAAAGGCAGGGTTCCTATGCCGCGCCAATCTGACAACGTACGTACTACTCATGGCTGGCATGCAATGCTTTGCGTTGGCTATTCAGACCCTGACCGTATGTTTATCGTGCGTAATTCGTGGGGGAAAGACTGGGGAGATAAAGGGTATTGCTATATTCCGTATGATTATATTATCCACAATGAATACAATGGAAACGATTCTTGGATAATTAAATCAGTAGAAAACCTTGATTTCAGCGAAGGTGTTTGGGATGAAAGTGAAGAGTCGAACTTTGCTGTTGATGGAATGGTATACGTTACAGATTTCTGGATTCATGTGGAAGATACAGAAAAATTTGCCACCAAACTTGAAAAACTTTGTTTGAAATATGTAAACAGCGAAGAAGACTTTTATTTCGACTATCAGGCAAAAGAAGAAGATGATGGCATTGAGTATACTTATATTACCAATTTTGAAATTCTGACTGAAAATCCTGATGAATTCGTTGAGGAGTTAGATAAATTATGCCTGAAAAATGCCATAGAAGAAAATTATAGCTTCACTTATGGTGGTGAGGAAGAAGGCGGTGATGAAGAAGAGGAAGAATACGAAGAAGAAGAGGAAGAGTACGAAGAAGAGGAGGAAGAGTACGAAGAAGAAGAGGAAGAGTACGAAGAAGAAGAGGAGGAAGAATACGAAGAAGAAGAGGAAGAGTACGAAGAAGAAGAGGAAGAATACGAAGAAGAGGAGGAAGAAGAAGAAGAGGAAGAATCTTCAAAAAAACGAAAGAAAAAGTAACAATGAAGTAAATAGAGTTAGACGAGCACAGGTTTATTTTTGTGCTCGTCTTTTTTTATGAAAACATCTGTTGAATTTTAGCCACTAATACCTCATTAATTCTTACATAAGATTCGTGCGTCCAGCCGGCAATATGTGGGGTAAGAACTACCTTTTCTGACTTTATCAATTGCTCAAATACATTTTTCTGAGATTCAGTCAGTTGATTCAGTTTCTCATTTTCCAACACATCCAGACAGGCTCCAAGTATTTTTCCCGACTGCAAACCCTGCCAGATTGCCTCTAGGCTGGCTATTTCGCCCCTTGAAGCATTGATAAAATAAATGTTTTTAGCAAACCTGCCCAGAAATTCCTGATTAACTAACTGAAAAGTTTCGTCAGTCAACGGAATATGCAAACTCAGGATGTCGGCATACGCATAAATTTCCTCCATACTTGCCTGTTGGGCATACGCATCAGAGAAATTATCTTTATATTTATCATAAGCCAACACTTTACAGCCAAAAGCAGCCAGACGTTTAGCTGTTTCCATTCCGTTGTTTCCATAGCCAATAAGCCCCACGGTTTTGCCCAGAAGCTCGTATCCACGATTTTCTTCTCTGAGCCATTTTCCGGCACGTACCTGAGTATCAGCAATCATAATATTATTCATCAGGCACAAAAGCATTCCTATGATATGTTCGGCTACGGCAACTCTGTTACCTTCATTTGCCGCAAAAATTTTGATATTTTTTTTATTTACTATCGTTTCATCGATTAAATCAAGCCCTGCCCCTGCCCGACCAATAAATTTCAGGCGTGTAGCCGGCAAAAGCAATTCTTCGTCAACTTTTGTTTTACTTCTGATAATAAGGCCCTCGTAATTGGCAATAATATCAATTATTTCCTGCCGCTTGATTTTGGGCTGATAATCGGGTTTCAACCCGACTGCCTCCAGCATAGCCAGAATACTCAGGTGCATTTCATCGACTATTAAAACAGAACTCTCTTCAGTATGGGTAATTGTATTCACAGGATTTTTTTTATCGTATGTTTGTCAGTAAATTGCAGCAAAATTACTCTTAGCAGTAAGAAAGTCAAAACATATTCAGTAAGAATAAACATCGGCTTATTGAACTGAAACGTGTTGTGGCTACAAAACATATCAGCATTGAAACTATATAATCAGATAGACAAGTGAGCGAACAACACAAACCTGTTATAGGCATAAGCATTGGTGACTTTAACGGCATCGGCCCTGAAGTGATTCTTAAAGCCGTAGGTGGTAACCGATTAAACAAACTGTGTACTCCGGTAATTTATGGTTCAGGGAAAATAATTAACCGCTATCGTCAGCAACTGGAGTTAAAAGACTGGCAGTTTTTCACGATTCAGAAAATTGAGCAAATTAACCATAAACAGGTAAATGTTATCAATTGCATGAACGACCAAGCGCTGGAAGTGCAACCCGGAAAAATTACGCCAGAAGCCGGAAAACTTGCTTTTGAGGCATTAAAACGCGCAGTTCAGGATTTAAAAGCTGGCAAAATTGATGCATTAGTTACGGCTCCTATCAACAAACATAATATTCAAAACGAAGAATTTACTTTTCCGGGGCATACCGAATATCTCGCAAAAGAGTTTGACGTTGAAGATGTATTGATGTTTATGGTAAGTGAAAAACTAAAGGTAGGCGTTGTTACTGGTCATTTACCACTTGAACAGGTAAAGAGTAAAATCACGAAAGAACTAATCATAAAGAAAATAGAGCAGATTAATACTTCTCTGAAACGTGATTTTAGTATTCAGAAACCTAAAATTGCAGTTTTAGGGCTGAATCCACACGCCGGAGAAAATGGGCTTCTCGGAAATGAAGAAAAAGACACTATTCAGCCAGCTTTAGTTGAAATAAAGAAAAAAGGCTTGCTGGTTTTTGGGCCTTTTCCGGCAGACGGCTTCTTCGGAACTGCCGCATGGAAACAATATGATGCAGTGCTTGCCATGTATCATGATCAGGGACTAATGCCTTTCAAGATGCTTGCCTTCGAAAATGGCGTTAACTTTACAGCGGCTTTGCCGAAAGTTCGCACCTCACCTGACCACGGAACAGCCTATGATATTGCCGGAAAAAATCAGGCAGATGAATCTTCGATGATTCATGCAATATATACAGCTATCGACGTGGTCAGAAATCGTGCCGAACTCAATGAATTAGAACTTCATTCATTGAAAAAGAAAAATATTGTACTGAAAGAAGCCAGCATGGAAGATTAAACGCTTCTGGCAACTACAACACGTAAATAAGTAGGCTATGGTGCAAAGCCCCCATAGCCTTTATGAAATCTGTAAATCTTCAAACGGACTTCTAATATTAGTGAGGTCTATTTGAGCCAACTGGTAGTAGATAGAGGTTGTCTGCAAATACTTATGACCTAAAATTTCTTTGAGCAAGTGAATATCCATTCCTCTTTCCAGACAATGCACTGCATAACTATGTCTCAAAGTGTGTACAGTAGCATTTTTGCTAATGGCAGCCTTTACTAATGCCTGTTGAAACACCAACTGAACACTTCTAGGGCTATAAGGCTTACCTTTTTCTCCGACAAACAATAATTCCTGTGGCTTATGCTTGTCAAAATAGGCTACCAGAATCGGAATCAGTTTTCTAGGGATTTTCAGCTTTCTTCCTTTCTCAGTCTTAGAAGGTGGAACCATAATTATTCGGGTATCGAGGTCTATATCCTCTACTTTCATTACCAGAATATCACTCAGTTTTAACCCAACAGAATAAATAGTAGCCATTAAAGCCTTGTGTTTGGGGTTATCAAGCACGCTAATAATACTTTGTACTTCATTCTCTGTTAGTATCTCAGGCAATGTGTCTTCTTTCATTTCGCCCGATGCCTTAATTCCTAGTTTACGTTTAAAAATTACTTCGTAAAAAAGTTTGATGGCTTTTCCGGCTTGCTTGGCGGCATCTGTTGACCCTCCCTTTTTTTCACTCAATTCACGCAGATAGTTTGAAACCAATTCGTCAGTAATTTTACTTTGTGGTAAATCACGAAAGTGATTATAAAAAACAAATATGGCATTCCTGTATGCGGCAATTGTTTGGGAATTATACCTTCCTTTTTTCAATATTTCTGTAAATCGCTCAATAAGATGGGTCACAGGTTCACAATTTTTAATTTATAATAGGGCCTAACGAATATTCGCTATTTGGGACTTAATTTAAAAAATAAAGTCACACATTTCATATAAAAAAACGAAAAAACTTACTGAATGGTTTTTTACCCTAAAATCTTCGCTTTAAACATATTTATTATAAAAAAATGGCATTCACAACTGTTGAAAAAAGAAAAATTACTATTTTCAAAACTTCTTAAATTATTTGCCCTCATACTTATTCAGATTATGCTTTTAACTTTTATTTCATTGTATCTTGTCGGGACTGTGCTGGTGGGTTGGTTTGCATCAAAATTTGTTAAAACATCGAGTGATTTTGCTATTGCCGGACGAAAAATGCCTACTTATGTAGTAGCTTCGGGGCTTTTTGCTACATGGTTTGGTTCTGAGACAGTAATGGGTGCTTCGTCTGAATTTGTTGAAAATGGCTTATTGGGCGTAATTGAAGACCCTTTTGGTGCATCTATGTGCCTGCTACTGATAGGTTTGTTTTTTGCACGGCCTTTGTACAAGCTGAATATACTTACCTTTAGCGATTATTTCCGCATTCGTTATAACAAAAACGTCGAATGGATTTCGGCTCTTTTTCTGATTCCCTCCTACTTTAGCTGGATTGCCGCACAACTAGTTGCACTGGCCATTGTGCTACAATCAATCGCTGGCCTTCCATTCGTTTATGGGGTATTAATTTGCGCCTCTGTGGTGGTTTTTTATACCTATGTAGGCGGTATGTGGTCGGTAGCTATTACGGACACCATCCAGACAGCCATTATTATTATTGGTATGCTTATTCTGATGCTTGAGCTAGTGGGCAAAATTGGTGGCTGGGGCGAGTTGATAAACAAAACTCCTTCAGGTTTTTTCAGATTTATACCTAAAGAGCAATCAGTTGTTAGCTGGGTTACTTATTTTGGTGCATGGATTACCATCGGCTGGGGGTCTATACCGCAACAGGATGTTTTTCAAAGGGTACTTTCGGCAAAATCAGAAAAAGTGGCAGTCCGTGGAGCTTTCTGGTCAGCCTTTATGTATCTTTCTATTGCCAGTATGCCTTTAGTAATTGCACTTTGTGGCACGTTGTTGTATCCTGATATTAAATCAGGCGATACCCAAATGACCATTCCTTTCTTGGTGCTTAATCATTCAAGTCTGGGTATGCAGATTCTGTTTTTCGGAGCTTTATTGTCGGCTATACTAAGTACTTGTAGCGGTGCAGTACTTGCTCCTGCTACTGTTGTGGGCGAAAACCTATTAAAACCCCTTTATGGCCATAAAATATCAGACAAAAGGTTGCTTCATATTATGCGTTTGTCGGTCATTGGCATTACATTGGTTAGTGTTGGGTTGTCACTCTACAAGGCCGAAATTTATGAACTTGTAGGCGAGTCATCAGCGCTAAGTTTAGTAGCTTTGTTTGTTCCTTTAGTAGCAGGACTCTACTGGAAAAGAGCTACGGGTTTAGGAGCAATTATATCAATGATAGCCGGAACAAGTGTGTGGCTTATTTTAAAATTTTATCCGACCGAAATCCCGGGTATGCTTTGGGGCTTGGTCGCAAGTTTTTCAGGTATGATAACAGGTTCATTCGTAACACGTCATGATAAAGAAAAATTACATATCGGTTGATGACTATGTCGCTCACCAGCCAGCACATCTGCAACAGGTAATAGAAAGGCTAAGGATTTTAATTCTGAACGCACATCCTAAAATACGAGAACGCTTTTTTATTGATATACCAATGTATATTGTCAGAAATGATGTTTGTTATCTGGGTAAAATACATCCCGTTAAAGGACTTGAAATTTGTTTTTTAAGAGGGTTTCAGTTATCGAATGAACAAGGCTTGCTTGAAGCCAAAGGCAGAAAGTTTGTGCATGGGATTACGCTGACCAGCATTACCGATTTACAAAGTAAAGAGAAGGCTTTTCTTGAAATTTTACAGGAAGCTCTGATTCTTGATGAAATAAATGAGAAATCTGTTTTTACAGATATGTTGCAGGCAGGGCGCAAAAAAAAATCATAAACTCAGGCTTTGGGCTGCTATCCAGCCGCCTGTCCATGCAGCCTGAAAGTTAAAGCCACCTGTTACGGCATCGATGTTAAGTACTTCGCCAGCCATGTATAAGTTAGGGTATTTTTTCAAACAGAATTTATTAAAATCAAGCTCAGTTAATTCAACTCCACCCGCTGTTACGAATTCATCTTTAAAAGTGCTTTTACCATTCACTTTGAACCGACACGCCGTTAACTGTTCAATAAGTCTGGCTATATGTTTTTTTCCGGTTTCGGCCCATTTCTGGTACTCGCCTATTTCTGCCGCCATACAAAGGTTTTTCCATAATCGAACCGATAACCCAAACTCGGCATTTGCCAATACATTTTTTTTAGGCTGATTTGCGATTTGCTGGTGCAAATGCTGCCTTATTTTTTCAATGTCTGTTTTCCCTAACCAGTTTACAATTACTTCAAATTCATAATTAAGTTCGTTTAAAGCCCTTGCCCCCCAAGCCGATAGTTTTAAAATAGCTGGCCCTGATAGCCCCCAATGTGTAACCAGCATTGGCCCGCTAGAATTGAAGGTCGACAACTGTTTACTTTTAGGGTCTTTTAATTGGCAAATTACATTGTCAACGCTAATACCCATTAAATCCTGAATGCGGGTATCTTTAATATTAAATGTAAACAAAGATGGAACCGGAGCTACCACACTAACACCCAGATGCTGAAGAAGTTTCCAGATAGCCACATCGCTTCCGGTTGCTATCATCAATTTTTTGGTAAAATATTGCCGGTGACCAATTGCGTTCAGTTGCCAGTGGTCACCATTATTTTCAATACTTTCAACACGGGTATTTGTCAGGATTTCAATATAGTTTTTCCGGCAAGCCTCCAGAAAACAATCAATGATACTTTGTGACGAATTACTTACCGGAAACATTCGCCCATCGGCCTCTTTCTTGATTTTCACCCCTCGGCTTTCAAACCATTCAATGGTATGCGTTGGGTTAAATCGCTCAAAAGGCTGGAGGAGTTCCTGATTACCGCGTGGATAATAGTTTATTAAAGCAGACGGCTCAAAACAGGCGTGTGTTACATTACAACGCCCCCCGCCCGAAACCTTAACTTTTTGTAAAACCTCTCTTCCTCTTTCTACAATTGCAATTTTCAGGTTTCTGTTTCTTTCGGCCACATTAATAGCTGCAAAAAAACCTGCTGCGCCACCGCCAATAATAATAAGGTCGTACATAAATACTTGCTGCAATGATTTATAAAAAAATCACCTTAGGTAATCTATTTATTACCTAAGGTGATACTAGTTTTGCAAAACAAGCGTATCAATAGCAGATTTCAAAATTCAGAAGTCAATTTACTGCTATTTCGCATTTATTACTTTCTTGCAACATCATTAAGCCGTTTATTTTGCATATTTTTCTTCAAAATATTGTTTCTTTTCGCGGAGCAATTTAAGTAATGGTGCAATTTCTTTTACATCATGCTCATACTCAAAAGTCACTTTGTGTCTTGAATCATTTTTTATTATCTCAACCCACTCTGCACCGCCGTCGGCACAATCAGGGCAACCAATCACTTCATCAAGTTTTTTGAATGTTTCAAAGTCTACATTCTTAGTTATAGAAGCAATATAGTCGGCCGATAGTTTCTCGGTATAAGTTTTTGGTTCACCGCCTGTTACGCCACGACCTTCGTTATAAAAGATTGTAAAAGCGGCTTCATCGTTCATTAAAGTCATTTCTTTCTTACATGGCCCAAGGCACATTCCGAAGCTAGTTCCATATTTTATCACAGTTCCTTTCAAGTCAGCATCAGCGGCTTTAAGTGCCTGAGTGTTTTCTTGTTCACAACTAAACAGACAAAATGTGGAAAGAATGATACCTACAAAAAGTTGCATTTTCATTTTATTAATAGATTTTTGTGTTTGAATTTTAATTTTATTCTTAGGATTCCTTTTAGATTAAAAAGGTTGGAAACATGACTACAAAACAAATACAAATTATTGTGCAGGCTGTTGGAGCTGCCGAGAAAAACATTACTAATACCATAACTTTACTACAAGAAGGTGCTACGGTACCATTTATTGCCCGATACCGGAAAGAAATGACAGGAAGTATGGATGAAGTTCAGATTGCGTCTGTCAAAGATTTATATAATAAATTTTTAGAAGCCGATAAACGCAGAGAAGCCATTATCAAGTCGATTGAAGAGCAAGGCAAAATGACTCCCGAGTTATTAAGCAAGTTGCAAAATGCTCTGTATCTCAACGAATTAGAAGATTTATACCTACCATACAAACAAAAGCGCAAAACTCGTGCTACTGTTGCTATTGAAAAGGGTCTGGAGCCATTAGCTAAAATTATTTTTGCACAGAAAGACCGTAACATTGAAGCAATTGCGGAAAAATACCTCAACGATAAAGTAGAAAGTGTAGAGGATGCGCTGCAAGGTGCCAGAGACATTATGGCTGAATGGATTAATGAAGATATTCAGGCACGAAATGCAATCAGAAAGATTTTTGAAAGAGAAGCCATTGTTACATCGAAAGTAAAAAAAGGTAAAAAAGAAGAAGGAGCAAAATATCAGGATTATTTTGAGTTTTCGGAACCACTTTCAAGAATACCTTCTCATAGATTACTGGCTATTCGTCGTGGAGAAGAAGAAGGTATTCTATCGGTAGATATATCTATTGAAGCAGAAAGAGGAACCGATGCGCTGGATAGAATTTATCTTCGCGGCTTACCAGAGGCTAAAGAACAAGTGGCCGATGCCATTACGGATTCGTACGGGCGGCTTTTAAAACCGAGTATTGAAACAGAGTTTTCAAATTTATCAAAACAAAAAGCGGATAGTGAAGCAATAAAGATCTTTGCGGCTAATCTGCGCCAGTTATTGCTAGCTTCACCATTGGGGCAAAAAAGGGTTCTAGCCATTGACCCGGGTTTCAGAACTGGTTGTAAAACCGTATGCTTAAATGAGCAAGGTGACCTGCTGTATGATACAGTAATTTATCCGCTTGATAAAAAGATGGAAGCTGAAGGGGTTATCAAGAAATTAATTTATGATTACAAAATTCAGGCCATAGCCATTGGCAATGGCACAGCTAGCCGCGAAACCGAAAGTTTTGTTAAGTCACTAAAGCTGGATAAGATACAGATACACGTGGTTTCAGAACAGGGTGCATCTATTTATTCTGCATCTGAAATAGCCAGAGAAGAGTTCCCGAAAAAGGATGTAACTGTTCGTGGAGCTATTTCTATCGGTCGTAGATTGATGGACCCTCTGGCCGAACTGGTAAAGATAGACCCAAAGTCGATTGGTGTAGGGCAGTATCAGCATGATGTAGAGCAAAAAATGCTAAAAGAAAGTCTTGACTCTGTTGTAGAAAGTTGTGTAAACCTTGTAGGTGTAGAATTAAATACTGCCAGTAAACATTTATTAAGCTATGTTTCGGGGCTTGGGCCTTCGCTGGCGCAGAATATTGTTGATTACCGTGCCAAAAATGGGGCATTCAGTTCAAGAGATGAACTAAAGAAAGTTCCACGTTTAGGAGCCAAAGCATTTGAACAAAGTGCAGGCTTCTTACGTATAAATGGCGCGAAAAATCCGTTAGATAACTCTGCCGTACACCCTGAAACGTACGGAATTGTGGAAAAAATGGCAAAAGACATAGGGCTAAAAGTTGCTGATTTAATTAATAACGCCCAGATTAAATCAAAAATCAACCTTAACAATTATGTTACTTCAACTGTTGGTCTACCAACCTTGAATGATATTCTTTCAGAGTTACAAAAGCCCGGAAGAGACCCACGCGAAGCATTAGAGGAATTTGAATTTGCGGCCGATGTACATACAATGGAAGATTTGAAAGAAGGTATGATTCTGCCCGGGATAGTAACTAATATAACGGCTTTTGGCTGTTTTGTTGACATTGGGGTTCATCAGGATGGTCTTGTGCATGTTTCACAAATGGCAAACAGATTTATTAAAGACCCAAATGAAGTAGTAAAAGTGCACCAGAAAGTACAAGTTAAAGTGGCAGAAGTAGATATTCCAAGAAAACGTATTGCACTGAGTATGAAGTTATAACGTTTTTTTGGTTCAGTTCTATGAAATATTTTTTTATAGAACTGAACTTTTGAATTTGTTTTTTTGTCTTAAAAAAACACTGGGGACGACCGGTTTTGACGGCGTGAGTGGTTGCGAGTAAAAGCATGTCAGGAGTTGGTAGAATCTCCTGTTAAAAATTCTTCCAAAAAATAACTGGCAATACTTCGTATGCCATGGCTGCTTAATTCCGGAGTGAATTAACCTTTTAGCCACATTCCGCCCTGGCCAACCTCTGCCGCGGGGAGTTCGGAGTGTCGACCAGCAGAGGCGATTAAGTTCGGGAGACTTGCACTTAATTAGTATTTAGGTTTCTAAGGAAAAGTTTCGGTATGTCGGACACCTAGCTTTTCTCGAAAATTAAGACCGAATAAGCATGTAGAAGGCTCGACAAGTGCCATGTTCGGACCAGAGTTCGACTCTCTGCGTCTCCACAAAGCGTAACAACCCATAATCAGGACGTTACGCTTTTTTTATTCATTTCCTTTTGCCTTGCTCTTCACTCAATTATAATTCCTGAAACCTATCTGTTTCATTTATATCCAATCTTATTTCAAGTGTGCCAGATTAAAAGCAAGGTTTATAGGTTTAATAAAACTTAATTTTGAATTATTGCTATAAAAATATCAGTTACCCCCTGAGAAGTTAAAGTATTCGTGCCAAAATTGGCAGTACCACTGTAAGACCCTGTCAAAAATATAATACCATTACCATAGCAACCTATACCGCCAGAAAACATATCATGGCCTGTTCCTCCAAATATCTCTACCCAATTAATAGTACCTGAACTATTATATTTAGCTACAAAACCATCAATTGGCCCATAAGAAGCTTTTGTTATTGAACCAAATGCAACCGATGAGCCACTAAAATAACCAGTAAGATATACATTTTTATTTCCATCAACTGCAATTCCCAAGGCTCTATCATGGCTCGAACCGCCTGCCGACTGAACCCATAGTAAGCTTCCATCAACATCATATTTTGCTAAAAAAATATCACTACCATCTACAGCAGTTTTTGAACTAGTGCCAAAAGTTGCAGTGCCTTCATAATGACCTGCTACATATACTTGGTTATCATCGTCAACATAGACTGCAGTACCAGTATCATATCCTGATCCACCCGCTGATTGAACCCACTGTGCAACACCATTACTGTTATATTTAGCTAAAAAAATGTCATTAGTGCTTTGATAAGACCTTTTGCTGATTGAGCCAAATACTATATTATCTGCAAAAGTGCCTGTAACATATACATTATTATTACTATCGACCGCAATATTATAACCTGTTTGCTGAAATAATGAAACCAAAGTTTGCACCCACTGAAACTCCCCGCTACTATCGCATTTCGTTATAAATGCGTTTGAGGATCCTGGAGCAGTACTCCGGGTAAATGAGCCAAAATTAACAGTTCCATAAAAACCACCGGTAATATAAAGATCCCCATTAGAATCAATTGCTATATCTTGAGGGAAAATCTGAGATAAAGTTATCGTTCCACCCGGTGTAGTCGATTTTACCCACTGTTCATTTCCATTATTATCATACTTTACTATAAACATACTGCTTGCAGCGGCTGTAGTAGTCGTAAGTGCACCAAATGTAGCGGTGAGTTTATATTTTCCAGTTATATACACATTACCACTACCATCTACACAAATGCCGTATCCAAAATCCTCTCCGGTGCCACCTCCTGACTTTACCCATTTCAAAATGCCATTTTTATCATATTTTGCCACAAAAATATCATAATCTCCATTTGATGAAATTGTATTTGCTCCAAAAGTCGAAGTCCCTTTGTAAGAACCTATTACATATATATTCCCTGCATTATCAATTGCCATATTAGCTGGAAAATCAGCTTCTGTCCCTCCGGCAGTTGCAATAGCTGACATATTTGGATGATAATTTTCAGGTGAAGTAGGAGCACCGGGAACCTCATAACTACATAACCATTTACCACGTGAATATATTCTTAAACATTCAAAAGTAGTGTCATAAGCCATATCACCACTTTGTGGAGAAGGAAGGTCTAAAATAGCTGTATAACTTATTCGTGGTATTGTTAAACCACCTGCTGAAGGTGTTACACCATTTGGGGTTATTGTCACGTTTTGTGCCTGAACTTTAGTCAACAGAGCAAACATTAAATAGAAACAGAGGAATCTTTTCATAGTCAAAGGCTTGAAGAAAATTAATATTATTCAAAAATAAATAATTTTAATCTAAGTTTTAATATTCAATTATCAAAAACTTTCATGATACAAGGAAAAAATTGAATAACATTCATTGAAAGCCTAATTTGCAAAAAGATGTTAGAAAAACACCTTCTACTATGATTGACGCTATGGATTGAGGAAAAATAGGGCTAGAAACTTGGAGCGAAAGTTTATAAAAAATGAAGAAAAACTAATAAAATGCCAACTACACAGTTAAATAACGTTATTTTAAAGACAAAAGCCCACCAATTGGCAGGCTTTCGGTCAAATATTTTTTCTTACTTGAACTTTTTTTCATCAAGATTAAAGAATCTAACGGCGTTATTAAAGAAGATATCTCTTTTTTGCTCTTCTGAAAGATAATTTGCACTTTCAATAACATTTATTGAGGTTTCAAGCAGTTTTGGCCATACCATCAGGTCAGTTCCGTACATAATACGTTTACCAAAACCAGCCTGTATTAAACGTTGTAAATAGGCATGGATTTCTTCTAGCGGGTAACTCCAGATAAAACCGGCCAAATCAACATACACGTAGGCATTTGCCCCCATCAGCGCAATCATTTCATCAATCATTGGGTAACCAGCGTGCATTACCCATATTTTTAATTTCGGATGTCGGGCTAACATATCTTCCAACAGAAAAGGACGACCCAACGATGCACGATATTTTGGAGAAGTTATATTGGCCATTCCGTTTCCGCCTGTCCCCATGTGAATTCCTACGGGTACACCTAGTTTTTCGGCTACACCAAAATATTCATCAAGGCTCATATCACTAGGCGACATTCCCTGATACTGTGGGGCTACTTCGCCCATGACTTTATAAAAACCTTTCGATAACGAATCTTCAAAGGCTTTTACGGTCATCTCTTTTGCATTACTGATACCTAACGACGGAATAATACGGTCAGGGGCAGCTTTGTGCCAACGGTGCAAAATATCGGCATCGCCACTAGCTACCATAATTACATTCAGGCGTTCGGCAGTTGCTAAAAGAGCGTCCTGCATTTCCTTGTCCGATTTCGCCGCTTTCAGAGGGTCGGCACAACTATTACTCAAGAATGATGGTGCGGGTTGTTTTGGGTCTCCGCCGGGCATGTTTTTCAAGAACCATGGGCATAAATCAGAAGCAAAAGCCGGATTCACTTTCATGGCATGCACGTGCACATCAATAATGGGTGGTCGTTTTTTTGTCTCCTGCGCTCTAGCTGAAAATACCAGTAAGCTAAGTAGGGCTAATAAAAATAAAGGTTGACGGTTAGCGTTTTGTTTCATATAGTTTTATAATCAATTTAAAGCCTAAAATTAATATCCAACATTAATCAGGCAAACAACAGTCGACCGATCAGGAAATCTCGTCTATGAATGGGCAATTATTAGCCCATGAAGCCTTAATGCAGCTTATATTTTGTTTTTTGAAACTTCTTATTACTTAGAAGCGTTAAGAATTTTATGCAGTTATAGGCTCAATTGCCCGAACAAATCTTTTTACAAATGACTTTCGAAGAATTAAACCTGAATAGACCTCTACTAAATGCCCTAAGTGATTTAGGCTATACCACTCCAACAAGCATCCAGAAAAAAGCCTTTTCAGTAATTATGTCGGGGCAGGATGTATGCGGTATTGCTCAGACAGGCACAGGAAAAACATTTGCTTATTTGCTTCCATGTTTAAGACAATATCAGTTTTCGAAAGAAAAAAATCCACAATTATTAATTGTTGTACCTACCCGTGAGCTTGTCACCCAAGTTGTTGAAGCAATTCAGCAATTAACTGCCTACATGAGCCTACAAACAATAGGTGTATACGGGGGCGTAAACATTAAGCAAAATATAAGCGAGCTAGCCAACGGAGCCGATGTGCTTGTAGCTACACCCGGCCGCTTGATTGACTTGCTGGCCATGAATGTAATTAAAACCAAGTCAATAAAAAAGTTGGTTATAGATGAAGTTGACGAAATGCTGAATCTGGGTTTTAGGCCGCAATTGGTAAATATTCTTGATTTATTACCTCCTAAAAGACAAAACCTATTGTTTTCTGCTACCTTAACCGATGAAGTTGAAGAAATAATCAGTAGCCATTTTAATCAGCCAGTCAGAATTGAGGCGGCTCCAGCCGGAACACCCCTCGAAAACATTTCGCAGGTGGCTTATCATCTACCAAATTTCTATACAAAAATTAATTTACTGGAGTTACTGCTAGCCAAGCCCGAAGAAACAAGTAAGGTTTTAATTTTTGTAGCAACTAAGCAATTAGCCGACCAATTATTTGAAGAACTAGATTTTGAATTTTCGCCACAATTAGGTGTTATTCACTCTAACAAGTCTCAGAATAATCGTTTCGATACCATTCAGAAATTTCAGGATGGTAGTTATCGGGTGCTAATTGCGACCGACCTCGTAGCCAGAGGTTTAGATATTTCGGAGGTGTCGCACGTTATAAATTTTGATGTACCTGAAATTCCTGAAAGTTATATTCATAGAATTGGCCGAACCGGCCGACAAGATAAAAAGGGTATTGCTATCAGCTTTTTTACTGACAATGACATTGAAGCCAAAGCAACCATTGAAACCCTGATGAACTATCAGATACCAGTGCTTCCATTGCCTGAAACACTTGAGATTTCAGACAAACTGACCGACGACGAAATGCCCAAAATTCACATGAAAGAATTAGCGGTGAAAGCTCCCAAAAAAGAAGAAAGAGGTACGGCATTTCATGAGAAAATTGAGAAAAACAAAAAGATAAACGTCAGAAGAGATTACGAAGCCGAAAAGAAAAAGAAGTATGGGAAATCATACAAAAAGAGTGTCAGAAAATAGGTATTTTTAACTAATCAGAATTTTATCGGAACAGACGGGCGGCATTCTGGATTTTAATATTTATGTTTGTATGGTTTTACGACAATTAAATATTAAAATAATTATGCAAAGGCGAAACGCAATTAAAAACTTATCGCTGGCTTTCGGAGGATTAGTCGCATTGCCATCGTGGGCATCAGGCTGGACACCCGAATCTATCGGAAAAAGCTCAAATTTATCGTATAATGATGAAACACTATTGGCCGAAATAGTTGAAACCATTATTCCTGAAACCTCTACTCCTGGGGCAAAATCATTAAAGGTACATCAGTTTGCCATGCGCATGATTAACGATTGCTATGGCGAAGCCGCTCAGAAAACCCTGAAAGATGGATTGAAAAACCTTGAAGATTTAGCCGGACAAACTTATCAGAAGTCTTTCACAGCTTGTGATGCTACTCAAAGAAAAAGCCTTTTCAACAAAATGCTTGAGTCGTCAGACAACACCAGCAAGCAGTTTGCAAACATGGTTAAACGCCTGACCATTCAGGGATACACCAATTCTGAATATTACATGGTAAATGTTGTAAAATTCAATATGGCTCCGGGTTTTTACCATGGCTGCGTACCAGTGAAGTCGTAAATCGGCACCAATATCATTACAATCTATTCAAGACTCTATTCTTTTAAAGCTATTATGTCATTTTTAAATATTGATTCAGTCAAAGAACGCACATTTGACGCAATCGTTATTGGCTCAGGTATCAGCGGTGGCTGGGCAGCCAAAGAATTAACAGGTAAGGGACTCCGAACACTTGTTTTAGAACGAGGCCGGGATGTTCGCCACGTAACAGACTACCCAACAACCATGATGCAACCATGGGAGTTTGAGCATTTAGGCCAGCTACCAAAGGCCATTAAAGATGCTAACCCAATTGCTAGCCGTTGCTATGCCTTCAACGAAGATGCGGCACACTTTTTTGTAAAAGATAACGAACACCCTTATATACAGGATAAACCATTCGACTGGATTCGCGGATACCAAGTTGGCGGAAAATCGCTCATGTGGGCCAGAGGTACACAGCGTTGGTCTGAGTATGATTTTGATGGCCCCGCACGCGATGGTTTTGCCGTTGACTGGCCTATCAGATACGCTGATATTGCTCCGTGGTATAGCTATGTAGAAAAATTTGCTGGAATCTCAGGAAATAAAGATGGCCTTGCTCAGTTGCCTGACGGCGAGTTTTTGCCACCGCATGAGCAATCGTGTGTTGAAAAACACTTTACCAACGAAATGGCCAAACATTATAAAGGGGCGCGTCCGATTATTATTGGCCGTTGTGCGCATCTTACCAAGCCTCAGCCTATACACCTGCAACAAGGCAGAGGCCAGTGCCAGAACCGTTCGCTTTGCCAGAGAGGTTGCCCTTATGGTGGCTATTTCAGCAGTAACTCTTCTACCCTGCCGTGGGCTGCCAAAACTGGTAAAATGACCTTAAAACCAGACTCAGTAGTACATTCTATTATTTTCGATGAAAAGAAAAATAAAGCCTCTGGTGTGAGAGTAATTGATGCACACACCAAGCAAATGACCGAGTACTATGCAAGAGTTATTTTTGTAAATGCCGCAACCATTAATACAAACCTGATTTTGTTGAATTCGACTTCAAATCGCTTTCCGAATGGTTTGGGTAACGATAACGGCCTTTTAGGTAAATACATTGCCTTCCATAATTTCCGTACAACCATTTCGGCTGAATATGAAGGATTTCTGGACACTAAAACAGAAGGTATCCGCCCGAATGGTAGCTATATTCCACGTTTCCGTAATGTATTCAAACAAGAAACAGACTTTTTACGTGGATATGCAGCCGGATTCAGTGGTAGTCGCATGGAATATACCGATAACAGTAATATAGGTGAAGACCTGAAAACCAGCTTGTTTAACAGAAAATACGGTAACTGGCGTGTAGGCTCACACATGATGGGCGAAACCATACCAAAAGAAAGTAATTTTGTTACGCTGGATAAAGACCTGAAAGATGCTTGGGGGATTCCGTTAATCAGAACATCGGTTGCTTATGATGACAACGACGAGAAAATGATTAAGGATTTTCACGAACAAATGACTGAAATGCTAACATTGGCAGGTTTCAAGAATATTCAAACGCACGACAACCCTAAAAAAGCGCCGGGCCTTGATATTCACGAAATGGGTGGCGTAAGAATGGGTAAAGACCCTAAAACTTCACTCCTTAACAAGTGGAATCAGCTCCACCACTGCCAGAATGTTTTTGTAACTGATGGTGCTTGCATGACCTCGAATTCAACACAAAACCCATCGCTTACTTTTATGGCTATTACTGCACGTGCTGCCGATTACGCTGTAAAAGAGTTCAAAAAAGGAAATATATAGGCAATTAGCTGTATTTTTATAAGGCCCCTACTCTATTTAACAGAGTCAGGGGCTTTTTACTAAAATAACATATTACTATTTTTCAATTAATAGCTATATAAAGCAGGTTATTTCTAAGAAATATCCAAATCAGTAATTAGTACCATAGATTCTCTGTTTGCTACCAGTAGTTCTGTTAGCGTTAGACTAACTTTGTATCAACAAAACAGCGTATTAATTAAAATTTTACGACCATGAACAAAGTTGAAGCTGCCTTAAAAATGAAATGCCCTCGCTGCCACGAGGGAGATATATTCGAAACTAAAAATCCGTTTGTTCTTGGCAAAATGACTGCCATGCACAAAAACTGCCCTGAGTGTAATCTAAAATATGAAAAAGAAGTTGGTTTTTTCTATGGAGCCATGTATGTTAGCTATGCCTTTAACATTGCTTTTTTTGTGATAACCACCGTAGCTTATTATGTATATTTTGAAACACGCGTCGACTGGCGAATCTATATCTGGACATACCTCTTGATTACGTTCATTCTGTTTCCGGTTTTTTATCGTTTGTCTCGTTCGCTTTGGTTACAGTTTTTTAATGATTATAAACCTTTAAGCAAAGAAATATCAAGTTCAGAAAGCCATGGGTAACGCAGGTCATATTCCGACAGTTGATATATGTAATCTTTCAGAAGTCAGAGATGAAAACATCCTTGTGAGTAGGTTTGCTTCCTATTTGCAGGTACACCATAAGTTACATTTAGCCCATAGGCATTCTTTTTATCATTTATTATTATTTACAAAAGGAAGTGGCACCCATACCATTGATTTCAGTACTTTTCCGGTAAAGCCAAACCAAATTTATTTCATGATTCCCGGACAGGTCCATAGCTGGAATTTTGAAGGCGATGTTGATGGCTATGTGGTTAATTTCTCCACTTCCTTTTTCCAGTCTTTTCTGCTGAGGCCCGATTATCTGGAAACTTTCTCGTTTTTTAATGGTCAGGCCGAAGATAGCGTTATTGACCTACCCACAGAACTCCAACAGCCAATAATCCGGCTTTTTGAAGAGATAGTCGGCCACTCGGCACAAAACAACGCTTTCCGATACGACCTCATAAGAGTATTACTTTTGCAGGTTTTTCTGGAAATAGACAAACATACATACGCCCATAAGCATTCGGCCGTTCCTTCATTTAATTATACCTTACTTAAAAACTTCCAGAAGCTGGTCGATAAACACTATATTTCTTTAAAACGCCCAATGGATTACGCAGAATTGCTTTATATTACTCCTAACCACCTTAATGCTCTTTGCAAAGAGCATCTGGGTATTACGGCCGGAGAAGTAATCCGTAATCGGGTTTTGCTGGAAGCTAAAAGAATGCTGGTTAATCAGAATTTGAGTATCTCAGAAATTTCCTACGACCTTAACTTCAACGACAACTCTTATTTCACAAAATTCTTCAAAAAGTATGTGGGCATCACCCCTGAAGAGTTCCGTAAAAAGAGCCTCTGAGTAACTTCTTGATTTAATACAATTCCGCTTATTTATCTGGGTATTTCATTCCAATTGTACTGAATTGCATTTTTATTGGATATTTTAAACAATCTCAAACTTTTTTTAAAAGTTTTTGGTTCTCTATTTGCAGAACCAAAAAAACCATATACCTTTGCAACGTTATTTAGCAATACTCAATGGAAACTATAAAATTAAACGCCAAACAATTAGACCTCATCGAGAAACTTGGGCTCATTTTTGAGCAAGGCTTACAGCCAGCAGCGGCAAGAATTGCAGCTTTATTACTTGTTTCTGATAAACTTGAATTAACTTTTGATGAAATACGCGAAGTACTAAACCTCAGTAAAAGTGCCACAAGCAATGCTTTAAATATGCTACTAACACTTAACAGAATAGAATATATTACTAAACCTGGCGACAGGAAGCGTTATTTTAAGAGTAATCTTTCTGACTGGAAAGAGACCATGAAAGACAAATTTATGGAATTTGAAAAAGTAAATAAAACCATGCGCGAAGTGCTATCGCAACGCCCACATTCTACCAATGACTTTAATCTTAAATTAGAAGAATTTATTCATTTCATGGAATTCATGAATCAGGAAATTCCGGTTCTTTTCAAGAAATGGGAGCAATCTAAAAAATAATTTTTTAACTTATTGGTTCTTTTAATTCAGAACTAAGAAAATTAAACAAAATCTTAATATTGTACAAAATAATGAAAAAAGTAAAAAACTTACCGATAACCATTAGCCTGATAATTATCTCGGTTATCGCAAAAGCACAAGAACCACAAGCAACTGTTTTTAGCCTTAAAGAAAGTATTGCTTATAGTCTGGAAAATAACCCAAGCAGCACGATATACAAAAATGAAGTGCTGATAGCCAAAGAGAAAAAAACGGAAGCGTTGTCGGGTTATTTACCACAACTTAACGGAACAGCTACATTTGATGACAACCTGAAACGTCAGGTTACGGTACTTCCGGCAGGTGCATTCAGTAAAGAAGAAATCAAGATACAGTTTGGTAACCAATACAACACAAACGTAGTAGCCCAATTAGACCAAACTCTTTTCGACAGAAGCATTACCGTAGCTAAAGAAGCCAATAAGGTAAATACCTTAGTAGCCGACTTAAAATTACTTCAGAATAACGAAAACATCGTTTACAATACAGTAATGGCCTATTACCAGATTCTGACACTTAATGAGCAGGAAAAACTTTTAGTTGAAAACGAAAAAAAATACGAGGAGTTACTAAGAATATTACAATTGCAGTATGAAAAAGGCGTAGCTAAAAAAATTGATTATGACCGAATGAGAGTAAGTCAGAATAATATAAAGTCGCAATTATCACTTCTAAAAACAAACAAAGAACTGGCACTAAACAAACTAAAGTTTGCCATGGGAATGGATTTATCTCAAAGAATTGCCATCAACGATTCGCTTGACTATTCGATGCAGGTAAGTATGCCTTTGGGCTCGCAGCTTGATGTTAAAAACCTGTTAGACTTTAAAATTCAGTCAAATAATATCCGATTACAAGAACTGGATGTGGAACGAAGAAGATTTGCTTTCTTTCCTACCCTTGCAGGTTATGCCCGTTATGGTGCACAAACATTCGGAAACGACTTCGGGAAATCATTCAGTAACTGGTTCGATTATTCGTCTATCGGTTTAAAATTAAATATTCCGATTTTTGATGGATACAGAAAAAAAAGCCAGCTAGCACAAAGCCGATTAGGATTATTGAACGCACAGGAAAACCTGAAATTAAGCCAAAGAAACTACGAGTTACAGTTTCAGAATGCCAATACGCAGCTATTTCGTTCTTATACAAGCATGAACGACAACAAACAAACTCTCGATTTGGCTTCTGATATATTGAAAAACACCAGCTTACAATACCAGAAAGGAACTGCTTCGTTAACAGATTTCCTTAACTCAGATTATTCCTATAAAGAAGCACAAAGCAATTACATTTCATCATTATTAAATTTCTTAACCGCACGAGTTGACTTCGAGAAAGCACAGGGTAATCTTTCAAATTATGTCAATCAATTAAAATAATATTCAAAAACATCATTTAAAACTAAAGCTCTTGAAGCTGTTTAATATACAAAAAAATGAAAACAAGAATCATCACAATAGCTATTATCGTTGTCATTGCAGGGGCTATTTCTTTCAAATTAGTAGCCAACAAAAAGAAAATTGACGAAAGCAAAAAAGTTGTTGACCGTAGTCAGGTAGCGGTGTTTGTTACTACTACTCCTGTTGCACTTCTTCCGATTAATGGTAATTTAACTTTACCAGCAATTCTGGAACCTAAAGAAAAAGCTACTATATCCACCGGCACACAAGGTAAAATCGAAACCTTAAACATTGAATTAGGTACACGCGTGAGCAAAGGCCAAACTATTGGTACTATTGATACGAAGGTAAAGCAAATAAATCTACAATCGACTGAACTAACTATCAACAAAGCGAAGTCAGACTACGAGCGTAACAAAGACCTGCTTGCCGGCAATGCCATTAATGAAACAGCTGTAACAGATGCCAAATACAATTACGAAAACAACCAGCTACAAGCGGCACAGTTAAAACAACAGATTTCAGACGCAAAGATTATTGCGCCAATAAACGGAGTAGTTACTGATAAAAAATTAACTGCCGGCGAATATGCCAATATCGGAACCGTTATTGCCTCTCTGGTTGATGTAAGCCAGCTAAAAACGGTGGTTTATGTCAATGAAAAAGATGTATATGAACTAAAAATCGGACAGGCAGCTAGTATTACGTGTGATGTTTACCCTACTAAAACTTTCAGTGGCCGTATTATCTATATCAGTCCACAGGGTGACGACAACCACAACTATAAAGTAGATATTCTGCTAGCTAATGGCAATGCTGCACTGAAAGCCGGAACCTACGTAAAAGTTGAATTTAATCTGAACAAAAATGCTAACGCATTGCAGATTCCTAAAAGAGCTTTAGGCGATGGCATGAAAAACCCTTACGTTTTTGTTGCACAAGGAAACAAAGCAGTTTTACGCAAAGTTGTATTAGGTAGAGAAATTGGTGAAAATATCGAGGTTCTAAGCGGCCTGCAAGAAGGTGAGCAAGTAATTACAGAAGGCATCATCAATATTGTAGATGGAAGTAATATTCAAGTCTCACCAAATAAATAATCTGAAGCCATGTCAATAACAGAATTATCAATAAAACGACCATTACTGATTACAGTAATTTTCGTGACACTCATACTCTTCGGATTTATAAGTTATAAAACATTAAATTATAACTTATTACCGAAATTTGAAACAAACGTGATTATGGTGCAGACTACTTACAGAGGTGCGGCCTCAGACGAAGTAGAAAGCAGTGTAACCAAACCGCTGGAAGAAGCTGTATCATCAATTGAAGGAGTTGATATGATTTCTTCTTCTTCACAGGAAGGTCTTTCTTTAATTACCGTTACTTTAAAATCGGGTTTTAATGTTATTAATGCTCAACAAGATGCCGAACGTAAGGTAAATCAGATAAAATCAAGATTACCAGATGATATCGACGACCCGGTTGTATCAAGATTGAGCCTCGATGACCTACCGATTCTGAAAGTTAGTGCTACCTCAAAAATACCTCAAACCGAACTTTATGATTTTATCGATTTGCAGGTAAAACCCTTACTGACAAACGTAGCAGGTGTTGCACAGGTAAATATTATTGGTGGTAATGAAAGAGAAATTGAAGTATACCTCGACAACGACAAACTTCAGACTTATAATATTTCTTCTTCAGCAGTTAATCAGGTAATTGCCAGTAGCGGTGTATCATATCCGGCTGGTAGCATCAAAACAGACCAGACCCGTTTTTCGTTACGGTTGGATGCAAAACTTAAAAGAGTTGAAGATATCAGAAACCTGATTCTTCGCGAAAATACTAATGGAAGCCGTATTTTATTGAAAGACGTTGCTACTGTAACAGACTCACAAACTGAACCCACTACACTAAACCGTATTAATGGCAAGCCAGCTATCGGGATTCAGATTATGAAACAAACCGATGCCAATGCCGTTGAAGTAAGTAAAGGGGCAAAAGCAGCATTAGCGAAGATAAAAGCCAGTTATCCGTCAAAAGATTTTAATTACGAAATTGCCTCCGACCAATCGGTTTACACACTTGCTTCGGCCGATGCCGTAATGCACGATTTGTATCTGGCTATCATAATTGTAGGGGTAGTAATGGTGCTTTTCTTGCATAGCCTTAGGAGTTCATTGTTCGTACTGGTGGCTATTCCTTCGGCTATGATACCGACCTTTATTCTGATGTGGGTATTTGGTTTTTCACTAAACCTTATGACCCTGATGGCCTTATCGTTGGTAGTAGGTATTCTGGTAGATGACAGTATTGTGGTCTTGGAGAATATCTACCGACATCTGGAGATGGGTAAAAATAAACGTGAGGCTTCGCTTGAAGGTAGAAATGAAATTGGATTTACAGCCATGGCTATTACACTTGTTGACGTGGTGGTGTTTTTACCTCTGTCACTTGCGGGTGGTCTGATTGGAAACATTCTGAAAGAGTTTTCGCTGGTAATTGTTTTCTCTACCCTCATGAGTTTATTTGTTTCGTTTACGCTTACGCCTTTGTTGGCTTCAAGATGGGGTAAACTGGAAATACTGAACAAAAATACACTTTGGGGTAAACTCAATCTGGGTTTTGAAAGTATGATTGATAAACTCAGAGATATGTATGTGACGGCACTCAAATGGTCATTATCACATAAACGTTATGTATTTATTGGCATCATTCTTTTGTTTGTAGGTACTTTCACCCTATTAGGCAAAGGCTTTGTGGGTGCGTCATTCATTGGCAATGCCGACCGCGGCGAGTTATCAATCCAACTTGACCTCGCCCCTGAAACACCATTGATACAAACCAATCAGGCAGTGGCCAAAGTAGAAAAAATGTTATTGGAAAGACCCGAAGTTACTAATGTTTTCTCGAATGTAGGCACACAGGCTTCTGTTATTGGTAACTCATCGAATAGTAACCTTGCTGAAATTACTGTTACGCTGGTTGATAAACATGACCGCAAAATTTCGACAGATGAATTTGGTCAGATTATGCGTGATACAATCTCCAGAATACCCGGTTTAAGTGTTAACATTCAGCCTATTTCGGCCACGGGTAATGCACAAGCCCCTATTCAGATTGCTGTTAAAGGAACTGTAACCGACGACGTGGTAAAAGCGGCTGCCATTGTGAAACAAATTGTGACCAAAGTACCCGGCACAGATTATGTAAAATATAGTACCAAAAGCCCTAAAACAGAAGTTGCCATTAATATTGACCGCGACAAGATGGCAAAATTAGGTTTAAGCATTCCTGATGTGGGTTCGGCAGTACAATTAGCTTTTCAGGGTAACAACAATACCAAATATAAAGACAAAGGCGAGGAATATGGTATTAATATCGTTTTCGATAAGTCAGATAAACAAAGTATTGAAAACGTAAGAAATCTTACTTTACGAAATAACCGTGGTGCCATTGTAAAGCTAACTGACTTTGCTAATATTACTGAAATTGTTGGGCAATCAATTCTGGAAAGAACCGACCGTTTGAGTTCAATTAAAATCAACTCTGCGGCTGTTGGCCGTCCGTCAGGAACCATTGTTGAAGACATTAAAAAAGAATTGGCTAAAACAAAATTACCCGAAGGTGTAATTATTGATTATCTGGGAGATGCAAAAAATCAGGGTGATGCTTTCGGAAGTTTAGGGCTGGCAATGGGTATAGGCATCTTACTGGTATACCTGATTATGATTGCCCTTTACGAAAGTGTGGTATATCCGTTTGTTGTACTTTTCTCAATACCTGTTGCAATGATTGGGGCCATTCTGGCACTTGCCCTCACAATGAACTCGTTCACTATCTTTGCTATTTTGGGTTTAATTATGCTTTTAGGCTTGGTTTGTAAGAACGCCATTCTGATAGTTGACTTTACTAACCACTTAAAGAGCGAAGGCTTATCGGTAAAAGATGCCTTAATTGAAGCAGGCAAAGAACGTTTGCGTCCAATCCTGATGACTACTCTTGCTATGATATTTGGTATGTTACCAATTGCTTTAGCCTCAGGTGCAGGTGCAGAAACTAAAAATGGTATGGCTTGGGTTATTATAGGAGGGCTAACCAGTTCGATGATTCTGACTCTTATTCTTGTGCCATCGGTGTATATGGTTATTGAAAACTGGAGAGTAAAAGTAAATAAACTTTTCAATATAAGTGGGAAGAAAAAAGCGAAAGCGACAGTGCAAAAGGTTGAAACGGTTTAAATGATGTCAAATAATAGTTGAATGAATAAAGCGTGTGAGTTTCACACGCTTTTATTTTTTCTAAAATATTGATTCTACTTGTTTAATCCACCATCTTTTTCATTCTCGAAAACGGGAAGCCATTACAACCTTTCTTCGGGTTTGCCCTATCAGCAATTCTTACAGCTTCTGCCGCTGCTTCTGTGGGAGCATTATAAGCACTCAAACAGAAACCCCACAAAAAAGGACTCATGTTTTCAAAAGTCATATAATCGATACGGGTATAAAGCCCAGCATCAGCCGGATTATTTTTATCGTTTCTCGCAATGATATATTGTTCTTTTTCATTGCATTTAATAATATGATATTTTGCATTCGGTTTTTGAATCCAAAGTGTATCATTGACAGTGTAGGTAATTTTATAATCGTCCATAAAGTTACCTTGTATCATCGCCGGTGCTTTAGCTTGGGCGTATAGGCTGCTATTGATTAATAGCAAAATTGATATTGAGAAAATCTTTTTCATGAATATTGCTGTGCCAGTTATAAGCTCTTTACTGCTGTTTGCCATGTGTAAATTCTTTTAATAGCAGGGTTTACAGCTAGTACCTTTGTACCTTTTTCAGTTATCAGTGTTTCATTAAGATTCACCGCTTCCAGATGTTTTAACCCTACAAGATTTTTACAAACCTCGTCGGTTATTGGATTTTTCTCCAAACGTAATTTTTCTATGTTACTCAAATCTTTTAGGAAATCTACCTGCTTATCAGTCAGGTTATTATCTGATACATTCAGCCATATAACATTTTTTGCTATTGCCTGCAATTCCGTCTGGCATTCAGTTAATTTTATAGATGATTGTGCAGGGAGTGTCACATCTAACATCATAGGTTTTTGTAACATTATCCGTATGACAAAACCTTTTTTTCTTAAACTTTCAATCTGTACTCTATCAGTAGTTAATGGAATATCAGGATTAATTTTTTGCTCAATTCCACTCATTACTATTGCATTTGAATCATTATTTAAACCTAATAAGGATGCAATTAAAGGGGTAATTTCTTTATTATTTTTTAATTCACTTATTTTTTTATTTTCTATTGCCTGTCCTTTTTCAATCCACCATTTTATAATTTCTGTTTCTGTTTTGGTTAAAGGTGTTTTACCATCGGTTGGCATAAACTCTTTATTATCAGGGTTAAGGCTAATCCTTTTGTATAGCTCACTCTCGTTCAGGCTACCCGCCACAACAGCAGGGCCGTGCTTACCACCTTTCTTCAAATCTGCCAGACTTTCTACCGACAAACTCCCTTTTAATTTGCTTGCCTGATGACATTGGCTACATTTTTCGTTCAATATGGGCTGAATAACATCTTCAAACAGATATGCCTCTTCTGCCTTAAGTGGTTTTACTCGTTCTTGCTGCAAAAGTGTTTTTATTGATAAGTACTCATTTCCATGTGTGAGAGTTCCACCCTGATGCCCACTGTATGCTATCAGAAAAAACAAGACGACTAAAGCACCTGAGTAAATTTTAGGTGAAATAAACTGAGTAAAACGCTCAGTACCTAACAAATACAATATTCCTGACAGAACAGCTACACTTATACCGGCTCTTTTATGAGCGTTAAGTAATTGATGATTATACTGGCCTGTATAAGACAATAATAAACCCAACAAACAAGCTAAGATGGCGGCTACAAAGCCGGCCATCAGTGTAAACGGAATGGCAACTTTTAGCGTTTTATATTTAGGCCAGTAAGACATAAAGTTAAACAGGATAGCTAAAAGCAGAAAGCCTATGGGTAAATGAACAATAAGCGGGTGTAGCCTACCCAGAAAGGTAGTAAGGTTTAGTAAAATCATCTTATGTTAAAATATCCTTTACAATTTTACCGTGAACATCAGTTAGCCGGAATCTTCTTCCCTGAAATTTATAGGTGAGCCTTTCATGGTCAATGCCCATCAGGTGCAACAAAGTAGCCTGAAAATCATGCACATGCACGGGGTCTTTTATAATATTGTAACTAAAGTCATCGGTTTCACCATAATTGAATCCGGCTTTTACACCTGCTCCGGCCATCCACATTGTAAAACATCTCGGATGATGGTCGCGTCCGTAGTCATCGGCTGTTAGTTTTCCTTGAGAATATACAGTCCGTCCAAACTCTCCTCCCCAGACCACGAGTGTATCTTCCAGTAACCCTCTTCTTTTTAAATCTGTTATTAAAGCGGCTGTTGCTTGGTCAATCTGTTTACATTGTTGGGCAATAGCTTTGGGAAGTCCACCGTGCTGGTCCCAACCCTGATGATAGAGTTGTACAAACTTGACATCTTTTTCCAGAAGTTTGCGTGCTAGTAAACAATTAGCGGCATAAGTACCTGCATCACGGCTATCTGGCCCATAGAGGTCAAAAACTTCGTCAGGCTCTTTCGACAAGTCCATTACCTCAGGCACAGATGTCTGCATACGATATGCCATTTCATATTGGGCTATCCGATTATCAATTTCGGGGTCACCATAAGCATCGTTTTGTAAATGATTCAGTTTTGCCAGATAATCGAGCATTTCTTTCCTATCTTTTCCATCATATCCTTGAGGGTTATTCAGAAACAACACGGGGTCTTTACCTGAGCGAAACTGCACACCCTGATGTTTTGAGGGCAAAAAACCATTGCCCCATAAGCGGGCATAAAGGGGCTGGTCGCGAGGGGCATTTTTAGATACCAGTACTATAAAAGTAGGCAAGTTATTGTTATCTGAGCCTAACCCGTAGCTTATCCATGAACCTATTGAAGGGCGACCGGGTAACTGGTTGCCAGTCTGGAAGAAAGTAATGGCAGGGTCATGGTTAATTGCTTCTGAATAAATAGACTTAATAACACATAAATCGTCTACTACTTTAGCCGTATGAGGCAATAATTCGCTTACCCAAGTCTGGCTCTTACCATATTGTTGAAATTTATAAATAGATGGCACCATTGGCAAAACACTCTGGCTGGCACTCATCCCTGTAAGGCGTTGACCGTTCCTGACCGACTCAGGAAGGTTTAAACCTGCCTGCTCTATCAGTTTAGGCTTATAATCGAAGGTTTCAAACTGAGAAGGTCCACCACTCATGAACAGATACACTACCCGCTTGGCTTTAGGCGCAATGTGTGGAAGTGCTTTCAGAATTTCGTCTTCCATACTGCCAGTGCCCTCTGACAAGGGCTTGCCCTCATGCCCGAATAACGTTTTTGCTCCTAACAAAGACCCCATAGCTACTGCCCCTAAACCGAGTGATGTCTTGGTCAGGAAAGTGCGTCGGTCTAATTTCCGGTTAAGTTGATTAAACTCCGGTGTGTTTAATCTGAACTCATCATGGTGGTGGTCTGACATTACTATCTTTTCGTTAAGGTTGCATCAGAATTGAGTATAGTACTGGCTACTACGGCATTGGCTGCCAGCAATGTAGGGTCTATATCTTTAGAAACCTGATATTGTCCGGCATGGAGCCAGCCATAAGCTTTATCAGGATTTACACTGAACTTGCTTTGCTGTATTTGCTGCAATTGCAACAGTAGGGTTATTTCTTGTTGCGATGGCATCCTCCCTGTGAGTTTTCGGTATGCCTGCACTATTGACTGGTTTTTATCTGGCAATCGACACATCTGTTCGCCTATTACTTTAGCGGCTTCCATAAAGGTAGGGTCGTTGAGGGTAACTAATGCCTGCAATGGCGTATTTGTTTTCTGACGACGCACAATGCAGAAACTTCTTGAACCAGCATCGAATGTATTTAAGGTTGGATTCGGCACCGACCGCTTAGCCACTATATACAGGCTTCTTCTGTAAACGGCCTCACCAGAATCGGCTTTGTAACTGGCACTATTAATTTCCCATAGCCCTTCTGGTTGATAAGGCTTAATACTAGGGCCTCCGATTTTCTTGTTAATAAGCCCACTAGCTACCAAAGCATTGTCACGAATCATTTCGGCGGTCATTCTGAATACAGGACCATGAGCGAGCAATCGGTTTTCAGGGTCTTTTTCTCGCAACTTTTGGCTTGCTTGGGAGTTTTGCCTGTAAGTAGCCGACATCACAATTAGTTTGTTCAGTTGCTTGATGTCCCAGCCAGATTCTCTAAAAGTAACTGCAAGCCAATCTAACAACTGAGGATGACTGGGTAATTCGCCCTGATTTCCGAAATCTTCCGTAGTTTTTACTAATCCGACCCCAAAAAAGTTTTGCCACAGGCGGTTTACTTCTACTCTTGCCGTAAGTGGGTTATCAGGGTGGGTAAGCCATTGTGCCAAGCCATATCTGTTTTTAGGTAAATTGTCGGGGAATTTCAGAATAAATTCAGGTGTTTCAGGAAAAACCTGCTCACCTAAAGCATCATAATTGCCACGCTTTAACAAGTAGGTCTTTTTAGGTTTAGGCATTTCCTGCATAACCATAATTTCCTTTACTTTGGCGAGTGTGTCAGCCAATGAAGCTCGGGTTACTTTTAGTTCTTCGCGAGCTTTACTTAATGTAGGCGAAATTGCAGAAAAATAATATTCTTTCAATTCTTCGGGGTAAGGCATCGAGCCATTGCCAAGCACGTTTTCCCACTTGGTTTTTGCTGCCAGCATTTTTATTTCAAAAGGAGTAATAGCCCTGTTATATACTACAATGTCATCAACCTTTCCATGTGTGAAGCCATACCCCCGCCACCAAGCACCTACTTGTAAACCGGGCTGAACCGATGTTTTAAATAAAATATCTTTCGTCAGTTGGTCAACAACATTTTCCATTAAAAGTTCGCGGCCATTCTGATAGAGTTTAAAGCCCTCGGCTTTCGATGAACCATCATAAGTAATGGCAAGGTGGGTCCATGTCTTACGCGGTACAGGTTGTTTCGACAAACGCGTAATAGCATTCGATGGGGCTGTGTGTGCCATCGTTAGCTCAAATCTGTCGTTTTTAAGATAAAGATGAAAACCACGAAAATTATACAGTCTTTCGGCCTGACTTTTATGGATAATTACGCCTTCTTTTAAATCTTCAGGAATATACACCCATATACCAACTGTAAATGGCTCTGATTTTCTGAATACACCAACTCCATTCAAATCCAGATAATTATCGCCGTCCATTAGCATCGACTGTCCGTTATCTCTTTTTTCAAAAACAGGTTTATCTCCCTCCTGCCCTGCTTCTCGTTTCATACTACCGCTTTGCTTCGGGTTAATGTTGTTTTTTAAGGTTCCATCATCAAAAGTATAATGTGCCAGTAAACCTGCCTGCGGAATTTTTTCTTTGAGAAGTTTTTTATAGGCGGCTGTTTTCAGCCAGTTGTCGAACTCATTGCCTGATACCTGCCTTGTTTTATGAAGGTCGGTCTCTTGCTGTTTTATTTTATTATTGATATATGTAATTACTTCCTCCTGTGTTTTTGTAGGAAGCATAAGCGTGGGTGTTGGTAGCGCGTCATCCCACGATATCTGTCCGGCTTCTCTTACATTATTAAAAAAGCTGAAAAGCTGGTAATAGTTTTTCTGCGAAATAGGGTCATATTTATGGTCATGGCACTTGGCACAACCTACCGAAAGCCCCAGAAAGGCATCTCCGAAAGTGTTGGTTCTATCAACCACGTATTCAGTCTGAAATTCTTCTTCAATTATCCCACCTTCCATATTCTGCTGATGATTACGGTTGAATGCCGTAGCGATAATCATGTCTTTGGTGGGTTTGGGCATTAAGTCTCCGGCTAATTGCTGATGTATGAATTGCTCGTAAGACATATTTTTATTGAAGGCATGAATAACCCAATCCCGATAAGGAGACATATCGCGGAGTCTGTCAACAGTATATCCATGTGAATCGGCAAAGCGGGCGAGGTCGAGCCAATCGACAGCCATTTTTTCACCATAATGTGGCGAAGCCAATAGGCGGTCGACCTGTTTTTCATAAGCATTCGGGCTATTATCGTTCAGGAATGCATCTATTTCCTGCAAAGTTGGCGGTAAACCAGTAAGGTCGAGCGATACCCGTCTGAACAGCAATTCTTTACTGGCTTCTTTAGAAGGCTGCATTTTTTCCTCTTCGAGCTTAGCCAATACAAAATTATCAATCTCGTTTTTTAACCATTCTTTCTGCTCAACTTTGGGTAGTTCCGGTTTTTCAGGTTTCACGAATGCCCAATGTGGCTGATACACGGCGCCGTCTTCAATCCATTTAATAATTGTAGCTTTTTCTTTGGCACTAAGTGTCAGGTGTGAATCAGGTGTTGGCATCACATAGTTGGGTTCACTGGAAATAATCCGGTGAAAAACCTCGCTATTTTCAAGGTCGCCGGGGTCAATGGCTACTTTATCCTGACTTTCAACCAGATTTGCATAAGCAAATTCTGCAATGTCTAATCTTAATCCGGCTTTTTGTTTGGCTTTGTCAGGGCCATGACAAGCAAAACATTTATCTGAAAGAATTGGCTTAACATGAAGATTATAATCGAGTTTATCGGGCAGTTCTTTATAGGCTGCTGCTATGTCGTCAGGCAAATCAGGGCTACATGAAAATAGCAACAGATTGGCCATTACGACCAACAACAAAGATATGCGTGGTATCTTCATGATAATAGAAGGGTTCAATTACACAAAGATAAAATTTAGTCAATAAAATCACTATGGAAATGCAGAAAGGATTTAACGAATCGTTAAAAAATACCAGATTAAAAATTACCCACAGAAGAACTCAGAAAACCCGTACGGGTATTATGAATGTATACCCGTACGAATAAATGCTTTTTTATACCCTCATGTAATCGGGTTGCCAGTTTTTGATTGAGCGTTTTATTTCATCAGCAGATAAGTTCTGGTCGATAGCCTTTTGCAATAAAACAGGCAATTCTTCATCTGAAGCAAACCTCAAGGCTAGTATTTGCCCTAATGAAAGCTGAGGCTCTAGCAGTTCAAGTCTTTTGCCTGTTAGTGCAAAGTATCGGTATCTCATTTCGACCCTCACGGTTCTATCCTGAGCAGTTAAGGCATAGTGCTGACGGAGCATTAACGATAACCAAGTAATGATAATCAGTAAAATTCCAATGGCTATCCAGATAAGTTTTTGTTCTTCGTACTGTGAACTTAAGTAAAAACTTAAGACTATCAGTATTGTTACAACCGGATAAAAGATAAAATGGTGTAGCGGATAAAACCTGATATGGTTTTTATAATTCTGTTCTTGCATGAAATAAACGTTAATAGTAAGGATAATAATTGGTGCTAAAGATAAAAAAAGAGTATTTATATCTAAGGCATTAGAATAAATACTCTTTTCGGTATTAAATTGTTTTATCAGAACTTGATTACTTCCCAATAAGCAGACTTTGGCTGATTGTTAACATCAAATAACAAAGGATAATCTTTTCTTCCGACGAAAGGAAAGGCATCAAGCCAAGTAGACTTATCAGACAGGTTCCAGAAAGTTACACCTGTTAAATGTGCCTTATGCTTACGAAAAACCTCGAAAAGCATTTTATAGTGTTCTGCCTGTTTCTGTTGTATTTCAGGCGGGAACAACGTAATGTCGGTAGGTTTTTTCTCCCTGCGTTCGTGTTCTTTAGGATATACCGATACATCCATTTCTGTTATCTGTACCTGTAAGCCCAGCGAGGCAAATTTATTAATAGACTCATCCATTTCCTGCGCAGTAGGCTCATAAACCGACCAGTGCCCCTGCAAACCTACGCCATGAATAGGCACGCCTTTTTCTTTAAGTTTTTTTACTAAGCGGTAAATTTTTTCGCGTTTAGTGGCATTTTCGGTATTATAATCATTATAAAACAAAATAGCGTTTGGGTCGGCGGCATGCGCGTACTCAAAAGCCTTTTCGATATACTCTTCTCCGATTATTTCATAGAACTTCGAGTTCCGGTAAAGTTCTTCTCCTTTATCCGGCACAGCTTCATTGACAACATCCCAAGCATAGAGTTTACCTTTGTAGCGGCTCACTACGTCCGTAATATGTTGTTTTAATCGTGCCAGTAGTTCTTCTTTTGTTACTGGCTGATCGTTCTTGGTAAAAAACCATCTGGGGGTCTGATTATGCCAGCATAAAGTATGCCCTCTTACTTTCAGACCATTTTTTTGCGCAAAGTCTACAATTTTATCGGCAGGCTCCCAGTTATAGCGATTTTCTTCTGGGTGTATCGGTCCCATTTTCATGGCATTTTCAGGAGTCATGCTATTAAAATGTTGCAATATCATAGCTGATTCTTCGCCCGGCTCCATCATTCGTGGAGAAACAGCTACCCCAATCAGAAAATAGTCTTTATAATAATCTTTCAAGCCTTTTTTTTCCTGCGCCCGTAAAGAACTAACAGCCAAACCTATGCTTATAATAATGGTAACAAGCGTTTTCATAGACATTTGTGGCATGAGATAAACTTTATTTATATGGATTAATAGTTATGATGGTTCCGTCTGGGTTATATTTCAATTCAGTAACTTTAATGTTACGAAGATGCGTTTGCCCTGACAATTGCACATCATGGTAGAACAAGTACCATTTGCCTTTAAATTCTATAATAGAGTGGTGGTTTGTCCAGCCATCAACCGGATTCAGCACTACTCCTTTGTAGGTAAATGGTCCATAAGGATTATCGCCCATTGCATAGCAAATAAGGTGTGTGTCACCAGTAGAATAAGAGAAGTAATATTTGCCCTTATATTTATGCATCCAGGCAGCTTCAAAAAATCTCTTATCGTTGTTTCCTTCCAGAAGTGTCTTCCCGTTTTCGTCCAGAATAATAATATCTTTCGGGGTTTCAGCAAAACTCAGCATATCATTACTCATTTTGGCAATTTTAGGATGATAAGCCTCTTCGTTAGGAGTTCTTAGCTTGGCGTCAGCATTATACGAACCGGTTGCCCATCTTTGCAATTGCCCACCCCAAATTCCGCCAAAATACATATAATAACTTCCGTCGGTATCTTTAAAAACAGTTGGGTCAATACTGAAACTACCCTCAATCGGATTTTTCTCAGCTTTAAATGGCCCTTCAGGTTTTTTGCTGGTGGCAACGCCTATTCTGAATATATCCTGTTTATCTTTTACCGGAAAATAAAGGTAGTATGTGCCATTTTTATAGGCCGCATCAGGAGCCCAAAGTTGGCGACCAGCCCACGGAATGTTTTTAATGTCAAGTGCTACGCCGTGGTCAGTAACCTTACCATTGGGGCTATCCATAGAAAAAATATGGTAGTCTTTCATGTCAAAATGGCTACCGTTATCGTCTTGTTTTATACCTGATTCAATATCATGGGAAGGATAAATGTAGATTTTCCCATTGAATACATGAGCAGATGGGTCAGCCGTATAGATTTTACTTACTAAAGGCTGAGAAATAGGCTGTTTTTTAGGCTGAGCATACGTTACTATTGCTCCAAGCCATAATAAAGATAGTAATCCAAGTTTTTTTTGATTAATACAAAACATCTATTAAATAATTTAAAGTAGTGAAACAAACTATTTTTGAATTGTCAGAATCCTATTGAATTTCCTCCATCGACAGGCAAAGAAGCCCCAGTAATATACTTGGCAGCTTCGGAAGCCAAGAATACGGCTGCCCAACCGATGTCGTCGGGTTTACCGAACTTAGCCATTGGTGTGCGGCCTAGTGCTTTATTCATTCGGTCGGGGTCGCTATTCATAGCGGTGCGCATCATTGCAGTTTCTATAAAACCCGGTGCAATGGCATTTACCCGAACATTATATTTTGAAAACTCAGATGCCAGCACTTTTACCATTCCTTCAACACCAGATTTTGAGGCTGCATAAGCTACCACCCTATCAATGCCATAATAAGCAGCCATCGACGAAATCATTAATATTGAGCCGCTCTGGCGGTTAATCATCCGGCGGGCGCATACACGCGTTAATGCAAATACTGAATTAAGATTAGTATGAACAATTTTCTGAAAATCTTCATCTGAAACATCAAGGGCAGGTTTTTTCATGTTTATTCCTGCATTATTTACCAGAATATCTATTGGCCCTATCTGAGTTTCAATATGCTCCACCAGCCCTTCAAGCGAATTTAGTTCTGTAACATCGTTAACTACATACTGTGCCGCGCTGCCCAACAGACTTATCGACTCCTTTAGGGCGTATTCTCGCCGACCTGTAATAACCACCCTTGCGCCTGCCCTAATCATACACTGGGCAATATCAAAGCCTATCCCGCTTCCACCACCTGTAATCAAGGCAAGTTTACCTTCTAAAGAAAACACGTTTTTTTGTGTCTGAACTGCTGTTATATTACCCAATTGTTCTTCTTCTATCATCTTAAATGGTATATTTCTACTAATTTTTTAACTTCATCTAAACTACGTGTGGGTGCCGCCAACGGCGACGGGATTGGCATTCGAGCATAGTTAATAAAATACAATATACAGGCATCTCTCCACCAGAGGGCCTCTTTTTCTTGTATTTTCAAGCGTCCTTTTACATTTTCAAATGTTTCGTCGTCTATTTCAGTTTTCATACTCTCCCATACAGTCTGGAGTTTTTTCACTTCTTCTACTCCACCATAATAGCGTACACATAGTTCGTTCCAGAGGGTACGGCCTGTACTTAGTTTTTTGTCCCATGCTACATGATGAAACCAGAGCAGATAATCTAGCGGGCATTGGTCGGCATTGCCCCATAGTTTTTGCACTTCGGGATGGTAAAGGCTCAAGGCATTGCTTACTTTACCTGTACGGTCGAAACCCAAGCCTATTGAATCGGCTCTATGGTAATACACGGATGTCCAGTCAGGGCGACCACTCTTGGCTAACCACGGTTCAGGCCCGTAATGATGCCCTTCTCCCATCATGTGGGCTGTGCCAAGCGGATAGGTATAACTTATATAAACTGGCAAAGATTTCAGCATTATATTTTTAATTTTCTCCTGCGACACACTATTTTTAGTTAAAGTCATGACAATCCATTCAGAAGCGATTTCTTCTGAACTCAAGGTATGATTCCAAGCCAGTCGGCCAAAGGCATACCAGTTTGCCTGATTGAACGGATGCCCCGTCCAGTTTATATCTGAACCAGTATTGGCCACACCAGCCATGAGTGAATTCTGGTGTGAATCGAGGCTACCATCAATTACTTTGGCTACGGTTGACCCTTTACCTTTAGCATAGGTGTCGGTGTCAAGGCATTCTTTAAACATTGGGGCCAGATAAGTAAGGTGTGTCGATTGCCCCAGATATTCTTGTGTAATCTGAAACTCCATTCCTAAAGTTGTTTTAGGAAACGCACCAAACATCGGGTGGAAAGGTTCCCGGGGCATAAAATCGATAGGGCCGTTTTTTACTTGCACAATCACTTTTGGGTCAAAAGTGCCGTCAAGGGGTTTAAATTGTTCGTATGCTTCTTTAAAACGGTCACCTTTGGGGTCAGCGTTATAAACAAAGGCCCGCCAGATAACAATGCCACTATAAGGGCGCATGGCTTCGGCCAGCATATTGGCTCCGTCGGCGTGTGTTCGGCCATAATCTTGAGGCCCGGGTTCACCCTCTGAGTTTGCTTTGACTAAAAAGCCACCAAAATCAGGAATATATTCATGAATTTCCTTTGTTTTATCATTCCACCATTTTCGTACTTCAGCATCTAGGGGGTCGGAGGTCTTCAAGCCTCCTAGCGTTCGCGGAGACCTGAAATTGACCGAAATAAAAACCCTGATACCATAAGGGCGCAGGATATCAGCTACTGCTTTGATTTTTTCCAGATATTCGGCCGTTAGAAATCTTGAACTGGCATTTACGTTATTGATTGATGCGGCATTAATACCAATTGAAGCATTTGCACGGGCATATTGAATATATCTTGGGTCTATTCTGAATGGCAGTTCAGTCCATTTCCACATCGATGACCCTGCATAGCCCCGTTCTACGGTACCATTAGCATTATCCCAGTGGTTCAGCATCCTGATTTTTACTTTCGGATTACTTACCACTGATATTTTATTTAAGTCTTTTGCTGTCTGGATATATCTCAACAATTCAAAAGCTCCGTAAAGTACTCCTGAAGGTGTTTTGGCTGTGATAAAAATATTTCCTTTTTGCTGTTGAATAGCAAAACCATCATCAACCAGATGCTGAACACTTATGCCTGTGGTATTTACTTCTAGAATTATGCCCCCCGTTTTGCCAGTCCAGTTTTGGACAACAGGTATTTTTTTACCCAACAAGCCCTCAAACCCTATTTTCAATTCGTTGGCGGCATTTGTTGCAATCGGAGAATTGTAGTTAAGAGCAACAAACTTTGTTAAATTTATGTATGCTTCTCTTTGTTTAGGGTCTTTCAGTAAATCATACTTAAGCCACAAACGCGAACCATCGTCGGCTATGGAAGCAAACGAAATAAACAGAAAAAAGATAGCTAGTTTTTTAAACATGGGTTATGGGTTACAGGTTAAATACCTAATCTAGATTATTCATACTAGGGTTTCTGACTTCTCGATAGCCATTTCCAGTCCTCTTAGCTCTGCCAGACCTTTCAACCGGCCAATAGCCGAATACCCCGGATACGTTTTTTTGTTCAAATCATCTAGTATCTGGTGTCCGTGGTCTGGTCTCATGGGTATATTCCAGTCTGGTCGACCCTCGGCTTTTCTTTTCCGTGTTTCTGCAACTACTGCTTTTATTACTTCGTACATATCTACATCTCCATCCAGATGCGCTGCTTCATGGAAATTGAGCGGGTTATCTTCTCGTTTGGTTGTTCGTAAATGCAGAAAGTGGATACGGTCTCCGAATTGCGTTATCATACCAGCCAAATCATTGTCGGGTCGTACGCCCAAAGAACCTGTGCAAAAAGTAATTCCGTTGTTAATAATATCACAGGCGGCCATTAGCTGCTTTAAATCATCTTCGGTACTTACCACCCGTGGCAAGCCCAATAGTGGTTTTGGAGGGTCGTCAGGATGAATACACAAATTGATGCCCACCTCCTGTGCCACAGGAGCAATTTGCTGAATAAAATAGTAGAGATTTGCACGTAGTTCTTTATCACCGATTTTTTTGTAATTATCCAGAAGCTCCTGAAAAGTATTCAGGTCAAAGGCTTCTTCAGACCCGGGAAGCCCCAGCAATACAGTGTTTGTTAAAGTAGCTATTTCGTTAGCCGACATCCCTTTTAATTTATGTGCAGCTTTTATCTGTACTTCTGGTGTATAGTCTTTTGCGGCTTCCGGTCGTTTAAGAATGTATAAATCAAAAATGGCAAAGTCCTCCCAAACAAATCTGAGCGCTTTACCTCCATCTGGCATTTCATAGTTCAGATTAGTTCTTGACCAGTCGAGTACAGGCATAAAGTTATAACAAACCGTTTTTATGCCACATTGAGCCAGATTTCTTAACGAGATTTTATAATTTTCAATTAGTTGTTCTCTGGCAGGGAGTCCTTTTTTAATATCTTCATGTACGGGCAGACTTTCAACTACCAACCATTTAAGTGGGATATACTTATCATTATCTGCTTCAACTAATCTAATTCTTTCTTTTATGGCTTCAACCGACCATATTTCTCCAACCGGAATCTGATGCAAAGCCGTTACTACTCCTGTACAGCCTGCCTGACGAATATCCATCAAAGAAACTGGGTCTTTAGGCCCGAACCATCGCATTGTATGAATCATACACTTAGTATTTTCTTAACTAAACCTGATTAATAATTATTTTTTAACTGCCTGAAAAGGCGAAGCCGGAAGCCCGTCTTTATTGTATAAATTGGCTGTATCGGGGTTGTCTGCCCAAGCATAACGTACATACATTGGTTTACTGACAGCATCGCTCCAGACTTCTACTTTATTACCTTTGATAGTAGCTTTGGCCCATACAAACTTTTTATCGGCTCCGGCTATGGCAAAATATTTAAGTTCCCCACCGCCTTTTGCTGTCAGGCCACTACCAGTGTTAGTAAAACTCAGCATAACTTTATCCCCTTTCACCTCCATTGATTGATACATGGGGCCTGAGAATACGAGATTTTTATCATGATAAGCTACTTTTCTGGCCGCTAATGCCAATCGCTTACCTACATCTTCTTTATTAAGTGGATGAATATCATTCCATTCGCCTGTATCAATTATAACCGCCATAGATGTTTGAGGCATGTTTAATGTTTGCCTTTGTGCTTCTCTTAATTCAGCCCATTGGCTTTCTGAAGGCTGGTCGGCTGGCTCCATAAAGTTTGCTAACTGTACAAATAAGAATGGGAAACTACCTTGATTCCATTTTTGTCGCCAATCCTGAATCATGGTTTTGAAAAGTTGGTGATAATCAGACGGCTTATTTGTGTTGGCTTCGCCCTGATACCATATTACACCTTTTATTCCGTAATTTATCAAAGGCGAAATCATTCCATTATAAAGACCAACAGGTTTATACTGAAAAAATGTTGTCGCGGCCAAAGGCTCTTGTGCAGTTCCTAATTTAAATTGCCAGTTTCCTTTCAGGTCTATTATTTCGTTGCCAACCCTTATCTGATAGGTTTTATCTTTAATAAACCCTCCTTTTCCTGCATTATTAATTACCCTTACTACGATTGTGTTTTTACCTTCTTTTAAAACATCTTTAGGTATTTCATATCGTCTTGGCGGATACTGGTACCCAATAGTGCCTACGAACTGACCATTTACATAGGCAGAATCGCTATCTACAATTCGTCCAAGAAAAAATTTAGCTGCTTTTCCTGTCATCGATGCAGGTACATTTATTTCCTTTCTGAACCAAACTACTCCATTAGTATTTTTTAAACCTTGATTTTCCCAGAAATCGGGTAACATCATGGTTGCCCAATCAGAAGCATCATACTCATTTTCGTACCATTTTTTTGCTCCGTTCATACCCTTATCGTTCCGGCGGAGTCTGGCATACCATTCATTATTAATGGCTGCTTCTCTTTTTCTGATTTCATGAATATAGCTGCTATCTTTCATTTGTGTAGCTACGGCCAGATGTTCAGGAAATTGCCGGAGGGTTTCTTCGCTTATCCATGCTTCTACGGGTGAGCCTCCCACACTGGCATTTATAAGTCCTATGGGTACATGGTATTTTTCGTAAAGGTCTTTGGCAAAGAAATAGCCTGTTGCTGTAAAGCGAAGTATATTTTCGGGAGTGGCAGCTTCCCACTTACCTGTTGAGAAATCTTCTAATGGTGTATTGAAATTAAAACGGGTAGGAATAAAAAAATGTCTTATCTGAGGATTATTTGTGCTGGCGATAATATCGGCATATTTTTCTTTGACACGCTCCATAGGTAAAACCATGTTCGACTGCCCTGAACACACCCATACTTCTCCGATAAGAATATCCTTTATTTTAAGCTGGTTTTCGCCTGTAATAGCCATTTCATAAGGGCCACCTGCTTTAGGAGTATTAATCGTTACAAGCCATTTGCCTTCCTGATTAGCAATGGTTTTATAAGTTTTATGATTGAATTGTATAGTAACAGCTTCGTTTTTATTTGCCCAGCCCCACACTTTTACTGAGGCTTTCTGTTGTAGCACCATTCCGTTGCTTATCAGGCGAGGTAAGCGTATCTCAGCCCATACTTCATTGACTATTAAAATTAATAACCACGTAATAAGTTGTCGGGAGAGTTTCATAGAAAATTCAGGGGGTCTGTTGTATCGCTAATGGTTAAAAATGAGGGTGATGAAATTCACCACCCGACATCCTGTTAAAAACAAATGTATGAAAGTTAATAAATCACTTATTTAAAACCTGCCATGAGTAATCCTATGAAAAATACAAAATTCCTACCTTTTGCATTGCCTTAAGAGCTACTCATAGAAACGGGCATATTGATAATTATGAGAGAATATTATGGTATTTTTTGTATAAAAAAAAGAATTGAATGGCTATTTTTAACATAATAACCTCATATACCTATCGGTTGCGTTTCCGAAAACGTTTTCGATAGATAAGCAAAAATTACTATCTTTAATTACCCATTTCAAATTGCCAAGAGCCTGCCAGAATCTTGCAACCATAAATACTCAGCTTGTGGCAAATGTTTAATATTAAAAAAATCTAATTTTAATGACTCCTTGTGTAAAATGTGGTGGTGTTGAAAATATTGTTCGGGCGGGGTTTGTCCGTGGAAAACAGCGTTTATATTGTAAAGATTGTAATCTCTATTTTACCATTACACCTGAAAACCATCCCTCGTCCAAGAAACCCCATCAAACTACTATTGTTGATATTGCCAGAGCAATTGGTGTGTCGCCGTCTACGGTTTCCAGGGCTTTGAATAATAGCACCGAAATTAATGATAATACACGTACTGAGATTTTAAGAATTGCCAATGAACTAGACTATCGGCCTAATTTTCTTGCCCAAAGCCTTAACAGAGGCGAAACCCATACAATTGGTGTTATTATTCCCGATATTCAGCGTCCTTTTTTTGCTGGTGTAGTAGCAGGTATTCAGAAGGTAGCTACTGAGGCGGGGTATCGTGTCATGATTTGCCAATCGAACGAATCGCACCATACCGAAACACTCAATGTGCAGGCACTTGTAACAAGCCGTGTTGACGGCCTATTGATTAGCCACTCGAAAGAGACGTTTTCTTTTGAACATGTAAAATTACAATTGAAAAAAGGCTTGCCTATTGTACACTTCGACAGGGTATGCAATGAAGTTGATACAGCCAAAGTAATTCAGGAAGATTTTGCTGGTAGTTTTACTTTGGTAGAACACCTAATTTTACAAGGATACCGAAAAATTGCTGTACTGGCTGGCCCACAAGACCTGCTTATTAGCCAAACTAGATTAGATGGTTACAAGGCCGCACTTGAAAAATATGACCTTCCTATGAACGAACAGTTCATATATTATAGCAATTTCAGTCAGGAAGACTCAGTGAAAGCATTAGACTACTGGCTTAATTTGCCAGAAAAACCTGATAGCATTTTTACCATTCATTACGGCAATGGTATAGAAATGATAATGGAGTTGAAAAACAGGAATATACAGATACCGAACGAAATGGGTATTGTAGCTTTTGGTGACGAACTGATAGCTTCGTTAATTGAGCCTTCTTTAACGGTTTTTCATCAGTTTCCTTTTATAATTGGTGAAAATGCAGCCAGTATGTTGATCGAAAATATTATTAATCAGGGATCTTTTGTACCTCATACCAAAGTAATAAAGGGAGAATTAATTATTCGGAAATCGTCACAGAGAAGCTATACGTAAGTTTTGGTGCCAGCATAATTTTCTCTGAACTCTTTGGGTGTACAGGCATATTTCTTCCTGAAAATACGATTAAAGTATGAAAGATTATTGAATCCGCATTTAAAAGACACCTCGGCAATGGTGTATGTAGTATCAATTAAAAACCGCGAAGCATGACCCAGCCTTATGTCGTTAAGGCTATCAATAAAAGTTTTGCCTGTACGTTTTTTTATGAAACGGCTGAAACTCACTTCGGCCATGTTCACAATCTTCGAAATATCAGCCAACGAAATATCCTTATCATAGTTGCTTCGCATATAATCAAATGCTTTTTCAATTCTACGGCTATTGAAATTCACATTTTCATTAACAAAAGTACTACTTGTAAGCAAGCGTGTATTCGTTGCCAGAGATAAGGTGTGTAAAATAGAAATTAGCTCAATTACTGAATCAAAGCCACTTTTCTGACTCAGAGACACAAGGCGCGGACGGATTTCCAGAATTGTTTCTGTTGAAAATGAAATAGCTCTTGCAGAGCGTTCGAGCAATGAACGGATGTAGCTCAGTTGGTTTCGTTGCAAGAAACGCTCATCAAATAAATCTTTATGAAACTGAATGGTAATTTCATGAATATCTTTTTTATCAGATTCGTAGCCCATCCAGCTATGAGGAATATTTGAGCCAACTAATACGAGTTCCAGTTCATCAATTATTTCGATATTATCACCAACAATACGCTTGGCACCTTTAGCATTTTCGATAAAATTTAATTCAAATTCTTCATGAAAATGAATCGGAAAATCAAAATCGCTTTTATGTCTGTCAAAAACCATGAAACAATCATTGGGTGTCAGCGGTGTTATTTCATGATAAATATTACTCATGTATGTAATAGGTAATTTTAGCGTTAAACAGTACGCAAAATTATCTTTTTGACTGTAATTTATACACACAGTGAATAAATTTTAATCTTTACTCTTTGCTTCAGATTTGCCTAGCCAAACAATACACTAGCATTTTAAAGTCATTTAATTAAAGGCTTTATACTTTATATTGTAATACTGTTGGGCTTGTAATAAATTATAGTAGCTCCATGGGGTCGTCAACTATTCTGAAATTCTCGTTAAAACTATTCATATATGCCATATCTTCAGCACTGATTTCAAAATCAAATACACTGAAATTCTCTTTCAGTCTGTCAAAACTGGATGATTTGGGAATAGTTGACACGCCTAATTGCAAAGCCCAGCGCAAGATAATTTGTGCAGGGGTTTTCTGGTATTTTTCGGCTACGCTCAACAGCTTGGGGTCCGACATTCGTTGCCCCCTTACCAAAGGAGAATAGGCTTGTAGCTGTATTCTTCTTTCTTGGCAATATTTTAATAAATCTTCCAGATACAGATATGGGCTAAACTCTACCTGATTTACAGCAGGAATTTCAGTTGCCTCCAACCGTAGCTCATCCAGAAAAGGTATCAGGTAATTAGCTACACCAATAGCCTTTACCCTACCTTCATGATAAAGCCTTTCAAGTGCTTTCCATGTGAATTTTCGGGTAAATTTAATAGGCCAGTGTATCAGGTAAAGGTCAACATAATCGAGTCCCATTTTTTGTAGGCTTACATCAAAAGCCTTTAGTGTTTTTTCATAGCCCTGATCATCGTTATTGACCTTTGTCGTAATAAACAAGTCTTCTCTGGCAATACTACTTTGCCTGACAGCATTACCTATTTCGGTTTCGTTCCGGTACATACTTGCTGTATCAATTAGTCTGTAACCAATTTCTAAGGCCCAAGAAACCGCCTGTTCGGCTTCTTTTTTATACATATCATATACGCCAAGTCCCAACAATGGCATTTGTACGCCATTATTGAGACTTGTCATTAGTTGTTGATTTTGCATATTTACCAATTTTTCAATCCTAAAAGTTTTTCGCCTAATTCATTTAACATTGCAACATCATATTTTGTTTGTTCCCATTTTCTTGGGTCACCCGGAAACGCGTACCCTTCGGGTGCAATGCGGTTTTTCCATGAATTAATTCGCCATTGGCGCAATGCCTCGTTTTCTTCTTCGGCTGGCATCATGGAGATATATTGCGCTATCCGTACTTTATCTGCCGAGCGATTAGGCCTGATTCCATGAGGCTGGCTACTATTAAAAATCAGTAAGTCGCCGGCTTCTAGTTTTACTTTTACAATTTTGTCTTCAAAACCTGTAACATCAGGTCTGAAACGGTTTCTATCGGCAGGTTGAGTCAGTTTCCAAGTATCATAAGTACGAAACAACTCAGGTATACACTGAAACCCACCCATGTTTTCGTCGGTCTGGTCGGCTAAAGCCAATACACCCTGCACATTTTGGGGCTTAGTTTCGGGGTCGTAATCCCAGTGGATAAAGCCTTTAAATTCGTCTTGGGGCCGTAGCGGGAAATTCAGATTAGCTCTATCAATGGTAACCCAGAGTTTTTCAGTTCCCCATATATCAACAAAAGCATCGTATACTCTCTGCATCTGGCGGTTGTTCCATAAATGCTGGTTATTGTACACTTCCACCATTCCGCTTCCTATTAGTTCTTTCATCTGCATATCGGCACGCGGAGCTGTATACCATGTTTCGGGCTTATCGGCTTCTTTTTCTTCAAACTCCCATATAAACTTGGCAGTTGCCAATGCCTGTTCTCTTGGAACCGCATTCTTGATAATTATGTATCCGTTCGTAATCCAGAAATTCCAGTCTTCTTCACTCAAAACACGCAAAGGTTTACTATTGGAGCGGTCGTTAAGTTTAATTGTACTACTGGTTGCGGTTGACGGGTTTCCGGGAATATCTTTATGTGCATCGTTTTGCGCTGGTGCTACTGCCATGGTAGGAGCCATAGTAGGGTTCATGGTTTGTTGCTTGAGTTCCATATTTAATTATATTTTGAATTAAAATAATGATACAAAATTACAAGACTGGCCGTATGCTTTTCTACTCCAATAATTACCTATTTTTGAACAATATTGACATTATATCTTTATATTTACCATGATATTGAAAATAACAGACAAAATCAAGTAATTGTCTGCGGCACTGATTTATAAAAATGAAATTACACTTTGAAGAATTTACGCCAGACTCTGACAGTTCGTTTCGGCTAATTATTAACCCTCGGTTGAATGACGTATTTTATTGGCACTTTCATCCTGAATTTGAACTGGTTTATATACAAGGGGCTAATGGTACACGGCATGTTGGCGAACACCTTTCAAGGTTTGAAGACAGCGACCTCGTGTTTATTGGCTCGTACATCCCTCATCTGAATTTTGATTATGGCGTAAAAACCGAATGTGAAAAAGTGGTGATACAAATCAGGCAGGATTTTTTAGGCAATGCTTTTGCCAATATACCTGAACTGGCAGCCGTTTATGAGCTTTTTGAAAAATCAAGATATGGTATTGCTTTTGGTGAAAACACCAAGCAATTGCTTAAAAATCGCCTTTTAAATATCAAGAATCTAGGACATTTTGAGCAATTCCTCGAAATCCTGAGTATTTTTCAGGTATTAGCCAAAAGCTCAGAGGCAGAACTCTTACATACTAAACCAGTTGAAAACCAACATAATAAAAAAGAACAGGAACGACTTAAACGTATTTATAATTTTATTGATACGCATTATCAGCAAAAAATTGAAGTTGAAGATATAGCCAGCCTTGCTAACCTTAGTAAATCAGCTTTTTGCCGGTATTTCAAGAAAATTACCCGACTAACCTTTGTTGAATTTCTGAACCATTATCGAATCAATCAGGCACAAAAATTACTATTAATTGATAAAAATGTAACTGAAACCTGCTTTGAGTGCGGTTTCGAGAGTTTATCCTATTTCAACCGCACATTCAAGAAAGTTACGGGCGAAAACCCTTTAAGTTTTAAAAAACGTTTTCTGGGCAAATAATACTAAAATAAGCCTGACAAGTTCTTTCAAATTTAACGATTGTCATCTAAATTTGGTTTTCAGATTATACTTTACAACTTCCTAAACATCACCTTATTACATGAAAAAAATCTTGCCTTTTCTGGCTTTTTATGTGTGTTCATTTACTTTTAGCCATGCACAGTCTACTTCAAAAAGAGGGCTTAAACCCTCAGATGTTTATCGTTTACAGAGCTTAAGCGACCCACAGATTTCTCCTGAAGGCAATTGGGTATCTTATACGCTTTCTTCTGTTGACTCTGTCAAAAACAAACGCAACGCCGACATCTGGATGATTTCATGGGATGGCAAAGAATCAATTCAACTGACCAATAGCCCAGATGGCGAATCTCAAGCCAGATGGAGCCCCGATGGAAAATTTTTATCATTTGTTTCCTCAAGGAATGGGCTAACTAGCAGCCAGATTTGGCTAATGGACAGGCGGGGCGGCGAAGCCAAACAACTTACTGACCTGAAAAAAGGCAGCCTCATGGACTACGCGTGGTCACCTGACAGTAAAAAAATTGCTTTGGTCATTAAAACCCCTTCCGACACTTCTAAAAATAAAGCTCCTAAACCAATTGTACTTGACAGATTCCAGTTCAAGCAAGATGTTGAAGGCTATTTAACCAAAAGCCCTGTTCATTTATATTTGTATGATATAGCTACCAAAAAACTTGATACGCTTACCCGTGGCGATTACGACGAAACCTCGCCTAAATGGTCGCCCGATGGCTCTACAATTGCCTTTATCAGCAATCGTACCGAAGACCCCGACAGAAATTCAAATTCAGATATATGGCTGATTGATGCAAAACCCAATGCCAAAATGAAACAATTAACCACTTGGGCTGGTAGAGATTTTGGCATGGACTGGAGTCCCGACGGAAAACAGCTTACTTATTTAAGAAGCACGTCTAATGAAAACTATATTATGTACGACCAGTCTGTGCTATGTGTTGTTTCAAAAGAAGGAGGCGAGCCCAAATTATTGTCAAAAACATTAGATAGGCCCGTAACAACCCCTCGTTGGGCTAAAGATGGGCTGAGCATTTTTGCATTAATTGCCGATGACCGAACAAAATATGTTGCTCAATTTAATGCAACCGACGGCAAAATGACAAAAATCATGGCTGGAAACAGAAGCTTTGGCACACTGGAGAGACATCCTTCGGGGAGTTTTTTAACGACCATGAGCGACCCTCAGACACCTTCTGAAATTTATGCGTTGGAAAACACGAGCCTCAGACGTTTAACCAAGCATCATGATGATTTTCTTACACCATTATCTTTAGCAACAGTTGAAGGTTTCAGTTCAAAAAGTAAAGATGGCACAACGGTATCTAACATTCTCTATCGCCCTGCCGGTGCAAGCAAAAATGAAAAACTTCCTACTATATTTATGATACACGGCGGCCCCGTGGCTCAGGACGAATTCAGCTTTGACCTAACCCGCCAGATGTTGGCTTCTGCCGGTTATGCAGTAGTAGCAGTTAATTACAGAGGCTCAAGCGGTCGCGGCCTTGACTTTTGCAAGGCTATCTGGGCTGATTGGGGCAATAAGGAAGTAATGGATATTTTAGGAGCAGCCGATTATGTAGTACAAAATGGGATAGCTGACCCTGATAAACTAGGTATTGGTGGTTGGAGTTACGGTGGAATCCTGACAGACTATACCATTGCAAGCGATACCCGTTTTAAAGCCGCTTCGAGTGGTGCTGGTGTAGCCATGATTTCTTCTTTATACGGTGTTGACCAGTATATTCTGCAATATGAAAACGAGTTAGGGTCGCCATGGAAAAACTTTGATAAGTATGTGGCGTTGTCGTATCCGTTTCTGAAAGCCGACCGCATTAAAACACCAACACAATTTATGGTCGGTGAGAGCGACTTCAACGTGCCGTCAGTAGGAAGTGAACAAATGTATCAGGCTTTTAAATCATTGGGTATTCCGACAGAATTAATCATTTATCCCGGCCAGTTCCACGGCATCAGCAATCCGAGTTTTCAGAAAGACCGTTTTGAACGTTACATAAAGTGGTTCAATAAATACCTCAAAAAGTAATTCTTCTTATTCAATAATAAGGGCTTCTGACTTAACAGGAAGCCCTTATGTTTCAAAATTCATCTTTCTGTCCCAGCTTTTAAGGGTTTATCACATTTTCAGGAAAATAAACCATATATTCCCTAATGTTGTCATAAAAAAACAAAATTATGACAATCAGATTACGAAATTACGAATGGACATTAATCAGCCTACTAACAGGCATTACAATTGCCAGTTACCTCTGGGAGTATTACTATTTAAGTACTTCTGACATTAGCCAGAAGTTTACCCAGCCTTTTAAGGAGCATAATCTTTCCTTTAATTATTTCACAAATGTACTCAGCCCGAAAATAGGTGCTGTGCTACTTATTTATTTACTGTATCTGGCTGTCCATTTGCTAAAAATTCCGCAGCTACTTGTTACACGCCAGAAAACAGGTATCCAGTATTTCTGGATTATTGTTCTCTTGATTCTGCTAACATTCTTATTAGCTTTGGGTATCAATGCAGCCAGTTATTTCGCACAGCCCGCTTTTTTCAGCTACGGGGGTTATAAAGTTATGGCCTTATTGGGTTATAATGAAACCCCATTAACCGACTTGTTTTTCGGTTTTAAGCGTGCTTTTTTTATGGTTGGGTTATATCTGGTTTATGCCTGCGCCAGAGAATTACTTATCAAACGTATTCAAAAATCTACGCTTAGCAATTATCTAAGCCTAATAACTAATCAGATTGCCCTCATTTTTGTCATTTACCTGACTGTTCCGTTCTTTGCTGGTACTTTTGAATTAATCGAAGATGATTTCTTTTATCAACTTTATGTGCTGCTTCTGACACCTACCGTTCTGGTATACCTGACCAATACCTATTGGATATTCCCTTCTTCTGACACCAAACCATGGCTCAGTATTCGGGTTTCTGCCTTAGTTATCCTCACTACTTTGTTTTATAGTTTTTTCTTTTACTGGCTCTCTCATCATACATTCCTTTTGCTGTTGTGGCTTAGTACTTGGGGCGTACAATTTTTTATAGTAACCCCTATTACATGGCTATTATTTGAGCAAAGAAAAGACAAACTACTACAACTCAGAGGAACCGAAAAAGCATTGGTCAAATCGAAGGCAGACTTACAGCTATTAAAGTCACAGATTAATCCGCATTTTTTGTTTAATACCCTAAATTCACTATATGGAATGGCTTTAATGGATGGCTCTCAAAGAACAGCAGAGGGTATTCAGAAGCTAGGAGAAATGATGCGCTTTATGCTTCATGATAATCATCAGGATTTTATTCCGATGAGCCAAGAAATTAACTATCTGAAAAACTACCTTAGCTTGCAGAAACTACGTATACAGCCCTCTTCCAGACTAAGCATTGAAGAAGATATAAACGAGCAACATTGTACGCACACCATTGCCCCTATGTTACTGATTCCGTTTGTTGAAAATGCGTTTAAACATGGTATTCATATCAACGAACCATCTTGGATAAAAATCAGACTTAGATGTAATAAAAATACCCTCAGGCTCGAAGTTAAAAATAGCATACATACCGCCCAGAATAATGACCCCGAAAAAGAACATTCTGGAATAGGACTGGAAAACGTCAAAGAACGGCTACATTTGTTTTATGAGCATAAGTATCAACTAACTTACGGAACCGACGGAACAGAGTTTAAAGTAGATTTATTTATTAAACTTACCGACTAATATAACCGGATATGTTACAAGCAATTGCCATAGATGACGAACCCATTGCCTTAGAAATAATAAAAAGCCTAGCGGGGCAAATAAGTTTTGTTGATGTTAAGGCTTATTTTACTAATGCACTTGAGGCGTTAACTTTTATGCAGAGCAATCAGGTAGATGTAATTTTTCTGGATATTAAAATGCCGGGAATCTCAGGTATTGACTTTGTTAAAACCTTACCCAAAGCTCCTATCATTATTTTTACAACCGCTTACAGCGAACACGCCGTTCAGAGTTTTGAGCTTAATGCCATTGATTATTTACTAAAACCTTTTTCTTTTGCCCGTTTTCTGCAAGCTTGTAATAAAGCACATGAGCAATTTGAACTGAAAAACAACCAGCATCATACGCAGTTGGTATTACCTTCTATTTTTATTAAAAGTGGCTATGAACAAATAAAAGTCGCGCTCGATGATTTACTTTATGCCGAAAGCACTGGCAACTATATCAAATTTGTATTAGGAAGCCAGACTATTGTCTCACGGCTAACCATGAATGAAACAGAAGCTCTTTTACCCAGTACAGCTTTTATTCGCATACATAGGTCATTTATAGTTGCGAAGAGTAAAATAGGCAAAATTGATAAAAAAAGTATCTGGATTCAATCGAAAGAACTGCCCATAGGAGCCGCTTACAGCAACAAAATAGAAAAATTCGTTATGCTTCATTCAAAAATTTAACACTTACAAACATCTTCTTATTTCTTAAATTTCAATTCTTATGAAAAGAATTATGATAACGCTTTGCCTTTGGGCTGGGATATTCGCAGAAATAGCTGCACAAAATATTTCGCAAAAATTAGACGAATTAATGAATGCTTATGCACAGAACCGAGAATTTAATGGCACTGTTCTGGTAGCCAGAAAAGGGAAAATATTGTTAGAAAAAGGCTATGGTTATCAGAACATCGAAAAACTATTAAGTAATTCTGCTGTTACACTCTACCCTATTGCTTCAATTACAAAAACATTTACAGCTACATTAATTTTGAAATTAGCTGAGCAGCGTTTATTATCTATTGATGATAAGTTAAGTAAATATTACCCTGACTTTCCCTCAGGCGATAGTATCAGTATTGAACATCTGTTAACGCATACGTCAGGTATATACAACTATACCAATGAGCTGGAATTTATGCTTAATGAAGCCGGTAAACCAGCAAGTGAACAAAAAATAGTAGCTATCTTTAAAAACAAACCACTCGATTTCCCGCCGGGCAAAGGGTGGAATTACAGTAATTCGGGTTATTGTCTTTTAGGCTACATTATTGAAAAGGTAACAAAGATGCCCTATTATTCGGCCGTTAGAAAATATATTTTTGAACCTTACAAAATGAACAATAGCGGCTTTGACTTTGTAGGACAAGCCATTGAAAAGAAGGCTATGGGCTACTATTCTGATGCAGGGAAAGACTATAACAAGCTAGCTCCTCTAGAAGATTCATCTGTTGTTTATGCAGCCGGAGCTATTTACTCGTCTGCAAAAGATTTGTACAAATGGCATCAGGCACTACAACAACATCGGCTCATTAGCAAAACCCTTGCAGATAAAGCCTATACGCCTTTCAAACATAACTATGGTTATGGCTGGATTATAGACTCGCTCTACCATAAAAAAATTGTTTCGCATAGCGGCGGTTTACCGGGATACCGAAGCAATTTTGTTCGTATCATAGAAGACGACATCTGCATTGTTTTATTAAATAACACAGAAATACCAGGTTTAAGCATGATTAGCAATGGTTTACTAGCCATTCTGTATAACCAACCCTACAAAATTCCTACTGCTAAAAAGGCCATTACACTAGATAAAAGTACACTTGAACGCTATGTAGGCTCTTATGAAGTAGCCCAACAAAAGCTAATAATACAATTTAAGATCGAAAATAATCAGTTGGTGGCATATCCTTTCCACGGGCCTCGGTCGGTACTAATGCCTTTTGCCGAATCAGCTTTTTTTGATATAGAACAAGAGCAAGTTGAAATTTCCTTTGAAAAAGATAGCACAGGAAACTTCAACAAGCTGACTCTGAACTTCAATGGCAATATCAGAACAGGTTATCGGATTCAATAAGCGAGTATATTACTTATACTCGCCAAAGAGTTCAACGAGTTTCTTTTGCCTGAATTCGAAAATTTCGGTTAACTGGTTTTTAACAAATAAACTGTTAGCTATATTACCCAAAAACCCTAAAGGAAGTTTATAATGAACAATATCTTCCATTTCGACACCTCTGTCAATTTCTTTTAATTTATGCTGGTGATGCCAGAAAGCGTAAGGGCCAAAGCGTTGTTCATCAACAAAGTAGGCTGGTTCGTGCACATGGGTAATTTCTGTACACCAGTTCAGAGGAATACCAAACATAGGTTTAACAATGTAGGTGATAATCTGGCCTGCATACATATAAGTACCATGATATTTGGAGGTCATCTCAAAACCCATATATGAAGGTGTAATGGTTTTAAGGTTGGCCGGAGTTGATAAAAACTCCCATGCCTGTTGCAAATTAATTGGCAGTTTCTGGGTATAATGCAAATGGTGCATGTTGAGGTTTTTATGAGATAAACCCTTGTAACCTGCCGAATGTTTAAAAATTCAGCGTTTGTATTGAAGTATTCTTGTTTTCATACAAACGCTGAATAAAGCAATATTTATTTCAACTCTCCGGCTAATACACTTACTTCTTTTTTTATTCCTCCTCTCAGTAACTGTACAACTACAAGTTGGTTAATGAGTTCATCATTAAGCATTTTATGCAAATCCTCAATTGATGCAACAGCTTTATTGTTGAGCCCTACAATAATATCACCCCTCTTTAATTCATCATTACGTGCGTTTGCATCGGCTATTACTTCACTGATATAAACCCCTGTACGAGTAGATAACTTATTATACCCAACCATGCGCTCCGAAAGGTTTACTACTTGCCCTGCAATACCTAATTGGGCCCGTTTCACTTTCCCTTCCAGAATCAGTTTACCAGCAACATACTTTGTCAGATTAGCCGATACTGCAAAACAAATGCCTTGTGCTGCCGCAATTACGGCAGTATTAACTCCAATAATCTCTCCTTTTGAGTTTACTAATGGCCCACCCGAATTGCCCGGGTTCAAAGAGGCATCGGTCTGTATTACATCATCAATCATTCTGCCGGTTTCACTTCTGAGTGTACGCCCTAAAGCACTTACAACACCAGCCGTAACGGTATACTGAAACCCAAGTGGATTTCCGATAGCAATGGCTATCTGACCGACTTTCAGTTTATCTGAGTCGCTAAATCGTAAAGGTTTCAGGGTATCGGTATAGATTTTCAGAACAGCAATATCGGTGTAAGGGTCGTTACCAATAACTGTTGCCTCTAGTATTCTGCCATCCATAAGGCCCACCTCTACCCTTTCGGCATTACTTACAACGTGGTTATTAGTTATAATAAAACCATCGCTCGAAATAATAAACCCCGACCCTCCGGCCTCTTGTGGCTGCCGCAACCGTGGATTAGGATTCTGCACAGGCTTTTTAATTACTTTAATCTGAACAACCGAATTACTGGCTTTTTCAACTACTTGGGTAATTGTTTGAGAGTAAGCATCAAGTAATTCATTGTCATCAGACGACGCATGAATTGAATTGTCTTCAAGCGATGAAGACGACAAAAACGATAACATTTTTTCTCCTTTTTTTAAAATAAGCAAGTGTATCTCAAGAAGTTTGCCAGCCCATTTTTACTGACAAAATGGCTGAATACTTGTCAAATATATCTGTACAGCATTTTTTTCAGGGTTCAGGCAACTTATAAACTTACCTGTTTCAAAATTCGGGCTGTGTCTCTATTTCCTGTGTTTTGTATGAACCCGATAATCCATCGACAAAAGTCAAAATCACATCTATAAAACTTTGAAATTCAGAGAATTGTAACTCAACAATTAGCTTTTTATCGCTACACTGAAACATGAGGCATTTGTATCTAGATGTCTATACAAGTTAGAATAGTATTATAGTTTCGATTATTAGTATTTTTAAATTTTTTTAATTAATAATTACAAAATCAAAAAGTTTTTTTAACTACATAAATATTTATTATAACTACATTCACAAAAACAAAATACCTGTCAATTAGACAATTATCCTTTTTATGTCATAAATAGTTAAAATAGTACTATGCTATATATCCAAATTTTTATCAACTTTGTACAAATTTTCTCTTTTAACTATCCTTAAATTTTTATGAAGCAAAACTTTATTAAGTCACTTCTGTTTGGATTTTTTGCGTTAATGGGCTTTTCACTCATGGCCCAACAGCGTACCATTACAGGTAAAGTAACAGACGACAAGGGCGAAGCCTTGCCCGGTGTCTCGGTTGTAGCAAAAGGCGTAAATCAAGGCACTGCAACGAATGCTGATGGCTCTTACTCAATTTCAGTTCCGAACACAGCGCAGGCTTTGATTTTTTCATTTGTAGGTATGCTTACCAAAGAGATACCTATTGGTAATCAATCGAAAATTGATGTTAAAATGACACTTGAAGACCAGACACTCGAAGAAGTGGTTGTAGTAGGTTATGGTACTTCCAAGCGTGCTGACATCAGCTCATCAATTACTTCAATAAAGGCAAAAGACCTGAAAGATATGCCCGTAGCCGGCATTGACCAGATGCTACAAGGAAAAGCAGCCGGTGTAACTGTAACCAGCAATGGTGGGCAACCGGGTGGTGGTGTGTCGGTAAAAGTACGCGGGGTAACATCTATTAATAGTAATGACCCTCTTTTTGTAATTGACGGCGTACCGTTTGTAAGCGGTAATACCTCTGATAACCGTGGATACGATGGATTGGGTGGGTCGAATGGACAAACCGGAAATAGTGTAATGGCGATGCTGAACCCCAATGATATTGAATCGATTGATGTATTAAAAGATGCCTCGGCTCAAGCCATTTATGGTTCTCAGGCAGCCAACGGGGTAATCTTAATCACAACAAAAAAAGGAAAACAAGGCGAAGGAAAAATTAATTATGAAATGTATTATGGGGTTTCGGAGGTAGCTAAAAAACTCGACCTGATGAACCTGCGTGAGTTTGCAAAATATCAGAATGAGGTTCTTCCTATTATTGGCAATCCGGTTTCTGACGAGTTTAAAGACCTGTCAGTATTAGGTAATGGCACCGACTGGCAGGAAGCTATGTTCAGACACGGAAATGTACAGAATCATCAGCTAAGTTTTTCGGGTGGTAAAGAAAAAACTACTTATTATCTTTCTTTAAACTATTACGACAACACAGGTATATTGTTAGGCTCTGATTTTAAACGTTTCTCTTCACGTTTTAGCCTTGACAACCAATTAAAAAGCTGGGCAAAAGTAGGTATTAGTGCCAACGTCTCAAGAAGCATCCAGAATGTCAGTTTGGCCGATGCCGCTGAAAGTACTATCTGGTGGGGAGCCGTAACAAGCCCGCTTACACCCGTAAAAAATCTTGATGGCAGTTGGGGTGGTGGCCAAACTATCGGTGGTGTGCGTTACAGCAATGCCAACCTTGTGGGCAACAGCCAATTCAGAGGAAATACTAAAACCACCAATAATATTTTTGGTAGTTTATACGCCGAATTCCAGTTATACAAAGACTTATCATTGAGAAACGAAATCTCATATTCGTTAGGTCAGGATAATAACATAGCTTTCCAGAAAACTGGTAACGTGGGTGGAGACAGCTTCAGAAGTAAATTAATCGACTCACGTTCTGATAGCTACTATTACTCTATTACCAATTACCTGAACTATAACAAATGGATTAACAAACATGGCATTCAGGCAACTTTGGGGCATCAGGCGCAATCTTCATACTGGCAGGCTATTTCTGGAACAAAAGTTGACCTTCAGGCTAATATCTTTGACTTAAATACTGGTAGTGCCGACCAGACAACATGGGGGCTTAGTGGTGGTAAAGGGCAATGGGCCATGGAATCTTACTTTGCCAGAGCTAATTATACTTATGATGACAAATACTCATTATCGGCAAGTTTCAGAGCCGATGGGTCATCAAACTTCGGACCAAATAACAGATGGGGGTACTTCCCCGGTGTTTCGGTGGGCTGGACAGTCTCTAATGAAAAATTCATGAAAGAGAAATTCAGCAGTACTTATCTGAAAGTCAGATTCGGTTATGGGGCCGTGGGTAACCAGAACTTCCCGGGGGGTGCGCCTAACCCTGCTTATGTAGGTGCCGTACAGTTCTTCTCTGGCCCTGTTGGTTTTGGAACCTCTAACATGATTAACGGGATTCCGAACCCAAATCTTAAATGGGAATCGGTTAAAACAACCAACGCCGGAATTGACTTAGGCTTGTTTAATGGCCGAATAGATGCTACAATAGACGTTTATAAAAAAGTAACTTCTGATATGATTATCTTCCTGACTGGCCCTAACCTGATTGGTGTAGGTGACCAATGGGATGACCTGAAAGCACCACTCGGAAACGCCGGACAAATGACAAACACCGGAATTGACATTGGTATTACTTCAACCAACATCAAAACCAATGAATTAACTTGGAAAACTAACGTAGTATTTACTCGCTTCAAAAATACTTATGATAAAGCTGCCAGTGCTGCCTCGGCCCTTGATGGAAAAGTTTATTATAACAATTATTTAGTTACGCATACTACACCGGGTAAACCTGTTGGCTCGTTCTGGGGATTAGTAACAGATGGGATATTCCGCACACAGGCAGACCTCGACAATAGCTTGCCTCAGTTTGGTTATATTATTGACCCAACACAGACGTATCTGGGCGACATCCGCTTTAAGGATATTAACGGCGATGGTAAAATTGATGCTAGTGATATGACCTTCATCGGAAGCCCGCTTCCTGACTTTACTTACGGCGTAACAAATACAGTGAATTACAAAGGATTTGATTTCTCTTTGTTTATTCAGGGTAGCCAAGGTGGTAAAGCCTTTAACTTCTTACGCTGGCAGCTAGAGGGCATGAATAGCCCGTGGTCTAATCAGATGCGTACAGTTATGGACCGCTACACCGACCAGAACCCTAATGGTAGCTTGCCAAGATTCACTACTACCAACAAGAATAACATTGCGATGTCGGACAGATACGTGGAAGATGCTTCATACCTGAGAATCCAGAATATTACGTTGGGTTACCGTATTCCAAGAAACATCTTGAGTAAAATCAAGGGTTCTAATTTCAGAATTTATGGTTCAATTCAAAACCTTAAAACATTTACCAAGTACTCTGGATATGACCCTGAAATTGGTGCATTTAACAACAGCATCAAGTTAATGAATGTTGATACAGGCCACTATCCGAATCCACGTACTTTTACAGTAGGTGCCAATCTTGAATTTTAATCAAAAAAGCATTGACTAACATCGAAACAGCTACATACCTGTTTCAACAATCAGATTTTACAATGAAAATATTAAAAATATCTGCCCTTGTTATCCCAATGATAATATCGGCGTCGTGTAGTAAAGATTTTATTGACAGACCTTCTCTATCAGGAACTACTACCGGCAATTATTATAATAGTGCAGAAGAAGTGCGAGCAGCTACCAGTACATTATATAGTGGCTTACCGTGGCGTAACTATGAAAGCAGAGCGCAAGATGCTATTGGCGACGTAATGGCGGGCAATATGTTTTCTTATACTGATATTGATTACCTTAATTTTTCGCTTTCGTCGGCTTCTGAGCGTGTAGCTGGTGCTTGGGGGGCGTTTTACAAAATTATTGGCTATGCCAACGTAATGATAAAAACCTTTGAGGAAAAGAAAGCCGCTGGGGGTAATGCCTCTTATCTTGACCCCGCACTGGCTGAATGTCATTTTATCAGAGGAATGGTTTATTTCTATATTGCACGTACATGGGGCGACGCACCTATTATTACCGACCCGGGCGAAACCGCGCTTTCGGGCAACTTTAATATTCCTCGATATTTCCAGAAAGATGTGCTTCGTTTTGCTTTAGAAGAATTACAAATAGCAGAAGCAGGTTTACCCGAATCGGATGTACCCGGCCGCGTAACCAAATATTCAGCTAAAGGCATGATGGCTAAATTGTATTTATATAATAAAGACTACGCAAACGCGAAAGCTAAATCTCTTGAGGTTATCAACTCTGGTAAATACCGTCTTGTAAGCGATTATAACGGTATGTTCACCAAAGCCAGCATGAATAATAACGAGGAGTCTCTTTTCTCTATTCAGCATCAATTTGCTGTTGACCCTTGGGGAACAGGCAATATCAAAAATCCTGACCGCGGTGCAGGCAATTTGAGAACAGCCGAAGCCGATGCATGGGAAATGTATATGCCTTCGCTTGATTTATTGAAAGAGTACGAATTTGGTGACTTACGCCGCAAATGGTCAGTTATGGAACATGGCTGGACGAATCCTAACTGGAAACCACAACGCCCTAATGCACCCAAGTACAATGCTTTTATGGCTAATGGCTATAAATACGATACTCTACAACCCATTGAAGATGGTGGAGCTAAAAATGCTGTAAGAGCCAATATTACCAAATACTTTGCCGGCCCTGGCAAAACGTTTGGTGGAGAACCCGTTTTAGGCCAGAACTCAGGCAACAACGTAGTGCTTTTACGTTACGCCGATATTCTGCTTATCTATGCTGAAGCTACTTTAGCAGGTGCTGCCTCTACAACCGATGCCAGTGCTTTGCAAGCCCTCAATGCTGTAAGAGCACGCGCTGGTTTACCTGCCAAAACTTCGATTACAAACGATGATATTTTACATGAGCGTCGGGTAGAATTTGCCTTTGAAGGAGACTACTGGTATGATATTCAACGTCAGGGATATGCGAAAGCCAAAGCAATTATCGAAAAACAAAACCGTGGTTCGGTAGATGGTGGCCCTAACTATATTACCACCTTTACCCAAGACAGAATGTTTGTGCCGATTCCTGCCGGAGAAATTGTGCAAGACCCTGAATTAGCCAAACCAGCCGTTCCTTATTACAAATAATCATTAACGACATTATCAATGAAAAAATATCCATTTAAAAATATTCTAACGTTATCGTTCTTTGCGCTGTCAGTAGGCTTTATAAGCTCTTGCACAAAGGATACTGACGGAAGCCCTCAGATTGGGCCGGGGAATCCGGTTGCAGAAGCTATCAAGCCTGATTCAGCCGCAGGTGGAACAGTACTTACACTCACAGGTACTGGTTTGGGCGATATACGCTCTATTGTATTCGAGAAAAACAATGTTCCTGCGGGATTTCAACCTACTTTAAATACCGACAAAGCCATTATTTTCCGAGTTCCTGAAGATGCTGCCGGAGGTACACAAAACATTACTTTTACCAATAGTGCTGGAGCAAAAGTAAGTGTTCAGTTCAAGGTGCTGGCTTTCCCGTCGGTATCAGACGTTTCAAATTATAACTTTACCAAAGGAAGCGAAATCACTATCAACGGCAACAATCTTGACGATGTAGCCTCAGTTAAATTAACTGGTACTAACGATGCTGCAACTATTGTATCCAAAACCAAAAAACAACTAGTGATAAAAATGCCAGCCACACAAGTAAATAGTGCTACACTTGATATTGTAAATGGCACGGGCTTATTCAAAACAACACAGGAGTTTGTGAATCTTGACAAAGCTCTTCAGATATTTACTGATGGCTATGGCGAAGGTTTTGCCGATGGCTCGTGGGGAGACGCCGGAGCCATTTCAAGCACTCAATTTAAAAGTGGTGCAAAATCGATTGGTAAAAACTATCAGAAAGGAAACTGGCACTTAATTAACTTCACTAACTGGTGGCCAACTGTTCCTTACTCGACCGATTATAAATATCTGTCAGTCTGGATAAAAGGAGCGTCAGAAGACTACTCATTATATATTACTACCGATGCCAGCAAAGCCGGATTCGGTAATTATGTAGATGCGAATAAACTTAATGTAAAAGCCGGAGTTTGGAATTATTTTAAAGTTAAGCTATCAGACATCGACTTCTGGTCGGCAGGCAAAAGTCTGCAACAACTTGGCTTTAGAATTCAAGGCCCCGACAAACAGGATGAGGTATTCTATTTTGACGACGTTATTCTGGTTAAATAAGTTTTACAACAATACTAAATTAGCCTAATTAACTTCTTTATTTAGTTGAAAATTAGGTTAACTTGCAAGATGGGGCGGGTTTTGCCTGCCCCTTATCTCCTACACTCCTATGAAAAAACCCTTTCTCTTTACACTAGCGATTTTTATAGCTGCTACTAGTTTTGCACAAATTGACAAAAAAGCCACCAAAGAAACCCGAAACCTATATAACAACCTGAAAGCCCTACAAAAGCAGGGGGTGATGTTCGGGCATCAGGATGGGCTGGCGTATGGTTTGAACCCAGACGGCACCCGATGGGTTGGCCAGAAAGACCGCTCGGATGTAAAAACAGTTTCAGGCGAATATCCGGCAGTATTAGGTTGGGATTTAGGTAAAATAGAGTTCGATAGTAGCCGAAATCTGGACAAAGTTCCTTTTGCCCAAATGAGACAATACATTGTCGATACCTACAACCGAGGCGGAGTGAATACTATTAGCTGGCACCTAAATAACCCTACTGCCCCAAAAAAAACGAGCTGGGATAAAGTTGACTCAACTATCCGGCATACCTTTTATACGCCTGAAAATCTGAAAAGATATGAGAGCTGGCTCGATAAAGTAGCTAACTTCCTGAAAAGTTTAAAAACCAAAAATGGAGTGCTTGTGCCGGTTATTTTCAGACCATATCACGAACACACAGGTTCATGGTTCTGGTGGGGAGCCGACCACTGTACGCCAGAAGAATACAAAAAAATGTGGCATTTTACTGTTGATTATCTCATTAACAAGAAAGATGTACATAATATTTTAATTGCTTATTCAACCGACAGATTTAACTCTAAAGAGCATTATCTGGAACGGTATCCGGGCAATAATTATGTCGACTTGGTAGGTTTCGACCTCTACCACAGAAACGCTCCAGCAAGTAACGAGCAATTCAAAAAAGATTTTCAAAGGATGGTTAACACGCTTGAAGAAATAGCCATTGAAAACGATAAGATTTGCGCCGTGACCGAAATGGGGCTTGAACAGCTTACAGAAGCCAACTGGTGGACCAACATAGTTTTACCCGTTGTACAGGATACCCGCCTGTCTTATTTTTTAGTCTGGCGAAACGGTTATGACAGGCACTATTATGCTCCTTACGAAGGCCAGAAAAGTGTACCGGACTTCCTGAAAATGCTTCAATCAGGTAAGGTTTTGCTAGAGAAAGGTGCTGAACAAAAGCACTTATATCAAAAGAAATAATCGTTTGGCCTAATAAAGTTTTTGAACAGCTATTGTACTCCTTTTCATGAAAATACACTTGCTAGATGCGCTTGTTATTATAGGCTATTTGCTGATTGTTTCCTGCATAGGGTTTATTATGCGGAAACGTGCCAAACGTAGCAAAAAAGATTATATGCTTGGCGGAAACTCTCTTCCGTGGTGGATGTTGGGTATTTCTAACGCTTCGGGTATGTTTGATATTTCAGGCACAATCTGGATGGTAGCCATCATGTTTATTTATGGTGTAAAAAGTATCTGGCTACCGTGGCTATGGCCTGTTTTCAATCAGGTTTTTTCATTTGTTTATTTATCAATCTGGCTGAGGCGGTCGAATGCGTCAACCGGAGCCGAATGGATGCTTACACGTTTTGGCACAGGAAAAGAAGCCAATAGGTCACATAAAATTATAGTTGCTTTTGCCCTTTTGAGTTGCATGGGCTTTATGGCTTATGGCTTTATAGGGCTAGGTAAGTTTATTGAAATTTTTGTTCCTTTAAGTAGCCTGCAACCCTACTTGCCGTTTCATGTACCCGCCACATTTGTAGCCCATTTCTATGGCATTATTTTTACATTTTTTGCGGTTCTTTACTCAATTATGGGAGGCATGACAAGCATCGTCTGGGCCGATGTGGTACAATATACATTAATGGCATTAGGTTCTGTGTGTATTGCCATAATTGCCATGCACGAATTAGGAAGCCATTCGCTACCCGTACCAGACGGATGGTCTGACTTATCGTTTGGATGGAACCTGAATATTAACTGGGATGGTATTCTGCCAGAGGTAAACAATAAAATCAAAGACGACAAGTTCGACCCATTCGGGATGTTCTTTTCATTAATGGTCGCCAAAGGCATTTTAGCCAGTTTAGCTGGCCCCGCTCCTAATTATGATATGCAGAAAATACTGTCGGCCAAATCTCCCAGAGAGGCTGCTCTCATGAATATGTTTGTCAATATCGTATTACTGCCTACACGTTACCTGATGATAATCGGTTTTACAGTTTTGGGGCTTCTCTATTACAAAGAACTGAATATCCAGACTGCAAACGGAGGTTTAGATTTTGAGAGAATTCTGCCTGCGGCTATTCTTAAGTTTGCTCCGGCAGGTTTGTTGGGCTTGTTTCTTGTTGAATTAATGGCGGCTTTCATGGGTACTTTTGCAGGCACTTTAAATGCAGCACAAGCCTATATTGTAAATGATATTTACCTGAAATCGGTTAAACCTGAGGCTACCAATAAAGAAATAAGCCGAATGAACTATATATCAGGTATAGTGGTAGTAGCCATCAGTATTGTGTTGGGTATTTTTGCCAAAGATGTAAACAGCATTCTGCAATGGATTGTCGGGGCTTTATATGGTGGTTATATTGCGGCCAATGTATTAAAATGGCACTGGTGGAGATTCAACGCCAGTGGCTTTTTCTGGGGTATGTTTGCCGGCATTCTTTCAGCCTTGATACTTCCGAACATTTTTCCTGATACCCTCCCGCTCTACTATTTCCCACTTATTCTGTTATTGTCTGCTATTGGCTGTGTGGTTGGTTCACTCCTTACCCCCCCTACTGACCTAACGGTTCTGAAAAGTTTTTATAAGCATGTACGTCCGTGGGGTTTCTGGCAACCAGTTTATGAACTCATAAAAAAAGATGACCCTTCTTTTGAAAGAAATAAAAACTTCAAAAAGGATATGTTCAATGTGCTTATAGGCACTATTGCACAAACAGCCATTACTGCATTACCTGTTTTCATTGTACTGCTAAAGCCTCAGCAAAGTATTATTTCAGCCATAGTATTAGGCATTTGTGTATTAATACTCTGGAAAACATGGTATCGGCAACTACCTGCCGAGTAAGCAAATTCCCTATTTATTTATTCACTTACCTATAAAAAACTAATTTTATCAAATGACTTTCTTCGAGCAAAGACTTTCCTTACTTCGAAAAGCGCATAGTGAGCTTATTACTCGAATTAATGAAAAAACTGAACCCGGAAACGGTATCTATGACCGATACCAATACCCTGTTTTAACGGCTGCTCATACGCCTGTTTTCTGGCGTTATGACCTCAACGAAACTACCAACCCTTACTTAATGGAGAGATTCGGCATTAATGCCACTTTTAATGCCGGAGCCATAAAATGGCAAGGCAAATACATACTGGCTGTGAGGGTTGAAGGCTTAGACAGAAAATCGTTTTTTGCTATTGCAGAAAGCCCGAATGGAATTGATAATTTTGAGTTCTGGGACTACCCCATTTCTATGCCTGAAACTGACGACCCTGACATAAATGTTTACGATATGAGGTTGGTAGCGCATGAAGATGGCTGGATTTATGGTTTATTCTGTACAGAACGTAAAGACCCTGCTGCCAATAAAAGTGATGAGTCGTCGGCAATAGCTCAATGTGGCATTGCTCGCACAAAAGACCTCGTAAACTGGGAAAGGTTACCCGATTTAAAAACACCTTCACCACAACAAAGAAATGTGGTGCTGCACCCCGAATTTGTTAATGGCAAATATGCCTTATATACTCGTCCGCAAGATGGTTTCATTGATGCCGGCACAGGTGGTGGCATAGGATTAGGCTTTACTGACTCTATGGAAACTCCTATGGTTATTAAAGAATATATAGTTGACGAAAAACGCTACCATACCGTTTATGAAGTTAAAAACGGGCAAGGACCTGCCCCTCTCAAAACTCCGATTGGCTGGTTACATCTGGCGCATGGTGTTCGGAATACCGCCGCAGGTTTAAGGTATGTGCTGTATATGTTTATGACAGACCTGAACGATTTAACCAAAGTGATATACAAGCCCGGCGGGTATTTTATTGCCCCTGAGGGCGATGAGCGTGTAGGTGATGTATCGAATGTAACCTTTGCTAATGGCTGGATTCTTGACCCCGATGGCAAGGTATTTATTTATTATGCTTCTTCTGATACACGTATGCACGTAGCAACAAGCACGCTTGATAAACTCATTGATTATTGCCAGAATACGCCAGAAGACGGCTTCCGTACAGCTACGTCGGTAAAAAATCTTACTACAATTATTGAAAAAAACTTTCGCTATTCTAAAGCAAAAAATCTGGTTAGTGCCTAAATTTCACCCGTATCTACCACTGGCAACTCCTGAACATAAACTATTAACAATAAAGGTATTATTTGCCTGTAAAAACTGAAATACTAATGGACGCAAAGACGTTTCGCAGTGAAGTAGCGCATGAGTTAGCTAATATTCTTACCTATTGGCAAGAGCATACAATTGATAAAGAACATGGAGGTTTTTATGGTAAAATAACAGCCGACGATACGATTATTAAGGATGCCGAAAAAGGGCTGGTACTTAATAGCCGTATCTTATGGACTTTCTCGGCTGCCTATATACATCAACCCAAGCCTGTTTATAAAGAAATTGCCCAAAGAGCCTATAATTATTTATTGACATATTTCTGGGACAAGCAATATAGCGGTGGTTATTGGTCGGTTGATTATCAGGGCAATGCCAAACAGACCCATAAACAGATTTACGGGCAGGGTTTCATGCTATATGGCTTCTCTGAATACTATCGTGCGTTTCATGATAAACACGCGCTAGACAAAGCCATTGAACTTTTTCAGATTATTGAACAAGTAGCTTTTGACAAGAAATACGGAGGTTACTATGAAGTAGCAACAGCCGACTGGAAAATAATTCAGGATACTGTGATTACACAAGGGAAAGATGAGCAGAAAAAATCAATGAACACGCACCTACATATTATTGAGCCTTATACAAATCTTTATCGTGTCTGGAAAAATGAATATCTGGCTAAACAAATAAAAGGGTTATTGTATGAATTTACCACTCATATTGTTGATGAGCGAACCTACACTCAACACCTGTTCTTTGCTGATAACTGGGCAGTACAGTCCGATATAGTATCATTCGGGCATGACATTGAAGCCTCATGGCTTTTAGTCGAAGCCGCCGAAGTACTGGGCGACAAACCTCTACTCGAAAAAATCAAGCAATTGTCTGTCCGAATTGCACAGGCGGCAACCAAAGGACTTGATAAAGATGGAGGGATGTTTAATGAGAAGGACAGTAAGCATCTTAATAAAGAAAAACATTGGTGGGTACAAGCCGAAGCAATGGTGGGTTTTCTGAATGCCTATGAAATTTCAAAGAGAAAAGAATTTCTCGATTATTCAATGGCAAGCTGGAAGTTTATAAAAGAGGCTTTAATTACGCCATCAGGCGAATGGTACTGGGGCTTGGATGCGAACAATCAGCCTATGAAAGGACAAGACAAAGCAGGTTTCTGGAAATGTCCATACCATAATGCTCGCGCCTGTATGGAAGTAATCAGGAGGTTATCATAATTTTTCTCCAAAAAATATAATACCTTTAAACCTCTAAAAATCAGTAGTACTTAAAGAAAGTCGCTGACACTATTCAACCTTCTTAATCATATTTATCTTATGAAACGATTGCTATCGGTTCTGTCCTTTTTTGCTTTATGTGCAACAGCAAATGCCCAGTTAAAACTGGCCCGTTTATTTTCAGACCATGTAGTATTACAAAGGCAAAAGCCCATTCCGGTGTGGGGTTGGGCAAATGCTGGCGAAACTATAACCGCTTCATTAGCCAACCAGACCCAATCTACCAAAGCCGATGCCTCAGGTAAATGGATGGTCAGGTTTTCTCCGCTCGAAGCTGGCGGCCCTTACCAGTTAACTGTTGCAGGCAAATCGGGCAAATTAAACGTTAACGATGTCCTGATTGGCGAGGTTTGGCTATGCTCTGGGCAATCAAATATGGAGTGGCCCGTATCACAGGCCAATAATTTTATTGAAGAAAAAAAAGATGCTGATTATCCACAAATAAGGCATTTTTATGTAGAGCATGAAGTAATGCTAAGCCCTCAGGCAGATTTAAAATCGGGTGAGTGGAAAATAAGCACTCCTGAAACCATTGGCAATTTTACGGCAGTAGGATTCTTTTTTGCCCGTGAACTATATCAGAAATTACATATTCCTGTCGGGTTGTTACACTCATCATGGGGAGGTTCACAAATTGAAGGCTGGATTAGTAAAGAATTTATGTTTAAAGATGATGAATTAAGTGCCTATGCCAAAACACTACCTGAAAACTGGCAACAAGCAGATGTAATGTTAGATAAAAAAACCAGAAAAAGTATTTTCGGAGATGATACTTTTAACCCTTCTGAAGCCGACGAAAAAAAGTATTTTGAATCTGGCTACGACTTCTCAAAATGGTGGAATGCAGGTAGCCCATTAGGACAATGGGACTGGAAAGGCATCTGGATGTTCAGAGGAAACGGATACATGGCCCGTACAATTGAGGTGCCTGCCGATATGGCTAATAAAGAAACAACACTTGGCTTGGGTATTCAGGATAGTAAAAACCATATTTATATTAACGGAAAACTGGTTTATGAAGGCACAGAACAAGGCCCTAGAAAAATAATCATTCCGGCCAATACATGGAAAGCCGGAAACAACCAATTAATGATAAAATTTGGCAATATGGTTAGTTCGTCGTGGTATGGTTTAGGCTTAATGGGTACTGAAAACGACCTTTATCTGAGTGCAGGTAACAACCGGATAAGTCTGGCTAACGACTGGAAAATTATGCCATCTTTCGCCGATAAACATGAGTATCTGCACTCGAGCAATAATCTTGGAACCACTATCTATAACGCCATGATTGCTCCATTAGTACCATTTGGCATTAGAGGCGTTTTATGGTATCAGGGTGAAAGTAATGCCGGAAGAGCTTACCAGTACAGAAAGAGTTTCCCACTTATGATTAAAGACTGGCGCACCCATTGGAACGATGATTTCTCCTTCTATTTTGTTCAGCTATCAAGCTATGGAAGCTATCAGAACAGCAATCAGGGAAGTAATTGGGGCGAACTAAGAGAAGCCCAGACCCTAACACTAAGCGTACCTAAAACTGGTATGGCCGTAACCACCGATATAGGAAACCCCAAAGATATACACCCTACAAACAAACAGGATGTAGGGCATCGTCTGGCTCTGATAGCCTTAAAATCAGATTACGGACAAAATGTGTTGCACTCAGGCCCTATGTACGAATCTGTCAAGTTTGAAGATGGCAAAGCTACGCTTTCGTTCAGATACGTTGGGGGAGGTTTAATGGCAAAAGATAAATTCGGCTATTTAAAGGGTTTTGAAATTGCCGCAGAAGATAAAACTTTCTACTACGCCAAAGCCGAAATTGTAGGTAATAATGTAGTGGTGTATCACCCCAAAGGACAAAAACCTGTGGCTGTACGCTATGGCTGGGCTGATGCCCTCGAAGATGCCAACCTGTTTAATGTTGAGGGCCTACCAGCAAGCCCTTTCCGTACGGATGACTGGAAAGGTTTAACTTTTGGAAAAAAATTTGAATAGCACTAAAACATTAATTATCATGATTTACCAAGCAAACAATAATCGCTACGAAAAAATGACCTACCGCCGATGCGGTAAAAGTGGTTTAAAATTACCTGTTATTTCGTTGGGTTTGTGGCATAATTTCGGTGGCGTTGATGTATTCGAGAATTATCGTTCCATTTTACATACTGCCTTCGACAACGGCATTACTCATTTTGACTTAGCCAATAACTATGGCCCGCCACCGGGTTCGGCTGAAGAAAATTTCGGAAGAATATTAAAAAAAGACTTTCTACCCTACCGCGATGAGTTAATTATTTCATCCAAAGCGGGGTATCTTATGTGGCCCGGGCCTTATGGTGAGTGGGGTTCAAAAAAATATCTTATAGCAAGCCTTGACCAGAGTCTGAAACGCATGGGTCTTGACTATGTAGATATTTTTTATCATCACCGCCCCGACCCTGACACACCGCTGGAAGAAACCATGGCGGCACTAGATTTAATTGTACGTCAAGGCAAAGCACTCTATGTAGGTATCTCAAACTATCGGGCAGAAGATGCTGCCAAAGCCATCGATATTTTAAAACAGTTAGGCACCCCCTGTTTAATACATCAACCCAAGTATTCGATGTTTGAACGCTGGGTTGAAGGAGGGTTGCTTGAAGTTCTTGAACAGAAAGGTGTTGGTTGCATTCCGTTTTCACCGCTGGCTCAGGGGCTTTTGACAGATAAATACCTGAAAGGTATTCCTACCGACTCAAGGGCTGCTAAAACACATGGCTATTTACAGGAAAGTCAGATAAGTACCGAAGTATTAGCCAAAATTCAGCAATTAAATGAGATGGCCCTCGAACGTAGCCAGACACTTGCCCAGATGGCTTTAGCTTGGCTTCTGAAAGATTATCGGGTTACTTCGGTGCTGATTGGGGCAAGCCGTGTTTCGCAACTTCAGGATTCACTCGAATGCCTGAATAATCTTGATTTCTCTCATAACGAACTTAACAGAATTGAAGAAATTCTAAAAAGTTAACATAATAGCTTTAGCCAGAAAGCAGCCACTTTCTGGCTAATAAACCTGACGTATTTTATGAAAAAACTATCCATACTTCTCTTATTTGCAAGTTTTTATATTCAGGCGCAAAACGTCACCATCAAAATAGACCCTAAATTAAACCTGAAAACCGTTTCGCCTTATATTTATGGGCGTAACAACTCTTTTTCTTCAACAAACCCTAATGAACAGCTTTCAAACGAAGATTTAGTTCGCCTGCGCGATGCAGGAGTAAAGTTTTTCAGAGAAAGCGGCGGAAACAACTCTACTAAATATAATTGGCGACGTAAGTTATCGAGCCATCCCGACTGGTATAACAATGTTTATACCAATGACTGGGACAAAGTAGCTCAGAATCTGCAAAAGAATTTTCCTGAGGCACAGGGTATGTGGGCTTTCCAGTTAATTGGCATGGCTGCTAAAACTAATCAGTATAATTTTAACGATTGGGAATATAACCGCTCTCAATGGTGGGAAGGTGTTAACCAGAACCTTGCTGGGGGTGGTGTACTGAACCAGAGTGGCACAAAGGCTAAAATAGATGGTGACCCTAATTTATATCTTGAAAAATGGACTGCCGATTCTACAACGGCTATAATCGACCATTGGTTTGGCCCCAAAGGTTTAGGTCTGAATAAAAACAAAATAGTTTATTGGAACATGGATAATGAGGCAGAAATCTGGAACGGCACACATGATGATGTTGTTCCTAAAGCTATTTCTGCCGAGGAATTTATGCAAAAATACTTTGCAGTAGCCAAGAAAGCCCGTGAGAAATTTCCTGATATCAAACTTGTTGGTCCTGTTACCGCCAATGAGTGGCAATGGTACAACTGGGGAACCACTATTAATGCCGGAGGGCGAAATTACCCCTGGCTTGAGTATTTCATTAAGAGAATTGCAGAAGAACAAAAAGCAACAGGTATCCGCCTGCTCGATGTTTTTGATATTCATTTTTATCCATCTACCAAAATAGCCGATGATATTGTTCAGTTACACCGCGTATTTTTTGATAGAAACTATGTATTTCCTGAGGCCAACGGCGTAAAAAATGTGAATGGCTCATGGGATAACACCCAAAACAAAGAATATATTCTGGCTAGAGTGAACGACTGGCTAGAGAAATACATGGGGGCAAATCATGGTGTAACGCTGGGTATAACAGAAATAGGTATTGAAGGCGACAACGCAAATGTAACGGCGGTTTGGTACGCTTCAACCATGGGGGAATTTATGAAACAAGGGGTCGAGATTTTTGCGCCATGGCACTGGAAACCCGGTATGTGGGAAACACTCCACTTATTTAGTAACTATAACAAAACAACAGCTATTAAAGGCGAGTCTTCCAATGAAACGCTGGTTTCGGCTTATCCTACCATTAATTCACAACAAGATTCAATAACGGTTGTACTCGTTAACAGGTCGTCTACCATTACTCAGGCTACTACACTTAATTTTGATAATTTCTTGTTAAATAACCAGCAAGCACGCGTATCAACACTCAAATCTCTACCTGCAACAGAAACTTTTTTTTCGCATGAAAAAAATGCGCTTGCTACCACTTCAATTCAGGTAACAGGCAACACCATAGCCATTTCACTTCCTCCGATGTCTGTCACGTCTATTCAGTTAGCCGGAAAAGTAGGGCAAGTCAGTATTCTGGGTCAAGAAGCCAATCAAGATATTTCAGTCAGGTTATTTCCGAACCCATCGCAAGAAAAAATAACACTTGAATGGGAAGCTGAGTTCTTTGATACAATTGAAATATTAGATATGCGCGGACAAATTCTTTATAAAGAAACATTACAGAAAAATAGTTTTACCCACGAAATTAATCATAACCTGCCTGAAAAAATCTACTTAGTAAGATTAACAAATAAGAGTAAAGTAGTGGTCAGGAAAGTAGCCGTACAAAACTAGCTTTATTGCTCTGTGGGTATAATTAGATTTATGACATACTTTTTAAAACCCAACAAATAATTGTCAATATGACAATTATTTGTTTTATTCGCATAAAATTTTGTAACCCTCATCGGGTTTATTTTCCTATCTAATTAATACTACTTATGAAAGAACTTTCACGTCGGAACTTCGTTAAAAATACCGCTCTAACCGTAGGTGCTGCAAGTATATTGGGCACAGCCGAAGCCAAAGCAGCCAAAGAATTATTTGTGCATCATGTATATTTTTATCTGAAAAACCCAAGCAGCGAAGCCGACAAAGCAAAATTACTCGAAGGACTTGAGAAATTATCAAAAGTTCCCACCATCCGTTTGTTTCATATTGGGTCTCCGGCTAGTACCAATCGTAGCGTAATTGTCCGTGATTATTCTGTTTCATGGCTATGCTTTTTTGATAATCTGGAAGAAGAAGAAATTTATCAGAAACACCCTATTCACTTGAAATTTGTAGAGGACTACTCTCATCTATGGGAAAAAGTTAATGTATACGATTCAGTAGGCCCTAAAAGATAATTGATTGTCAGTAGTTTTTAGCCACACTTTAGAACAACTAGCTTAAGTGTGGCTTTATTTTTCTCAACTCTTACAAACATAAGCTATGAAAAAGTTATTCAACCATAAGCTCTTGGTTATAGCAATTATCTGCTGCCAGCAGGTTGCGCTAGCCCAAAGTGATAAAATCAGGCTTAATCAACTGGGATTTTACCCCAATGCTCCTAAAATAGCCATCTGGACAGGAGACAAACAGAGTATGTTTTTTGTGCTGGGTGCTAACAAACTTGATACTGTTTTCAGAGGTGCTCTCTCAGAACAGCGTATCAGTTCTATTTCTCAGAAAAAGACACAGGTTGCTGATTTTTCAACCCTTAAAAAAACAGGAAAATACTTTTTAAGCGTTAAGGGTAGTGAGGTGTCTTATCCGTTTGAAATAAGTAAAGATATTCATAGAAAAGCAGCTATTGCCTCCTTAAAAGGATTTTACTACCAACGCGTTTCGACCGACTTACCAGAAGCCTATGCAGGAAAGTGGCACCGCAAAGCTGGTCACCCCGATAATGCAGTACTTATTCATGCGTCAGCAACTTCTGAATCACGACCAGAAAACAGTCTTATTTCTTCACCAAAAGGCTGGTATGATGCCGGCGATTATAATAAATATATTGTTAATTCAGGTATAACTATGGGCACACTCTTCTCGCTATATGAAGACCACCCAGCGTATATAAAAGGTTTTCAGACCAATATTCCTGAAAGTAACAATAGCGTCCCTGATTTACTTGATGAAGCCCTCTGGAATTTAAGATGGATGCTTACTATGCAAGACCCTGCCGATGGCGGCGTTTACCATAAGCTAACAAATCCGTCGTTCGATGCTATGGTTATGCCCGATAAAGCCACCAAACCCAGATATGTAGTACAAAAAAATACGATTTCCACCCTCGACTTTGCAGCTGTAATGGCGCAGGCAAGCAGAATTTTCAAAAGCTATCAGAAACAATTACCGGGCTTGTCAGACTCATGCCTGAACGCTGCTATCAAAGCATGGAAATGGGCTAAGGCAAACCCTTCGGTATTGTACCAGCAAAATGAAATGAATAAAAAATTTGACCCTGATATTGTAACCGGCGGCTATGAAGACAGAAACAGTAGTGATGAATGGATTTGGGCTGCCATTGAGTTATATATCACTACCAAAGACGATAGTTATTATACTGCGGTGAATTTATACCCTGATACGCCTCTACAATTACCGACTTGGAGTCAGGTAAGGATGCTCGGTTATTACAGCCTGCTCAGGGCTGAAAAATACATTACCAATGCCGGAAAAAAGGATATACCTGTACTAAAAAAACAGCTTATTGCATTTGCCGATAATCTTATGTCGGGTGTAGAAACGCAAGCGTATCAGATGGTTATGGGTAAAACAGCACGAGACTATATGTGGGGAAGTAGTTCTCATGCAGCCAATCAGGGTATTGCCTTATTACAGGCTTATTACGCTAGCGGTGACAAAAAATATCTGACAGGTGCTTTAAGTAATCTGGACTACCTGCTCGGTAGAAATGCAGTTGGGTATTCGTTCCTGACAGGCATTGGCTCAAAGCAAGTTATGCATCCGCATCATCGCCCGTCAGAAGCCGATGGTATCGCTGAACCAGTGCCGGGTTTACTTTCGGGAGGTCCCAATCCGGGGCAACAGGATAAATGTACCACCTACACTACTAAAATTCCTGATGAATCGTTTACTGATGATGTATGCTCGTATGCCTCCAACGAAATAGCCATTAACTGGAACGCCCCAATGGTTTATCTGGCGGCTGCGCTTGAAGCCTTACAGTCAAGGTTTTAACTGATTCTCTGAAAAAGTGATATATTTGAAAACATGAGTACGAGAACGCAGGCTTATTGAATTTAAATAAGCTCTGGTTTCAGATTCTGACATCTACTTATTCACCCCTACGTATGAAAAATATTTTATTTCTTATTATATTGGTTTATTCCATAAACTGTATGGGGCAAGAGGCATTCAAGCCTATAAAAGCACAGATTTATCATTGGGATGAGGCCATTGTACAAAAAAAAGAGACTATGGAGCAAAGAACATTGCTCGAAGGTAGTACCGTTGATTTTAAGCATTTTAAAATACACGCAACTACTGTATATCCGAATCAGGCTCCTCATCCAAGTCATGCACATGACGAAGAAGAACTCATTATTGTGAAGTCAGGTACTTTAACAGTAAACATTGCAAACAAGGCTTATACTTTAGAAAAAGGTAGTATTGCCCTGATTTTTTCGGGCGATACACATGGTTTAGAAAACAAGAGCGACAGCGCAGTTACTTACTATGTCATCCGTTATGAGTCAAAAGCTCCTAAAAATCTGGAAAGAGGGCAACAGGCTGGAGGTTCGTTTGTTGTGCATTGGAACAATGTACCTTTTCAGGCTCATGATAAAGGTGGTATCAGGAAATTTTTCGATAAACCCACTTCCATGACAAAACGCTTTGAAATGCACGTAACAACCCTCAACGAAGGGCTTGAGAGCCACCCACCACATACGCACAGAGCCGCCGAGATATTACTACCTCTTGATAACATTGCCGAAGAAAGCATTAATGGCAACTGGATAAAGGCCAGAAAAGGAGATATTATTTTTCTTGAGTCGAACATACCTCATGCTATTAAAAATACAGGCAAAGGTACGGTTACTTATTTTGCCTTTCAGTTTGAATAAAAAATAAAGGCCCTACCACAATGGCAAGGGCCTTGTACGAATCTACTTCTTACTTTTATTCAAAACCTAATTTTAATTTTCCTTCTTTTACTTCGGGGCATGACATAAACAGTTTCCAGAGTAAACCTGTACGATGGTTTTCTATCATACAAATAATAGGGCCTTGATCAATTGCCAGAAAAGAATTTGCCCACCAGATATTTGTAAGATTAAATCCATCGATGAAACCATATTCTTTCCAGAGTTTATCGCCTAGTTTATAGTAAAAAAACCTCAATGCCTTTTTTGACTCTTCGGGTGTATAAGGCATCGCTGACAGTGCGGCTGTCGGGCTTATTACGCCTAGATCTTCGGTTGGAGAGTGAGCCGCATAACCCGTATTGGTATCGCTTGCAGTTAAACCCCAGCAGTTAGGGCCATATCCGTTATATCCTTTCGGATTAGCCAAGCAATAGGCATAATTAACCTTAGTATGTGCCAGATTTTGCTCCCAATAATTGGCATATTTATCTTTCAGGTTGCGAGGGTCTAGTCCAAGAAAAGAATAATGCGAAAAGAACAAAGGCCCTCCGTATTCAAAACCTAACGGTAATACCACTCCATAATAGCTCTTGCCATTTTTCATTTTTCCGTTATCGGCCCAACCATTATCATATACATCTTTTGTGATGGCATGTGTAGGAGAAGCCGCAGCCAGAAAATAGGTAATTAAACACTCGTTCCAGCCACGAATCTGGTGGTTCATTTTCCAGCCAAGATTCGGCGACCAATGCCAGTATAACACTTTTTCGCCGTTTTTAGTAAACCAATCCCATTCAACGGCTTGCCATAAATCGTTAATATCTTTGCGAAGTTTACTTTCGTCAGGGGTTTCCTGAGCAAAATACTGGCGGGTTGTCAACAAACCCTGCATTAAATATGAAGTTTCTACGAGGTCAGCACCGTTATCATCAGGGCTGAAAGGAATTGTTTCTCCGGTTGCACCATTAAGCCAGTGCGGATATACGCCATGATAACTTTTGGCTTTGTTTTTCAGGAAGTCTGTAATTTTCAGCATCCTGTCTAACCCTTCCTTACGTGTAATGAAGCCTCTTTCTATGGCCACCGGAATAGCCATAATACCAAAACCAGACCCTCCAGAAGTAATTACATCTCCTGATGTATTCCGTTCACGAGCCAAACCAGACACCGGATGCCCAAAATCCCAGAAATATTTGAATGTTTGTTTTTGAACAAGTGTCAACAAATCTTCATCGCTGATACGCGGAAACTTATCAGTGGTGTCTATCTGGGTAGTCATACCCACTTTAAGCGATGAATTAAACAAGGTATTATTTTTTGATACCAGCTCAGGGGTTATCATTAAATCGTATTGAGTAACACTTTTTAACGGCTGTTGAGGTATCACACTTACCGAGCTGTCATTTCTTGAGAACGATAAGCTCAGCGGAACTTTCAAAGAGGTGTTTTTTTCCTGTAAAGTGATATTGCTTTGAGCTGATGCTTTATTCAGAGGGGCTGAAAAAGAAATATCAACCTTTGGTAAAAGGCTCACATTACTAGCTGACAAATTGCTTGACTGGCTACCATTAATAGCTACCGATTTAAAATAAAACTGCTCCGGGGTCACGCTTTGGGTTTTACAGGAACACAGCACTAATAACAGAATTATCCCCAAATTCACGTTTTTCATGAGTCGATTATTTAAAATTAAAAAGTAAAAAAGCACCCACCCAAAAGGATAGGTGCTTTGTATATAGTGCGTTAATAAGTAAACAGGATTATCTTCCTGCGCTTTCTAACTGGAATAAAGCACTGATGTCACCATCTGAAAGGGCCTTATTGAAAACGCGAATCTCGTCAATTTGTCCATTAAATAAACTTTGCCATCCTTGTACAGCCGAGCTTGGATACCCAGTTGTAGCATTAGCAAAGCCACCAATCAAAGTAGAGGTAGTAGCAGGAAATACTAACGCTCCTAATTTACCATCTTTTCTAACTCTGAATTTTTTATTTGATACCACTATTCCATTGCCATAAATGTCAATAGTTGAGGTAGAGGCATCATACTTCATTACGATTTGGGTCCATTTACCCGCACCTTTTACAACCTGATAGTCAACACCAACATCGCCATAGTTATTAAGGTTATCGTGTCCTTCTCTTGTGCCGCTGGCATATTGGCCTAAAACACCTTTTAGCACCAATGTGTCGCTAGTTGGTTTATAAGAACCCGTTTCTAACATTACGTTAATAGGGCCACCCCAGTCTTTAGCCGATGCCGGAGTTTCGTTCAATGCAAAAATACATGAAGCTGCATTACCAAGATTCTTTGCATTTACCCATGCCGAAACGGTGAAACTTCCGAAACCGGTAGCATTGTTCAGGGCAGAAATTGAAGGATAACGCATATAACCATTGGCAAAACTTACAGCCTGACCTTTAACACCTGTTGTGAAAGAAGCATTTTCAGTTTTTTCAGGAGCAACACCCGACTTTCCTTCTTTACCATCTCCGTTAAAACCCCAGTAAGCTACCAGATTCGACGCACCTACTTCATCAGCCGTATTGTAACCGCCAATTGGTGGTAAACTTGGGGTATCGTCTTTGCTACATGATGCAAAAAAAGCACTTGCAGTAATCACCGCTGCTAAAATCCCTAAAGAAACTCTGTTCGTCTTCATAAAAAAAATTGTTAAAAAAATGTGTAAATAATTGTAGGTTGATAATTATTGATGCTAGTATCCGTTGTTCTGCGTCAGTTTGCCTCCGCTCAATGCAATTTGTAAAGACGGAATAGGTAGTAGCTCGTTTTTACCTGCCATAAAGTTTTTATTTGTGGCCGATAATACCTTAGCTGCCCGCCCTGTACGTACTAAATCAAAGAATCGGTCGTGTTCCATTGCTAGCTCAACGTGGCGTTCCTGCCAGACAGCCTCTCTTACCTCTGTCTGAGAGCCAACTGTCAGGTCTTTAAGACCAGCACGACGACGTATTCTGTTCAGGTTCATAATAGCTTCATCTGGCTTGCTTAGTTCGTTAGCTGCTTCTGCATTCATTAGCAAAACTTCAGCAAAACGCAATAAATGCAGGTTTTTCTGTTTTCTGTCGCGGTTTCCAAGCCAGCTTTCGACATTTTTATTTTCTGAATGATACGCCTTGTAATTGTAACGAAGGTTCTGAACTGAATCAGCACTCGGAATACGGAATCCATCAAATAAAGTTGTTCCAATGTGTTTGCCGCTGTTATCGATAAAAATAATAGTCGAATTTTTGCGTAAATCACCTTGTTCATAAGCATTTACCAGACTTTGTGAAGGTGTACAGAAACCCCAGCCTAAATCACTCCAACCGCCTAGCCCGCCAACGCGTGGCCCCTGACACATCGAGTAATTAGGTACGCCATAGTCTGAATTATTAAATTGCCCTGTTTGTATTTCGAGAATGTCTTCTTTGTTATTATCTCCAGCCTGACGCCAGATAATTGAGTAGTCGGCCACTAAATCATATTGACCCGAATTCATGATTTCTTTAGTAAGGTCATACACTTTTTGCCAATCTTTACGATACATATACACTTTAGCTAATAAGGCTTGTGCTGTTCCTTTTGAAATCCGGCCAACGCCTGTCTGGCTTTTAAGGGGCAGGTTACCTGCACCAAACTGTAAGTCATCAATAATTAACTGATAGATTTCGTCAACGCTGGCTCTCGTCTGGAATACTGGGTCAGTATTGGCATCACTGGCATCTTTTGGTACTCTGATAATTTTAGGTACGCCTCCAAACCAACGAACCAGATTAAAATAATAATAGCCACGAATAACTCTTACTTCGGCACTCAGGCGGCTTTTAGTGGTTGCATCCAAGTTTGAAGCCCCCTCAATAGTAGCCAAAGCATTATTAACTTTGGCAATACCATTGTAATAACCACTCCACAGGGCTTGTACAAAATTATTGGTTGAGGTAACTGTGAAATCATCTAACACACCAGCGGTTGACTGCTGGTCAATGGCGGTACTGCCTTTATCTGCATCGTCCGACATAATATTAGTGGCCGAAATGAAAGCAAAACCATGCACGTCACCTTCAGCACCGAACGATTCGCCCGCCATCAGGCTATTATAAACCCCCACTACCAGATTCTGAACCAGATTCGGGTCAGTATCGGCGGTAGGTTTTCCTTGTAGAGGCACATCAAGGAAATCGCTGCTACATGACGAAACCCATACTAATCCTATCAGACACGCCCCTGTTTTTAATATATTTTTTTTCATCGACTTCATAATTCAATTAAAATTCAAATTTGCTACTATGTAAATCATTTAAAATCCTACATTTAATCCTACGGCTAACGTCTTAGTGGTCGGATACGCATTCAACTCAATCCCCGCTTTAGTGGGGTCTCCTGGTAGTTCAGGTGTAAACCCTGAATATTTTTTAAATGTGAAATAGTTTTGTGCAGTTACATAAACTCTCAGAGAAGCTATTTTGAGTTTATTCAGAATTTTTGACGAAACATTGTAACCTAAAGCAATATTATTAATTCGGATGAAATCTCCTGATTCAACAAAATAAGTCGACGCTGGCAAGTTACCTGCATTGGCTCCGGGTTCGTTATTGATTCCGCTGCCTCTCGACCATCTGCTGTAAGCCATGCTAGCTTCAATATTATCGGTCATTGCCTGTCTGAATGCTTTTTTACCATTATAAACTTTATTACCAAAGTTGCCATAAGCATCAACACTTAAGTCGAAATCTTTGTAAGTAAAGCCCAGATTAGCCCCAAAGTAAGCCACAGGCTGATAAGAGCCGACAAATACTCGGTCGTTGTCGTCAATTTTGCCATCTCCGTTGGTATCCTGATATTTAAAGTCACCAGCCGAAGCACTTGGTTGAATTATTTGTCCGTTCGCACTTTTATAAGCATTTACTTCGTCGTCTGTCTGAAAAACGCCAAGCACCTGTAAAACGTAAAAACTACCTACGGGTTGGCCATTATCTGTTTTGGTTGTATAGGCCTGCGCACCGCCAATACCGCCATCCAGAATGGGTTGCCCTCCATTAAGCCCAATGATAGAGTTCTTATTGAAAGTAATATTGGCTCCTACCCGATAGCTCATATCTTCATTTATTTTATCACGCCAGTTTAAAGCTCCTTCAAAACCAGTATTCCTGATCGATGCCGCGTTGGTTAGTACAATGCCGTCTTTATCGCCAGTTACAGAAGGTACTTTAACATTAATCAACAGGTTTCTTGATTTTTTATCGTAGAAGCCTAATTCTCCTTGTAATTTTCCATTTAATGCACTAAATTCTACTCCTAAGTCGGCTTCTTCGGTTGTTTCCCATTTAAGGTTAGGGTCTTTAATCTGCGTAATAGCCGACCCCAAAGTGGCTGTTCCGCCTCCGAAGGCATAGGCCAGATTAGGCTCTACTGTTACCAGATAACCATCTGAGCTAATGCGGTCGTTACCTACAAGCCCCCAACTGGCCCGTAGTTTAATTGTCTGGAAAACCGATTGATTTTTCAGGAATTCTTCGTTGGTAAGTATCCAACCAGCACCGAACGACGGGAAGTACCCCCAGCGATTAGCCAACGGGAAACGTGAGCTTCCATCGGCACGGAATGTACCCGTAAACAGATACTTATCGTTAAAATTATAGTTCAGACGGCTGATATATGAGTTTCTGGCCCACTTATCACCATCACCAGCATTGGTTGATGTATTGGCATTACCTGTATTAATAAACCATAAGTTTTTTGAAGCAGGGACATCTTTTCTGAATGCCTCAAAATTGCTCATGGTATATTGCTCAGCGGTGGTTCCGGCCATTAAAGTAATGGTATGCTTGCCAAATTGTTTGTTGAAGGTAACGGTGTTGTCCCAAACCCAGCGGAAGAAATTCTCGGTCGAGGTTTTTAAATTACTATTTGGGTTACGTTGATTTCCGCCTGCCGCAGTAAAAGTGGTCAGGTCATTATTAAACTGATAGTTGTAAACACGTGCGTTTTTATAGTTCAGGTCACTACCTATGCTACTTCTGAAAGTCAGGAATTTAAATGGTGTGTACTCAAGATACCCCGATGATTGCAAACGATTAATAACGGTATAGTCATCGTTATTGTTAATATCTAGTATAGGATTACCAACATTCTGATACACCGAAGTATTGCCGTATTTACCATTTACCATAGGTTCGATGATAGGTGCAGCACGGTAGGCATTATTGTAGGCTGAATTTAGATTAACGTTCTGGTCACGGCTATTAGCAAAAGAGGTTGATATACCTACTTTTACTTTTTCGTGCAGAGAAATATCTTCATTCAAACGTGCAGTAAATCTCTTGAAGTTGTTCTTGATAACAATTCCTTCATCGCCGAGGTATCCTAAACTGATATAATGTTTGGCTTTGTCGGTCCCGCCAGCAATTGAAAGGTTATGATTCTGCATAAAAGCATCTCTGAGAATCTGACCATACCAATCGGTTGAAATTTGTCCGGGCTGAATAATTTTTCCACTCGCAGCACTTACATAGTTAGCATATTCAGTTGCATTAGCCATTTTGACCAGATTAGCAGCCGAACGCGTACCAACACTTACATTATAATTAATGCTCATTTTGCCAGACTCACCTTTTTTAGTGGTAATAATTACAACACCATTAGCCCCGCGTGACCCATAAATAGCAGTAGCTGAGGCATCTTTCAGAATATCCACATTAGTAATGTCTGAGGTATTAATATTGCTGATGTCGTCAGTAAGTACGCCATCAACTACAAAAAGCGTGGCTGTTCCTGCTAGCGCGGTTCCTGTTCCCCGAATACGGATGGTAGGAGAACTCCCCGGGCGGCCGCTACTAATAATCTGCACCCCTGCAACTTTTCCCTGAATAGCTTGTGTGGGTGTCATTACGGGCTGTTTAGCCAAATCTTCGCCTTTCACACTTGAAGTAGCCCCTGTTACATCAACTTTTCTTTGTGCGCCATAACCTACTACCACTACTTGTTGAAGTTCGTTAGTGGCTTCTTCCATTTCAATGGAAACATTTTCCAGATTTTTCACTACTATTTCTTTCGTAGTGTAACCAATAAAAGAAATTTCAAGCGTTGAATTAACCGCAGCTTGCACACTAAAGTTACCATCAAAATCAGAAACAGCTCCGGTGGTTGTTCCTTTCACACGAATCGATGCCCCCGGAATACCTTCTTTTGTTTGCTTGTCGATTACTTTGCCAGAAATTTTACTCTGTGCAAAAGCCGCCGAACCCCAACATAAAATCAAGAGTATTCCTAAGGTCTTTGTAATTGAATTGTTTAGAAGATTTTTGTTCATACGGTAAATAACGAATGTAAAAAATTACTTTAGTTGTGCTTTAAACGCTCAGATAAACATCTATCTTGTAACTATTGAAATGATTCTATAAGCTCATCATTTCATAGTTCCCTCAAAAAAAGCAACAGAATGGTTATTTGAAAGACTATTAACCAACCATTAGTTAATAATGTTTAAAAACCATAGTTTATTGAAATAAACAAAGATTTTATTTAACTTATCCGGTACAAAGTACAGGCTTAAAAAAATATTATCCTAAAAAATGGATACATCAATACTACATCATTTTGCTTATTTTAATGGTTTTTTCGCTAATTTTACCACATCATGACAAAAAACAACCCCTACTGATGGTGTCATTCAAGAAAAAGCTCTGTTGTATTTATATGGTATTACTGCTACAACTTTGGAATAAGGTTTATTCTCAAAGACTGGCAGATTTATGCCAACCAGACCTCTTTAATTATTCTCATCAGACATATAAAGCTCATCGCCAAAACTGGGGTATCGCACAAAGCCCTGTTACCCAGTTCATGTATTTTGCCAACTCGAAAGGCTTACTTGAGTTCGACGGTACACAGTGGACATTGTATGAGTTACCTGCCAAGCAAATTGTGAGGTCAGTTATTTGTGACAAACAAGGGCGAATTTATACCGGAGCCTTAGGAGAATTTGGCTATTGGGAACGTACTCCACAAGGAGTACTCACGTATCATTCGTTAAAATCGCTTATTAAGGAGCAATTTTTTAATCAGGAAGAAATATGGCATATCATAGAAACGCCCAACGGCATCCTGTTTCAGTCGTTTGCATATATGTACCTTTTTCAGCATAACAGTATTAAGAAGTTACAAACCCCCGGAAACGTGTTGTTTGTTTTTGAAGTAAACAAAAGGTTTTTTCTGGAAGTGTTAGACAAAGGGCTGTATGAGCTTATGAATTATGAATTTCGCTTTGTTCAGAACAGTGAATTTCTAAAGGATGAATCTGTACACACCATTCTGCCTAATACCCACCTATCGAGTTTTCTGGTAGGCACCAACAAAGGTATTTATTTTTATGATGGCAGTCGTTTCAGGGTATTTAATGCCTCTTTACAGGCATTTATACAACAGAATCAGCTAAATGCCGGAATACGCCTTAAAAACGGGAATTATGTATTTGGCACTATTCTGAATGGAGTTGTGACAACAAACGCTGAAGGAGACATTCTTAATTTATTTAATCAGAAGAATGGCTTGCAAAATAACACCATTCTATCTTTGCAAAACGATGCAGCAGGTAACGTCTGGATGGGTCTGGATAAAGGTATATCGATGCTCGCCTTAAGCTCACCTTTCAAGTATTTTGAGGATATTGAAGGAGAACTCGGAACTGTATTTGATGCAGCTATTTTCCAGAATCGGCTTTTTCTGGCTACAAATCACGGCGTTTTTCATACTGACCTGAATAAACCTAACCGCCAGTTTAGTCTGGTTGCCAATACTCAAAGCCAGACGTGGGATTTAGAATTGATAGATAATCAGTTATTCTGTGGGCATAATAATGGTACTTTCCAGATTGATAACTTAAAAGCCACGCCTGTTTCGACCATCACAGGTGGCTTAATGATAAAACGCCTCAAACATTACCCCGATTACCTGATACAAGGCACCTATACCAAACTTTGTATTTATACAAAACAAAATGGCAAATGGGTGTTCTCGCACGTAATCGATAATTTCTCGGCACCTGTTAAACAACTGGAAGAAAGTAACAATGGCGAAATCTTCATTAACACGTTAAATAATGGGATTTTCCGGCTACAACTCTCGCCTGACTTAAAAAAAATCACACAGCAAGTTGCCATAAAACAAGACTTCATTCCGCGTAACCTGTGTCAGATAAAAGACCGTATTGTTGTTACAAGCGACAAAGGCGTAATGGAATATAACGAAACAACACAGAAGTTTCAGCCTGTACCATATCTGGCAGAACATAATCATATACAAAAAATATTTCCTATCAGCGACACCGAACAATGGTATGTAAAAACAAATGGCTCGTTCGGCATGATTTCCTCAGGAAATGAGTGGCTTGAATTACCTCTGAAAAAAGATACATGGGTAAGCGACTATGAAAATCTGAAAGTTTTTGGCTCTACTTTTTTGTTTTGCAAAGAGAATGGCTTTGCTATTCTTGAAAGAGACAATATCAGTAACCTGCTAGGATTAAAAGGCAAAAAGCCTATTATTAGAAGTGTAAAAGTTGAAAACCATGCTGAACTAAATGAGTTTTTTACGAATAGCAACGAAAAAATAACTCTGACTTTTAAGCATAACCAGAATACTTTACATTTTTCGTTCAGTTCGACCGACTACTCTTCTTCGGTCAAGTTTAGCTACTGGCTTGAAAATAATATGGCTCACTGGTCAGAGTTTTCAGAAAACTTTGAGAAAGAGTTTAATAATTTGTCGCCGGGCACTTACACACTTCATTTGCGAACAAATACCAGCAATGAAGAAAGTGTTCTGAGTTTTACTATTGAAGACCCTTGGTACTGGAATCCATTGAGCAAAGGTCTTTATTTATTGCTTCTGGTAGGCATTTACTATTATTTATATAAACTTCATATTAAACGGCTGAAAGAACAAAACCAAAAGCTCCTTTCAGAGAAAGAAGAGGAATTAAAAAGGCAGGAAGAAATAAATAAACAGGAAATTATCAGCTTGAGAAATGAACAACTAGAGCAGGATATTATCAGGAAATCGGAAGAGTTGGCCAATTCTACCATGCAGCTAATTAAGAAAAACGAATTATTACAAAAGTTAAAGGCAGAAAGTCAGGCATTGGAATCACAAACCAAAGCAGGTTCGTTGAATCAGATTATTAAATTAATTGATAATAATATTTCATCGGGGCATGACTGGCATGTGTTTGAACAAAACTTTAACCGTGTACATGAGGAGTTTTTTAAGAAATTACTCGAACGTTACCCAGATTTATCACCCGGAGATTTAAAGTTATCGGCTTATTTACGGATGAACCTATCATCTAAAGAAATTGCCCAGCTACTAAACATTACTTATAGAAGCGTAGAACTGAAACGGTACAGACTCAGGAAAAAACTAAACCTTGATACTGAAGAAAATCTGGTTGAATGGCTGATTGGAGAGTTTTAAAGAGTAGAAGATAAACGCTGGCTTATCTTCTACTGCTTAAAGGCTTATTGGTTTTTATAAACCTTGCCATCTTTCATAACAAAAATTAATTTCTTTTCAATAACCGTAATATCTTGTTGAGGGTCGCCATCAACGGCTACAATATCGGCCAGTTTACCGGAGCTAATAGACCCAACTTTATCTTTCACACCAATTAAGTCGGCAGCATTAATAGTTGCTGCCTGAATAGCCTGAACAGGAGTAAGCCCATATTTGACCATATAGAAAAATTGTTTGGCGTTATCGCCATGCGGATAAACCCCTGAGTCGGTGCCAAAAGCTATTTTAACCCCTGCTTTGGCTGCTTTCTGAAAATTTTCTCTTTGGATTCGGCCTACCAGTTTTTCTTTCTCTATAATTTTCTGAGGCACTCCCATTTTTGAGTATTCCGACAAGATATAATCATCGTTATAAATATCTGCTACCAGATACGTTCCTTTTTCTTTCATAAGGCTGATTCCTTCATCGTTCAGAAAACTCCCATGCTCAATAGAAGCTACCCCTGCTTTTACAGCCATGTTGATTCCCTCTGCTCCGTGCGCATGGGCAGCCACTTTTTTGCCCCACAAATGAGCTTCTGCTACAATGGCATTCATTTCTTCCTGTGAATATTGTGGTGCTCCTACCGACTCCTCTTCTGTGAGTACCCCAGCCGTTGCACCAAACTTTATCAGGTCGGCCCCGTATTTAATATTTTTACGTACCATTTTCCTGACCTCATCTACGCCGTCGGCCACACCTGATGCTTGCTGAAAATGCACATAAGGCGAAAAACCTGTCAAATCACCATGGCTACCCGTCGACCCAATAAAGAAGCCTGCCACATATAATCTAGGGCCGTCTATTTTTCCGGCATTGATTGCATTGCGTAAGGCTACATCAACGTATTCGTTTGCACCTACATCGCGGCAGGTAGTAAAACCCGCCTCGAGCGTACGCTTAGCGTAGATATGAGAGGTAATGGCAACATCAATCGGAGATTTACGAAAAATATCCTCCATGTAGTTTTCAGGCTGGCTGGTAATGTGCGTATGGCAGTCAATAAGGCCCGGAAGAACCGTTCTCTTACTTAAATCTATAACTTGCGCATTGGCGGGTATTTTCAGAGTTGTTCCTACTTCGGTTATTATGTTATCTTTAATCAGAATAACCTGATTTTCAAGAAAAATACCTTTTTCGCTATCAAACAGTTTACCCGCTTTAATGGCAGTAATTTTTTCTTGCGAAAAGGCATAAAAACCTGCCAAGCACAAAACAACACAAAGAATCTTTTTCATAGGTTATATTATTCAGGTTAATTAAACATCAGTTCAGGCTTTCAACACGCAAACTTACGGCCCTTTTATGAGCCTCTAACGATTCGGCTTCTGCCATTAACTCAACTGTTTTGCTGATATTACGGATACCTGTTTCAGAAATTTCCTGAAAGGTGATTTTCTTTACAAAGCTATCCACAGAAACGCCACTGTATGCACGCGCATAACCGTTGGTAGGCAAGGTATGATTAGTACCCGAGGCATAATCGCCACAAGATTCAGGCGTGTAATTACCCAGAAAGACCGAACCGGCATTTACGATTTTCTCAGCTACTGCCATATAATTCTGAACCGATAAAATAAGGTGTTCGGGTGCATAATCGTTCAGCAAATCAATACAATCCTGTTCGTTTTCGAGAAGGATAATTTTTGAGTTTTCGATGGCCTGTGTAGCAAGGTCTTTTCTTGGGAGGCGGTTTAACTGACCAGAAACAGCCAGATTAACAGCCGAAACCAGTTTTTTACTTGTAGAAACTAATAAAACCTGACTATCGGAGCCATGCTCGGCCTGAGAGAGCAAGTCGGCCGCAACAAAAGAAGGTACTGCTGAATCATCGGCCATGACGGCAACCTCAGAAGGGCCAGCCGGCATATCAATTGCTACGCCTTCTTTACTTAATAATTGTTTTGCAGCTGTTACATACTGATTCCCCGGGCCAAATATTTTATATACCTGCGGTATAGTTTCAGTACCATAAGCCATGGCAGCAATTGCTTGCGCCCCTCCTACTCTGAATATTTGTGTTACCCCTACTAATTTAGCTGCATAATAAATAGCAGGATGATTACTCGGCGAACACAATACGACTTCCTGACAGCCCGCAATCTGCGCAGGTACACCCAGCATTAGCACCGTCGAGAAGAGCGGGGCTGTACCTCCGGGTATGTAAAAACCCACTTTCTGAATACCTACACTTTTTCTCCAGCACTTCACGCCGGGCATGGTTTCAATTACCTGTGCCTGTTGCTTTTGTGCCTCATGAAAGGTATATATATTTTTATATGCCTGCTGAATAGCCTGTTTCAATTCGTCAGACAACTGCCCTTCGGCTGCATCAATTTCCTGTGCTGATACCCGCAGGGTACCAAGTTCTATTTTATCAAACTGTTTGGCAAATTCTTTTAAAGCTTTGTCGCCCTCTTGCTTAACTTTTTGCAAAATAGGTTGAACCCTCTGCTCTATTTCTGCCATCTCCTGCACAGGGCGCGACAACAGTTTTTTCCACTCAGCACGTGGAGGAAAAGAAATTATTTTCATTTAACGCTTGATTTTCAGTTTTTCAACTAATTCTGCCGATAATGGTTCGGCATATACGCCATAAGCATTTACTAAAACTCCTTTTATAGCTGCTTTTGTCGACGAAATAGCATATACAATCACTTCGTCGTCGGGGTTAGTATCGCCTTCAAAACGATACACTTCATCAATCTGAAACTCATCGGGCAGCAGGTTTAAATCCTTGCTATGGCAATAAATTGCTTCATTTTGCAGATTAAAATTATGGTCATAGCCTCTGCTATTCAAATCATTAATAGCAGCCGAAGTAGTATCGTACGTGTTCATGACGAAGATATTTTTATGTTAATAAATCATTTTTTCGATAGGTATTACCAGAATACCTTCTGCTCCTGCCGCACGAATAGCTTCGATGTTTTCCCAGAACTGATTTTCTTCCAGTACAGAATGTATCGAGCTCCACCCTTGCATGGCCAACGGCACAATAGTAGGGCTTTTCATACCCGGAATCATATTAATAATATCCTGTAATTTCTCATTAGGGGCATTCAGCAGGATATATTTATAATTCTGCGCAGTTTGCACGGCTCTTATTCTGAACAACAATTTATCAAGAGTTTCGTGCTTTTCCTTAGAGAGTTTTTTATTGGTAATCAGGATGGCCTCTGAGCGGAATATAACTTCTACTTCTTTTAAACCATTACTCAGAAGTGTACTGCCTGAACTCACAATATCACAAACGCCATCGGCAAGGCCAATGCTTGGGGCTATTTCCACCGAACCACTGATTTCATGAATTTCGGCTTTTACGCCCTGGTCTTTCAGGTATTGCCCTAAAATTCGTGGGTAAGATGTAGCAATGCTTTTACCCTGAAAATCGTTGAGGCCATGGTAATCAATGCCACGAGGCACAGCGATTGACAAACGACATTTTGAAAAGCCTAATCGATAGGTTAATTCAGCCTTACGATTCGACTCCACAAATACATTTTCGCCTACAATACCGATGTCTGCCACACCGTCTTCGACATAACCCGGAATGTCGTCATCTCTCAGAAAAAGAAACTCTGCTGGGAAATTTGACGACGAAGTTTTAAGTTTTCCGGTACCGCTTTCAAACTTAATTCCACATTCTTTAAAAAGTCCAAATGAGTCTTCACTTAATCGGCCCGATTTTTGAAGAGCTATTCGTAAAATAGAGTCTTTATTTGACATTTATTTGTATTTTCATTAAAAGTTTGCAAAAATACTCTAATGATTGTGTTTTGCCAAAAGAATGGGTATCAATAAAAAAAAGTATATTATTTTAATACTATTTTAACTTGAAAATTCTTCCATTCTTTTTTAACTTTACTCCGTCGTAAGAGTTTCCATAACTATCCTAAACACTAAAAGTAACCACTAGTAATCTATGAGACAATCGGTACATCTTAGTTACCGCTCACCACGTTCGGTGACTCACTCTAAAACCAAAAAGGTCATTTCAGCGCTAATCATCGCATCTATCTGCGTTTTAGCTATTTTTTTCTGATTAATGGAGTGATTGATAAGAGCGCATATTTGAAAAATTATGCGCTCTTATTGTAAAATACCCTCTCTTTCCTCTAAATTAGCACCTGATTTTTACTTACCTCTCATTCAAAACTAACACTTCATGAAGAAAATTATCTTTTTCGTGCTGTCGTCTTTTGCCGTTATAGCACAGAACGATTTTGTCAAACAAAATTACACCAAACACGAATATAAAATCCCGATGAGGGACGGCACCAAACTACACACAGCCGTTTATGTGCCTAACGATGCATCAGAATCGAACAAATACCCCATGATGATGCAGAGAACCTGTTATAGTGTGGCCCCTTATGGAGAAGACAAATATCCGCAACGCCTTGGGCCTTCTGGTTTTCTGATGCGTGACAAATATATTTTTGTGTATCAGGATGTAAGAGGTCGCTGGATGTCGGAAGGGACATGGACAAACATGACACCTAATAACCCCGGTAACGATGCTAAAACCGCCCCTGACGAAAGTTCAGACACTTATGATACAATTGAATGGTTGTTGAAAAACGTAAACTTCAACAACGGCAACGTAGGGCAATGGGGAATTTCGTATCCGGGCTTTTATACAGTTGCAGGTGCTGTTGATGCCCATCCTGCTTTAAAGGCCTCGTCTCCACAAGCCCCTGTAAGCGATTTCTTCTTCGACGATTTCCATCATAACGGGGCGTTCATTCAGGCATATTTGTTTACTTTCCCTGTGTTTGGCATACAGCATTCAGGCCCAACCACACAAGCGTGGTATAATAATCAGATGATAAATACCAGCAACACGCGCGATGGCTACCAGTTTCAGTTAGATTTAGGCCCATTAAAAAATGTGCAGAAATACTACAAAGATAACTTTTACTGGCAGGAAACCGTCGAGCATCCCAATTACGACGAGTTCTGGCAAAAAAGAAGTATTTTACCACACCTGAAAAACATTAAACATGCAGTTATGACTGTTGGTGGCTGGTTTGATGCCGAAGATTTATACGGCCCGCTGAATGTTTATAAAAAAATAGAAAAAAACAATCCAAATACTTATAATACTTTGGTAATGGGTCCGTTCGGGCATGGTCGCTGGTCTGCCGAAACAGGTCATACACTTCATAGCAATATTTATTTTGGCGACAGCGTGGCAACCTTCTACCAAAAAAATATTGAGGCCAAGTTTTTCCGCCATTTCCTAAAAGAAGCCGGCGACGGCAAAACAGGTTTACCAGATGCCTACTTGTTCGATACAGGAGCCAAAGAGTGGAAACAATTTGATAAATGGCCTTCGCCTGCTGCCCAGAAACTTACTTTCTATCTGAATAGTAATGGCGCACTTGACCAAACACAGCCAGCCAAAGTAACTGCCAGCGAGTATATTAGCGACCCTAAAAAACCTGTCCCTTACAGCGAAGATTTAGTAGCCATGACGGGCTTCACACCTTTCAATTATATGTCGGAAGACCAACGGTTTGCAGCTAAACGCCCCGACGTACTGGTTTTCCAGACGGATGTCCTGACGGAAGATATTACCCTCGGCGGTGAAATATTTGCCAAGCTAAAAGTAAGTACCACAGGAAGCGATGCCGACTGGGTTGTAAAATTAATTGATGTGTATCCGGCTAATGAACCTAACCACCCATATATGCCAAACAAAGGTGTGCTACTAGCCAACTACCATCAGATGGTACGTAGTGAGGTATTAAGAGGCCGTTTCAGAAACAGTTTTGAAAAACCTGAGGCATTTGTACCTAATAAAGTAACAGATGTAAATTTTCAGTTACAGGATGTACTCCATACTTTCAAGAAAGGACACAGAATCCAGATTCAGGTACAAAGTACATGGTTCCCTTTGATTGACCGTAACCCTCAGAAATTCGTACCAAATATTTTCAAGGCTGAAGAGGCTGACTTTATCAAAGCTACCCATAAGGTTTATTCAGATTCTAAAATTGAGGTTCAGGTTTTGAAATAGGTGCCACCAATAAAGGAAGTATGCAAACCCAAAACCAGTTTGCTACCGTTTGATAATTTTTGGCACGAATTTTGAAACCCTATAAATATACGTATATGATAAGGTAAAGAAAAGAGATTTGGGTTATGTACTTACCATGCTTATTATATTAAAGAAAATATGTTGAAATAAACATTAAAAATATTTTTTACTCCAACGACTCTCTCAAAGTCGACGGGTAAGATTCATCGTGTATTAAACAAAAAAATCGCCGCACCTTGTGGCGATTTTTTTTTATAGCAACTTCTATTCAGAATCATTAAAAATAAATATTTCTCTTGCACTCCTGTTGCATGGCTTTCTTCTCTACATTTGTTGCATGTATCGGTTACTGAACATATTATTGAGTTTTTACCTGCTTTTGCTGGCCTGTATGCCCTGCCATGATGCGCCTGTAAATACGCATGATAAACCTCAAACAAGTGTTTACTCCGCTGCTAATTCTCAAGCCAGCCATAGTGAGTCAGATTTCTGTTCGCCCCTTTGTAGTTGTGCTTGCTGTGGTACACTTATGGTTTCACCGTCTGCCGAGCAACTCGTTCCTTTTGAACCTGTGTCAGACCAGACCCAATTCTTTACCGAAATCAAAGATACCACGGGTTTTATTTCTTTGCTCTGGCAACCGCCGCAATTAGTTTAATACGACTTAATGACCATTTCTGAGAACTATTAACTCAGAAAATGGAAACCAAAAACCGAGTGCTTGCTTTTCAGTAAGCCTTAAAGTCTATTGTATTAACTAATATTCAGGCAGATGAAAAAAATCATTTTAATTTATATATTCCATTTATTTTTTCAATATAGTTTCGCACAGAGTCCTGACACCTCAGGTATTTCAAAGGCAGGTATTATTGTTAAAGACCTCAGAACCTCAGAAAACCTGATTGGGGCAACCGTAGCAATTAAAGGTAGCTCAATTGGCGCAACTGCCGATATAGACGGCAAAGTATTGCTGAAAAATGTACCTAAAGGCGAGCATATACTAGTTATTTCATTTATTGGTTATAATACGCAAGAGAAAAAAGTATTTTTCCCTTTAACAGAAGACCTGATAATTTTTCTGGAAAGCAATAACGAAGAACTCGAAGAAGTAGTAGTTTCAACAACGCGTATCAGCAGAAACATTGAGCGCATTCCGACACGAATAGAGGCCATTTCGTTAGAAGAAATTGATGAAAAAGCTAACATGAGACCCAACAATGTTTCAATGCTTTTACACGAAAGTACGGGTATACAAGTGCAGCAAACCAGTTATACGTCGGCTAATCAGAGTATAAGAATACAAGGTTTAGATGGAAAATACACCCAGATACTAAAAGATGGCTTACCAACATTCGGCGGTTTTTCAAGCGGGTTAAGCCTATTAGATATTCCTCCGCTCGACCTCCGTCAGGTAGAAATCATTAAAGGTGCGGCTTCAACTTTGTATGGAGGGGGGGCCATTGCCGGAGTAGTAAACTTTGTATCTAAAGAACCTAAAGAAAAGCAGGAGTTAGCAGCAATTATTAACCAGACTAGCACGGGTGGAGGCACAAACTTAAGCACGTTTCTATCAAAACGGAATAAGAAAGTGGGTTATACATTGTTACTGTCGGGGTCTATTCAAAATCCTTATGATGTTGACAAGGATGATTTTACCGAGATTCCACGCAGTAGAGATTTAAACATTAATCCTCGTTTCTTTTTCTATATAAATGATAAAACCAAACTTATAATTGGCAACTCAATTACCTTTCAGAATCGTTTTGGCGGAGATACATACGTAATAAGCGGAAAAGCAGATAACAACCATACTTATTTCGAAAAAAACAATTCGGTCAGAAACATTTCCAACTTACAGTTCAGCCGCCAGTTGTCAGATAAAAAGCAATGGGTATTCAAACAAAGCCTGAGTTTATTCGACCGGCAAATTCAAATACCCGATTATAGTTTCAGAGGTGTACAAACAAATGCTTATACTGATTTTTCATACATCATAAACGCTAACAAACATGCACTGGTAATTGGGGCGAATATCATCTTTGATAATTTTAAAGAAAAACAAGCCTTAAAACCGCGCACAGAAAAGAATTTTATTACAGGGGTTTATGCCCAGAACAACTGGGATATAACCGACAAATGGTTGATTGAAGGAGGTTTTCGCCTCGACTACACCGCTAAATATGGTATTTTTGCTTTACCTCGTGTTTCGGCTCTGTATAAAATAAACGAACACTTAAGCAGCCGTCTGGGTGGTGGTTTGGGCTACAAGCTCCCAACTATATTCACAGAAGCAAGCGAAACGCTGGCGTTTCAGTCTGTTTTACCCATTAGTACACAGGCAAAAGCAGAACAATCGTATGGAAGTACTTTTGATGTAAATTACCAGCATAATGTGAGTGAAAACCTGAGCTTAACAATAAATCAGATGTTTTTTATAACGCAAATAAACAAACCACTGATTTTACAAAACAATAGCGTAGGTTCTTTCTTCTTTGAAAATGCAGCTAAACCTGTTATTTCCAAAGGCTTTGAAACAAACCTCAGACTTACTTTTGCCAACTGGATTAAGCTATTTGCAGGCTATACTTTTACCGATGCCAGAGCTACCTATAAAGCCGGCAACCAGACTGTTACCCTACTACCCAAAAATAAGTTAAATATGGCTTTACTAGCCGAAAAACACCAGCAATTTAAAATAGGTCTTGAAGGCTATTATTCTGACAGGCAGGTTTTGAGTAATGGCCGCCTTACCCAACCTTACTGGGAATTTGGCTTGTTTATTGAAAAAACTTTTGGCAAAATCAGTGTTTTTGTCAATGCTGAAAACTTTACCGATACCCGCCAGAACCGCTTCGAGAAAGTCGTTTTTGATGCACACAATACGCCAAAATTCAATGAGGTATATACCCATACCGAGGGCAGGTCGTTTAATGGAGGTATTAAATTAAAATTGTAATTATTTATCTAATTCAGGTGTTTTAAATACACATAAACAGGTAATTAAATGAAACACGAACATAATCATCCACATCCGAAAGGGCTAAATACTGACCCCAATCATGTGCATACCTATGACGACCAAGGCCGAATGACCTGTTGTTCTCTGGAAGAAAAAATATATGCACAAGCCGATGCTAAAGAATTACTGGTTTCTAGGAAAGCAACTAACAAGCATAACCATGAACATGGGCATACGCATGAACATAGCCATGAAGGGCATGACCATGAACACGAACATGGTGGCTCAACAGGATTAAGACAGTATTTACCAGCAGGAATCAGTTTTTTGATGTTGCTTTCAGGCATTGCTTTTGATAACTACATTCAAAATAGCTTTTTTAGCGGGTATGTACGTCTGGTTTGGTATCTTGTGGCTTACGCCCCTGTGGGGTTACCTGTAATCAAAGAAGCATTTGAAACCATTAAAAGAAAAGACTTCTTTACCGAATTTACGCTCATGGTTTTGGCTACTTTGGGTGCTTTTGCCATTGGCGAATACCCCGAAGGTGTGGCTGTTATGCTATTTTATGCCATTGGTGAGTTATTCCAGAGCATGGCGGTAAATAGGGCAAAAAATAATATCAAAGCATTGCTTGACATTCGCCCGTCTGCGGCTACTGTTTTAAGAAACAAAACATACCAAACAGTTCCACCTGAATCGGTAGAGATAGGCGAAACCATTCAGGTAAAAGCTGGTGAAAAAGTACCATTGGATGGCGAAATACTTAGCGAAAGCAGTAGTTTTAATACATCGGCACTAACCGGAGAAAGCAAGCCTAAAACCCTAAGTAAAGGCGAGGTGGTGCTGGCCGGAATGCTGAATCTGGACAAAGTGATTGAAATAAAGGTAAATAAAAAATTTGCTGACAGCTCACTTGCACGGATTCTGGATATGGTCGAAAATGCAACTACACGTAAAGCTAAAACTGAGTTATTGATTCGTCGTTTTGCCCGAATCTACACACCCGTAGTTTTCTTCCTGGCACTTGCGGTTATTCTGCTCCCGGCCTTAATTGTCGAAAATTATATCTTTACCGAATGGCTGTATCGTGGACTAATATTTCTGGTTATTTCCTGCCCTTGTGCCTTGGTAATTTCCATTCCTCTAGGGTATTTTGGTGGAATCGGGGCTGCTTCCAGAAACGGCATTCTGTTCAAAGGCTCCAACTATCTGGATTTAATGACCAAAGTTAACACCGTTGTTATGGACAAAACCGGAACCCTCACAAAAGGGGTGTTTAAAGTACAGAATGTAGTTACTAACCTACCAGACCCAAAAGCGTTTATCAGAATAGTTGCTGCGCTCGAAAGTAAGTCAACACACCCGATTGCAAAGGCTATTGCCGAATATGATGCCCTCTCAAAAAATATAATTCCGGTTGAAGGAATTGAAGAAATACCGGGCCATGGTTTAAAAGGAATAATTAACGGGCAGGAAGTACTGGCAGGTAACCTTAAACTCCTGAAAAAATTTGGCATTGCTTATGATTCTTCGCTCGAATCTGTTGTAGAAACAATTGTAGCCGTTGCCATTGACGGCAAATTTGCCGGATACATTATAATTGCTGATGAGCTAAAAGAAGATGCCGCCCTTGCCATTCAGGAAATGCACAGGAATGGTGTTAGTCAGACAATTATGCTCAGCGGAGACAAAGATATTATTACGCAGAAAATAGCTCAAACTTTGGGTATCGACAAGGCTTTTGGTGATTTACTACCAGAAGATAAGGTGCAAAAAGTAGAAACCCTCCGAAAAGATATCAATCAGGTAGTGGCTTTTGTCGGAGACGGTATTAACGATGCTCCGGTACTCGCCTTGAGCGATATTGGCATAGCCATGGGGGCAATGGGTAGCGATGCCGCCATTGAAACTGCCGATGTAATTATCCAGACCGACCAGCCTTCTAAAATAGCTACTGCAATTAAAATTGGTAAAGCTACCCGAAGCATTGTTATTCAGAATATAATACTTGCTTTTGCAGTAAAGGTAATTGTGTTGCTTTTGGGAGCCGGAGGCTTGGCTACTATGTGGGAGGCAGTTTTTGCTGATGTCGGCGTAGCTTTGCTGGCAATTCTGAATGCCGTAAGAATACAGCGCATTAGCTTTAATTAATCAGGAAATTATTTCATTCAAAGGCAGTGTTGTTATGATACTGCCTTTGTTGTTTTTTCTTTCAATTATTATAGCAATAGGGCTTTCAGAAATTATAAAAATACATTTTTATCTTCTTTTAGGTAATTAAATAAAAGTAGTTTATTTTTGAATAAAAATGACGTTTAAAGATGAAACACATACTTTTATTTGTATTTTCCTTCTTTGCTTTTTCTGCTGTTGCCCAAACGCTGACTGACGACCAAGTTAAACAATACCTTGATGACCTTCAAAAAGAGGAAATCCTTTCTGAACTCGGAAAAGATGGTTTCCTGAAGTTTCTTAATAAAGAAAATCCTGCCTTAAAAAAACGCCTGTCAGGGGGTGCATTTGGTGCGCTTAATAATATTCCAGACTCGCTTATGAAATCAAGAGCGGCCATATTGGGCTATATAGGTGTTTTTGAGTTAATGAGAAATGTTGGCTCAGCAGCCGATGATATGGTGCAGATTCGGGAAATGGGAGAAAAGCTTCTGAGCGAACGGATGTTTTTCAAACCTGATATGGAAGGGCAAGTAAATCCGAAAAATCCTCTTTCTTTCTTATCACTTGAGCAAAACCTTACTCCTTCTAAAGAAAACTACCTGCTTATTGCTGAAAGACTCAAAGCTATTAAACTTATTGACCAAAGAGTGTATGATGAACTGGTAAAGTGGCTAGAAAAAGGTCGTATTAAATTAATTAACGACTTTGGCTTCTTTATTTATGCCGCCCGCCAGACGTGGTTCTATGATAACTACGAAGACCAGAAAAGGCTTCAATTCAAATATATAGACAGCCTGCAAGTTGTTAAACTTTTATCGAAAGAAAAAGGTGACTCCCTCAAAAAAAGCTATCAACCTTATGAACTTAAAAGTAAAGTTGATATTCTTTCGCTTAGTAATTATGCCGTTGTGATACCGAAGGAACATGGCAATTTTACGAGAGAAGAAATCTATGAAAATTTATTCAAACAAATAAATACCAAACTGATACCAGCGTTAAAGTTTACTGATTTCTCTGTATCTGAAATCACCCCCAACTCTTCTGACCAAGATAATAACCTCATGGGCTTACCTTTCAGTAACCCTATGGATAAAAATAAGAAACCTTACCGTTTGCAATACTCAGTTAATGGCTTTACCTATGCCCAAAAAGCAGATACGGATTTTTCGTTGGTAAAAAATCTGATAAAAACCATTCCGCCCGATGTAAACATCGATAGCACAATTATACAATCTTATGTAACTTTTTTGTCGCCTATTATCGGTATAAACACAAAAGATTTCCGCTCAATCAATGATTTTCTTATTGACCAGAAATCAGATAAAAGACTTATAGTTGTAGGTAATGAGATGAATCCTTTGATTCCGATAAAAGATGCCCGCAAAGTAATTTTACTTGTCGATAGTACCCAGAGTTTATCTTTCGCTTCCAAGTTTCAGGAAATTCCTTTTTTGGGTAGCCTGTTCGGGGAAAAAAGCGATTTCTCGGACAAAATGAGCCGTGAAAACCTAAGCAAAATTTTACAGGATTTTCAGGAACACCACATTATTCCAATTGATAGTAAAGAGGCCATTGATAAGGCTATTGTCGATTTCAGATTTCAGTCAGACAATAGAAACAATGTAGAAAGAGGCTTACTGTTGAGTTTCCCCTCAATTATTGCTCAAATAAACTTTAATCCGAAAGAAGAAAATGAAAAAAAAGCCTCTTTCAAAAACTTTATTAATGAGCTAAGCAGGGTATCAAATAATCAGTTTAAACCTGAAAAAATCAATGATAACTTTGAAAACGAAGTTCTAAAAAGTAGCGACAAAGACCGTAATCTGGTTATGAGTTACAGGCTGAAAGATAAAAAATACGAGTATAAACAGGAGATTCCGAAAGTAGATATGAAGGATATGCCTATACCCCAAGGCATGAAAAAAGACTTTCTCAATTTCGATAATTTAAACTTGAATCAATATGATTTAATCGGACTAGTGAACTCATCTCTTGAAGAAAATAACATTGATGGCCAGTTTTACGAAATTAATGCTAGGTCTGGTATGAATATTTTCGGAGCCTCTGGCAAGAGTTATTATATTTTTCTGAATCAGGAACAGTACAGTTACATTGAGCAAAACCATCACTTAATATTTAATGAACCCATTGAATCTTATACTGACAATGCCTACAATAGCTACAAATCTCAGATAGCCGCTTTTAATGCCGAAGATTTAAGCATTGCTATGCAAAGAGAAAATATGCTTTCACAGGATTCGGTGCAAACGCTCGATTTAAAAAATGCGAAAGAACCTTCGGACGTATTGAAGGCCAGCGCACAGGTAGTTGTGATAGATATGAACGAACTAGCTGATAAAACAGATACCGACGCTTATACATATATTATTGAAAAGTTTGGTCAGAAACTTTTGCCGAAAGCAACATTCAGTAATATTAACTATACCCAAAAAGGTAACGATAGTACTGAATATGAAGGATACCTGATTACCGCAAAAATTGATGGAAAACCCTACGAACAAACACTCTATACTTCTATTAAGCAGCTTGTAAGAACCTCTCTTGATTCGCTCAAAAGTGAAAATGCAGCCTACTTCCCTAGTATTGGCGAAAACCAATTTAAAGTTATTAACGATTATCTGACTGATATTAATTCGCCGCAAAGATTAGTAATTGTCTGCGATTATCGTAGCCCTCGCTTATCTTTTGTTTTGTTTGATAGTACACAAGCCACTCTGGTAGAAGAAACCCTACCCAATAACTATGTTGACTTTGCTATGTATAGTAAACAGTTCAGTCGGGATAGTTTACAAAATATTCTCTATGAATTGAGCAGAATTGGCTTATGTGAACCTATGTCTGATTCTGAAAAAGAAGATTTCATTTTGAAGTTCCGACGTATGCCTAGTTCTGGGAAATCTTTTCTTAAAAACTTACCGAAAGTTGTAACTAATATAGACATCGTTGATTTAGACGATTATAGCGATATTTATAAAACTTTTATTGACTCGTTGAAAACCATTTCACATAATCAGTTTAACCCTACAAAAGTAGAAGATAACTTTGCCAAAACGCTCAAGAAAAGCATGTATAGTAAGAGACTTTTTGAGTATAGTTTCGTATTGAACAACAAAAAATATTCAGAGAAGCAAATTGTAGAAGCCCTGCCTAAACCCAAAGGCAAAACGAAGGAAGAAAATTACCCATTTTTTGATTTAGACAAACAAAAATTAATTGACTTGATAAACAAGGCTTTAGCTGAACAAAACTCAGATTATGCGTTTTATGAACTTTCTTATATTGATGAAGATAGCGACGGGCTAAGTGGGCAAGAGTATGTTTTTCTTACGTCAAAGCAATATCATTGGATTAAATCAAAATTCCCTGAGATTTTTCAGACCTACGATGATACACGTATGTACGACTCAGACAAAATTGAAGATGGTAATAAAAATTAATATAGATTGTTAGCCCGACTTTTTGACTACTCTTACCAGCCTTTTAACCTATGAAGCAAAAAATCTTTCTGGTAGCAATAGCCCTAATAATTTTTGGGCTAACTGCTGCTTGGCAATACCAGCATGAGCCAGTAAATTATACTGAATGGAAAGAGTATCTGGGAGGCCCTGACCGTAATCATTACTCTACCTTAGACCAGATTACGCCCTCAAACGTTAAAAACTTACAGGTAGCATGGACATACAGCACGCCCGATTCGGGACAAATGCAGGTAAACCCCATTATTGTAGATGGAATATTATACGGCGTTACCTCATCTGTTCAGGCTTTCGCTTTAGATGCCGCTACTGGTAAAGAAATATGGCGATTTGGAGAAAAAGAAAAGTCTTTTGCTAGTACTAGTCGTGGTGTTGCTTATTGGACAGACGGCACCGACAAGAGAATCTTACACACCATTGGCTCGTACTTATATGCCATAGATGCTATTACGGGCAAACCTGTTACGACGTTCGGCGATAACGGAAAAGTAGATTTGCATACGGGGTTGCCGGCCATTGCACAAAAAAAGTTTATCATTTCTAATACCCCCGGAACTGTTTACGAAGATTTGATAGTAATGCCAGTAAGGCTTTCAGAAGGAGCCGATGCTGCTCCGGGTGACATTCGTGCTTTTAATGTTAAAACTGGTAAACTTGTATGGAGTTTTCATACGATTCCATATCCGGGAGAAGCGGGCTATGACACATGGCCTAAAAATGCTTACAAAAATATTGACGTAGGAGCCGCTAATAACTGGGCGGGTATGTCGGTCGATAAAAAAAGAGGTATTATTTATGTACCAACAGGCTCGGCAGGCTATGATTTTTACGGAGGAAAAAGAATTGGTAAAAATCTGTATGCTAATTCGCTGTTAGCCCTGAACGCACGAACAGGAAAACTTTTGTGGCATTTTCAGACCATGCACCACGATATATGGGACCGTGATTTACCAGCCCCTCCGAACCTGATTACCGTAACACATAATGGCAAAAAAACTGATGCGGTAGCTCAGGTAAGTAAACAAGGTTATGTTTTTTTATTTGACCGTGTAACTGGCAAGCCCCTTTTCCCGATAAAGGAAATACCCGCACCTAAATCGGCGCTAGCTGGTGAATCGGCATGGGCTACACAGCCCGTACCCACTAAACCTGCGCCTTTTGCACGCCAGTCATATACACTTACCGAGAACGACATAAGCCCCTATGCACCAGACCGCGATTCTCTTATTGCACGTTTCAAAACATATAAGCGCAACCAATTTGCGGCTCCAAGCAAAGAAGGGACAATTATATTACCCGGCTTTGATGGTGGTGCTGAATGGGGAGGTGCGGCTGCCGACCCGAATGAAGGCATTATTTATGTGAATAGCAATGAAATGGCTTGGATATTAACCATGAAAGAAACGCCAAAAGAAGATGCACTTGCGGGCTTAGGAGCAGGAGAACGCATCTATGCAACTACCTGCGTAGCTTGCCATGGTACTGATAGAAAAGGAAATACCAAAAGCGGCTATCCATCACTGGTAGAGATTGAGAAACGCCGTGACAAAGCCTTTGTTGCACAAATTATAACGAATGGCAAAGGCATGATGCCCGGCTTTACCGCCTTAAGTGCCAGCCAAAAACAAGCTTTGGTAGCTTTTCTGTTCAATGAAGAAAAAAAGGAAGTAGGAGCCGCCGACAACAAAGGATTTAAAGCACCTTATTTACCCTATTTAAGCACAGGTTATAATAAGTTTCTTGATGCCAATGGATTGCCTGCTATAACCCCGCCTTGGGGAACCCTGAATGCTATTAATCTGAATACAGGTGAGTACCTTTGGAAAATCCGCTTGGGAGAAGTATCTGCCCTCAAGGCAAAAGGTATTCCTACAACAGGTTCAGAAAACTATGGTGGGCCTGTGGTAACAGCCAATGGTTTATTGTTTATAGCTGCTACTAAAGATGAGAAATTCAGGGTTTTTGATAAAAAAACGGGTTATTTACTCTGGGAAACACAACTTCCTGCCGCTGGTTTTGCCACGCCGTCTACTTATCAGGTCAATGGCAAACAATACATTGTGATTGCTTGTGGTGGGACTAAACTCGGAGCCAAAAAAGGGAATCAATACGTTGCATTCGCTTTGCCTTAGATACCATAAACCTGAAAGGCTTTGTAAATAGAGGTCTTTCAGGTTTATCTTGTAAAATTTATTTCCAGAGATTATTATAAGTCAAAATAGTAAAGGTCTGTATTAGTGCTGCACAGGAACAAGTTTTTTTTCAGGGTATTTATCAAAGATATAATCTTCTTTATCATAAAACTGATCTGAAAGTACTAATAAAACTGCATTTTCAGAGAAATCATACATTTCGTGCCAATCTTCGGGAGCTAGTAGCAAACATTTATCAGGTGCATCCAAATCAAAAACCGATTGTTCTTCTCCGTTGTCTACAAAAACTCTGCAACTTCCACTGACACAGGTTAGAGCGTTACTAGCTTTAATATGCCTGTGGCCGCCTCTGACTTGATTTGTAGCATCATAAATATAAAAAATTCTCTTTATGCCCTCCGGTAGTATTTTTTCAAAAACTGTCAGGCTTCCTTTTTCTGATGAAAACGTTTGTAAATGAAATAGTTTTGCCATAAGGCTTTTTTAGCTTTATTATTTATTAAAGTTGGGATACATACACGAGTGTAGTGTAAAATAAAGGCTTTTTTTTATTATTTAAAAGTTTGCCCTTCTAAATTAGGTTAAATTTATGCTTCCACATTAGCATCCACACGGGAATTTCATGCTCATTGCCTTGCTTTTATTAACCATTTTCTGCCATGCTACTGGCTTGGGAATAAACACCACACGCCCAGCTCCTGGAAATACTGTCTGCTGAGTCGGCTCTCCTATTTTACTCACAATTTGCTGGTACATACGTTCAGGAATCAAGTCAATACATAAATTTATACCTGCGAAATCGTTATACTGAAAATACCTGATGAAATACGCAAGCTGCTGGTCAGAAAAATCGTTTATTATTACCGACGCCTTACGCCAATCATCCGAATCAGGAACCAATATATTGCCTATACCTATGTTGGTAAAACCTTTAATTGCTGATGGATGAATATGGCTATAATACCCGCCAATTACTTTTTTATGATGAAACCTTCTGAGTGCATATATATTGCAAGTTTTTTCAAAAACAGGGCAAAGATTTTCTTTTAGACCCGTACCGTCACCTCCTACAATACAAAAAGGGAAATCAAGAACGGCCTCTCCTTCCTGCTTTTCGACGTAAGACATATAATTAAAAAAGTTACTATCTATTTTATAAGGTGCTTTACTGTACCGATAGCCGTATACAACAGATACTTCTAATAGTAATAATATACTCAGAATAGCTACTATAATTTTTCGGCTTTTTATTTTCGGCCATTCAATTGGCAGGAAAAAGCAACAAAATATGACAGGTAGTATCGATGTAAACCTCGAAGGCACACGATTGAATGTTCCCCACGGAAAAATTTTTAATGTAGGTACTTTATTCGGATGGTAAAAAGTTGAGATTACGAGTAAGATACTCAGCGGCAAAAAAACCAGCCAATACTTTTTACGATTATAAAAGTATCCTATACTCCCTATCAACAAACAAAACCAACCCGGGCTTCCCGACCCTAATCCCTCAGGCATATCTTTTAATACAGCTATTAAAGGGTTTTCTATTGCATTAAAAAAAGGTAAATATGGAAATAACATCCGTAAAGGATGGCTCCACATGTGAGGCGACTCCGCATTATTAAAATGTAATGTTTGTGCCTCTTTGTAAATCTGCCATACAATTGGCAAGTATAAGTACAATAGCAATAACGACGGTAATCCCAAACATATATAATATACGGGTTTGCGAACAAAGTCGGTTTTCCAGCTACTTATGTACGACAAAATCTGGTTTTCCTTGTTAAGGTATCGTTTCAGCATTACCCCACAGGCAATAATCAAACTCAGTACGAAACTCGTCAGCGCAAAGCCACAAACGTAGCCCAAATTCATGCCAAGTGCGGCAATAAGTAAAAACGCCTTTAAAAACACCCATTTGAGCGATATGTTTTCTTTCAGAATAATCCTTTTGAATAAAATAAAATCTGAAAATATGCTCAGTATTGTCCAGTGAATTGTACTATGGTTAAAGTGGTGCGGATACTTGTTAAGCGCATAGAAATTTAAAAAAGTAACCACAAAGCCTGAAAAAAATGCTTTTCTAGCTCCAAACTCTCTCTTCAATAAAAGATATGTGCCTAAAAAGGAAATAATCAGACTTAATACATAATAATAATTCAGCCAAGCGCCATGCCCTTTTAACTTGTAAAAAAAAGCAAACCAGTAATTACTTTCGAGCGACCAGTCAGAAAACGCCTGAGTGGTGCCAAACGGATAAAAAGTCTGGTTCTGATTCAGGGCAACCTGTGGGACAATATCAAAATGAATGTTCTCTGACAAAAAATAGCCTACGTATTCCCATTCATCGGTATCTCCACCTCCGGTTAGCGGCAAACTAAAGTTTCTGATAAAGCATATTCCATAAATAATAGGCAATACAATACAGATAATGATAAAAAGTTGATTTTGCCTCGATGCTCGAAAGTTCATTGCGTATTTTCTACATAAGAAGAAATGATACTGCAAATTTATCAATTTTTATCAGAACCTCTCGAATTTTACTGATTGACAGCCTACTGCCTGAAAAGGTTGTAATACCAGATTTTTTTTTACAACAATGGAATAGGGCGTACAGTACGTTCTTCTAACGAAATAAAAGTTTCAGTCCGTTGGATTCCCTGCACTTTCTGCACCTTATCGTGTAACACCTCTCTAAGATGTGAGGTGTCACGGCACACAATTTTAGCAAAGATGCTGTACATTCCTGTGGTATAATTGATGCTTACAACTTCAGGTATTTTTTCCAGTTGGTCGGCTACTTCATCATAGAGTGAGCTTTTGTCCAGATAAATACCAATAAAAGCACTGATGTCCCACCCAAGTTTAATAGGGTCAATAATTAATTGAGAACCTTTTACAATGCCCATCTGTTCCATTTTAGCCATTCGGACGTGCACTGTCCCACCTGAAACAAAGATTTTTTCGCCAATTGCAGTATAAGGCATCTTAGCATCTTGCAATAGTAGTGACAAAATTTTCAAATCTGTTTTGTCAATTTCTAAATTTTTATCCATTCCAGAATATATTTTTTACGAATTTATCAATAAAAATAGCTATAATTTAAAATTTATTCAAATTTTAAATTATTTTTATATAAAATTTGCAATTTAAAGTATTTATGTATTAACTTTGCATTGTCAAGAGAGACGAAATACCTGCTTGACAATGATAATGTAAGGTGATGAAATTGGCAGCCATGCCCTCCTGTCTCGGGGGTGGTGAGTATAGGATAAACGCAGCATAAAGCCGGACAATTTTAGTCGACTGGGATTGACCACCAAAATTTGTACTGTGGCTAACTACACCGTGGGCGGTTCGAGTCCCCCTCTTACAGCGTGAAGTATGAAAGATTTATGAATAAATTTCTTTCATACTTTTTTTTTAAGTATGTTTGCTTAACAAAAACATTATTTGGTTTTTAGTTTGTTGATGAAGTGTAATTGCGACACGCAGTTCCGAATTGAGGATTGCGTGTTTTTTATTTCACCTTATTTAGCTATTTTGGCACTCAGCAAATAAACATTTTTTAACCTATTCATTAGCGAATATTCCTCTTAGAATGAACCCTACTACCCCTTTATTAAAAAACGATGCCGTAGTGCTTGGTGTTTTGCTTGGCACGCTTGCCTTGATATTTTATTCAACGAAAACAAAACTGTTTGAAAAAATTTATAAAATTATTCCACCGATTCTGCTTTGTTTTTTTATTCCGGGTTTATTCAGTTCGTTTAATGTGATTTCGGCCGAAACTTCTCAGCTCGACGAAATAGCCTCACGTTTTCTTCTTCCTACCTGTCTGGTATTTTTTACGTTGGGTATCGACTTTAAGGCGATAAAACGGCTTGGGGGTAAAGCATTATTTGTGTTTTTTATTGGAGCATTGGGTGTTATGGTTGGTGGGCCTTTAGGATTATGGGTTGGCAAAATAATAGACCCTTCGTTTCTCAATAAAAATGGTGAAGAAGTGTGGCGAGGTTTAGCAACAATTGCCGGAAGCTGGACGGGTGGCAATGCCAACCAATTGGCCTTAAAAGAAATATTCAAACCAGCCTCCAACGTTTTTGCTCAAACCAGTGTCATAGATGTGTTATTTGCCGAATTGTGGTTAGGTATGCTACTTTATTTTGTTAGCAAAGCCCCAATAATTGACAAAAAAATGAATGCCGATGCCTCGGTTATTGATGAAATAAAAGAACGCATAGCAGCAGGAAGCTCTGTACAGAAAAACCCCGATTATCAGGAATTAATAATTTTGCTTGCTGTTGGTTTTGGTATTACGGGCGTATCTCATTTTGTGGCTGATATAATTGCCCCGTTTGTTGGCGAAAATTATCCGGCACTAAAAGCATACAGCCTCGACTCAAAATCATTCTGGATTGTAACGTTAGCATCGCTTTCAGGGCTTTTACTTTCGACCACTAAAGCCCGAAAACTCGACAACTGGGGAGCTACCAAATTTGGTACATTGTTTCTGTATATAATTATAGCTACCATTGGTATGCAGTTGCATATCTTTGATGCATTCAAGAATCCGACTTTGTTTTTAGTAGGGCTTATCTGGATTCTTACGCATGCTATCTTTACGCTTCTGGCTGCACGTATAGTCAGAGCTCCGTTTTTCTTTACGGCTGTGGGGTCTCAGGCTAATGTAGGAGGTGTAGCGTCAGCGTCAGTTATTGCGGCTGCATTTCATCCTTCTTTGGCTCCTATCGGAGTATTATTGGCTATTTTAGGTAATGCCATCGGAACCTATTGTGGGTATATAACCGGCTTAATTATGCAGTGGATTTCAAATTAGGCATTGTTTTTGTCGTTGGTATGACATACGAAGTCTATTACTTGAGTTGAATGCGAATTTTTGTTGTCATATTATTATGCCTTACTCTAAGAACTGTTTTCGCACAGGAAAAACAGTTTCAGAATAAATTTATTTATCAGTTTGAAGTGGGCGGGTATTTTTCACTTACAAATAAGTTACCTTTCTGGCAAGCCAGTAATCAATACGGTAGTATCCCTAAAGATTTACCTTCATTTCTTTGCCGGCAGAGTATCAGAACCAAACGTGATACACTCAACAAATTTTTCAAACTCGATTATGGCCTTGAAGTTGTTACTATTCTTGGCAAACAGCCCCAACTATTACTGCCCGAAGCATATATATGTACCAAAATTGGCAAGTTTCAGGTATACGCTGGTAGAAAAAAAGAAATTTTCGGTATTGTTGATACTATCTTGAGTTCAGGGTCTCTTTCGTGGTCGGGTAATGCGTTACCTATTCCGAGAGTTCAGATTGGTATTCCGAACTACATGAAATTATTCTTTAACTGGCTTAGTTTTAAAGGTACTTTTTCGCATGGCTGGTTCGGAAACCAAACCTACGCTAAAGATTACTACCTACATCAGAAATCTTTCTTTTTACGTATCGGGAAACCTGATGGAATGCTCAAACTACACGGCGGCATTGTGCATAATGTACAGTGGGGAGGAGTACCAAAAGTAAAATTACCCGAAGGTGACGACAGGCTTTATAACGGGCGTTTTCCGGAAGACTGGTTTGTATATGCCAATGTGGTACTACCATTTAAAAAACTTTGGGGTATGTCGCCTAAATATGAAGACTACAACAAGTTTGAGTTAGGCAACCGGTTCGGTAATCATCTGGGTACTTTAGACGCAGCCGCGGAGTTTACATTTAATAAAAGTAAACTTATGTTATATCGTCAGTTTATTTTTGAAGATGGGCAGTTGTTTGGCTTAACCAATACCGACGACGGCCTGTATGGCTTAAGTTTTTCGCCTGAAAACAAATCTGCTTTTAAAAAGATAGTTTTTGAGTACGTTTTCACAAAGAATCAAGGGCGTTATGTATCTGGCTTTGGCCGATTATTGGGTTTAAAAGATCGCCATCCGAACGAAGAAAACTTTCTTTTTAATCATCAGCAGTATCTCGACGGGTGGTCTTATAACCGCTATACCATAGGCACTCCTTTTTTAACGCCCGAAGAAAACCTCAGGTCAGAAAAACAACTCGATAATGGTTATGTGTTTGTTAACAATAATCGTATATGGGCGTTTTATCTGGGCTTAATGAATCAGATAGGAAGCATTAACTTTACAAATAGAGTTTCATACAGCAAAAATTTTGGTTCTTACGACCTCATTGGTAAGCCTATCAGCCCCGTCACCCAGATTTCTTATAGCGTCAATACAGTTATTCCACTAAGCCGATTAAAAGCCGACCTTAATATAAATATTGCCGTCGACCACGGAGACCTAATCAGAGATAACTTTGGTTCTTATATTTCAGTTATAAAAAGGTGGTAAATTAATGGTTCACACCTCTGTTATATGCTATAATTCGGCAGTTTTTTGTTAAGTTTAAGCAAAAACCCACTCTATGAAACGAATATCCTTTTTTATTTTCTTAATTGCGTTTCCAATAAGTACTTTAGCCCAAAGCAACCGTGTACAAATTGTATTCCTCGGAGTTTTTCACATGGGTGAAAGTACCGATTATAAGCAAGGGGCAATTACAGATTTACTTTCGGCGGAGCGGCAGCAACAAATTGCAGATGTAGTTGAAACTTTAGCAAAGTACAATCCTGATAAAATCTTTGTTGAAAATACACCCGATGCACAACCTTACTGGAATAACGTTTATAAAAACTACTTGAATGGTTTTAAACCTGCCGATTATAGTGCCGAGCATAACGAGATATATCAACTGGGCATTAAACTAGCTGCACGAGTAAATATTCCTTCGGGTGTAACCTGTATCAATTACGTTCAACCTGACTTAATGAAAGGTCTTAAAACTGCCAGAAATAAAGTTGATACGTTGCTTAGTTTTTACACAAATGAGCTAGAGAAGAAGCGTCCTTCGTATGAAGCATATTTCAAGGCGAATCCTAGTGTAAATAAATCTTTTAAAGATTATCTGGCCCGCTATGAAACATGGAAAAACCTATCAATAAAAGACCATTTGGTATTACTTAATTCAGAAGAAAGCATCCGTGCCTTGCATTATTTCAATATAACCGGATGGATGGATACCAATACTAATGGCTATGGAGCCGAGTTTACAGCAAAGGAGTATTTCCGCAATACTAAAATATTACAGAATATACTCCTAAGTGTTAGTCCATCAGACCGCCGGCTATTGGTTATTATCGGTGGCGGACACGTTCAGGTATTGAGAGATATGCTTAAATCGCACCCATATTTTGAAGTAGTTGATGCAACTACTTTACTGAAGTAATGAAGCGGCTGCTTTATCGACCCAGATATGCCCGTTTTTATGCAGTTTGAAAACAGTTGCCGGAAAATTAATATTAGGCTCCTGAATAACCACTTCTTTAATTACTTCTGCTTTTTTCTCTCCGGTAGCTATCATAATCGCAGTTCCGGCTTCTAGCAAATGTTTAAGACCTATTGTAATACCCTGCGTTAACTCGGTACCTTGTTTGAAATACTTCTGCCCCGTAGTTTTGGTAATTTCGGCCAATGCTGAAACATGGCAATATAAATCAAAACTTGTACCGGGTTCGTTCAAACCAATATGCCCGTTTAAGCCTACACCTACCAAAATAAGGTCGGCCCCACCCTTTTCAAACAATAGTTTATCTACTCTTTCACATTCGCTTTGGAGGTCGTCGGTCATTGAGTCAAAAAAGGTATACTGGGCAGGGTTAATGTTAAGGGGCTTCAAAAGATTTTCTTCTACAATATAACGGCAACTTCCTTCGCTGGTAGCAGGTATGCCAACCCATTCATCGAGCCCGATAAAAGTAGCCTGCGCAAAATCATTGGCCTGAGCCAACTCTACAATTTTTTTATAGGTCTGCACTGGCGTGTCGCCCGATGTAAGAATAAACGTGGCCGTAGGTTTTTCTCTGACCATATTAATAATAAACTGTGCTGTGGAAGAAGCTAGTTCTTTAGAATCCTGAAATATCTCTACTTGCATGGTTAATGTATTTTTTAAATAACTGATGCGAAAACTGTACTTTAACGTGCTACAAAAATATTCAAAATTACGTATAATCAACGTAAACCTCCTGTATGAATTAAAACGATTGTAGCTCCAGCTCTGATATGATTTTTTATCAGTTCATAAAAAGCAAAAAACATTTTTCCTGAATATACGTGTTCAAGCTCAACAGGATGCTTTGTTTTAAAATCATGAATGAATCTGAGCAGTTCGGATGTTTTTTTTGCGTAACCTCCATGATGATAATCCCAGAAGATTTCAAAATTTTCAGGTAAAGTGCAGTAACCGTCTACTACAAGATTCATTATTTCTTTTTCGAGATAATGCCCGTTTTTCAACACACAAATACCCATTATTTTTGTTTGCTGACCAGCTTTTATCAATCCTGCAATTGTACCACCAGACCCCACCGGACAAAAAATATAATCAGGTTTATATCCTAATTGGCTTACAATTTCCTGATACAGTTCTTCTACCCCTGCCAACGCAAGGGGGCTTGTGCCTCCTTCGGGTATAATATACTCATCATCGAGGCGATATAATGCCAAAAGGTTTTCTTTGTCTTTGTAGGCTTCGCGTGACACAAAGGTTAGCTTCATTCCTGCATTTGCTGCAAATTGTAATGTCAGGCTCGAATCGGGTTTAAGTTCGTCTCCCCTGATAATGCCGTGTACCTCAAAATCGGTATATTTAGCAATTGCTGCCATGGCATAAATATGATTTGAGTGCGCCCCTCCGAAAGTGATTAGTTTGTGATAGCCTTTAACTTTTGCATCAAGCAGATTATATTTCAGTTTCCGCCATTTATTACCAGAAAGTTCAGGATGAATCAAATCATCTCGTTTAATAAAAACTTTAAGAGCCTTTTCTTTAAATAAAGGGTCGTTCAATGGCTCTAATGGCGAGGGCAGGTTTAGTATTTTTTCAAAATCAAGCATATCTTTGTACAATGAACCTGAAGTAACAACGCATAGAGCCAATCAGGGTCTTATTTAGATTTGTACCAAAATTACTCAGAATGTCTGAAATACAAGATAATATCGACAACGAAGAAGAAGACGAGTTATATGAACACCAACGGGTTGTTGTTGATAAAGGACAGACCTTGATGCGTCTGGATAAATATTTGCCTCATTTTTCAAAAAACATTTCACGGAACAGGATTCAGAACGCCATCGAAGCGGAGTCTATCAAAGTAAATGGTTTACCTGCTAAAGCCAGCTATAAAGTAAAACCCTTTGATGTTATTACGTATTCGTTACCCAAACCTCCGCGCGATACAGAACTTGTTCCTGAAAACATACCACTCAATATCGTTTTTGAAGATGAAGATATTTTAATTATTAATAAGCCCGCAGGAATGGTGGTGCATCCGGCTTTTGGTAACTGGACGGGTACCTTAGTAAATGGGCTTGTTTATTATTTACAGAACCTGCCCACACATCGGAACGGAGAAATAAGGCCGGGGTTAGTTCATCGAATTGATAAAGATACCTCAGGCTTGTTAGTAATTGCCAAAAACGATTACGCCATGACTTTTCTGGCTAATCAGTTTTTTGAACATACCATTGAGCGCACTTATTATGCACTGGTTTGGGGTGTACCCAAAGAAGCCAGCGGAACCATCCATAACTTTATTGGCCGAAGCCTTCGGAACAGAAAGGTATCAGATGTTTTTCCAGACGGAACTCAAGGGAAAGAAGCTATTACTCATTATAAAATTCTGAAAGATTTAAGATACGTATCACTGGTGCAATGTAATCTGGAAACGGGTAGAACCCACCAGATACGTGTACACATGAAGCACATTGGCCACCCATTATTTAATGATTCTGAATACGGTGGTGATAAAATTCTGCGCGGACAGGTTTTTAATAAATATAAACAGTTTGTAGAGAATTGTTTTGACATTATACCGAGGCAAGCCCTTCATGCCAAAACTTTAGGGTTTGTGCATCCGAGAACAAAAAAATGGCTACAATTCGATACAGAACTACCAGACGATTTTAAAGGTGTGCTGGAAAAATGGGAGAATTACATAACAGAATAGCTAAATTAATACCCTAAATAAAATCTAATTAAATTACAGCCAACAGAATGAAAGTTAAAATCCGAAAAATACGCAAAGAAGATGTACCACAAGTTTTTAATCTGGTATATGAATTAGCCGTTTATGAAAAAGCACCTGAGCAAGTAACGAACTCGGTTGAAATGATGCTGAAAGATGGTTTTGGTAAAAACAAAATTTTTGGCTGCTTTGTAGCAGAAGTAGATGGCATAATTCAGGGTATATCGATTTATTACTATCGCTATTCGACATGGAAAGGCAAAAGGCTGTATCTGGAAGACATTGTTGTTACAGAAGCCATGCGTGGTAACGGGCTAGGTAAACTCCTTTTCGATAAAACCATTGAAGAGGCAAAAAAAACCAATTGTACGGGTATGATGTGGCAGGTACTAGACTGGAACGAACCCGCAATTAACTTCTATAAAAAGAATTTCCCGACACGCTTTGATGCTGAATGGATTAACTGCCATCTGGATTTTTAAACTAGTTTTTTTCAATTGCGCGGCGTTGTTTTCTGACTTTTCTTTTATTGCTGTCGCCTACTAGTTTTTCGCCAACAAAATGCACCCTCGTTTTCCAGATTTTTCGGGGCGAGAACGTTTTTTCTCCGTGCCGATGTTCCATCCAGACCTGACATGACTTGATGGGACACGGCCTATATATATAACAACTTTGTAGTAATACGAGTAAAAGAGATATAGCTAATAATTTTCTCATCAAGTATCAAAACGATTTTCTCCCCAAGTTATTTTCAAATACGCATTTAAAAAAGGTAAAATTATCTTTTCTCCACACATACTTGTCTGATAGTTGCAATTTTTCCTCGGTATAATTCTCATTTTGGGGAAAATACACCCCAAATTCATTAAATTATTTATTTTTCCTTCAGGAATAAGTTTTTTAAATATAGAGGTATTAAATCTACAACCATGAAAAAATCAGAAAAACTCGACAATGAAGATGAAGCTCAGGTTAAAGAAGAGAAGAATCTTAATTTCAGAAAAATGCTCTTATGGCTCTTAGGTTTAGGGTTAACGTTTTCGATAATTGCCTACATAGGTGGCTTTATAACCGTTGGCGGGCCTGGTAAGGGTGGGCGGTTCGGTATCATTACCCCCGAAGATTCGTCGGCAGTTGTTAAAAGCGACACCATCAAAGCGGAGCCGTAAATTTTTAAATTAACTAAATTTCACACTTAAATTACACAACACACATGAAAACTGAAAGAGAAGAACTGCTTGATAAAGCAAAAGACATGAAAGAAAAATGGCAAGATAAAGCCGAGAAAGCATCAGATAAGGCAAGTGATAAAATGGATGAAATAAAAGACAAAGCAAAAGATAAGTGGGAAGATGCCAAAGAAAATGCTTCGGAAGCTTGGGAAAAAACAAAAGAAAAAGCTGAAGAACTTGGAGATAAAATAAGTGAGAAGGCGCAAGAAGGAAAAGAGAAAGTTAAAAGCTGGATAAATTAAGATATTAATCGTGGATTCTATAGTGGTTGTGAAAGTCAAACAGGGGTATAGCATTTAATATACCCCTTGTTTTAAAACCAACCTCACTTGTATCTGAATATTGATTTCAAAGATATTTTACAGGAAACTGTTAAAAAGAACGTAACTAAAATACACACAACTTCCAGTTTTTAAGGAAACGCACAACTTATAAAACTAAAAAGTCAATTGTTAAGAAACATAACAACGTTAAGGTCTTATTTAAATTCACACAACTTAAAGTTATTAAATCTTACACAACTTACCTTACGTAATCCATTAAAATTAACTACAAAATCCAACACGAAGGGGGCCATTATCAAGCCCCCTTTTTATATGTTCCTTGTCAGGCTGCAAGCTGCTTTTTGCCAGTCGTATATTTTGTTAAAAATTGCGGTTTTAATAACTGGTTATATCGTTCTTCAATGAATCCGTTTTTGAGGTATGCAGGCAACCCATTTAAAAACTGTTGATATGCGTCTAAACCTAGTGCTTTTATCAGATAGGCTTCATGTACCAGATTAAGATAATACACAATGCCTGTAAGGGCTTCATGAAAATCTTCAAAAGCAATAGAGGCATTCAGAAACCGTTCAATTTCTCGGTTGCTTTCAGAATACTTCAAACGACCCAGTAAATCAAAAATAGTAGTTACAGGTAGCTGAGAAGTAATTTTCTCCCAATCAAGTTTTGAGAACTTCATTATTATATCGCCTGTTTTTCTATTTTTCAGTGCGGTATCTTCGTTACTTTGAATTACATCTCTCAGTTTCTTGGCCTTCATGGTACGCGTAGTACGCAGGAACTGAGCAACGTGCGAAGCAACATCTTCTTCATCTTTCAAGAAATCGACGCTTGGACGAATAGTACTTTTAGCCAACCGATGAATTTTGAAATCATTATAATTTCCAGAACTGTAATAGCCTAGTGAGGCCGGATAAAAGCCTCGCTCTACCCAACTTGCCATACGTTTTGTCACAAGGTCTTCATCAGAAGAATAAAAGCCCTGCGTACCTAATACAGCCCTGACCGAATAATATACACTAAAATAGGCCTGCGGAAAAGCCCAGTGCAACGAATGAGCCAAAAACTGCCTGTCGGGTGTTCTGGCTACGTTTCTAAGCGAAAACTCCGTATTCCAGGCGTTTATCATCATAGCCTTAATATAATTAACTCTTTGCTCATTCAGGAAAGGCTTAAAGCGTTTTAAAAAGGGCAAAGAGGCTATTTTTGTCATTTCACCGGTTTTATCAATTGTTCGGTAAATAGCTTCAAAGTGATTAAAAAATACCTGCGCGGGTATTGATGATGCATCCATCATTGTTATCTTTCCTGACTGATAATTTTTAATCACTGCATTTCTTTCAATATTCTCCATAATTTAAATAGATTATAAAGTAAAAGCGTGTTTGAGTATATGATTTTTTCTATTAGAACCCTTCTATATATTAAACGAAAAATCTATCAAGAAAATTCATTTTCAATTCCAAAAAATACCATTCAACCTACTGAAAATCAATCAATTAACAAACATTAACATATTACAACAGTCATTTAAAACAGGCTTGTTTCTATTGCTTCACCAATAGTGTTTTTCTGAGGATTTTCTACCTCAAAAGATTATTTTTTTAATCATCATGAGGAAGATTTACGCCTGATTCTCGAACGTATAATCTATAAAATAACGTTGGAACGAAATTTTAGCAATATGGTGTCGAGTGAATATACTTTCACAATTTTTTATTCAACTAAACTCGGAAAATCATGAAAACCTCAAATCAAGATTTCAGATCACAATTTTCAGAAAATGATGGTGAAAAACTCAAATCACTTTTTGTAGATGGACTGAAAGACCTCTATTGGGCTGAAAATCATTTAGTAAAAGCACTGCCCAAGATGAGTAAAGCGGCTACTTCCGAAGACCTGAAGATGGCGTTTGAATCACATCTGGCTGAAACTGAAAAACATGTGAGTCGTCTGGAAAAGATTTTCGAAATGATTGGCGAACGCGCACAAGCCAAGAAATGTCCGGCAATGGAAGGACTTTTACAGGAGAGTGACGAGATTGTAGCTTCTACTGATACCAGAAGTTTTGTCAGGGATTGTGGCCTGATTATGGCCGCCCAAAAAGTTGAACATTATGAAATTGCCTCTTATGGTACGCTAAGAAACATAGCGCGCATTTTAGGACATTATGATGCAGCAGAAATCTTACAGACAACTTTGGATGAAGAAGGAGATGCTGACCATAAATTAACAGAACTGGCAGAGGCACATATTAATGAAGAGGCTGCCGCTGAATAAAATTTTCCGTTCTCTATTGTGTATAAATTAACAAGAGAGAGGTTATTACATGAAGTAACACCTCTCTCTTGTTGTTAAGGCACTTATCCATTGACGGGTTCGCCTCCATTCACATGAATCACTTGCCCACTTATATAACTGGCATCTTCTGAAGCCAGAAAAACGTATGCCGGAGCTACTTCTGCTGGCTGGCCCGGGCGTTTCATGGGTGTATCTTTACCAAATTTCTTGATATGTTGTTTTGAGAAAGTAGACACGATGAGGGGTGTCCAGATAGGACCGGGTGCTACGGCATTGACTCTGATTTTTTTATCGGCCAGCATACCCGACAAGGTTCTTGTAAAAGCAATAATAGCCCCTTTAGAAGAAGAATAATCAAGTAATAAAGGATTACCACGATAAGCCACTACCGAAGCCGTATTGATAATTGAACTACCTTTCTTCATGTGAGGTAAAGCTGCTTTTACCAGATAAAAATTAGAAAAAATATTCGTCTCAAAAGTCTGGCGAAGTTGTTCACTACTTACATCTTTAACCTCTTCTTTCGGGAACTGTACGGCAGCATTATTAACCAGAACATCAATCCTCCCCCACTCTTTTATAACTCTTTCTACAATAGCATTACAATTGTCTTCTTTACTTATATCTGACTCAATCAATAATGCTACCCTACCTTTTTCTTCAATTAACCTTTGGGTTTCAATGGCATCTTCACCATTTCTATGATAAATAATAGCTACATTTGCGCCTTCTCTGGCAAATGCCACGCTCACAGCACGGCCGATGCCACTATCACCACCAGTAATAAGGGCAATTTTATTGAGTAATTTCTGAGGCTTCCGGTCATAAGGTCGTTCAAAAATGGGCTTATTCTTCATGCTTTCCTCTTTTGAGGCTGCAATATTGATTTCTTTTTCATGTTTTTTCATGGTTTTCGTTTTTTTAAAGAATCGTTAAAAAACTATGCCTTACCTGTCGAAACCGAAAATATCTTCACCTGTATTTTTCTTACCCATCAATCTATCTCGAATAATTTCTGCCGCCAATAAGCTAAAAACTATCCCATTCCCACCAAAGCCCAAAGCAAAGTATGTATTAGGCCACTCACTGACTTCTCCAATATACGGCAGACCGTCTTTGGTTTCGGCAAAAGTGCCTGCCCAGCTAAAATCAATCCGAAAATCCAGATTCGGGAATTTCTTCTGAAAATCGTTGAGCAATTGTTTGGCCTTTCTGGAAGTAAGTTTATCTCTTTTTTCAGGATTGTAAAATGGTTCATCTCTGCCTCCTACCAATACCCTGTTATCGCTAGTAGTGCGCATATATAAGTAAGGGCGCGCCGTTTCCCAGATTAAACAATTTTCGAACCACAAATCATCCGACTCGAATGGCTCGCTAACAATGGCAAATGAAGAATTGAAGTCTACAATTTTTTTTGAGAGATACCCCTGAGCTTCATAGCCACAGGCCATTATCAGTTTTTTAGCCTGAATGGTTTCTCCATAATTTGTTTGAAGGCTAACACCCTTTTTATGGGTATTTATGGCTACTACTTCGGTATTATCAAACACTTGCAGGTTTTGCTGCATACTTGTGTAGAGCAGTTCGTGTGTAAACAAATAGGCATCAATCTGCGCACCTGCGGATGATAACAAACCAGCCGGAGCTGAGAAAGGGAATAGCTCCGTGAGGTCGGCTTTGTTTAAAAGTGCTAAATCAATGCCGATGTCTTTCCTTAACTGATATTCTGTTTTGAGGCTCTGCACATCTTTGCTGGACGAAGCATAGTACAAACTCCTTCTGGAAGCAAACCCTACATCTTTTTTGAGTGAAAGGGCTATCTGTTTTATTTTATGAATAGCCTCAACGCATAGCAAATAACTTTTATTTGCTTTTTGGACTCCTACATATTTTGTGAGGTCGCTCAGGTGCGTATCTATTTCATATTGCAATAATGAGGTGCTGGCACAGGTACTACCCATACCTATTTTACGTTTGTCGACAACAATAGCAGGAATGCCTTCCTGTGTCAGATAATAGGCTATTAAGGCACCAGTTATGCCCCCGCCCATAATAACAACGTCTGTTTTGAATGAATGCTTAATAGAAGGGTAAGAACGTACGATACCACTTCTCATTAACCAGAATGGAGATTCGGTTCTTAAATCCATGTATATTAGACCAATGCGGTATCAAGCACTTCTTTAGTTGTGTCGAAAGACTTGCGCAGGTTTGAAATATGTTTTCCTAAAATAGTGAGCAGTTCTGGCAATGACAAAAACTGTAATAGATTCATGGTTGACTCATAAGCCTTTTCAGCGAATTTATCGCCTAACTGGCAGGATAAAGCTACTGTTCTTGGATTCGTGGACGACATAGCCATCGTAAAATAAAACTGTGACTGATGTATTTTTTCGGTTTGAACCTGAATTGATTTATTGAGGTCTATATTACTATTCATGATGGAGCGGTCAATACAATCAGTAAAATCGTTCATTTCATTAATTTTTATCTGAAAGTATTTTTTCAGATTGCCGTTTCTGATAGTCTGAACAGCATTCTGATAGCCTTTTACTCTGACAGCGTTAATCTCGCGAAGTTGAATAAGGCTTTTTACTGCTTCTTCATTTAACTTTTCCATTGATGCAAAAGATTTTTATAGTTATGAAGTAAAATTGGGTAATATTCTATATTGAGACTATATAAAAAATCATTCCACGGGCTGATTCTCGTCATATTTGTCAGGTATGAGTATTTAATTACACATTTGCCTGTTGCTATAATTACTCATTCTTTTTATTGGCAGATTATCTAATCGTTAATTGTTATGGAACAGTATTTTTAATAATTGAACTCGTGAAACATCCACGTAAAAAACTTTAATTGACTATGGAAAAAGGTAAAGAAAAAACTCAGGCAGACATTCGCGAAATGGTAAAGGATATTCAGTTTGCCATGCTCTGCACAAACAGTAGTAAGGGGCATATTCATAGCCGCCCGATGGGTACACAAGGCATGGATAAAGAAGGGAATATATGGTTTCTGACAGCCCGCGACTCAGAAAAAATAGCAGAAATCAAAGCAAACCCGCAGGTTTGTGTATGTTATTCTTCTCCTTCTGATAATACTTATGTCTGTATTATGGGAAAAGCAGTGCAAGAAGACAACCAGCAAAAAATTGATGAATACTGGAGCCCTATGGCTAAGGCATGGTTTCCTGACGGAAAAGATGACCCAAATCTGACACTCATAAAAGTAGTACCACATGAAGCTGAATATTGGGACTCAGACAGTAGCCGCGTGGTGGTAGGTTTAAAGATGTTAAGCTCGCTTGTTACAGGCAAAGAATATGTTGATGAAGGTGCTTACGGCACTGTGAAGTTCTAAAAAGAAGCCGGAGCGGTAAATACTGTTCCGGCTTCTTTATCATTTCTTATTTAATTTTATCTCTTCTTTCTTTCAGTTCGCGCCACGTAGTCAGAATAATTCCGTTATCCTGAATATATTTTTTGAGTGCGGGGTCAAGCATGGCCAGTAAATCGCCCCTGCGGTTATTTCCTGAGTCTGAAATATGTTCAAATACCTCAGTAGTTGACGTACAGTGCATAATTACCATTGTTACCCCGGGTTGCAAGTCTTTAAACGACTCAATATATTTTTGGGTTTTATATTTTTGCAAAACATCATCACTTATTTTTTGCCCTCGGTACTGATTCCATTCATAGCTGATATTGTGTAAGTCGTCCAGAACAGGTAAACCTGCCTCCCACAACTGTTTTCCAATAGCCTGTGCTTGTTCGAGTTTAAGACCAGCAGAGCCTATTTCTTTTATAATCATGTGGTCGTGCCCACCCGGAAACATGACAGGTATTTTTTGTTCCATTCCTACTTTCAGGTAACGTTCCAGATAATCGGGTCTGGCAAAAAGCGTTCCCATGTGTGAATCCATGTGTGTTGGTTCAAAACCCATAGTTCTGGCGCGGTCTAACTGGCTTCTGATTTCTTTCTCAATGTCATCGGCAGTAGCGTGGGTTGCAGTTGCCTGTACACTACGCCACATGGCTCCTTCTTCATCTACCAGATTTGGCACTACTGCCTTGCCAGCTAATGGCCCCCAGCGATAATCTTTCCACTCCGAAGTAAGGGTCAGGTGTAAGCCGGCATCAGTTTTAGGATGAGTTTTCATGTAATGCACAAAACCCGGCACCCACGGGCAAGGCATCATTACACTTAATGACGTAGCAACGCCTTCTTCGATAGCTTTAATAGCACCAATATTGGAGTCGTAAGACATCCCGACATCATCAACGTGCATAATGATTACTTTTGCCCCCTTAGGATACCCAAGTTTTTCGGCATAAGTTTGATTCTGCGCCCATCCATTGAGCGATAAAACAGCGGCAATCAGCGTAAATACAAAGTTTCTCATTGTATCAGATTAAATTCAGAAATTATTTATTAAAAGCCTCTAAAAGTTTCGCTACAAGCCCGTCCATTGCAGGTGTGTTTATCCATCTGCATACCATAACCAATTCATGGTCTGGGTCAACGTATATCATGTTAGTACCATTACCCAGATGATAAAATACATTAGCTGATGCACTAGGTAACAGTTTTTTATCTGTATTAAGAAACCAGTTCATATATCCATAAGTTGGTTCGGCAGGTGTTGGCGTAAGTGCCTGTCTAACCCAGTTTTCAGACAACAACTGTTGGTCTTTCCAACGCCCCCGATGTAATGATAAAAGCCCAAAGCGCGCCATATCATACGCATTAATGAACATTCCGCCACCCCAATGCCCACCACCGCTTACCGACTGCACAACCTGACCATCGAGCACTATCCATGAGTTTCGGTAGCCAGTCCAACGCCAAGTGTTCGATGCTCCTATCTTATCCATAATGTTTTCTTTCAGCACCTGTGGCAAAGGTTTACGCCAGACACTCAAAGCAGCCAGCGAAAGCGCATTTACACGCACATCGTTATATTCGTAGACCTCCCCTTGTTTATGACGTGGCCTGTTCAGCCATTGGGTGGGGTCTTTATCGGGGCGGTCAGCCCATTCGGGTTTTCCCCAGAGTGTACCTTCCCAGTCACTGGTCTGACGCAACATGGCGTTCCATGTGATTGTACGGTTATGAGGGGTATCAAAAAGGCGTAATAATTCGGGTTTTCCAAAATCATCAGCCGAACGGCTTACAGGCTCCCCATATAACTCTATCGGAGGCACGTAAGCAGCCACGGTGTCGTTTACGCTTTTTATTAACCCACGGTCAACAGCTACTCCTACTACACTCGATAAAAAACTTTTTGTTACACTGTGGGTCATATCACAACGTGCAGGCTCGCCCCATTGTGCTACAATATAGCCCTTATAAACAATTATTCCTGTTGGTTCGCCACGTTCAGCAAATGGCCCTATTCCGAAACCAAAGGGTTCTTTACCAAAACTCTGATAATGCGAAACCTCCATGTTACGAGGATTCTTCGATTCGTTAGCAATGGCAAATCTGATTGCTCCGTCGATGCTGGCAGTATTTAAACCTAGCTCAGCAGGTTTTTTCTGTATCCAGTTATTGGCCTCAGGGAAATACGGTTCATAGGTGCTTTTCTTTTGCCCGAATGCTGTTAATCCACACGCGAAGGCTAATACAAATAAAGTTTGTTTCATTATGATTCAGTATAATGCTATTTGTTTTTAACTATATTGTTTTTCAGATAAACTCCGTCAGGGTTCACATTTTCGTCAGCATAAATATATTGGCCCTCTTTATAAATCTCAAAATAATTATTGATGACCTTTATACCTTTGAAATGATTCCCTGACAACCTGAGCCCACAGGGTTTTCCGTTAACAATATTTCTGGCTGTTACATAGCATTTATTACCACTTACTTCGGAGTTAACAACTTTATTAGTTTCGTTAGCTCCCCAGAAAGTAATACTGCCATAATTGTTTTTCAGACCATCATTTCGGCTGATATTGTTGATAATTTTATTATTACTGAATTTTAAAGGGCAATCGAACTGTGCCAGTAAATATCCGGCTCCTTCGTTGTCATGAGAATAACAAGCTCGGATGATACAATCAGAAGAACCACCGTCAATATCAAAACCACCACCATCTTTAGTTAAGCCAGCATGGTTATGATGCGATTCGCATTCCTGAATAATTCCGTTTTTACACATCCAGAGCCAAATTCCAACAGGGCCACCTCCTGCACATCGGTTATCGGCACCGTTTTCGTAGGCTTCACATTTTTCAATAAGCAAGCCATCGATTCCGGCCATTACAATTCCATTGCCTGAATGATTATAGGTCTTGCCAAGAATACCTTTATTATGATGGGCTTTATTATGAGCCAAATAGAAGTTTTTATGAGGTATAGCCGGATATTTAGCCAACGACCCGATGCCTGCCTCGCCATTTTCATGGGCTATATTATGAGTGATTTTTACATCCCGATAGCCAGAAGTATCGCTTTTATCGCCAATAATCACAATTCCATACCCATGAAAACCTTTTACTTCGCAACTATCAATTTCTATAAACGACAATGATTTGAACTGATAATCTGTATAAAACTCAATCCCATTTTGCTTGTTTGTGGTAACTCCCGAGCCATTGAACACTAATTTTTTAACCCTTATACCGGCACAATTATATGCCCATAAACCTCTGTTATCTGCTGCATTTATAATTGCGCGTTGGTTCCCATAACTACTAATGGTTAAAGGATTAGTTCGAGTGCCACCATCAAGGCTATCAAGTATAATAGTTCCGTCAAAAACTTTTCCTCCTTCAAAAAGAACTGTCTCTCCGCTTTTGAGAATAATTGTATTAAGTTTCCCGATGGTTCTCCATGCTGTGGCAACACTCAGGCCATTATTATTATCATCTCCGCTTGTACTGATGTAATAGGTATTTTTTTCAGGATGCCTGATGATAAATAAGCCAATCAGCCCTATATAAGCCCATAGTTTAGTCATGGTTTTTATGCTTATTTTTTTGTATGCTCCTGCTCATAGTGTTTTTTCAATATATCTTCACCAAAATCGTTTGTCAGGTCTCTGACAACACTATGAATATGATTACCGTTATTTTGGGTGTTATCATACTCAATCAAGAGTACATCGTTTTGTATACGGTAATAATGCCCATTATTCTCGCCATATTTTTTTCCTCCGGCCCATGTAAACCTTAACTGATTCAGCCCCGCTTTCTCAATCTTTTGCATAAATTCATTAGAAAACCCCAAAGGATAATTTTTAACATACATACTTACTAGCCGCATGAGTAGTTTTTGTTGAGATGGGGTCATCTCTGAAAATAAAATACCTTCATTACTTAGCTGCGTAATTTTTCTTTTATTACTGGTAATAATGTCTCCCGGTGCAATATCAGCAATGATTACTTTTTTTAATTGTTCTTCTGAAAACGAGTTAAGTAACTCAAACGCATAATTTACTTCATCTTTTAAAATCTGGTATCCTTTCTGAGGGCCGCTTGGTACTATGCCGGGGTTGCTTCCGAAAAACATGGGTGTACCTGACACAATTTTATTTGACTCGGATGAAAAGTTTAAAGAAAGATGATGCCCTTCAATACGCCACCCCCATAGTTTTTTCTCGTCAGGTGTTCCAAATACTGTAAAATAGTACTTAACGGGGCTACGATAATCGCTTTCTGGTGGGGCTTGTTCGAGTTCTTTCAGAATAATTTCCAGTTGCATAATGGCAATGGCTTTCTCTTGCCCTTGCTGGCTAAGTGTGGTTTTGAGCAAGTGAATAGCAGCTTCTTTTTGTTTGTCGTTCATGTCGCGCAGCATGAGGCCGTTTCTGGCCTTTGGCACAAAATACCAGTTTTGTCGCTCGTCTGAATCGTACGGATAAGCCACTTTTTCAAGTTGAGGTTTATCAAGTAATTTAAGGAAATCGGAAGCAGCCAAAACAACAGGTTTATTGCTTGTAGAGTTTTGCGCACACGCAAACAAACAACAAGCCCAAACCAGATAAAGGGTGAGCAGAGTTTTCATTATTATAAAGGCTTACAGGTTGAATATTATTACCAAATAAGGCCTATTTATTATAAAAAACAAATTAAATTGTAGCCTTAAAACTATTTATCATGATGGCACTTCTTAAAGCTGGTAGTTTGTATGTGGCAGGTTTGCTTTTTACACTGGCGGGCATATTACATTTCACCAAAGAACGTTTTTTTATGAAGGCCATGCCACCTTATATTCCTTTTCATAAAGTAATGGTACAGTTAAGTGGCATAGCAGAAATTGCGTTAGGAATCGCGCTGTTGTTTCCACCTACAAGAGTATATGCCGCATGGGGTTTAATTTTATTGCTGATTGCTGTATTTCCGGCTAATATTTATATGGCTACATCGGGCAGGTTTCAGTATATTCCTCAGGTATTGCTCTGGCTACGTTTGCCCATGCAACTAGTGCTTATCTGGTGGGTTTATCAGTATACCCAATAATAATTCGGCTACTCAGTCATCATTTTTAACAAAACCCCATTTGTCCAGCCAAAGCCATCCTGATTAGGGTATTCTCCTCCACCTGCTTCTGTCGTCTGGTCGGTTACGTTATATTTTTCGGTCATTTTACCAGTCTGTGCATATACTTTCAGATTCAGGTTTACCCAATTGTTTTTTATTTTTTGGGCCAGTTCATTAAAGTCATAATTTTTAAGTCCTTTATAGGCTATCCATTGTAAAGGGGCCCAACCGTTGGGGGCATCCCATTGCTGCCCTGTGTAAAGTAGCGTAGTTAATAACCCTCCGGCCTTTAAAAATTGCGATTCGAGTACCTGCGCAACTTTACTTACCTGAGCAGATGTTGACACACCAAAGAAAAGCGGAAATACCCCCGCCAATGTATAGTGTTCTTTTTGTATTCCGTTGGTAAAGTCGAAGTCAAAGTAAAATCCTTTTGCTTCATTCCAGCAATATCTCTGAATAGCTTCTTTTCTTTTTTGCACCAACTCCTGATATTTTCGTGCAGTTTTGCTATTTTTCTTTAAACTATGAATTTCTGCCAGTGTTTCTTCCATGTACATCAACAAGCAGTTTAAATCTACCGGAATAATATCAGTTGTATGAATACTTTCAAAAGCTTCAGGATTTTTAAACCACCTGCTACTAAAATCCCAGCCTGATTCGGCTGCGGCTCGTAAATGCCTGTATAACTCTTCTGGCTTTTGCTCAGATTTATGTTGTAGTTCAATATCCTCTTTAAAAGACTCAGGTCTTGGGGTAGCGTTTGTGTCCCAGTATCTGTTCAGAAAAGCTCCATCAGGTAACTTAACTACCCGATTCATAGCCACTATGCCGTTTTTTATCTGCCCTTTGCCATTCATCCAGAACTCATATTCTTTTTCCAGATAAGGTAGGTAATCGGTCAGAATACTCTGCCCCATTTCTTCACTCAGCAATTTCAACATTAAAGCATAGAATGGGGGCTGCGAACGGCCGATATAATAAGTACGGTTGGCATTGGGGATATGACCAATTTTATAAAGCAAATATGAAAAATTATCAACCATCGCCTTAATCATGTCAACCTTACCTGACTGCTGCAAACCTAGCATTGTAAAGTAAGTATCCCAATAGTATATTTCCCCGAAACGCCCGCCCGGAACAACATAAGGATATGGCAAAGGAATCAACGATGATTTTTCGGCCATTGGCTCACGGGTCAGCACAGTCCATAACTCCTCAATATGCTCTCTGGCCGATTTGCTTTTATCACTTATATACGAAACACCGTAGTCGTGGGGCAAATTAAAGTTATCATAAACAAAAGTTTTCAGGTCAAACGCTGATAAATTCTTTTGCTCTTCGTATCGCTGTTTTATTTCTTTCAGACTCTCCTCTGTATTTATACCTTTTGGCGTACAGTCAGGAAACGTTTTATTATCGGGAAAAACTTGGGCTAATTGTACTGACTCAAACAATTCACCCAGTTCGTGGATATATCTCATTTTATGCTCCATTGTCTCAAACTAATTAGTGCCCACCTTTAGCATTAAATTCAATATGGGTATTCGATTTTTTTTGTAAATTATTCAGTAAAAACAAACAAATTATCAGGATTCCCATCGGAATCAGCGAAAAATAAAAAGCCTTTTCTCCACCAATATATTTAAATAATATTCCGACCAGACGTGACCCCAACGTACCACCAACCGCTGAAAAAAACGTTAAAAGGGAAGCCATAGGGCTATGCAGGATTTTCTCGGTTGCACTTAACACAATTGAGTTTACCAATGGGTAAAGTGGAGCCAGGAAGAACCCGATTAACGGAAACACATAAGCAATTATGGGTACATCGGCCAATGAATCAATGGCTTTTACTTCGAGTCCGTTTGTTTGGGGTAGTACCAGTATAACCATCATCGCTGCACCAATCAGACATACCAGTAATAAGGTAAGCCAATAAACTTTTTTAATCAGGATAGATGACAGGTACCGCCCTCCAGCAATAGAAAGCATCAGGATAACAGCCATAAAGACACTTGTTTTTTCTGGCAAATGCAGTACTTTTTCGTTAAAGGTAGGCAACCAACTCATAATTCCCTGCTCGGTCATTACATACATAAAGGCTGCAATTGCAAATACTAATACCAAAGGGCGTTTTAAGAGGCTTATCATCTGCCTGAAGTCTTCTGCTACATTACTACCGGGTATTTCGTAATTAATGGTTGTAAAGTCTGAAAAAAGAAGAATCAGGAAAGAAACCGCAATTAATCCGGCCACTACCAGATACACCCTTAGCCATGCGTTAGGGTCGGTATCACTATAAAACATCGGGAATGAGATAAAGGCAACGGCAATGCCTATCATAAAAAAACTTTCTATTGAGCTCAACATTCCTTTATGGTCTTTATCGTCTTTGGCCAATAGCCCTACCAACGAATAAACCGACACCTTTATAACTGCAAATGAAATACCTACACAGGCAAATAAAATCCGAACAGCCATGAAGGAATTGCCGAAATACATACCTAAACAACCGATAAACACCAGACCAAGTGCCAGCAACATTCCTTTCTTGTAGCCTAGTCGGGGAAGAAAAGACCCCACCAGAAAAGAAACAAAGGCGATTGATAAATCTTTGAAGGCTTCAAGCGAACTTGCGGTTACCTCGTCAACATGGTATGTGTTGATTGATTTCTGAATAAGAATACCAACGCTGTTAAGCAGAATAGCAAAAACAAAGTAATTCAGGTAAAGTGATAATTTTATTTGCCAGTTTTTCATAAGGTAGTATCTGAATAGGGTAAAAATAATAACATGTATTTTTTAGGGTTGTACTAAAAAAAAGCGAGCAAAATGCCCGCTTCTTTAATTCATCATAGATTGATGTATTGTATAAAACAAAACTAAATGTACTACTTTAATGTGATTACAAAATTCTACTAATTTTAATAGAAAAAATATGATTATATTCATGTGTTTTGATACTATATTATTATTTTTATGAAATTTTTCATCGTTTGAATATTAATATAGTGAAAACGCCTTTTGAAAAAATTCAACCTGACGAAGGAAGTTCGTTCAGACTGCTACATTTAAAAATTTCATCCAATATTTTTCCCTGGACCTACCACTATCATCCTGAATATGAGATGGTTTTTGTTCACTACGGAACTGGCAGGCGGCACGTAGGTAATCACCTGAGCTATTACGAAGACGGCGATTTGGTATTAATCGGCTCAAACTTACCCCATGCCGGCTTTGGCTACGATGCACTTGATGAACACGAAGAAACTGTAATTCAATTTAAAGAAGATTTTCTGGGAGAAAACTTTTTTGACAAACCCGAAATGACCAGTATCAAAGCATTGTTCGAACGTTCGAAGCATGGGATTCATTTTTATGGGCAAACAAAAAAGATTGTAGGTAACAAGCTAAAAAAGATGCCACAGCTTTCTGAATTTGCCAGAATGATTGAACTTCTTACTGTTTTTCAGATACTGGCCAACTCGGAAGAATATATTTTATTGAATGTTGCCGATACCAACTATGATTTTAATCAGAAAGACCAAGTGCGCTTAAAGCGTATCTACGAGTATGTTGAGCAATCGTATCAGTCACCTATTAATATGAAAGAAGTGGCCGACATAGCCCATTTAACAGTGCCTTCTTTTTGTAATTACTTTAAAAAAGTGATGAATATGACTTACACCGACTTCGTTAACGAATATCGAATTAATCAGGCTTGTAAGTTACTCATGACCGAAAAAAGCATAACAGACGTATGCTTTGACTGTGGTTTTTCGAATGTGTCTTACTTTAGTAAGGTATTTAAGCAAATAAAAGGCAAAAGCCCTATGCAATTCAAGAATCTGGTTCTCCGAAAATAAATAGGGCTTCCTGTACTTAAACCGACATCTCGCCACAAATATCTTTTTCAAGGCTGAACTTCACCCTTTCAGGCGAGGTGTCTTTACCGAACAAATACATCATCTTGGTAATAGCTGCTTCGGTAGTTATATCAGAGCCGCTTATTACCCCTATTTCCTGTAATTTGCGGCCTGTCTGATAAGTGCCTTGCAGCACCCGTCCGCCATCGCACTGCGAAACATTAAAAATTACTACCCCTTTTTCTATGGCCTGCTTTAATTCTTCCAGAAACCAATCTTCTGATGGGGCATTACCTGCGCCATAGGTTTCCAGTACAATCCCTTTCAGCCCATTTGTGTGAAATAAATTATGAATCATATTCTGATGAATCCCCGGAAATAGTTTCAATATCATTACATTTTCGTCGAGGTGCTCATGAAGCTGTAAGGGAAGGTCAGTTCTGTAAGGTCTGATAAACGGGAAATTATAGTCAATCGTAACGCCCACTTCTGCCAGATACGGATAGTTTTCAGACCTGAAAGCATTAAACTGGCTGCTTTCCTTCTTTTTAGCTCTGTTGCCTCTCAGTAAAAACGAATTAAAGTAAATAGCTACCTCAGGAATAACGGGCCTGCCGTTAATTTTTGCCGAAGCAATTTCAAGTGCTGTAATTAAATTCTCACGGGCATCCGTACGAGCTATTCCTATGGGCAACTGAGCACCCGTCAGAATTACGGGTTTACTTAAGTTTTCTAACAAAAAACTAAGGGCCGATGCCGTGTAAGCCATTGTATCAGTGCCATGTAAAATTACAAAGGCATCAAATTCTTCAAAGTTATCGTATACAATTCGGGCAATTTCTATCCAGTTGGCAGGTCGCATATTCGACGAATCAATAGGCTTATCTAAAGTCAGGATAGTCAGTTCAAATTCAAGCCGATGTAATTCAGGCACGTTTGTGAGTATCTCATCAAAATCGAAAGGTACCAAACTTTTACTTTTTGAATCATAAACCATACCGAGTGTTCCACCTGTATATATCATTAATACCGAAGTTGAGCGGCTATTTTTAAATGATGAAGTGTTAATTTTTGAAGTTTTATACGCCATAAAAAAATTTTTTTCACAAAATTACGAGGTTTGATTTTAGCTTAAATATCATTTTTTTTAAAATATTCTCTCCAAGTTAGCCAAAAGCATACATTGATTTCAAAGAAAAAACATTTTTTTGAGTAAAAATACTCAAAAACGCACCTATTTGGTTGATTTTTTTAAATATAAAATTATACTATTCCAAGATTTTTTTTAATTTTTTTGGAACATTATTGGATATTTAACGTTATATTTGAAAAGCAACAAACCAGAAACTTAAATAAACAGAGCAGATATGAACGTGCAGCCGACAGTAAGAATTATTAACGATGATGTTACTATCATTGATTCTTTGGTAGACAATGGAGAAATGTTTAAGGCATTTGACACCAACAAAACCACTACTTATCTGGTAGGAGAAGATTTTCACTTGGTTTTTTATTTTGCTGATAGCACACTCAACAACAGGTTTATCATGTATATAGTGGAAGACTTTTCGGTGAATGAAGAGTGCATGGGCTTTCTGCTTAACCTCTTGGAGGAACAAATACAACAAAACCACCATACTTACATAATGAAGCAGGCCCGAAGTAAGGTTCTGGATATACTTTATATGACCGACACCTTCAGGGCTTTATTCGGTAAAAAGAATGTACGCGAAGAAGACGAATATTATCACTGATAATTATTCCATTTCATCCTGCAACATTCGGTAAGCTCTCTTTAGCTCATCATAAGCCTTAGTATTGTGCTTTTGGTGAGCTATTTCTATGCCCTTTTTGTACACTTCTTCTGCTCTGCTAAATTGCTCATTTTCAACCAGTAAAGCCGCTGCATGGTAATAGGTAGGCAGGTAATCGGGGTGTTCTACCAGTAATTGTTGCAGATACATCAGGGCTTTGTCAGGTTGATTATTCAGATACTCCATCGCTACGCCATAAATATTGAAAGGGTCGTTAGGTTCTTCCTCCAGATATTGCAGTAAAATTTTTAATCTTTCCTCTTGCATACTATTTTTCTTTAATTTAGCTTTGTAATTGTTATGCGTGCATAACAATTTTTCAGGATTCAATGCCCGAAAAACATGCAATAATAATCTATCTTTAATAATAAATAAAATGCTTTTTAGCAAACCCCTAAAAGCATTTATTCTATAACATCTCCCTTTGGGGGTAAGGGGCAAATTACTATGAAAATACTAGTCTGCATTTCTAGCGTACCTGATACAACTTCTAAAATTACCTTTACAGATGGTGATACGAAGTTGAACAAAGCCGGGGTACAATACATCATCGGACCCTACGATGATTATGCTCTTGCAAGAGCCGTTGAACTAAAAGAAGCATCGGGCGGAAGCGTTACGGTACTAAACGTAGGTGAAGCCGACGCAGAACCTCAGATTCGTAAAGCGTTGGCAATTGGAGCCGACGATGCCATCAGGGTTGATACAGAACCAACTGATTCTTATTTTGTAGCAGAACAGATAGCGGCCGTTGCCAAAGAAGGCAATTATGATTTAATTTTAATGGGACGTGAAACCAGCGATTATAACTCAGGTGTGGTGCATGGCATTGTAGGCGAAATTCTGGGTATTCCTTCGTTTTCGCCGGTTATGCAATTAGATATCAAAGATGGTGTTGCAGAAATCACCCGCGAAATTGAAGGTGGCAAAGAGAAGTTATCGGCTCCGCTCCCACTCGTACTTGGCTGCCAAGAACCTATTGCCGAATGGAAAATACCTAATATGAGAGGCATCATGACGGCGCGTACCAAGCCACTGAAAGTAATTCCGGCCTCAGGTGAAGCCCTTACTTCAACAGAAAAATACAGTCTTCCACCAGCTAAAGGTGCTTGTAAGTTTATTCCTGCTGATGAAGCCGAAAAACTTATTGAATTACTTCGCACAGAGGCGAAAGTACTTTAACACTAAAGTACCCGTTAGAGTTGTAGATTTAAAAATTCCAGTAAACGACATTCAATCATGGCTATATTAGTTTATACAGAAATTGCCGACGGAGCAATAAAAAAATCATCACTTGAGGCCATTTATTATGGCTCGAAAGTGGCCGAAAAACTAGGTACTTCCGTTACAGCCCTTGCCATTGGCAAAGCCGATGCGGCAAGCCTGGCAGTAGCCGGAAATTACGGTGCAAGCAAAGTTCTGCATGCAAACGATTCAAAACTCGAAACAGCCAATAGCATGGCTTATGCTAAAGTTTTAGTTGAAGCTGCCCAAACCACGGGTGCAAAAGTAATTATCACAGCTAAATCATCGTTAGCTGATGCGGTTACTGCACGTGCTGCCGGAACACTCAAAGCGGCAGTTGTTGGCAATGTAACCGAACTACCCGACGTATCGAACGGTTTTAAAGTAACCAGAAGTATTTTTACCGGAAAGGCTTTTGCTGACGTAAATATCAATAGCGATATTAAGGTATTAGCCATCAAGAAAAACGTAGTGACTCCGGTTGAAACCACAAATACTGCCGAAGTTGAAACATTTACACCAGCTTTAAGCGATAACCTGTTTACCGCTAAAGTGACCGAAACAGTAAAAGCCAGCGGAACAGTATCGCTACCTGAGGCTGACTTGGTGGTTTCTGGTGGGCGTGGAATGAAAGGGCCTGAGCATTGGCAACCATTGCTCGATTTAGCAGATGCTTTAGGTGCTGCTACGGCTTGTTCAAAACCTGTTTCAGATTTAGACTGGCGACCTCACCACGAACACGTTGGTCAGACAGGGGTTAAGGTTTCTCCAAATCTTTATATTGCCTGCGGTATTTCTGGAGCTATCCAGCATCTGGCAGGTGTTAATTCATCAAAAGTAATTGTCGTTATTAATAAAGACCCTGAAGCACCTTTCTTTAAAGCTGCCGATTATGGTATTGTGGGCGATGTTTTTGATGTTTTGCCAAAACTTACAAAGGCTGTAAAAGATTTAAAATAATACTGACGTATATAGTTTGTAAAATCTTCGGCAGAGACAACTCTACCGAAGATTTTTTTATATTCCAAAGCCTGAACGAAACGCTTCTTTTATATACCACTCAATAATAAAATCTAAATTAAAACCTTGTTCTATATACTCGAAAGGGCATTTTTAGTAATTTTATAAAATTCAAATTGCTTAGTTTTATGTAACTTTGGAAACCAAAAGAGTTAATTTGAAGTTAAAAAGTTATCTGGCTTTACAGCTCACGACTTTTTTATCGTTTACATTAATAGACAAATTAAGAAATCCTTATATTTGCACCGTGGAAAAAATAAAACTCGAAATAATAAGCTTATACCCTAACCAATCGCAGACAGGTACTTTTGCATTAGTGCTAGGGGAAGAATTTGGTAACCGAAGGTTGGTAATTTTTATTGGCATATTTGAAGCACAAGCAATTGCCATTGAAATGGAACGTATTACGCCCAATCGTCCAATGACACACGACCTGTTTAAATCATTTGCCCGTGCTTTTGATTTTACTGTTGAAGAAATTCTAATTTCAGATTTTAGAGAAGGCATCTATTATGCTAAGGTAATTTGCACAGATGGTATTCGTCAGAAATCGATTGACTCACGCCCGTCCGACGCTGTGGCTATTGGCTTGAGATTTCAGGTTCCTATCTATACCACCAGTCAGGTTTTATCCGAAGCTGGCATTACCACAGAGGAAGCAAAAGCAGCCGATGACCCTCAGGAGTTAATAACTTCTTCGTCAAGACCTCAGAAAGTGAATAAAGACTCTTTGAAAGATTTAAATCTTGATGAGTTAAATAATCTGTTATCACAGGCTTTAGCTAACGAAGAATACGAAAAAGCCGCAAAAATAAGAGACGAAATAAGCAAAAGAAATTAAAAATATTAACTATCAAACCCCCAATGGAGTTATTTGTTTCATGACAGATAACTCCATTTTTATTTCCATAAATACCTAGTTATTGCTAGGTATTTTCAATCATTTTTAACCCATACAGCAGTGTTTATTGTGTAAAACACCCATTTGACATGGCACTTTCAAAATATCTAATATCTTTGTAACAGTTTCATTGGGTTAGCGTTACCTTTCATGAAATTATCTCATCACTATTATTTATATAAATTACTTACATTATGTTTACTTATCTAAAACGAAAATTTGAAAAGTATAAGGTTAAAACTACCTTCAAAGAATATGGCCATGAAGTAGTAGATTATGATTTACCAGAACTCGGAAAAGTGAGTTTTGCCCGATGGCTTAACCCACTTGAAGCAGAAAAACATATTTCTCAAAATCAGGTAAATTTTTTCAAAAAAATACTCAAGAAAGGTGATTTTGTCATAGACATTGGCGCGCACATCGGCGACTCAACCATACCAATGGCGCTGGCAGTCGGAAAAGAAGGAACTGTTTTGGGCTTCGACCCTAACCCTTACGTTTTTAAAATTCTTGAAAAAAACGCTTCACTAAACAAAACCCTTACCAATATTATTCCCCTGAATTTTGCTATTACCACCCATGAGGGCGACTTCTTTTATAACTCTTCAGAGGCAACCTATAATAATGGTGGTATATCAGAATCACAACAAAACAAGCATGGGAAATACGCCTTGGCTGATAAAGTTCATGGGGTTAATCTGGAACGGTACCTTAATGAACTCTACCCCGAAGTATTGCCAAATCTGACACTTATAAAAGTAGACACCGAAGGCTATGATACAGAAATTCTGAAATCAATTCTTCCTTTTATAAAAAAACATCGCCCGAATCTGATTTTTGAGTGTTTCCCGAAATTATCAAAAACAGAAAGATTTTTTCTATACGATTTGATTGCCGACCTCGGATACGACTTATTTTATATAGGCGGTTTTGATGATAAAGCAGCAAAAGAACATATCACCCGCGACAACATGCTTAACTGGAAACACTTTGATATACTGGCTATTCCTCAAAAACAGTAAAATTGCGTTTCTGAGGTTTTGATTTTATTAGATTTTATTCCTATATTTCAATTTAATTAAACCCTAAGCCGTTGAAAAGGAGCATAATTCAGGCAAAAATCTTTATTTAGACAGATTTTTGCCTAGTTACATAATATGCTCAATTAAATGTTTGTCTATAATGCTTCGAGTATTACGTAATTTTCTTCCCATTCCGAGTAACGACCCTAATCCGTTTTTTAGGTATATTTCCTATATTGATATATTTGGTATATTTGAACGTGACCCTTTTGGTAACTGGCTCATTCTTAAACGTCTGATTATATTAATAGCTGGATTTCCTACTTACTGGCGCATTGCGGTAGCGAATAAACTTAAAGTGGAAGGTGCTGAAAAAATTGCCAAGCTACCCAACCAGAATGTATATTTTATCTCGAATCATCAGACTTATTTTGCCGATGTAATTACGTTTTATCATATTTTTTGCTCGGTTAAATGGGGCTTTGGTAATAAAGTACTGCCTGTGGCTTTGCTGGCTCCGCGTGCAAGAACATTCTATGTAGCAGCAAGCGAAACCATGAAAGAGGGCCTGATTCCGAAGATATTCAGTCTGGCAGGAGCTATTCTGGTCGAACGCTCATGGCGCACTAAAGGTGAAAACGTTAAACGTGAACTTGATACAAACGCAGGAAGCAAGGTTTCGCAAGGGTTAAAATTTGGCTGGGTAGTTAGTTTCCCGCAAGGTACTACTAGCCCTTATGCCCCTATTCGGAAAGGCACTGCTTATATTATAAAAGAAAACAATCCTATTGTTGTTCCGGTTGTAATTGATGGTTTCAGAAGAGCCTTCAATAAAACTGGCCTTGCCTACAAAAAAAGAAATACCGAACTACGGGTAAAATTCAAAGACCCACTTTACTTTTCACCCGAAGCTACCATCGAAGAAATTACAGAAGTAGTAAAAAATATTATTGAGCAGGATATGCCCGAAAGAATAGCCCGCTGGAGAGGCGAAACATCGGAATCTGTTAAAAATAATTAAAATACACTTTATTTCTACTACATTTTTTATCTTTGCCCCGAATTACCCGGAATACAAAGATTTGTTCAAAATACATTACTATGCAGAAACGAAAATTAGGTAGTTATCCGAGCCTGTTAATTATTATAAGCTTATCAACTGCTTTATTTCTGATTGCCTTTACAGGCTGGATTGCCCTGACCTCCAAACAGTTAGTAAAGTATGTAAAACAAAATATTGAAGTGCAGGTATATCTGGATAAATCGCTTACTCAGATACAACAGGATTCGGTACGAAACATTATAGCAAAAAAAGGCTACATTGCCTATGCTGATAATGTACCGCAGATAAACTTTATATCTAAAGAAAGTACGGCTCAGAAAGTTCTGAAAGATACCAATGAGGATTTCAACACAATTTTAGGAGAAAACCCTTATAGAGATGCCTTTAGTTTAAGGATTCAGGAAAATTATCTGAGTGAAGCCAATCTTGAGAATATAAAAAGTGACCTTGAACAGATTTCTGGTGTTTTTGAGGTTGATTACGCAAAAGACTTTGTTGATAGCATCAATAAAAATGCCTACAAGGCTTTTCTGATTATTGCTTCGGTAATAGTAGTTTTATTAATAGCTATTTTTCTGTTAATTAATAACACCATCCGGCTGGCACTTTATTCGCAAAGGCTTATTATCAGAAGTATGCAACTTGTGGGCGCAACCGACTGGTTTATTCAGAAGCCTTTTATTGGGCGGAGTATATGGCATGGTTTACTATCAGGAACCATAGGAGTTGGTCTTTTCTTTGGTGTACAACAAATTGCTGTACATAAGATTGAAGACCTAGTTATATTACAGGATTACACCCGAATAGCCTTTCTTTGCATAGGTATTATTTTATTAGGTATATTAATAGGTGTGTTGAGCACCTATCAGTCGATGTACCGATATTTAAGAACCGACCTCGAAGGCTTGTACTAAATCATTTATTTAAAATCAATTATTGTTTCATGTTGAGCATATCCCCAAACATGATTCACATCATTTAACATACTTCTTTGGGATAAGAAGGTTTACAATTATGAAAAAAATCACGCCTAAAACAACAGAACTTAAAGGTGCGGTATCGAGCATTAAGGATTCGGTGTCGGATAATAAAAATGTAGAGGGGCTTCCTTTTAGCAAACAGAATTATGTTTTAATGTTAATTGGTCTTGGTCTGATTGCCCTCGGGTTCATCATCATGACTCAGGATAAAGAAGAGTTCGGTTTTGGTTTTTTAGGTATCACACTAGGGCCAGCTATTGCGTTTATCGGCTTTATATTTGAGTTTTACGCCATATTCAAAAAGAAATAATTGTACCCTCAATTATGGGTATGTCCTGATTATTATTATTCTTATTTTTATTTACAATGAGTCTTTTTCAAGCTATTATCCTTGCTATCATTGAAGGAATAACCGAGTATTTACCTATTAGCTCAACAGGTCACATGATTATCGGAGCGTCGTTTATGGGCATTGGGGAACTCGATTTTACGAAGGTTTTCGAGGTAAATATTCAGTTTGGTGCTATTCTGGCGGTAATAGTTCTTTATTGGAAACGCTTTTTTCAATCAATTCAGTTTTATACCAAACTTCTGGCGGCATTTATTCCGGCGGCAATAATTGGTTTTTTGCTCAATGATTTCATTGATACACTTCTAGAAAGTGTAATGGTAGTAGCTATTACTATGGTGCTAGGAGGTATTGTTCTGGTTTTTATTGACAAATACTTTGAAAATAAAGCAACCAAAGACCAGATTTCCTACGGCGATGCCCTGAAAATAGGGTTATTTCAATGTATTGCCATGATTCCGGGCGTATCCCGTTCAGCAGCCAGCATCATAGGTGGTATGTTTCAGGGGCTTACGCGTAAGGATTCGGCAGAATTTTCTTTTTTTCTGGCAGTACCCACCATGTTCGCGGCCTCCGCTTACAAACTACTTAAAAGCTACAAGGCAGGCACACTCAATTTTGGTTCAGACCAGTTGCAACTACTAATTGTTGGCAACGTTGTGGCGTTTGTTGTAGCCATGATAGCCATCAAATTTTTTATAGGGTATCTTCAAAAATATGGCTTTAAAGTTTTCGGGTATTACAGAATTATTGTCGGCTTGTTAATTCTGGGGCTTCTGGCTGCGGGTTATGAGTTAAAAATAGTTTAAGTTAAGTTGGTTTTCAGAAATTCATGCAGACAAATATTGATGAAAGAAACGAGGTTATTTTAATTGACAAACCTCTACGATGGACCTCTTTCGATGTGGTAAATAAGGTTCGTTATGCCGGAAAATACAAAAAAGTAGGCCATGCAGGTACTTTAGACCCCCTCGCAACAGGTCTGCTGATACTTTGTACCAATAAAAAAACCAAAGAAATCGACAACTATCAGGCACAAGAAAAAGAATATACCGGTACACTTGTATTAGGTAAAACTACCCCTTCTATTGACCTTGAAACCGAATTCGATGGCGAATTCCCGACAGACCACATCACACCCGAAGCTATTCAGGAAACTGTGGCGCGGCTTACAGGTCTTATCGAACAAATCCCTCCAACTTTTTCGGCTATAAAAGTAGATGGCAAAAGAGCCTACGAGGCTGCCCGTAAGGGACAGGAAATAGCCATAAGGCCAAGGCAAGTAGAAATAAAAACTTTTGAGGTAGATACTACTCATTTTCCAGAAATTGCATTCAGAATTGTATGCTCAAAAGGAACTTATATCAGAAGTATGGTTCGTGATTTCGGGCAGTTATTACAATCGGGGGCTTATATGAGTTCGCTTCGCAGAACCAGAATAGGCGATTTTAAAATTGAAAATGCCCTAACTCTCGACCAGTTTTTAGAGAATATTCGTAATTTTGCCGCCAATAGCTAAGCAGGCTTTTTGTTTCTGCCAGCCTCAGATTAGTATAAATTACCTGACACATTGAAAGTATATTATAGTTTAGCAGATTTTAAGCCATTACAAAATGCCATTGTTACCAGTGGCACGTTTGATGGAGTTCATATTGGTCATCAGAAAATCTTACAAATTCTACGGGAAACAGCAAAGACTTCTAACGGAGAGTCGGTTGTTTTAACTTTCTGGCCACACCCGCGCATGGTTGTTTCGCAAGACAGCCAGAGCCTGAAGTTATTGTCGACAGTTGATGAGAAAATAGCTTTACTCGAAAATCAGGGGGTAAACCATTTACTTGTGGTGCCTTTCACCCGCGAATTTTCGGAGCTAAGTTCAGAAGACTACGTACAGAAAATATTAATTGATACCATTGGTACTAAAAAGTTAGTGATTGGCTATGACCACCGCTTTGGTAGAAATCGCGAAGGAGGGTTTCAGTACCTGGCCGATAACTCAGACCGTTTTGGTATTGAAATTGAAGAGATTTCGAGACAGGAAATTGAAAACTCGGTTATTAGTTCTACCAAAATAAGACAATCTTTATTAGAAGGGCAAGTAAAAACTGCCAATGATTTATTAGGCAGAAATTACAGTTTTTCGGGTATTGTTGTCAAAGGCCGGCAATTAGGCAGAACCATAGGTTTCCCGACTGCAAATGTACAAGTGGCCGAATCTTACAAGTTAATTCCGGCTAATGGCGTATATGCAGTAAGAACACTTGTGAGAGGCCAATGGCTCAACGGAATCATGAATATCGGTAACAGACCAACCGTTGATGGCATCGGCCGCACACAAGAAGTATATATCCTTGATTTCAATGATGATATTTACGGCGAGAACATTACCGTTGAACTGATAGATTTTATCAGAGCAGAACAAAAGTTTAACGGGCTTGAAGAATTAAAAGCACAGATTCTGAAAGATAAACAAACCGCAATACAAATTTTATGCAGTTAAATATTGTAGAAATAATTGGTTGGATAGGAGCCGTTTTAGTAACCGGCTCCTATTTTTTGAATATTCAGGGCAAGCTCGATGCCAAAGATGCCAGATACATCTGGGCAAATGCTATTGGCGGAATATGTTTCGTAATAAATACGTATTTTCATCATGCTTACCCATCAATGGCGGTTAATATTATCTGGGTTTTGATTGCCGCCATAGCCATTTTCCGCAAAAAATAGTTTAAGCATTTTTCACGTAGCTTCCCAGCCATTTTATGGCATTACGGTGCTTTTTAAATACTTTTATTACGTTATCGTCTTTGTAAAAGCCTTCCAGTTCAATAAAAAACCAGAAATTAAAATCCTCGCTTCCTTTATAAGGGCGGCTTTCGATTTTAGTTAAGTTAATGCCATTCTTTTTGAAATCTTGCAGGAAATTAGCCAAAATACCCGGTTTATCGGTGTCTGGCAAACGTGCAATAATAGTAGTCTTATCATTCTCGCTTTTCTGATTTACAAAATCCTTTGCCAAAATATAAAACCTTGTTCGGTTTTGGCCGTTATCTTCAATATTATTAAATAATATAGGCAAGCTAAAGAGTTTTGCCGCAATGCCTGAGCAAATAGCCGCACTTTCGGGGTCTTCTGCTGCCAGTTTTGCTGCTTTTGATGTCGATTCCACCTGAATCTCTTCGGGCTGTGTCTGCTCAAAATATTTATTCAAGAATCCTCTACACTGCCTGAAAGCAATATCTTTTGAGTAAATTCTCTTGATTTTTGAAGGATTCTCGGCTTCGGTAGCTAAAGCAAAGTGTACTGGTATTTTTAATTCTGCTGCAATATTTACGTTCATTTCGTTGAGCAGGTCAACGGTTTCATAAACAATACCCTCCTGATTATTTTCGATAGGTATTACACCAAATTTTGCACGACCTGTATCGACTGCCTCAAATACCGACTTAATGGTGGGCAATGTCATGTATTCGCTCATAGCCCCGAAACGGCTTTCGGCTGCCTGATGCGTAAAACTTCCTTCAGGCCCCAGAAAAGCTACTCTTTCAGGGAGTTCGATGTTTCTGGCAGCTGCAAATATTTCCAGAAAAATAGCCTCAATGGCTTCTTTGTTCAGTGGGCCATCATTTTGGGCATTCATCCTGTCCAGAATTTGTTTTTCTCTTTCTGGCCGATAAATCAAGGCTTTTGTTGAACGTTTTATTTCACCAACTTTATGCACTAACTGCATACGGTTATTTAATAATACCAATAGCTGGTCATCAATCGAATCGATGTGTTTTCTTACTTCTTCAAGTGTCACTTCTATATAGGTTGGTTTGGTAAGTATCTTTATAATTTTATAGAATCATTGCTTATGATAGTTTCATGCACTGCAATACCATAAGCAACAACTCTATCAGGTTTTAGGCTTCTTCTAATATTTTCACTAGTGTTTCGTCAAGTTCATCCTTTTCTACTCTCAGATTCTCAATGATAAATCGCTGACGCTCAGGGGTATTCTTACCCATGTAATAACTCAGAATTTTAGCAATTGTCGACTCTTTTTCCAGAATAACAGGCTCAAGTCTGATATCTTCTCCGATAAAGCCTTCAAACTCATCTGGCGAGATTTCTCCAAGTCCTTTAAAACGGGTTATTTCGGGCTTGGGCGAAAGTTTTTTAATAGCGTTCTGTTTTTCCTCATCCGAATAACAGTAGATTGTCTCTTTTTTATTTCTTACCCTGAACAAAGGTGTTTCCAGAATATAGAGGTGCCCTTCTCTCACCAAATCTGGGAAGAACTGTAAAAAGAAAGTCAGTAATAAGAGCCTGATGTGCATACCGTCTACATCGGCGTCGGTGGCAATAATTATTTTATTATATCGGAGTCCATCAAGCCCGTCCTCAATATTCAGGGCGTGTTGCAACAGGTTGAACTCTTCGTTTTCGTAAACAATTTTTTTAGTTAAGCCGAAGCAGTTGAGAGGTTTTCCGCGCAAGCTGAATACCGCTTGTAACTCAGGGTTTCGGGCTTTTGTTATTGACCCACTCGCCGAGTCTCCTTCGGTAATAAACATTACGGTATCAAAACGCTTTTCGTTCTTTTCGTCATCTAGATGAAAACGGCAATCGCGTAATTTGCGGTTATGCAGGTTCGCTTTTTTAGCTCGTTCATTAGCCAGCTTTTTGATACCTGCCAGTTCTTTTCTCTCTCGTTCCGACTGCTCGATACGTTTTTTCAACGCATCTTTTATGGCCGGATTCATGTGCAGGAAGTTATCGAGTTTTTCTTTCAGGAAATCTCCGACAAATGTTCTGATAGTTGGCGAATTAGGCTCCGGCGACATCGTAAGAGAACCTAACTTTGTTTTGGTCTGAGACTCAAAAACAGGCTCCTGTACTCTGATAGAAATGGCTCCTATTATTGACTGACGGATGTCTTCTGGCGCGTAGTCTTTACCGAAGTGTTCTCTTACGGTACGTACAATTGCCTCTCTGAAAGCCGAAAGGTGTGTCCCTCCCTGTGTAGTATTTTGCCCGTTCACGAATGAATAATACTCTTCGCCGTATTGATTCCCGTGCGACAAGGCTACTTCAATATCTTCTCCTTTCAGGTGTATTATCGGGTACCGGAGCGACTCTTCGTCGGTTTTTCTACGAAGTAAATCTAATAATCCGTTCTGTGAAAGGTATTTTTGTTTATTGAACACTATTGTCATTCCTGCATTGAGGTAACAATAGTTCCATATCATGGCCTCAACAAATTGTGGAATGTAATGATAATGCTTAAAAACAGTATTATCAGGGGTGAAAGTAACCAGTGTACCATTTTTTTGGTCTGAATCGAGTAATTCTGATTCTTTTACCAAGTCTCCTTTATTAAATTCAGCCCATTTTGATTTACCCTCTCTAAAAGCCTGTACCCTGAAATAAGATGAAAGCGCATTAACGGCTTTAGTACCTACCCCATTTAGACCTACTGCTTTCTGGAAGGCTTTACTGTCATATTTTGCCCCCGTATTTATTTTTGACACTACATCAACTACTTTTCCCAGTGGTATTCCTCGCCCGTAGTCTCTTACCTCAACAACACCGTTGTCGAGCTTTATTTCTATTGATTTGCCATAACCCATGGCATACTCGTCAATACAATTGTCTAACACTTCTTTTAAAAGCACGTAGATACCATCATCGGCCGCCGACCCGTCGCCTAATTTCCCGATATACATACCTGGCCTTAGCCTGATATGTTCTTTCCAGTCAAGCGAGCGAATACTATCTTCATTATAAGTCACTTCCTTGTTTTCAGCCATGGTGAAAAAAAAATTTTGATTTAATTCTTTTTATATTTTACTTTGCAATTCAAAGTTCTTTTTAACACATACTTAACATGAAACAGCAAGAAAATAAAAAAACTTCCTTTACTTTGCAATGTTTTCATGAATTGTCCATTAAATACTTATACAGCAATACGGCAAATAACGTTATAGATATGAAATTTAACAAAAATAATTTCTTACAAATTTTCTTCAAATTTACGCTTTTTACGCTAATAATAAGCAATTCTTTCGGACAAAATCCGGCCAATGCCCCAACAAATACTCCTGCTAATACCCCAGCAAACCCCAATGCGCCAGCCAATACCCCTGGCACCAATACACCCGGGCCAAGAACAACACAGCAGGCCCCCAATCAGCCATTACCTAACCGTAATCGCACCACGAATACCAACGACCCAAAGGCTGCCAGAATCCTTAAATTAGACGCTGCCGACCAAATGGCAATGACCAAAGAGGACTCTTTGCGTGCCATTCGTGAAGCTGAAGCAGAGCAAGATGTAGCAAAGGCAACCTTAAGAAGAAGAATTTTTGGTTATAACTTATTTAATACCATTAAGTTTGACCCTACTCCGGCCATTAATATTGCAACACCTAGTAACTACATACTCGGCCCGAACGACCAACTTATTATTGATATATATGGGTACTCACAAGCCAATTATAAGGCTGTTGTTTCGCCTGATGGCTATATTACCCTTGACCGCGTAGGTCTGGTTTATCTGGCAGGCTCAACCATGGAGCAAGCCCGCGAAAAGATATTAAGCAAACTTTCTAAAGTATATGTAGGCTTACAACCAAATTCGGGGTATCCGGCAAATACTTTTCTGGTGGTATCATTAGGTAATATCAGAAGCATAAAAGTAACCATTACGGGTGAAGTGATTGCTCCGGGCACCTACACGTTATCATCTCTTTCAACGATACTTAATGCACTTTATGTATGTGGTGGGCCTAACGAACTCGGAACGTACAGAAAAATACAGGTTATTCGTAACAACAAAGTGGTAGCCACCCTTGACCTTTACGAATTACTCATGAAAGGCTTTGCCAAAAACAATATTATTCTGCAAGACCAAGATATAGTTCAGGTAATACCATACATTGCACGTGTGGCTATTCAGGGTAATACCAAAAGAAACGGTTTATTTGAGTTAACTGAAAACGAAAAGTTAAAAGATGCGCTTGAATATGCCGGAGGATTTAACCCCTATGCTTATACACATCGCTTGAAAGTACATAGAAACACTAGCAGAGAGCGCAAAATTATTGATGTAATGGAGGCTGACTTTGCTAACTTCAATGTAATGTCGGGCGACTCGATTGTTACTGAAAGACTTCTGGAAAGATACGAAAACATGGTTTCTATTGAAGGGGCTATTTTCCGTCCGGGACAATACTCGTTAGATAGTAATCCAACTCTTTTGCAATTGATTAAATCGGCAGAAGGGCTAAAAGGCGAAGCACTAACTGGCCGTATTTCAATTGTCAGAACTCGTGAGGATATGATTATTGAAAATATCTCGGTTAATCTGGAAGATATTATGAAAGGAAAAGCCTCTGATATTGTTCTGAAAAGAGAAGACCTTATCACGATTCCTTCTATCTTTGACCTTACAGAACCTGCCTATGTGCGTATACAGGGCGCAATAAATAATCCTGAGGGAGAAGATGGTATCGAAGTCCCTTTTGTAAGAAACTTAACTATTGAAGACGTACTGGTAAAAGTAGGTGGCTTATCCGAATCAGCTTCCTTATCAAGAGTTGAAGTGGTGCGTCGTAAAAGAAACGTAGACCCGACCTCAGCTAACGCCCAGATTTCAGACACGTTTGAATTTAATATCAGACCAGACCTGAGTGTTGAACAGGCAGGTAATACGTTTGTGTTGTTCCCTTTCGATGAGATTTTCATCAGAAAATCGCCTAACTATGTTAAACAGGCATTTGTACAAGTGGAAGGCGAAGTAATTTTCCCCGCAAAATATGGTATCAAAAGCAAAGATGAAAAAGTATCTGATATTGTAAAACGTGCAGGCGGGCTTACTCCACAATCATATCTTGAAGGCGCAACGCTTATCAGAGAAATTCAGTTAAGTGAAATTGAAATTGAACAACGCAGAAGAGCAATTACAGAAATTGCCAATAGCGTTAAAGGTAACCAGACCATTGAAGTAGAAGATGTAGACGCAACCAAAAAATCATCTATCGGTATTGATTTGAGAAAGATTCTTGAAAATCCGGGTTCTAACGAAGACATGATTTTACAAGACGGTGACATTATACGTATCCCGAAACGTCTTGAAACGGTGCGTGTACAAGGCGAAGTATTATACCCTACTACTGTAAAATATTTTGATAGAGATAACTTCATTAATTACATTTCAAAAGCGGGTGGTTTTACCAAACGCTCATTAAAAAGTAAATCTTATATTTTGTATGCTAACGGGTCGGTAGACAGAACAAGACGATTCCTGTTCGTTAATATTTATCCGAAAGTTGCTCCGGGCTCTGAGATTATTGTTCCGCAAAAAACTTCAACAGCACAGCAACAGATATCTCAGGTTCAGAACTTACTTGGTACTTTGGGTGCTACCATCACAACACTTATCGGAATCATAGGTATTTTCAGAATAACAAGATAATCAGGCATAAACACAACATTAAGATATAAGAAAACAATGGCTGAAACACAAATCATACAAGAAGAGCAAATTAGTACCAAAGACCTTTTCAAGAAGATAATCGGCGTCTTTAGACTCATTGGTAGCGAGTGGAGGTTACTATTAATTAGCATTGCACTGGGTACGCTTATAAGTATCTTGCTCGACATAAAAAACTTTAAAGAATCTCAGTTTTACGGAGAAATCCAGTTTAACCTTGAGTCTGGTTCTGCCAACCAGAACCAGATGGGTGGCTTTGCCGGCCTTGCCAACGCCTTTGGTGTGGGTGGTATGGGTGGTGGCGCGCAGTCGAACGACTTATTCAGTGGCGGAAACTTTAATCTGGTTATTGCGTCAAAAACACTCTACGAAAGAGCTTTGATGAAAGAAGTTACTGTTGGCAACCGTAAAATGCTTTTCATTAATTATTATAAAGACAGTAGTGATATTAAGCGTAAAGAATGGGGAGGCGATTTCTTCCATGAGCCTAATAAAGCCGCCATTAATTTCAGATTTACCCCTAAAAGCCCTGAGAAATTCACAAAGGTCGAAAACGAACTGATGGCCACTATTTATGAGAAACTACTGGCCCAAACAGAACTAAAACCTTTAGATAAAAATAGTTCAATCATGATTTTGTCGGCTACGACTAATAACGAAATGCTGACCAAAATCTGGGTTGAAACATTGCTTAAAACGCTTGAAGAATTTTATGTGGAGGTACGCACCAAGAAAACAAGAGATATATACGATATTCAGGTAGAGCGTCTGAACGAGCTACAAAGCAAATTAAATGCAACTGACCGCCAGTTAGCCATTACTACTTTCCAGAATATCAATGCCGTTGACCCTACCGCACCCATGCGCCAGCAACAGTTAAACCGTAATAATACCTTTGTTTCAAACCAGTATTATACCCAAATGGCAACTGTTGAAAACCTGCGTATGCTTTTAATACATAATACTCCATTATTCACATTACTTCAACCTGTACGTTTGCCTTTACTACGCAAAGATTACACCGTAGGCGGCAGCACAAAAATAGGTGCATTTTTAGGTTTTTTCCTTTGCCTGATGTACATCATCATCAGAAAAACCTATCAGGAATTGATGAGCTAAACAGACAGACAAAATATTTTATTTTTGCCTGAGTAGTGTTTTCAGTCATTAGTTCAGTTAAATTTGAAGTTCAGTTTTGTTTTAAAAGAAAGTATTTTTGTGAATGAAAAAATCGGAGAACGAAATAGTCATTAAAGCAGGAAAATCAGCATTACATTATTGGCAGGAAGTTTGGCGTCAGCGCGAGTTATTCTGGATTCTGGGCAAGCGCGATGTAATGGTTCGTTATAAACAAACCGTTTTAGGCATAGCCTGGGCGGTTTTTCGGCCTTTATTAACGGCTTTGGTTATGACTTTTGCCTTTGGCAAAATAGCCAAACTTGAAGTGGCCTCTCCTCTACCCTACATGATAGTGGTAATTCCGGGTGTTATTATCTGGTTGTTTTTCTCTCAGTGTCTCTCACAAATCAGCAACAGTATTGTTGGTAATAGTAATCTGGTTTCTAAAGTTTACTTCCCCCGTATTATTATTCCATTCAGTTCGTTGCTGGTAGGTTTGCTTGATGCCCTCATAGCTTTTGCTATGTTTTTTATTTTCTGCCTTTATTATGGCTTTATGCCTAACTGGCACATCATATTTGCCCCTTTGTTTATGTTGCTGGCATATATGGGAGCTTTTGGTTTTGGGTTGATAGCCTCTGTTCTAAACGTAAAATACCGTGATATAGCACAGATAATACCTTTCATTGTTCAGTTTGGCTACTTTATCTCACCCGTAGGTTACCTGAGCGAACAACAAAAAGATAACTGGTGGTATCCTTACTATAATCTGAATCCGGTTGTAGGCACAATTGATGGCCTAAGATGGTGTTTACTAGGCGACTATACAAAATTTAATTGGCAAAGTTTAATACCAACCCTTGTATTTGTCACTATTTCAATCATCTTTGCAATCTGGTTTTTCCGTAAAAACGAAAATTCTTTCGTTGATTATATCTAACAGTGGCATTTGGCATGAAGGCAATATCTATAAAAAATATCTCAAAAAAATATATACTCAGTCATAAAAAGAAAAAGTATCAGAACCTGAAAGAAACTGTTACAGGTTTTGTACAGGAGTTTTTTACTAGCAAAGAAGAACAAGAAACCAAAGAGGTTTTCTGGGCATTAAGAAATGTTAGTTTTGACATAGATCAGGGTGACAGAGTGGGTATTGTTGGGTCGAACGGTGCGGGGAAATCCACATTATTAAAAATCTTAAGCCGGATTACCGAACCAACCCACGGAGAAGTAAAAATCAGAGGCCGTATGGCTAGCTTACTTGAAGTAGGCACAGGGTTTCACCCTGAACTGACTGGCCGCGAGAATATTTTCCTGAATGGTGCTATTCTGGGTATGCGTCAGGATGAAATAAGAAAACAGTTTGACGAAATAGTTGACTTTGCCGGCATTGAAAAATTTCTTGATACTCCTGTGAAACGCTATTCATCGGGTATGTATGTAAGGCTTGGTTTTGCTATTGCCGCACATCTTGAGCCAGAAATATTAATTGTTGACGAGGTGCTAGCTGTGGGTGATTCCGAGTTCCAGAAGAAATGTCTTGGTAAAATGAAAGACGTATCTAACGGTGGGCGGACAGTCCTGTTTGTAAGCCACAATGCTACTGCTATTCAAGGGCTTTGCAACAAAGCAGCATTCCTGCAAAAAGGGAATCTGGTAAAATACGGCGAAGTGGGCGAAGTACTGCATGATTACATGACCAGTATTTCAAAATTCCAACTAAGCCAGAACTGGGATTCACCAGAAAATGCCCCCGGTAACGATTTCGTAAGAGTAAAGCATATCGAAATATTACCTGAGTTTGTTAATGGCAGTAAAAATATCGATGTGCGAACGCCATTAAAAATCAGCTTTGAGTTCTGGAATATGCAGGAAAAAGCTGATTTAAACCTGAGCGTGTTTCTATATAATATGACCGGCGAATGTATATTTAATGTAGGTAGCCAGTCGAAAACCTTTTCACAAGGTTTAATTAAAGGCTTGTTAGAAATTCCGGGTAATTTCCTGAATGATGGTTCTTATTACATATCCGTCATGATAGTAAAAGATACCTCAGACCCAGTTTTCTTTATGGAAGATGCCATTAGTTTTGATGTGGCCGATTTCCGCGAAGGCACAAGCTGGTATGGTAAATGGCCTGGGGCTATACGCCCAATACACATTCCTGTGCAAACATGGAAAGTTGATGGTTTGCTTTAAACTGATACCAATCAGATAAAAGGTTTACGAAAATCATCTATGTTATTTTGAATAATAACTACATTTGTACCTTTTCAAAATCTTCATAAGTATTTCAACAGAGTGATAAACGTAACGAAATCTTTTCTGCCACCGTTTGAAGAATACCAAGATAAAATAAAAGGTATTTGGGATAATACATGGCTTACCAATAATGGCCCGTTAGTACGTGAACTGGAAGATAAATTAAAGGATTATCTGGGGGTAAAAAATCTTCTGTATGTAACCAATGGCACTATTGCGCTCCAGATTGCAATTAAAGCACTGGAGTTAAAGGGTGAAATTATAACCACCCCTTTTTCTTATTGTGCCACCACTACATCAATACTCTGGGAAAACACCAAACCAGTATTTGTTGACATAGAGCCTGAAACTTATAACATTGATGCCAATTTAATAGAAGCGGCTATTACCGATAAAACTTCTGCTATTATGGCTACCCATGTTTATGGCCGCCCCTGTAACGTAGAAAAGATTGAAGCAATTGCCCGAAAACATAACCTGAAAGTTATTTATGATGGTGCGCATTGTTTTGGTGCTACCTATCAAGGTAAATCTGTGTTATCATTTGGCGATGTGGCCACTTGCAGTTTTCATGCCACAAAAGTATTTCATACAATTGAAGGAGGATGCGTTATCTGTAAGGATGACGAGCTATTAAAAACGCTGGCGCATTACAGAAGTTTTGGTCATAAGAATGATGATTACTTCATGATAGGCATTAATGCCAAAAACTCCGAATTTCATGCAGCAATGGGCTTGTGTAATTTACCCAAAGTTGCCGACATCATCGAAAAAAGGAAGATTGTTTCTGAAAAATATGATGAACTTCTTGACTGGAATAAACTAGGACGCCCCAAACAAGATATCGAAGGCTTTGTATATAATTATGCCTACTACCCAGTCAGGCTTGAATCAGAGCAGAAATTACTCGAAGTAACCGAAGCACTCAGAAAAGAAGATATAGTGCCTCGTCGTTATTTTTATCCGTCGTTAAACCAACTTCCGTATCTGGATTTTTACAACCCTTGTCCGGTTTCTGAAAAAATATCGGCAGCTGCTTTGTCATTACCTTTGTATTATGACTTAGCTATCAAGGATGTTGAACGGATTTCGCACATCATTAATAAAACTCTTTAAAAAGTCTTTTATTCATTTCAAATTGGTCTAATCAGTGATAGACGTATCTATTATTATTGTTAATTATCGTACCCCTGAATTAATTGTTGAGTGTTTAAAAACTGTTCAACAATTTACGAAACGTGTAAGCTACGAAGTGATTATAGTAGATAACCAATCGAAAGGAGACGACGAAGGCTTCGTTAAATCACAATTTCCTGAAACTATCTGGATTCCGATGGGTTATAACGCAGGCTTTGGGAGGGCCAATAATTTGGGCATGAAAAAAGCCAACGGGCGTTATTTTCTTCTACTCAACTCTGATACCAAACTATTTGAAGATGTAATTGACCGCTGCGTTCAACACCTTGACGAACGTCAGGACGCTATCGCTGGCGGAGCGTATCAGTTTTATCCTGATTTAACGCCGCGTGCATTCTATCATACCTTTAGTTTCAGAAAAGATTTCTGGATAGTGCCGCCAGCATTCAGAAAAAACCTTGACTCACTTTTTCCTTATACCAACTATAACGACCCCGAACAAGTCGATTACATTGCTGCTGCTTTTTTAATGGTAAGGCGCGAAGGCTTTATCAAAACAGGTGGTTTTGACGAAGAGTTTTTTCTGTACGGAGAAGACACCGAATGGGGGTATCGCTTAGGGAAGTTAGGCAAGCAACTGGTTTTTAAAGATTGCCGTATTATTCATGAAGAATGGGGCAGTAAACCAGAGCGTTACGAAGAAGCACAGAATTATACTTATTTTAATAGATTTGATGAGCAGATTCAGCTTTCTAATCTGGTCTGGATACGTAAACAGTATGGGGCTTTACACTATTTTTTTCTAATGCTTCATTACTGGCTTTGGGTACCCGTTTTTTACCTGATGAAAATCGGTTTAAATATTTTAAAACTCAGGAATCCGCTCTCAGAACTGCATAACCAAAAAAGGTTTGCAAGCACTATTTCGACTTTTTCTGAGTATTTTTGGTCAATTTTACTTAAAAAACCGACTTTCTATAAACTTAAATGAAAGAAAAAACCATTCTTTTTCTTACACCCACAGGTGGTAGAACAGGTTCTGAAATGATGATTTGGTACCTGTTGCGGCATCTGTCAGGTAAAATCAGGTCGGTTATTTACAGCCGTCAGAATGGTGAACTATTTGCTAAAGAATCAACTGCCGATATAACTTTCATCAACAAATCAAAGAAAGGCTTTCTCTATAATATTTATGAGGGTATTTATTTTAAGTTATTTAAACAAACACCCGAAGAGGCTAGGCTCATCAAAATTCAGAAAACTGTAAAGGCAGACAAATGGTATCTGAATACCTTAACTATGCCTCGCTTTGCACGTTTAGCCAAAAATTTAGACGTGCCCTATTATGTTCATGTACATGAACTTGTGAGCATTTATGATGAAATTCTGTACGACGATTTTCGCTTTCAGTTTGATAACGCCGAAAAAATCATTTGTTGCTCGGCCATTGTCGAAAGAAGGATTCAGCAAATGGGCTATAAAAACACCATTTTGTTACATGAATTTATTGATACCGAAAAGGTTGTTGTTAAACAAAACCCCATAGATTTAAGACATAAATTACAAATTCCGGCTGATGCCTCGGTCTGGCTTATGTCTGGCTCAATGAATCTTCGGAAAGGCTATGACCTCGCCCTTGATTTATTGGCTAATTTACCAAAGAATACCTATCTTGTTTGGTTAGGAAGCATAAAGAAAACAGGTGTACTGCATTATATACAACAAAGAGCCGCAATTGAAAACCTGAACTTTATTGAACTAGGCGAAAAATCAAGCGAGTACTATGACTACATGAATATTGCTGATGGCTTTGTGTTATTGGCACGCGAAGACCCCTTTCCGTTAGTGATGATAGAAGCAGCCTTTTTACAAAAACCCATAGCAGGTTTTAATTCTGGAGGTATTTCTGAATTTTTACAAGAGGGAATGGGATACGTAGTTGATAGTTTTAACCCTAAAGATTTGGCCGACGCTATCATACAAATACAACAACAGAAAATAAAAACAGATAAAACCATACTTCGCAATCGGGCATTAAACTTTGACATAAAAAACCAGATTGATAAGTGGGTACGTTTTTTCAATGAAAATTAATGACAGTAAAATGGATAATTTAACAGATATTCTCGGAGAATTAAAAGAAGCTCAGAAGGTTCTGGATAATTTTATTTCTTCGGAAGAAAACCTCAAAAATATTAATGATGCGGCCGTTTTAATGGCAAATGCTATTAAGAATGGCAAAAAAATTATTTCTTGCGGCAATGGTGGTTCTCATTGCGATGCCATGCACTTTGCGGAGGAACTTTCAGGTCGCTATCGTGAAAACCGTAAAGCATTGGCTGCTATCGCAATTTCGGACCCAAGCCATATTTCCTGCACAGGAAACGACTACGGCTTTGACTTCGTTTTTTCACGATTTATTGAAGGCTTGGGCAACGAAGGAGACGTACTACTAGGCATTAGTACAAGTGGCAACTCAAAAAATATTATTAACGCTACGCAGGCAGCCCGCGAAAAGGGCATGAAAGTAGTTATTTTTTCGGGTAAAGATGGTGGAAAACTGGCTGGTCTGGCCGATGTCGAAATCAGAGTACCACATTTTGGCTATGCCGACCGCATTCAGGAAATTCACATCAAGGTTATTCATATTTTAATTCTCTTAATTGAGAAAATGGTTCTTTAAGTATTCAACTGAATGAAGGTCTTATTTATCAGCCATGATGCTAACCGTGCCGGCGCACAGATTTTTCTGCTGAATATCATGAAATATTTTCAGCAGAAAGGAATGCACATGCACTTACTGCTGCTTGGTGGTGGGGTCTTAGAAAAAGATTTTGAAGTAATTTGTCCTGTTCTGAAATATCCTGTGGCTATGCCCGCAGTTCCGGCATCGTTACCGCAAAAAGTATTAAAGAAACTAGGCTTGAAGGCTCAGAATAATTCTTTTGAAGATGCAAAAAACACCTTGAAAGCCCAGCTATTGGCCGAAAAATTTGATTGTATTTATGTTAATACCATTGCATGCGCCTGGGCAATGCCTGAGCTTTTGCCCTTGCTGAAATCACCAGTTATTACACATATTCATGAATTAGAGTTTTCTATCCAGCTTTATTCGTCTGCTCATACCAGAGATTTTTTATTCAGTAATACTACCCGATTGGTGGCCTGTTCAAAAGCAGTAGCCGAGAACCTTATTAATAACCATCATTTTCCTACACAAAAAATTGAGGTAATTCATTCGTTTGTAAATAATGATGATGTACTGAACCGTGCAAAAAATACCATTCAGAAAGCTATTCGTGCAAAATATGGTATTCCAGAAAAAGCATTCCTGATTGGCGGCTGTGGTAATGCTGAATGGCGCAAAGGGCTTGATATTTTTGCGTTATTAGCCCAAAATGTTCAAAAGCTTGAGAAAGACACCATTCATTTTGCGTGGGTAGGTGTAAAAAAGGAAGGAGAATACTACGGGCAAGTAATGTATGATATTCAGAAAATGGGTTTAGATACCCATATTACCCTGATAGAACCTACCCCCGAGGCCATTGAATTAATCAATTGTTTTGATATATTCACGATTGTATCACGCGAAGACCCCTTCCCTTTGGTAATGCTTGAAGCTGCCCTCTCAAAAAGAACTATCTTTGGTTTTGAAAAAACAGGTGGGTGCTCTGAGTTTATTGAAACAGACGCGGGCCAACTTTTTGCGTATATGGATATTAACGAAATGGCAAAGGCTATTATAGCTTTTAAAAATCAGCCATTCGGCTCTTTCGGAGAAATAGCACAAAAAAAAGTACTGAATCAGTATAGTTTTGAGAACTCTATTCTTAAAATTGAAAAATTATTAGCCAATTTACTTTAAACGGTTCTTTATTGTAATCGTTTAAAATTTCTGTACCCAACATGACACTCGCTTTTACACTTTGTTCTGTCAATTATCTTGCTCAGGCGCATACGCTTGGAGACTCCCTGCAACAGCAAAATCCTGATATTAAATTTATCATAGGGTTAGTTGATAAACTCGATACCAAAGATATTGATAAAACCAAGTTGCCTGATTACCCCCTGCTTGAAGTCGATAAAATAAATATTGCTGACTTTGAAGGCATGTGTGCCCGTTATGATATTACAGAACTAAATACGGCTGTAAAACCCTATTATTTTGACTATTTCCTTAAAAACAACCCCGAAATAAGTAATATCATTTACTTTGACCCCGACATTATTGTTTTTGACAAACTTACACACCTGCAACAAAGCCTTGCGCAGTACAATATTATTGTAACGCCGCATATTACTACACCATATAACGATAATAAATGGCAAAATGAAGAAGATGTAGTAAATACAGGTGTCTATAACTTTGGTTTTGTGGCAATACGACGGTCTGAGGCAGCCCAGAAAATGGTTGATTGGTGGTGCCAGAAATTAGAGAAAGAATGCCTCATTGACCTCTGCAACGGGCTTTTTGTTGACCAACACTGGGCAGAGTTTTTTCCTGTATACTTCGACAAAGTAATGATTAATAAGCATCTGGGTTATAATGTTGCCTACTGGAACCTTCACGAACGCTTTTGCTCGCAGCAAGAGGGGCAGTGGTATATTAATAACCATACCCCCTTACAGTTTTTTCATTACAGCGGCTATTTAATAGCCAAACCAAACGAAGTATCGAAATACCAGAATCGTATTCTGTTTGAAAACCGACCTGATATAGTGCCCTTGTTTGAACACTACAAAAATGAATTACTGAAAAATAATGAGCTATATTGGAAACATTTTCGTTGCGACTATATCAAACCTCCTAAAATAAAACGATATTTGCGTGTAAGAAAATATTTAAAAATGCCCCTGGAAAAATTGGCCCAATTAATTGAGGCTTAGTTATTATATGCAACAAACTATTGCACTTTGGCAACACCGTTATCGAAAATATACGCATCTTCTGAAAGTTTATCTGCATTTTTTTAAAGTCTATACCCAAATTATATTCTTAAAAATCAGATTTCTGGGTAAACGTAAAATTGTAGCTATCATTTTGACCCAACAATTTGGTGATATTGTAGCCGGAGAGCCTATTGCAAGACAAATTCGCCAGAAACATCCTGACGACTATATGCTTTGGGTAGTAAAGCCCGTTTTTAAAGAACTAGTCGAAGATAATCCGAATCTGGACGGAATCATTGAAGAGTTTTGTGCAAATCAGCGAAGGCTGTTACTTAATTCAGGCATTTTTGACGTAGTTTATAATCTCCAGTTTCGTAACAATAGCCATTGCCCAATCTGCCAGATATATGTTGAAAATCCGGTAGCCGATGCTCGTAACGTAACGATACATAACTACTATTTTCAGGGCAATTTACTCACTGTGCAGCAAAAAATGGCAGGCTTGCCTTTAGAAGATTTGGCTCCTTGTTTATTTTTAAAAGACGAACACAGAAAAAAGATAGATAAGTTAAACTTACCCTCAAGGTATATTGTTGTACATGGCCAGTCGGCACAGAATAGCCGGAACTGGGATAACACCAAATGGGAAACACTTATTAATTATTTGTTACAGTCGACCGATTACACGATTGTTGAGATAGGTTTGAGTAGCGATTTGAACCTTAAAAACGACCGCTACATTAACCTCTGTGGCCAACTCAGTATTCTGGAAACAGGCGAAGTAATTCGTCGGGCAAAACTTTTTATCGGTATCGATAGCGGCCCTGCACATCTGGCTAATGCCGTAGGTACTTATGGGCTGATTATGATAGGTAAACTTGCCGATTTCACCAATCATATACCCTATTCGGGTAAATATAAGTCAGGCGAAAACGCCCTGATTGTACGCAATACCGACGGCCCAAGCGCCGATATTCCGGTTAATAAAGTAATTGATGCCTTAAATCAGCATCAACTATTATAATTCTTTATCATTATAGTTACAGACTTTTTGTTTCATGTTGTTTTATACCGTTTGTCATATTAATCGATTGCCTGAAGCCATTGTTCTTGGCAATTCTATCAAGGCACATCACCCCGAAAGCTCGTATTTTATTGGTTTGTTAGATAAAAAAGATAGAATTGCTGACTTATCCAACATCAAATACCCGCTTGTCGAAGTTGATGAACTGGGTATTACTGATTTTGAAAAAATGTGTCAGCAATATACTTGGGATGAGCTAGCGGCTAATTGCAAACCTTTTTTTGCCCGCTATTTTTTGCAACAGTCAGACAAAGTAGTTTACCTTGATTGTACTTCACTTGTATACAGTACTTTTAATTTTGTTGAACAACAACTTATTGAAAATAACATCTTACTTATTCCTCAGCTTTTACACGCTGGTAAACATCCTGACGAAAAACAGATTCTAAACACCGGTATTTTCCATTCAGGTTTTTTTGCATTAAAAAATACAGCCGAAAGTTTTCGATTTCTTGACTGGTGGGCAAATAACACTGCTCAAAAAGGCTTTACTGAACTTTGCAAGGGGCTAAACGCTGACCAGCTCTGGCTCGAACACGTACCCGCCTTGTATGATGGTGTGCATATTTTAAAACATGATGGCCTAAATATTGGCTACTGGAACTTACCCGAGCGTACTATTGATGCTTCGCGCAGCAAAGCAAACGGACAGCAGATTGTTTCTGTTAATTTTAAGGGAATGAAATACTGGCCCGAATATAAACGTCAGATAAGTAGTTACAACCTGCCCGTAATGGCACCAATCTATGGCAAACCTAACCCAAAAGTCAAAAAAAATGCCCAGCTGATTGCAAATAATATCAGAAAAATCAATAGCTTTATTGACAAAATAATTGACCAGATTTGATATTTGCCATAGCTAACTTATAATCGAAAATAAAATTTCAATTACCTTTGTAAAAAATTCCTGAATTTTCCTTTATGAATTACAAAATTGAAAAAACAGAGCAGTATGCTCTTATTTCTTTAGATGAACCTACATTTGGTGCGGAAATTACCTCTCCTTTTGAAAAATTAGTTGTGCAACTTTATCGTGAGGGCTATACCAATATGGTTGTTGACTTCACAAAAGTATCTGAAATTGATAATGACGGCCTATCATTAATACGAAAAGCCACAAAAGTATGCAGAAATGAACAGGGGCTATTTGTGATATGTACCAAAGATGATGATATTATCGATGAGATTGATTCGGCAAAAATTCCTGAATTAGTTATTTTACCTACGGTTGATGAAGGTATTGATGCCGTATTTATGAATGACCTTGAAAACGATTTCCGTGAAGAAAACGATGATGAATTCGATTTAGGTGAAGAAAATGGTTTTCAGGAAGAAAAGTACTAGTAAATAAACTAGCTTGGTTAGTTTATACAATCTTATTTATTAACTGCTTAAACACCCCTGACAGGGGGGTATTATGAATTTTGAACTATTAGTAATTGGCACTGGCTCTGCAACACCTGTACTTGAACACAATCCATCAGCTTATTTGTTAACTTATGACAACGAACAATTTTTGATTGATTGCGGGGAGGGAACGCAGTTTCGTATACTGGAATATAAAGTTCGTAGTTCTCGTATACGCCATATATTTATCAGCCATTTACACGGCGACCACTATTTCGGATTGGTCGGTCTTATTTCAAGCTGGAATCTGAATCAACGTAAGGAAGACCTGACCATTTATGCACCTAAAGAACTTGCCGAAATTCTAACCATTCAGTTTAAACATTCACATACCTTTCTTCATTTCAAAATAAACTTCGTTGCAACAAATCCGAACGAACCACTTTTGGTTCTTGACAACCAGTTGCTAAGCGTTGAAAGTATTCCATTAGTACACCGTATTGATTGCTGTGGTTTCTTATTCAGAACCAAAGCAGCCAAAAGAAAATTACTCGCCGAAAAATTACCTGAGAATTTCCCGATTCCTTATATTAAAATGCTCAAAGATGGGCTTGATGTAGAAGACGAACTCACGGGCAAGATTTATAAAAGCGAAGATTATACTACTATTGGTACTCCTTCGAGGTCGTTTGCGTATTGTTCTGACACCGCCTATAACGAACAAATGGTTAGCCAATTACAAGACGTAAATACGATTTTCCATGAGGCAACATTTGTGGAGTCAGAGTTAAAAAGAGCTGAATATACCAATCATTCTACGGCTATACAAGCGGCTACCATTGCTAAAAAAGCCAATGCAGAGCAATTGATTATTGGTCATTATTCATCAAGATATAAAACGCTGGAAACACATCTGACCGAAGCCAAACAAGTTTTTGAAAATACTCATCTGGCTTTAGAAGGAGTAACATATAAACTTTAAACCTCTTTACGTTTATAAAGATGCTTCTCTTTCAAGCAATTCATGCTTTACAGCCTTGATGCGCTCGTTAAAGCTGATATTTTTAAAATTAACGTTTTTTTCGCAAGTAGCAGCCAGATATTCAAGAATATCTTTCTGGTGAGGTACCCGCCTGCCAGTTTCCACACTTACATATTTGCTTGTTGTCCACATAAAGTTTTTTAGCTCACTCATGTTTTCGTCGGTCATAAAATACTCTGTAACCAACGTATCAGCATCAAAATAAATAGCTCTTGAAAAAATCTTTACCCACTCGCTTACTACTGCCGGGCGTATATAAGCAATCTGATGCTGATAAACTACCCAACTGGTTTTATAATTTTTAAATACTTCCGAAAACTTAAAGCCATATAACTTTGCCACTTGGTCTTCGCGGGCATTAAAGTAATAATCAAAATATTTAGAGTTGTTCAGGTGCTGAAGTGGGTCGCAGTCCTGAAAACGTATAATAGCTTTTGACTCTGTCACTTTCGGATATTCTTTCTCGCTGATTTTTTCAAACATAGATATATTTAATTTTAGCTCAAAAATAGGAATACTTTTTAAAATACCTGAAATTTAAGGTAAGGTCAGTTGTTTTTAATAGAAGTCATTTAATTTGTGCAAAAGATTATTGTAATTACTAAAGTTATATCATGGAACTTAATGATGCTATTCGGTTAATTTCTCATCAGGATTTTGAGCCAAAAAATAAAACCAATTGGATAGATTTAGGGGCTGGCAGCGGCACATTTACTTTGGCTCTGGCAAGTTTGCTATCTCATGAAAACCATATTTATGCGGTCGATACCAATGCAAATGCCTTAAAAAACATTCCAGCTAGTTATAATAGCGTTGCCATCGAAAAAATTATTGCTGATTTTACAAAAGATGAGCTTCCCTTACAGGCGGTAAATGGAGTTATGCTAGCAAACTCTTTACATTTTGTGCAAGACCAAGAAGCGTTTATTAAGCAACTCAAAAACAAAATTGCGGCCGATTCATACTTTTTAGTTATTGAATATGACTCAAATCAGGCCAATCAATGGGTACCCTACCCTATCAATTTTCAGAAATTAAAAATACTTTTTTCTGCCACAGGATTCAAAACAATTACTCGCTTAAACGTTATGCCATCCATTTACGGAAACAGGCAAATCTATGCGGCATTCATGAGTTAACAACTTTTTTTCCTAGAAAAAGCAGATTAAAATTTCAATTTTCCACTCGTTTTTTGTCTTTAAATTAAATTTTAATCCTTTCCAAATCACTATCTATCAATGAATTACAAAAAAAATTAAATTTCTCTCCCATATAGTCTATAATAATTATAGGTTTTATGTATATTTGCAAAGTTAAACCAAGGAAAATTATGCAAAGTTTTCGTACAGAATTAGAGAATCCATTAGTAGAGAAAGATATCATTGATTTAGAGCGTAAAATCAGGCTTTTCCGTGAAGGTAAAATTCATGAAGAAAAATTCAGAAGTTTACGTCTCGCCAGAGGAGTGTATGGGCAACGCCAACAAGGTGTGCAGATGGTAAGAATAAAGTTACCTTATGGCAAAATGACACTTAACCAATGGAAGCGAATTGCTGATATTTCTGATGAATATTCGACAGGAAACTTGCATTTAACAACCCGTCAGGACATCCAGATTCACTTTGTGAGCCTTGAAAGAACTCCTGAATTATGGGCTAAACTTGAAGAAGATAAAATAACCCTACGCGAAGCCTGTGGCAACACCGTAAGAAACATCACGGCCTCTCCTAGTGCTGGCATCGACCCTAAAGAACCTTTCGACGTAACACCATATACACACGCCGCATTTGAATATTTTTTAAGAAACCCTATTTGTCAGGAAATGGGACGCAAATTTAAAATTGCGTTTTCAAACACTGACGAAGACACCGCTCTTACCTTCATGCACGATTTAGGTTTTATTCCTAAAATTCAAGAAGGAAAAAGAGGATTCAGAGTTTTACTTGGTGGGGGTTTAGGAGCGCAACCTCAGCTAGCACATGTAGCTTATGAGTTTTTAGAAGAAGATTCGCTCATTCCATTTATGGAAGCTGTTATTCGTGTTTTTGACCGCCACGGCGAAAGAAATTCTCGTCATAAAGCCCGCATGAAGTTTCTGATAGCCAAAATTGGTTTTGAAGAATTCATGAAACTAGTAGAAGCTGAAAAAACAGCCATTAAAGTTAAAACGTATCATATAGATACCGAAAAAGCTGATTTTCAATATCAGTTTGCGGCCGTTTCAACCAATGAAGAAGCAAAAACTCCAGATACAGAAGCATATAGAAACTGGTTTAAAACCAACGTTTTCGCACAAAAACAAGAAGGTTATTTTGGTATTTATGTAAGAATTCCGCTCGGAAATATCTCAAGCACAACCTCAAGAAGCCTGATTGAGCAACTGAGACCTTATGTGGCTGACGATGTACGCGTAACTGTTAATCAAGGACTTTTACTAAGGTTTGTACAAGCTAAAGACCTGCCAACTGTTTTCAATATTTTAAGCGCACATAACTTGGCGTCTCCGGGTGCTAATAGCATTGCCAATATTACGGCTTGCCCAGGCACAGACACCTGTAATCTGGCTATTTCGGATAGCACAAGCATTACACTTGAATTTGAAAAAGTTATTCGTGAAGATTTCCCTGAATTAATAGAGGAAACAGATATGCAAATAAAAATTTCGGGCTGTATGAACGCCTGTGGCCAGCATAGTATGGCACACATTGGTTTTCATGGAAGCTCGATGAAAGCCGCCGGAAAAGTATTACCAGCCTTGCAGGTTTTATTAGGTGGTGGTGTGAAAGGAAACGGAGAAGGCCGAATTTCAGATAAAGTTATTAAAGTGCCTAGTAAAAGAGGCCCACAGGTGTTAAGAATTATTCTGAATGATTATGAAACCAACGGCAACGAAGGTGAATATTTTAATGATTATTATGACCGTCAGGGCGAAAAATACTTTTATAGTTTGCTAAAGCCTCTTGCCGACCTCACTACTTTAGTTGATACGGATTTTATTGACTGGGGACGTGACGAACTCTTCCAGACTGAAATCGGTGTAGGCGAATGTGCCAGTGTAATTATCGACCTAGTAGCAACACTTTTCTACGAATCAGAAGAAAAAATTGAATGGGCAAGAGCCGCTTATGACGAAAATCGCTGGGCTGATGCCATTTATTATGCTTATCAGTCACAGGTTAATACGGCAAAAGCGCTTCTGCTAGACAAAAATATCAGTAGCAGCACACAGCATGGTGTAATGAATGATTTTGATAAAAACTTTGCAGAAGAATTTGGCGGAAATTTCAAAGAGCAAGTATTGCAAATCAATAAAAACGAACCAAGTCAGGTTTTTGCCATTGATTACATTTCAGAAGCAGAGAATTTCCTGAAAGAAGCTATTCTTTACAGAGAAGCTAATAAAAATGCCACTATCGAAGCATGATAACGCCTTTTAACATACAACAGCAAACGCCTCCGATACCAAAGTTAACAGTAGTTGGCGCAGGTACCGGCGACCCCGAATTAATTACCCTTAAGGCAATTAACGCATTGCGTCAGGCAGATGTAGTGCTTTATGATGCCCTGATTAATGAAGAGCTACTGGAGTATTGTCATCCGGCCTGTGAACGTATTTATGTAGGCAAAAGAGGCTACGAAAAAAGCGTTAGTCAGGATAGTATTAACTTTCTGATTGTTGAAAAAGCCTTTGAAAAAGGCCATGTGGTACGCCTCAAGGGTGGCGACCCTTTCATTTTTGGCCGTGGGAATGAAGAAATTGCCTTTGCTAAAGAACGTGGCATTGAAACCAGTTACGTACCAGGAATTTCAAGTATTGCGTCAGGAGGTTTCTACGAAATACCTTTAACTGCCCGCGGTGTGGCTGACGGATTCTGGGTAATTACAGGTACTAAGTCAGACAAATCATTATCACATGATATAAAACTAGCGGCTCATTCTACTGCCACAGTAGTAATACTGATGGGCATGAAAAAACTGGCACAGATTGCCCGTATTTTTGAAGAAGAAGGATTTGGAGAAACACCCGTTGCAATTATTCAGAATGCTTCAACTACCGAACAGAAAATAGGTATAGGAGAAGTAAAAAATCTGGAACAAATAGCTACTAAAGAAGGCCTGAGTAATCCGGCTATTATACTTATTGGCAATGTAGTAAAACAAAACAATGCACAGCACCTTTGCTATATTGGCCATCAATACTCAGGAAACAAATAATTTCAACAAAGAAAAGCTAATGGAAAGACTCGCAAATACCTTAAGCAACCATATCAGGCTAAAATATATTGCAGCTGCTATTCTAATACTGAAAGTATTACTGATAGGAGTACTTGCATACAGAATTTTTGCCAGCATTCACTCATTTCAATGGGGAGTCGATAACCTGTTTTTCTATTATATCGGAGTAGGTTTTCTGGCACAACTTGTTGATGGAGCTTTAGGAATGGCCTATGGGGCAACCTGTACCTCTATGCTCTTAGGTGTGGGAGTTCCGCCTGCGTTTGCCACAGCAAGCGTTCATACTGCCGAAGTATTTACCACAGGCGTATCTGGTCTTTCGCATTTGTACTTTGGTAATATTGACAAAAAACTTTTTTTTCGGATAGTACTTACCGGTGTTATAGGCTCCATGATAGGGGCATATCTTATATCCGAAGTAATTGATGGAAAAGTCATTCGCCCATATATCTCCTTATATCTGGTTGGCTTGGGAATCATTATTATCATTAAAGCCTTCAAGAAACGTCCGGCTACTCCTACCAATAAAAACTTAGGTTTACTTGGCTTAGTGGGTGGCTTTTTTGATTCTATCGGTGGCGGTGGATGGGGCCCTTTAGTGACCTCAAACCTTATCAATAAAGGCAATGCCCCTAAAGAAGCCATCGGAACTGTTAATACTGCCGAATTTTTTGTGGCATTTTTTAGCACAGGCATCTTTATGCTATTCATTGACATTCAGGCATGGCAACCCATTGCAGGGCTTATTATAGGCGGTGTTTTAGCTGCTCCACTAGGGGCATTTTTGGTAAAATTATTCGCTCCGAAAACAATTATGCTCATTGTCGGAACTTTAGTAGTTGGTCTTAGTGCTTATAACATTATTAAGGTTTGGTTTTAATCAGTACACCAGATGATTGATACATTAGAAAAACTTTCATTAGAAGAAGCTCTCAACTTTATAGCTAATAATTACCCGGGGAAAGTCGTTTTTTCAACTTCTCTGGGTCAGGAAGACCAAGTGATTACTCATGCTATTTTCAAAAATGCAGTAAGCGGAGGGCCACTTAACATAAAAGTTTTCACGTTAGATACCGGACGGCTTTTTCAGGAAACTTACGAGTTACTTGACCGCACAAGAGCCAGATACAAACAACCTATTTTTACCTACACGCCCGATACTCAGAAATTACAGCAATTAGTTACCGAAAAGGGTTTCAATAGTTTCTATGAATCAATCGAAAACCGAAAAGAATGTTGTGGTATCCGTAAAATTGAACCTCTGAAAAGAGCACTGGCAGGCGCTGAGGTCTGGATAACCGGATTGAGGGCTGAGCAATCAGAAAACCGTAACGATATGAAAATATGGGAATGGGATGCAGCCAACAACGTCTGGAAGTTTAACCCGTTAATTCACTGGTCCTACGAAGAGGTATTATCTTATATTGCATCAAATAATATTCCTGACAACCCGCTCCATAAAAAAGGTTTTATCAGCATTGGCTGTTTACCTTGTACCAGAGCTATCGAACCCGGCGAACACCCAAGAGCAGGCCGATGGTGGTGGGAAGAATCAAAAAAAGAATGTGGTTTACACCAAGTTTCTTAAATTTGTAGCTTGGTGAGGCGCATTATTCTTAAAAACATTTATTATGAGTAATTTTTTAAATAATTCTGAAATTATTAACTCTTCTTCTGACATCAATGGTATTTTCCCACGTGAGTTGGAAGATGAAGCTATCTATATCTTAAGAGAAGTAGCGTCACAGTTTGAAAGACCTGCTATACTTTTCTCTGGTGGTAAAGACTCAATCACAGTAGTAAGGCTTGCCGAAAAGGCATTCTATCCAGGTAAGATACCGTTTACGCTATTGCATGTTGATACTGGCCACAATTTTCCTGAAACAATAGAATACCGCGACTGGCTCGTGAGCAAACTTGGCCTTAACCTCCATGTGCGTTACGTTGAAGATTCTATCAAACAAGGCAAGGTAAAAGAAGAAACTGGCAAATATGCCAGCCGTAATGCTGCCCAGACTGTTACCTTACTTGATGCCATTGAAGAGTTTAAGTTCGATGCCTGCATAGGTGGTGCCAGACGTGACGAAGAAAAAGCTCGTGCCAAAGAAAGAATTTTCTCGGTAAGAGATGATTTCGGGCAATGGGATGCCAAAAAGCAACGCCCTGAATTGTTTGATATGCTCAACGGAAAAATTGAAATAGGCGAAAACGTGCGTGTATTTCCGATTTCAAACTGGACAGAACTTGATGTATGGAATTATATAAAAGAAGAAAAACTTCGTATTCCGAGCATTTATTTCACACACGAGCGTAGCGTTTTTGACCGTGACGGACTCATCTGGGCTGATTCGGAATTTATCAATAAAACCGAAGATGAAATTCCTTATATTACCAAAGTACGTTTCCGCACAGTTGGCGACATGACCTGTACAGCAGCAGTAGCCTCTGAAGCCGATAATCTTGATGACGTAATTTCGGAAATTTTATCTGCAAAAATCTCTGAACGTGGCGCCAGAATTGACGACAAACGCTCAGAAGCAGCCATGGAGAAACGTAAACAGGCAGGCTATTTCTGATAAAATTAATAGATAATCAACACCTACCCTACGTGGCGTTGATTGTTGTATTAGTTGAGTTTTATAACATTAGAATAACATTACAATGGATATATTAAGAATTGCAACAGCAGGCTCGGTTGATGACGGTAAAAGTACACTTATCGGCCGCTTGCTTTATGAAACGAACTCTATTACTGGTGATAAAATTGAAGCTCTTGAATCGGCTTCCAAACGAAAAGGTCTTAATTTTTTAGATTTATCTCTTTTAACAGATGGCTTAATTGCCGAACGTGAACAAGGTATTACCATAGATGTGGCACATATCTATTTTAGTACACCTAAGCGCAAATACATCATCGCAGACACACCCGGGCATTTTGAGTACACACGAAACATGGTTACGGGGGCTTCAAACACCTCCGTTTCTATTATTCTGATTGATGCACGCAATGGGGTAGTTGAGCAAACCAAACGTCACTTTTATATTTCGTCCATGCTACGTATCAAGAACATTATTGTAGCAGTTAACAAAATGGATTTGGTTAATTATAGCCAAGACCGCTTTGAAGAAATCAAAAGTGATTTTTCAAAATTAGCCGAACAAGTAAGTTTTGAAGGACAAAACATTGAGTTTATTCCAATATCGTCACTATACGGTGAAAACCTTGTAAAGAAATCGGCAGAAACCCCATGGTATGAAGGCAGTTCTTTACTAGAAACACTTGAAAACCTTGATAATCAGGTAAATCCTATTTCCCATTTGCCGGCCCGTTTTCCAGTGCAGATGGTTGTCAGACCCAAAACCGACGATTTCCATGATTATCGCGGGTATGCAGGGAAAATTGCAAGTGGTAGTTTTGCCATTGGAGATTTAATTGAGGCTCTTCCGAGTGGTCAGGTGAGCAAAATTACAAGTATTGAGAAATTCGGAACAAATCTGGAAATTGCTCATGCGCGTGAGTCGGTTGTTATTACGCTCGAAAACGACATCGATATAAGCCGTGGTAACATGATTGTGAAGGTGGGGCAACAGCCCGAATCAAGAAAAGAAGTTGAAGCCAAAGTTTGCTGGCTTGATAATCAGGCTCTTAAAGTTGGAAAAACTTACTTATTACAACATGGAATTAATCGGGTAAAAGCAAAAGTTACCAGTATAAATTCGATGATTGATATAAAAAATATGTCATTAGACACCGAACCTTCACATGAGGGGGGCCTTAAACTTAACGAAATCGGTTGGATAACCATTAAAACCGCCAGCCCGATTTATGCCGATAAATATGTTGATAACCCGACTAACGGCGCGTTTATTCTTATTGACGAAATATCGAATAGTACGGTTGGTGTTGGTTTTGTCGAATAATCTTCCGTATAATTGTAAAAATATTCATCAACCAAACTTTCGACTTTGAATTAGTTTAGGGTTCGGTAAAAACTGACAGCAAACTTTGCTGTCTTTTTTTTTATAAGAAATTCTGTGTTACTTAGGGCAAATAAACACTTAAACTTATGATATATAAAACAATTGCATCTTTTGCCCTGCTATTAATTTTTCTTGATGCCTGTACCAAAAAAGATACTAAAGGCGACGAAAAACTTGCACAGACACATTGTGGCTCGTGCCACGAGTTTCCCAAACCCGAACTGCTTGATAAAAACAACTGGGAAAAAGTACTTCCTAAAATGGCTTTGTTTCTTGGCATAACTAACAAACTAGCTCCCAGAGATTCGATTAGCCCTATTGAAAAAAATGCCATTCCCACCAAGCCAACTTTAAGTGAGGACGAATGGCAACGAATAAAAGACTATTACATTTCACAGGCACCTTATCGTTTGAACTTCCCCTTAAGTAGTACAACTGAGCCTTTGAGCAACTTATTTAAAATCAAGAGCAGCAGTGCTTATTCAGGCCGGATGCCCAATGTTTCTTGTATAAAGATTGATTCTGCCTCAAAATCAATTTTCGTATGTGATGAAATCAATCGGGAAATATGGGTTTTAGATAAAGATGGGATTCCCAAAAACCAGTTCAGGAATCAGTCCGCTGTTAGTGACTTACAGATTTCAAAAAATAATTTACTCATCATATATATTGGCAATGTAATTGACCCAAGTGTGAGTCATCATGGTTCTGTTGCGTTGATGGATTCAGACAATGAACAAAAAACCGAAACACTTTTAACAAACCTGTACCGACCCACACAAAGCCTTACGGTTAATCTTGACGAAAACCCCGATCTTGAGCTGGTTACGAACGAATTTGGAGTTTTAAATGGTACGCTGGCTATCTGGAAGAAAAAAGGAACAACATTTGATAAAATTATTCTTGAAAATAGCCCGGGTGCTATTAAAACTATACCCATCGACTTAGATAAAGATGGAAAAACAGATTTAGTAACGCTGTTTGGGCAAGGAGATGAACGCGTTGTATGGTACAAAAATAACGGAAATCTGAATTTCACCCCTACTACCCTATTGCGTTTTCCGCCTGTATATGGTTCTTCCAGCCTTGAATTAACCGATTTCAATAAAGATGGGCTTACAGATATTATTTACACAGCGGGCGATAATTCTGATTACTCTATCGAACTAAAACCGTATCATGGCGTTTATATTTTCGAGAATCAGGGTAAAAATAATTTTAAGCAAACATTTTTTTATCACATCAACGGAGCCTATAAAGCCCTTGCCCGCGATTTTGATAATGACGGAGATATCGACATCGCAACTATTGCCTTTTATGTTGATTACTTTGAAAAAACTCCTAAAGATTTTGTTTTCTTTGAAAACAAAGGGCATGAGCTTGTAGCCAGAAGTTTCGATATTAAAGCCTATGGCCGATGGCTGGTTATGGATGCCGGTGATGTTGACGGTGACGGTGACTTAGATATTGTTTTGGGGAATCATCCACTAGGAAAAACGCCCGGAACCTTACTAAAAGATTGGGTAAACTCTAAAAATGCACTCTTGCTTATTAATCAGACAAAGCCTTAACTATTAAGCAAAAAAGCTTTTAATTAGGAAACTATCTATATACGTAATATATTTAGGAAATTTTGAATACCAACGTATATAGATGGTTTCTTAAAGAAAAAGAAATATATTTGAGTTATTAAAAATAAATGTGATTAAAATCGGCATTCATTACCAAAATTTTTATGGTAATTTGAATGTTTTTTAATAATGTGCTTGTACATCTCAGTATAAATGGCATGTTACCCAAAATAAAAAATAATGATATTCTATTGACATCAATTTTAAAAGTATAATCCAACTAATTGAGTGATTCATCCTATTTTTTATTTTATAATTGTAACTAATGAAATATCAAAGGGCGAGTTTATTACCCAAAATTGGCACATGGGAACTAAATCTTAAGACGGGTTCATTACGCTGGGATTTTGTAACTAAATCAATTCAAGACATTACCGAAAAAAGTTTTACAGACCTCGAATCAGCCATCAATTTTTTTGCTGTGGAAGAACATCGGGAACGAATTTTCAGATTAGCAGAACAATTAATTGCAACAGGTGAGCCATTTGTTGAGCAGTTTAAAATAACAACTTCGCAAGGGATTTCAAGATGGATTGAAAGTAGTGCAGAAGCTGAATTTGAAAACGGCAACTGCATAATGATATATGGCACCTTTCAAGATATAACCAGTGAGAAAGAACTGATTTATTCGCTTCAATTAAATGAAGAAAAATTTCAGAAAGCATTTGAGTTTGCGCCTATTGGTATGGCCTTGGTTTCGTCTAATGGTAACTGGATAAAAGTTAACAAGGAAGTTTGTAAATTAACTGGCTACTCAGAAGATGAACTAATGAAGCTTACTTTTCAGGATATTACGCATCCTGATGATTTAAGTAAAGATTTATCGCTGGTTAATCAGATGCTGCGGAAGGAAATTGATAATTATCAGATGGAAAAACGATATTTCCATAAAAATGGGAATACCGTATGGGTGAACCTCAGTGTTTCGCTGGTCTGGAATAACGACGACTCACCTCTGTATTTCATTTCTCAGATACAAGATATTTCCGAGCAGAAAAAAGCACGGGAAGAACTACAACACGAACGCCAACGCCTCTTTGAAACCATTGAAGGTACTAACATAGGCACTTGGGAATGGCACATACAAGACAATACCATTATTTATAATGAACGTTGGGCAAATATTGTTGGCTACACGCTGGAAGAATTACAGCCTATCAGTAAACAAACTTGGAGTAATCTGGTACACCCCGAAGACAGTGAAATTCCTGATAAATTATTAGAAAAATGCTTTACGCATGAAATTGAACACTATGAATGTGAATACCGAATGCGGCATAAGGCTGGCCACTGGGTATGGATACACGACCGCGGTAAAATAATTAACTGGACACCCGACGGCAAACCATTACTAATGCTTGGCACTCATGCCGATATCACTCAAAGAAAAAACAGCGAACAGGAACTAAAACATACGCTTGATATTGTTAGTGAACAAAATAAACGTTTACTTAATTTTACCCATATTATTTCTCATAACCTGAGGTCTCATACCGGAAACTTTCAGATGCTACTGAATTTACTGGTAGAAGAAACCGACGAACACCGAAAAAAAGAACTCGTTGATTTTTTAACAACAAATGCCAACAGCCTGCAAGATACCATCTATCATTTGAATGAAGTATTAAAAATTCAGTCTAATCTTAATCAGCAGGTAAAAAAAATACACCTTCTTGGTGAACTCGAAAAGGTAATTTTCAGTCTGAAAGATACCATTGCAGATTCACAAGCTTCTATACAGACTGATATTCCAGCAGAATTAACTATTGATTACAGTTCAGAATATATCGAAAGCGTACTGGTTAATCTGCTGACGAATGCCATTAAGTATCGTCACCCAGACCGAAATCCTGTTATAAATATTCACACAAAAACTACCGTTAAATATATTATTCTTCAAATTGAAGACAATGGCATGGGAATTGATTTGAATTTACATGGGCAAAAACTCTTTGGCATGTATAAAACTTTTCATTCCAATAAAGATGCCAGAGGACTTGGATTATTTATCATAAAAAACCAAGTTGAAGCCATGGGAGGAAAAATTGAAGTTGAAAGCGAAGTAGGAAAAGGAACAACCTTCAAGGTATTTATTAAAAATCAATAGCCTGAAGGCATATTTTTCTAATCCAGCTCGTCGGATAACTCAAAAGTGAAACTATTAAATCTTTATCAACCCATATATCTGTTGCTAGAGGTCTTTTGATTATGAGAAAAATAAATAACGCCTGGATTATTGACGACGACAAAATTCTTTCTTATGTGCTGCAGCGAATGATGGGCTCAGTAGACTTTTGTGATAATGTAGAAATTTTCCAGAATGGCAAGGAAGCAATTAATCATCTTTCAGCCATTCAACAAAACCCGGAATCGCTTCCTGATGTAATTCTGCTAGACCTGAATATGCCTATCATGGATGGATGGCAGTTTCTGGACGAATTTGAAAAAATTAAATTAGATAAAAAGGTTACCCTCTATATTGTGAGTTCTTCGATTGATATTCAAGACCACAACAAAGCTAAAGACTACAAAACGGTTTCTGATTTTCTGATAAAGCCTATCGGTAAAAAACAAATAGAGCAAATGATTCATAGCTATAACCAATAAGGTTTCTTACTGAAACCTTATTGGTACTTACGCTAGCCTACTTAGTTTTAGGTAAAACAATATAGTCTTCCATTGTATTTTCTTCTTGTTCTGGCTCTGTTGTTGGCTCTATATAAAAAGATTTTGCTCTTTTAAACCACCCACGGTTCTTTTTGGCATCTTTTCTTGTTCTATAATACCGAAGCCGATAATCAACATAAGGATTAACAATTTCTTCGGGGTGTTCAAAACCATTGGCAACATCAATATCATTCATTGTAAGTAAACCATCCTGTTCTACACCAATAATTTCTTCAAACGCCTTGATATTTCGTTTGTCTTTACCTTCACCTGCATTAATCAGATGGTCAATCAATACTTCTGCTACTGTCTGATTCGTGAAATGATTACCCAGATAACGGTTCCAATAGTAATGCTTATGAATATAAAGAGCTTCTTCTTTGGTAAACATTTTGTCGCCCCAGATAGGCTTATGAATACCATACCCCTCGCCTTCAAACTTAAGAAGTTTAGGCGCATATTTATTAAAAGAAGCCGCTTGATTAACAAAGATAACACATACTGCAGACAGGCAAGTAATTGCCGTTAATGACAAAATAATTTTTTTGGGACTCATCGTAATGTTTAAGTTAATTTCCTGTACAAGATTTAGAGCAATAATTGTACCGCTCAATAACAAAATGTAAAGCGAGTAAAGTAATTACGATAGAAAATGCGTTTTGAAGAACAAAATTTAACCTGACAAATTAAACAACGATAAATACTTATCAAAATTGCCACCCTATGGTACAAATTAAAAGCCCTTCAAAATTCATGCAGATTTTGAAGGGCCATTTTTAAATAATAATTACTTTGATGTCAGTCAACCTGTGAGGCCATTTCATCAGCAACACTTTCCGGTGTTTCTTCTGGTTCTTTTCCGACCAGAATATCCGGTAGAATCAGGTAGTCGGCCAGCATAATGCTGTCTTCGCCCAAAATGCTGAAAGCCCTTGCTCGTGTCATCCAACCAGGGTATTTCCCTGAGTTTTTTCTTGAGCCATAGTAATGCAGACGATAGTTAATATAAGGATTAACTATGTACTCACATTGAATAAACGAATTGGCAACCTGAACATCTTCTTTCGATAGCTTACCATCTTGTGTAACACCAATGATAGCCTCAAAAGCCCTAATGTTTACGTTGTTTCTCCCTTCTCCTGCAGTAATAATATGGTCAATCAATGCTTCGGCAACTTCTTGGCTTGCAAATAAATTTCCGTAGTACTTATTCCAATAGTACTGGCGATGAATTTTAAAAGCCTCGGCTTTGGTGAAGTTTTTTTTGCCCCAGATTGCCTGATTAATACCATATCCTTTGCCTTCAAATCTGATAAGTTTTGTGAAGTACTTTTCAAAGGATGCTGCTTGAGAAGAGACAGACATAAGACTAACCACGAGGGTGGTCAGAAACATGCGTTGCAGTTGTTTCATGTATTATTTTGATATGTGGAGCACAAAGGTAATTAATAAAATCCTGATTATCAAGCATTTGCCTTTTTTTCTTATTCGGAGCCTCCAAAACTGACGTTTTCAGACCTTCATTTTATGTAAAAAAACCATCGTTTTTTCATGCTCAACTTACAAAAAAAAGTGAAGATTATGTAATCTTTAGCCGCTGCTTTAGTTGTATTTTTTTGTTTCCAAAGAGCATATATACTTACCTAAAAAACATAAAATCAGGCACTGAATACCCCTTTAATAAATATGTTCAGTATTCGTACATACATACGGTTATCAATTTATTAATAAAATATGAAATCAATTAAATCAGGCAAAAAGTCTGTTTTTATAGCGAAGATTCGCTATCTTTATTAATTATTTAACTTGGGTTTCTTGTACTATTTCAACAATTATTGTATTATTCTGATAACAACTATTGCAAAAGCAAGTATTTTTAAAAAGATAAATAAAATTTGGTTTCAAAGTTGTTATGCCAAATAAATTTGGTATTATATTGCATTTTAATTGATGTATATACTTTATACATATAACATTTCAGAAGATTATTAGGCGGCAATATTCACGATTAAATCACAATTTATATAACCAGAGTACAATTTAAAACCCTATAAATTTTATCGCACGATGACTGAAACAGAACAAGTAATGGAACAAGGTCTATATCGTTCGGAATTCGAGCATGATGCCTGTGGTATTGGCTTTCGGGCTCACCTGAAAGGCAGAAGGTCTCACGGAATCGTCGCTGATGCAATCAAAATGCTTGAGCGTATGGATCACCGTGGTGCTTGCGGCTGTGACCCTAACACAGGTGACGGTGCAGGTATCTTATTGCAAATTCCTCATGAATTCTTTCTGGATGAATGTAATAAACTAAATTTTCAGTTACCACCTAGCGGTGAGTATGGCGTAGGTATGATTTTCTTTCCGATGAACGCCACAGAAAGAGAAGAATGCAGAGAAATACTTGACCGCAAGATTGAAAAACTTGGCCTTGAATTGCTAGGTTATAGGGTTGTACCAACCAAAGGTGACTGTCTGGGTGAAGGTTCAGGCTCTGTTGAACCTCATGTTGAACAAGTATTCATCAAGCGCCCATCTAGTATTACAGAAGAAATTGATTTCGAAAGAAAACTCTATATTCTTCGTCAATATGCTTCGCGTATTATTCGTGAGTCGGTAGCTGGAGCAAAAGAGCATTTCTATTTTTCGTCTCTTTCATGCCGTACTATTTCCTATAAAGGACAGCTTACTACCGAGCAACTAAAATATTATTTCCCTGATTTATGGAATGAGTCAGTAACGTCGGCATTTGCGGTAATACACTCGCGTTTCTCGACTAATACCTTTCCATCATGGAAATTAGCTCAGCCTTTCCGTTTTATTGCCCATAACGGTGAAATTAACACCGTAAAAGGAAATGTAAACTGGATTAGAGCCGGAGAAAAATCTTTTGTGTCGGAGTTTTTCACGAAAGAAGAAATGGATATGATTCTGCCCATCTGCGATGCTGGCAATTCAGATTCTGCTCAATTAGACAACGTTATTGAATTATTATATCTTTCGGGCCGCTCGCTACCACATGTAATGATGATGCTGATTCCAGAAGCATGGGATGGTAACGAACAAATGGACCCTGTTCGTAAAGCATTTTATGAGTATCATGCTGCCATTATGGAACCATGGGATGGCCCTGCGTCTATTTCATTTACCGATGGCAAAATGGTAGGAGCAACACTTGACCGTAACGGTCTGCGGCCGTCACGTTACTGGGTACTTGACGACGACACCGTTATTATGGCCTCAGAAGCCGGAGTACTTGACATTGATCAGGAAAAAGTAGTTTCTAAAGGACGACTTCAACCCGGAAAAATGTTTATCGTTGACATGGAACAAGGCCGTATAATTCCTGACGAAGAAGTTAAGGCTGATATTTGTTCACGCAAACCTTATCAGGAATGGCTTGACGAATACAAAATAAAAACTTCGGTTTTACCGAAATCAATTCGCCCATACCAAAATTATACCGAAGAAACGCTTCTGAAAAGACAAATTACTTTTGGCTTTACCTCAGAAGATTTACGGATGATTCTGGCTCCTATGTCGCAAACAGGTCAGGAAGCCATAGGCTCAATGGGTGTTGATACCCCATTGGCTATTTTATCAGACCAAAGCCAGCATTTATCTTATTACTTCAAGCAATTATTTGCACAGGTAACCAACCCTCCCATCGATTCTATCAGAGAGCGCGCTATCATGTCGTTGATTTCATTTGTAGGTTCAAATGAAAATATCCTGACAGAATCGCCACTCCATTGCCGGATGGTAGAACTGGAGCAACCTGTGTTAACAGTTGAAGAATTTGACAAACTTCGTTTTGTTGATTATAAAGGTTTTCAGGCGAAAACAATTAATACGTATTTCAATGCTAAAACCAAAGATATTGGGAAAGCATTAGAGTTTGCTTTAGAAAGAATATGCCGCTATGCAGAAGACGCTATTGTTGATGGATTTGAGATATTAATTCTTTCAGACAGAGCCATTGATTCTGATCACGCACCTATTCCGTCTTTATTAGCAACGGCAGCTATTCACCATCATCTAATCAAGAAAGGACTCAGAGGCAATGCAGGTATTCTGGTTGAAGCCGGAGATATATGGGAAACACACCACTTTGCTACCTTAATTGGTTTTGGAGCTTCGGCTATTTGCCCTTATATGGCATTTGAAACTCTTTCTTGGATGAACAAAAAAGGATTGATTGAAGGCGAAAACGAAGATTACAAACTTTACAAAAACTATATCAAGGCTGTAAACAAAGAGCTTTTAAAGATATTCTCTAAAATGGGTATCTCAACGCTTCAGTCTTATCAGGGTGCGCAAATATTTGAATGTATTGGTATCAATAAACAAGTAATTGATAAATACTTTACGGGAACTATCTCACGTATTGGCGGAATGGGCATTGCTGAAATTGCCAAAGAAGCCATTGTACGCCATAAGATAGCTTTTCCTGACGTGCCACAAGTATCTGTTCAACGTCTGGAGGTAGGCGGCGTTTATCAGTGGAAACAACGCGGCGAACGCCACATGTTTAACCCACAAAGTATTCACTTACTACAACAGTCGGGCAGAGTTGGAGAGAAAGATTTAGAAAAAGGGTATCAGATTTTCAAACAATACTCGAAACTTATTAACGACCAAAGCAAAGATGCTCTAACTATCAGAGGTTTGTTACGTTTCAAAAAAGGTAATCCGATTCCGCTAGAAGAAGTTGAGTCTGTTGAAAGCATCTTTAAACGCTTCGCCACAGGTGCCATGTCGTTCGGTTCAATTTCATGGGAGGCACATACTACCCTTGCCATTGCTATGAACCGCATCGGAGGCCGTTCAAATTCTGGCGAAGGCGGTGAAGACGAAATCCGTTACCAGCTTGATGAAAATGGCAATAACCTAAGTTCAAGTATCAAACAGGTTGCCTCTGGCCGTTTTGGTGTAACCAGCTACTACCTGACAAACGCCAAAGAATTACAAATTAAAATGGCACAAGGAGCTAAGCCTGGTGAAGGCGGACAGCTTCCGGGGCATAAAGTCGATGACTGGATTGGTCGCGTACGCCATAGTACACCGGGTGTAGGGCTTATTTCGCCACCACCACACCACGACATCTACTCGATTGAGGACTTAGCACAGCTAATATATGACCTTAAAAACTCGAACCGCGATGCCCGTATTTCAGTAAAACTCGTGTCAGAAGCAGGCGTAGGAACTGTTGCCACCGGTGTAGCCAAAGCACACTCAGATGTGATTCTGATAGCAGGGCATGACGGTGGAACCGGAGCATCTCCGTTGTCTTCAATCAGACACGCTGGTTTACCGTGGGAGCTTGGTTTGGCCGAAACACACCAGACACTGGTTAAAAATAAACTTCGTGGTAGAGTAACCGTACAAGCCGATGGCCAAATAAGAACTGGCCGTGACCTTGCAATTGCTGCTCTATTAGGTGCAGAAGAATTTGGTGTTGCTACCGCGGCACTGGTTTCGGTGGGTTGTATCATGATGCGTAAATGCCACCTGAATACCTGTCCGGTTGGAGTTGCAACGCAAAACAAAGAATTACGCGCCATGTTTAGCGGAAAACCTGAACATGTTGTAAATATGTTTACGTATCTGGCCAGAGAAATGCGTGAAATTATGGCAGAACTTGGTTTCCGCACAGTAAACGAAATGGTTGGGCAAGTACAGTTCCTTGAAAAACGTGATGATTTAACGCATTGGAAATACAAAAAAATTGACCTTTCAGGTATCCTTTATAAAGAGCCTACAACGCTTGATGTAGCTCAATATAAGCAAGAAGAGCAAGACCACGGTATTGCAAATGTACTTGACTGGCAAATGATTAAAGATGCGCAAGCAGCTATAAGCAGCAAAGAAGAAGTATCAGCCGAATATGATGTAAATAACCTCAACCGTAGTATTGGGGCTATGACATCGAACGAGATTTCAAAAGTATACAAAGGGGAAGGTCTACCTTATGGCACTGTACACTTCAAATATCGTGGTACAGCCGGCCAATCGTTTGGTGCTTTCTCGACCAAAGGATTGAAACTTGAATTGGAGGGTGATTCAAACGATTATTTCGGTAAAGGTCTTTGTGGAGCTGAACTCATTGTATATCCTGACAGAAAGGCTAAATTCAAAGCCGAAGAGAACATGATTATCGGGAACGTAGCCTTTTATGGTGCCACCTCGGGCGAAGCATACATCAGAGGTATGGCCGGTGAACGTTTTTGTGTAAGAAACTCAGGAGCAAAAGTAGTAGTTGAAGGTGTAGGTGACCATGGCTGTGAATATATGACCGGAGGGTTGGCTATTATCTTGGGTAAAACCGGAAGAAACTTTGCTGCAGGTATGAGTGGGGGGACTGCCTATATTTATGACAAAGAGGGTGATTTTGACTCGAAATGTAATAAAGAAATGGTTGGTTTAGAAAAACCAGACCAAGAAGATGCAGAAATGCTAAAAGCCTTTATTGAAAAACACCTGAAAGTAACAGGAAGCACAGTGGCGAAAGCTATTCTTGATAACTTCGATGAAGCAGTTAAAAACTTTATCAAAGTGATGCCAACTGATTATAAACGTGTGCTTCAAGAAAGAAAACAGAAAGCAGAAGCTGAAAAAGTTTTAGCATAAATTATGCTGAGTTTGAGAGGTAAAGTTAAAAGTTTTACCTCTCTGAGTCTTTAAGTTTTAACCTAAGATACACAAAATCATAATAAAAAAATGGGAAAACCAACCGGTTTTTTAGAGTTTGAACGTCAGGCATCTTTAAAGCGAGACGTACTCGAAAGAAAAAAAGATTATAACGAAGTTGAAACCAGTTATGATGCGAAGCAAACCCATGACCAAGCTGCTCGTTGTATGGATTGTGGCGTTCCGTTCTGTCATAATGGATGCCCGCTTGGTAATATTATTCCTGAATTTAATGATGCCGTTTGGGAAGAAAACTGGGAGTATGCCTACGAAATATTAAGTTCTACTAATAATTTCCCTGAATTTACAGGCAGAATTTGCCCTGCCCCTTGCGAGGCTGCCTGCGTTTTAGGTATTAATAAGCCACCTGTTGCCATAGAATATATTGAGAAATCAATCATTGAAAAAGCCTATGAAAATGGCTGGGTAAAACCTGTGGTTCCTAACAAAAGAACTGGTAAAAAGGTAGCTGTTGTGGGGTCGGGGCCGGCCGGACTTGCAGCCGCGGCTCAGTTAAACAAAGCAGGACACTGGGTAACAGTTTTTGAAAGAGCCGACGAAGTAGGTGGACTTTTACGATATGGTATTCCTGATTTTAAATTAGATAAATCGGTGGTACGCCGACGTGTGGAGGTAATGGAAGCCGAAGGAATCGTTTTTAAAACTAATGCAAATATTGGTGTAAATATTAAAGGCAGCGAATTATTGCGTGATTTTGACGCCATTGTTCTTGCTGGAGGCTCAACCGTTCCTAGAATGATTCCTATTAAAGGGCATGAGCTGAAAGGTATTTACCCCGCAATGGAATTCCTGAGCCAACAAAATAAGCGTGTGGCTAATATCGCATTAGTTACTGACCACAAAGGAGAAGCCTATGCCAATGGTGACTTGTTGGCTACCGGAAAAAATGTGGTAGTAATTGGCGGTGGAGATACTGGTTCTGACTGCGTAGGCACTTCAAATCGTCATGGAGCGAAAAGCATTACACAAGTTGAAGTAATGCCGGAGCCGTCACTTGATGATAAAAAACAACCTTATTACCAATACAGAGCCGAAACTACTCCATGGCCAAACTGGCCATTAACTAAGCGTACTTCTACTTCTCATGAAGAAGGATGCGAGCGTTTGTTCAGTATAAATGTAAAAGAGTTTGTTGGTGATGAGAACGGTAATCTGAAAGGCATTATCATTGCAGAGTCGGCTATTTTTAATGGCAACAGGGTTGAAATGAACGAAAGAGAAATTCCTTGTGAACTTGCTCTAATTGCCGCCGGATTCCTGAACCCTCAGCAAGATCTCCTCCAAGAGCTTGAGATTGAAGTTGACGAACGAAAAAATGTAAAAGCTCTTGAGTATCAGACAAACAAGGCAAAAGTATTTGCTGCCGGAGATATGCGCCGCGGACAATCTTTAGTTGTATGGGCTATTTCAGAAGGACGCGAATGTGCCAGAAAAGTTGACGAATATTTAATGGGGGCTTCATTACTGGAAGCAAAATCAGTTTCGATGATTAGCCCTGCCTACGTTGGCATATAATTAAACCAATTGTGCCACACCTGTGTGTGGCACAATTATTATTATCAATTTTTGTTGCTAAGATAAGCCTTGATGTTGTTTTCAATTCTTTGAATAATATCATCACTCTCTGATGGCTGAAATGCCTCTCCTACTACTTTCTCATAAAGTTCAATATAACGTTTCGATATTTCGGTTACTTTTTCATCGGTCATTTCTGGTACTACCTGCCCTTCTTTTCCCTGAAAATTGTTAGCAATTAGCCACTCCCTTACAAATTCTTTCGATAATTGTTTCTGAGGCAGCCCTTTCGATAGATTTTCTTCGTAAGTATCGGCATAAAAATACCTTGATGAATCGGGTGTATGAATTTCATCAATCAGGTAAATAACACCATTTCTTTCTCCAAACTCATATTTGGTATCAGCCAGAATAAGCCCTTTTTCAGCCGCCATAGCTGTACCTCTTTCAAACAATGCTAACGCATATTTTTCCAATTGAGCATATTTTTCTTCTGAGACCAAACCTCTTGCAATTATCTCTTCTCTCGAAATATCCTCATCATGCCCTTCATGAGCTTTTGTTGTGGGTGTAATAATAGGTGTCGGAAACTTCTGGTTCTCAATCATACCTTCGGGTAAAGCAACACCACATAAAGTTCTGAGACCACTTTTATAAGTACGCCACGCATGACCTACAAGATACCCTCTTACAACCATTTCGACAGGAAAAGTTTCGCATTTAACGCCTATTGAAACATTTGGGTCTGGGGTAGCCATTAGCCAGTTAGGTACAATATCTTTAGTAGCCAGAAGGAATTTTGAAGCAATCTGATTGAGCACTTGCCCTTTAGCAGGGATTGGACGCGGCAGAATTACATCAAAGGCAGAAATACGGTCAGAGGCAATCATGACCACCTTATCATTAAAATCGTATACATCTCTTACTTTACCACGGTAAAAGCCTGTTTGTCCTTCAAAGTTGAAATTCGTTTCCTTTACAACTGAATTTTTTGTCATACTTATTATTGAATAATTTACTTGATACGTTTGTTATATTTACCAGTCTTTATCGTTATTCTGGTTTTTCTTTCCATTATTTTTTCGAGGAGGCGAGTAATGCAACTCATTTGTTTTCATTGCTTCCAGAATCTGTAAAGCCTTCTCTTTACTCATTTTTTCAGGTACTGTCGATTCTAACTCATCCTTTTTTTCTTCCGACTGCTCGGTTTCAGTACTTTGCATTTCATTCTTTGTTGTCTGGTCAGGTGGCGGTGGAACCGGCGGTAGTTTTTTCTTTAATAGTTCAAAATTATAGCGAGCTACAAGGTTATTCGGGTTTTTCTGCAAGGCTTCTTTAAATAATTGCAGAGCTGTGAGGCTGTCTTTCATCATGGCATTAATTACACCTATTTGTATCAATGCACCTGTAAATATTTTTTCGTCACTTACTTTTAGTAGCCTCTTATACTCCTGCAAAGCCCTGAGCGTATCTTTTGTATAGAAATAGGTATGAGCCAGATTTAGACGGGCCTCTGGTTCGAGATTGAACGAAATATCAGCGAGAGTCTGGTATTTTTCCTTTGCTACAACATAGTTTTTTTTAAGAAAGGCTCTACCGGCTTCCATTTTCAACCTGTTTCTTTCTGAAACATTCGTCAGAGAACGAATATTCAGGAACAGAAGAATAATATAAAAAAACCAAGTATTCATGTCTGAGATATATGCTTGTATGCCTAAAGCTTAATTGTACGTATTGTTATTATAACGTCGATAATCATTAAAATCAAAGCCAGAAATACAAAGTAAAAATACTTATTGTTTGTAACTGTCATTTTTCGGGTATCAACCCAGTTATTTTCTAACTGTGAAACCTCCTTAAGCAAAGCCGAAACATCATTCACCTGATTCGACAATTGAAAATATTTTCCGTTTAGTACTTTCGTCAGTTTTTTAAGGTAATCGGCATCTAGTTTTGATACTACATCATTGCCTTCTTTGTCTTTTTTAAAGCCTACATTTTCTCTGATTTTACCACCTTGCGGAGTACCAACCCCTAAAGCCAGAAAATTAACTCTATTTTTCTTTAAATCCAGAATAACATCTGACTCAAGTTGCCCGAAATCTTCGCCGTCACTTACTAGGACAATTACCCTAGCCTTACGTGTAGGGGTATTTGAGCCATTAAATTTTGTTTGAATTAATTTCAATGCTTCGTTTAAATCGGTACCCGACTCTACAAATAAATCGCTACTTAGCTTCTGAATAAACAGTTTTAGGGCATCGCGGTCATAAGTTAAAGGGGTATGTACATAAGCATAGGAAGAGAAAACCACAATGCCCACGCGGTCAGACTTTAAAGCATTCAGGTTTTTTACTAGCTCAAATTTTACTTTTTCCAAGCGGGTTGGTTCAATATCAATGGCATCCATCGAGCGCGAAACATCAAAAGCAAAATATACGTCTTTGCCTGTGGCTTGTGCCTCCATTTCATTTACTCCGAAACTTGGCCCCAGTAGCCCGATGATACAAAGCCCAAGATATACACTTCTGATAAAAAACTTTATAACAACCGACCGTGAGGATGTACCCAGACGCGAAGCTATGAGGTATGTACGTATGAAATATACCACATACACTAAAAGGAATATCCCGATGAAAACGTATTCAACAATAGTGAGAGGTTTAATCCAATTCATACTTTAAAATTATATTTCCTTAGTTTCCCTCTCAACAAAAAATTTGCTCTTTGTGAAAAGTACACAAAAATGCAATTAAATTATAAGAATTGATTATGAAAAGACTTAAAAAAGTTTTCACACTGCTGCTAACGCTTAGCATAAGTATTGCCATTTCATTACTGACAGGCTCACTTTTAATTCAACTATTTCCATCACAGGGAAACCATGCAGTACGTTTTTTTCTGATGAAAAAACTGTGCAGCATAGCCTACTTTCGATAAAATAACTTTAGATTTTATTTACTTCGTTTCTGAATCTGTTTCACTATTTTCTCGGAGCTTATATCAATATCTCTCAGAATACCCGTAAGTGGCAAGTTGAAACCCAAGAAAAATAGCCCTTCATAAGCCTCTTCGTCGAACCACATTTCCTTAGGGTAACCTCTTTCATTAAGCAATGGAGCAACATTTTCAATAATTTCTTCAAGCTTAGCCGTATAACCCGTAGCCAGTATTAGGGCATCTATCTGAATAGTTTCGCCATTTTTAAATATCACCTCATGTGCTGTTAATGAAGCAATATCGGGCATTACCTGAATATTTTTTGCTTTAATCTGGGCCAGTGTTCCTACATCAATGACAGATACTTTCCCTAATTTCCGCAGTTGCTCTGATGGAGCTAAGGGAGAAATAGGAATACCTGTGCCTTCCATTGCACCCATCGACATTTTTTTGAATATTTTTGCCACAAAATCATAAAAGACATTGCCAAACCGAATCAGAAAAATAGCCATGCTCTGGGTTGAACGCCCTTTTAATTCACGCTTGACAATATTAACCGGATTTCGGATAGATACAAATGTTTTGGCTCCATTTTCGTATAAATCAAGTGCTATTTCGGCTCCTGAGTTTCCATAGCCCACTACTAAAACACTTTTGCCTTGATAAGATTTACCATTTTTATAGTATTGAGAATGTAATATTTCACCCTTAAAAATGTCTTGACCTTTCAATACGGGTATTTTTGCTACTCGGTTATAACCAGTTGCAACAATTACATTTTTGGCCTCATAGCAAGTATCCTGTGTTTGTATCTTCCACAGCTGACCTTCACGCTTAACAGAAACTACCTGCTGATTATAAATGGGCTTTATATCGAATAGCTGGCAATAAGAATCCAGATACTCGATGTATTGTTTTTTAGGGATAAACGTAGGGTAATGTGCCGGAAATGGCAAATGTGGAAGGGCCGAATATTTTTTATCTGTATGCAAATGAAGTCGGTCATAGTGGTTTCGCCATGTATTACCGTGTGTGTCTGTTTGCTCCAGAATCTCGAACGGTAGACCTAGCTTTCTGAGCCGACCTGCAATGGCTAGCCCTGACGGCCCTGCTCCGATAATAAGGTTTTCAATGAATGCCATGAACTATGAGCTGGTTATTACTGAACGTAAAATCATATATTATATTAAAGTCTCTCATTGCATTTATGAGGGCAAATTGCCTAAAGTATTTTAGGTCATGAGTTGTAATGGCTTTTTCGACCAATAATTGTTTATCAATTAGATATTGTCTTCTGGTTCCTTTTAGTAAAGGAGTGGCTGGAGTAACCCATTGGTTGCCATCAGAAAAAGCCAGATTAGCAAAAGTAGCGTCAGTCAGGTAATTATTGTGTGTAATTATCACGTCGTCGGCCCAGGGGTGCTGGGCTAATAGTTCCTGAAACTGGCTTCTATCTTCAAATTTGTAATGATAACTCACCAAAGGGTTTTCGACAAGCTGAATCAATGACGGATGCTTAGCTTCATAAGGGAAAAACGCTATTTTATCAATTTTTTCCTTGTAGCTAACTCTACATCGGTACAAGCCCTCTCCTATTTCGTCAGGTAGCCGAATTGCAGTTTCCAAATCAATTGCCTTTTCAATTCCGAGTAAATCTTTCTGGCTTTGTGCCATGCGCTCACTGTGGTACCAGAGGTTATGTAACTGTCGGTTTTGTAGCCGGATAGTTTCAAACAATAGGGACATATATTTTCTGAATCATTTCTTCATACTCTTTTTCTGCGAGGCTATTTGATGTAATACCGCCGCCGCTCTTAAACGTCAGGTTTCCGTCAGGATACTGTTCAATAAACCGAATCATTACCCCACTATCAAGTGTTTTACCATTAAAAACGCCAAAAATACCTGTATAGAAACCCCTTTCATTGGTTTTTCCGAGTGTACTAAGATACGTATTTTGCTCGGCATTTTTAATTATTTGCAGAGTCTTTTGTTTAGGAGCTCCTGAGATTGAGCCAGCCGGAAGCATTCCAAAGAGGATTTCGCCCAGATTATCCCGCCAGTTGTCAGGCAATAAGGCACTAATCTGCGAACTTAATTGTAGGAGTTCTCGGCCATCCTGTGTCCTGATTTTATCAGTATACCTGAATTTTTCAACCCATACTTTATCAGCCACACTACTTACATCGTTTCTGATTAAATCAACAATGGTAGTATGCTCATAAAATTCCTTTTCATCCTTCATGAGTTTTTCCTCGGCCTCAGGCAACGAGGCATCAATCGTACCTTTCATCGGAAAAGAAGAAAGTTTACCAGTTTCATCAATCTGAATAAATATTTCTGGTGAAAAACACACAAACGAGTCTTTAACCCAGAGTTTATATTTTGCCTGACTTAGTTCAAAAACATCAAGCAGGTTCAGGTTTAGCCTGATTGGCGTTTCACAAGTCAGATTAGTAAGAAAACTATTTCCCTGAATGATATTTTGCTGTACATAATCAAACGCTTCTTTGTATTGTACAAAAGTGATGGGGTGTTTTTCAAGCACAATATCGGCAGGAGATTTAACAATTTGAGTGGTATGGCTACTTATATTATTTATGCCGTTAATCCAGTATTTTATTTCTGTGTGGTTTATGTCGCTCAAAGGCTCTACGATGCAATTATCTCCCTGAAAGTCAATTATGAATAAAAAGGGGATTCCTTCCGACGAAAAAAAATTAATTTTTGAGATTGCTCTCTGTCTATTGATTTTCACTTTTAAGAGCGTTTTTATAACATTTAGACGATAATCAATGCAAAAGTATTAATAGTTTTGTTTATTAAGGTAAAATTATCAATTTCGCAATATCATTAACCAAACATCACAAACCTATCCATGAAAAAAATTCTTCTCAGTTTTTTCATTTTATTCATCAACATTCAAGCATTTTCGCAAGTAACTTTCCCGCGTAATGGTGTTTATGATGAGCGTCCGGCGCAATACGCTTTTAAAAATGCCACTATTGTAGTTGATGCCCAAACCGTACTGGACAACGCCATGATTTACATCAAAAACGGCGTTATTGAGGCGGTTGGCAAAGATTTAAAAATCCCTAACGGAACCGTAGTTTATGACCTGAAAGGTAAAAGAATTTATCCGGGTCTGATTGACATCTACTCTGACTACGGTATGCCAGAAATTGTACGCCCACAAGGTGGTCGTGGCTTTGGTGGCCCTGCCCAATTAGAAAGTAACAAAAAAGGGGCTTACGACTGGAACCAAGCCGTAAAACCTGAGATAGATGCAGCCAAAGAATTTAAAGCTAACGCCCAAAAAGCCGAAGAAATGAGGAAAATCGGTTTCGGTGTGGCTTCGGTGCATATTGCTGATGGTATTGTAAGAGGCACTGGTGCATTGGTGGCTCTTGGTGATGGTAAAGAAAATGAACTTTTAATTAAAGAAAAATCTTCGGCTCATTACTCATTAAGCAAAGGTACTTCAACCCAAACGTATCCGGTTTCGATGATGGGGTCAGTAGCTTTGTTACGCCAAACCTATTATGATGCTGACTGGTATAAAAAAGGTGGAAATAAAGAAGAAAGAAACCTTTCGCTTGAGGCCTTCAATGCTATGCAGGCATTACCACAGATTTATGAAGCCAATGATAAACTAGGTGTTTTGAGAGGTGATAAAATTGGAAAAGAATTTGGAATCCAATACATTTTTAAAGGTATTGGTGATGAGTACCAACGTATCGATGAAATAAAAGCTACGAATGGCTCTTTGATTTTACCTTTAAACTTTCCTTCTGCTTATGATGTAGAAGACCCATTCGATGCCGCACAGGTTTCATTAACTGAAATGAAACACTGGGAGTTAGCCCCTTTTAATGCCGGAATGCTAGCGAAAGCCGGAATAAACTTTGCTTTTACTACCAATTCTCTTCGTAATAAAACCGAGTTCTGGGCAAACATTCGTAAAGCTATCGAGAGTGGCTTGCCAGAAAGCAAAGCACTTGAAGCCTTAACTACCACGCCTGCCAAATTATTAAAAGTAGATAACGTGTTAGGTAGCCTTAAAAAAGGCATGATGGCTAACTTTATTATTACGTCTGACAACCTTTTCAGCAAAGACAATGTCATTTATGAAAACTGGATTCAGGGTAAAAGATATATTATCAGCGACATGAACGTAACTGATGTAAGAGGTGTGTATGATTTAACAGTAGGAGAAAAAACAGGCTTAAAACTAAATATTTCAGGCAAAATTGATAAACCTGAGTATCAGGTAATTGTGAATGACTCTATCAAAATTACTCCTAAAGTTAGTCGTACGTCAGATTTGTTTACAATTAGTACTAAACTTGAAAGAAGAGATGCCAACGATACTCGCCTGAGTGGTTATTACGATGGCAAAAATATTAAAGGTGAAGGGGTTTTACCTGATGGTAAACAAGTGAAATGGTCGGCTATTTATAAAGAAGCCGCTAAAGACAACACCAAAAAAGACTCTACGAAAGCTAAAACGCCAGAAGCAGGCAAAGTTCTTTTCCCGTTCACGGCTTATGGTAGCGAAACCAAACCTCAGCAAGAAACCATGCTGATTAAAAATGCTACGGTCTGGACAAACGAAAAAGAAGGCATCGTTCAGAATACCGACGTATTGTTACAAAATGGCAAAATTGCACAAGTTGGTAAAAACCTAGCGGCTCCGGCAGGTGCGAAAGTAATTGACGGAACAGGTAAACACCTAACCAACGGTATTTTTGACGAACACTCACATATTGCATTAATATCAATCAACGAGGTACAAAGCGTTTCAGCTGAAGTTCGTCAGGAAGACGTAGTAAACTCGGAAGACATCAATATCTATCGCCAGTTAGCTGGTGGGGTTACTTCTTCGCAGTTGTTACATGGTTCGGCTGACTGTATTGGTGGTCAATCGGCATTAATCAAATTGAAATGGGGCGAAAACCCTAACAATCTCCTCATTAAAGGTGCCGATGGATTTATTAAATTTGCCTTGGGCGAAAACGTAAAACAAGGCAACAGTGCTTCGGCTACTACGCGTTTTCCTGCTACCAGAATGGGTGTTGAACAAATCTATATGGATGCATTCCAGAGAGCCAAAGAATATGAAAAAGCATGGAAAGACTATAACGCACTTGCTAACAAAAATGGTGTAACGCCTCCAAGAAGAGACCTTGAGCTAGATGCGCTGGTTGAAATCCTAAACAAAAAACGTTTCATTACTTGTCACTCTTACGTTCAGTCTGAAATTAATATGATGATGAAAGTGGCCGAAACTTTCAACTTCAATATCAATACCTTTACGCACATTCTGGAAGGTTATAAACTAGCCGACAAAATGAAAGCACACGGAGTAAATGCTTCGACGTTCTCTGACTGGTGGGCTTATAAAATGGAAGTTAAAGAGGCCATTCCTTACAATGCGTCTATCCTGAATAAAATGGGTGTTAATACTGCTATTAACTCTGATGACGCAGAAATGGCACGCCGCCTGAATCAGGAAGCTGCTAAAACAGTATTGTACGGTGGCGTAACCGAAGAAGACGCATGGAAAATGGTAACTCTTAACCCTGCAAGAATGCTGCATCTGGACAACCGCCTAGGAAGTATCAAGGTAGGTAAAGATGCTGACGTTGTACTTTGGAACAACAATCCACTATCGATTTATGCACGTCCTGAAAAAACTATCATTGACGGAACTGTTTATTTTGATGTTGAAAAAGACGACCAAATGCGCCAATCGGTAGCAAAAGAGCGTAACAGATTAATGTTAAAAATGTTGGCCGAAAAATCAGGTGGTGCTCCTACTCAAAGACCTGCGCCGCGTCGTAATCTTCAAATCCATTGTGATACCATTATGGAAATGGGTGTTACAGAAAATCGTGGAGAATCAAGCGAGATGATGGATTCAAACCTTATCAACAAAGATTAAGCATTAATAAAAGCATTTAATTAAAATAAGACTTTCAAAATGAAAAAATATATAACAGTTCTTGGTTTAGCACTTCTAAGTTTTTGGGGAAAGGCTCAAAATCAAGCTCCTGCTCAACCTCAGACCAAACCTATTGCCTTGGTTGGCGGCACAATCCATGTAGGTGATGGCAGAATTATTCAGAATGGTACCATCGTCTTCGACAAAGGTATTATTACAGCCGTTGGCGATGCTTCAACCAATTTTGACAAAGCCAATACCGAAGTAATTAATGTAAGTGGCAAATCGGTTTATCCTAGTCTTATTGCTCCTTCTGCTTTGGCAGGTCTTGTGGAAATTGCCTCTGTAAGAGCAACTTTAGATAATCAGGAAACTGGTCAGTTTAACCCGCATGTAAGAGCCTTAATTGCCCATAATACCGACTCAGAAGTAATACCAACAATTCGTGGAAATGGTATTTTAATCGGGCAAAGTACCCCTGAGGGAGGCATTATTTCTGGAACCTCTGCTATTATGGAATACGACGGTTGGAACTGGGAAGATGCCGCGCTTAAAAAAGATGATGGCATCTGGTTAAATTATCCGGCTTTGGTAACACGCCAGTTCAGTTTTGAAGAAATGAAGTTTGCCATCAAGAAAAACGACAAGTATATTCAGCAAAAAAATGAGCTGGAGCAACTTTTCTCAGAAGGGCTGGCTTACTCAGAAATAAGCAACCCTAACCCTAAAAATGCCCCACTAGAGGCTATGAAGGGTTTATACGATGGCTCAAAACAATTGTTTGTCCGTGTAAATAATGGCAAAGAAATTGTTGAAGCCGTTAAACTTGCTCAGAAATACAAAATTCAGAAAATTGTAATTGTAGGTGGTGAAGAAGCAGAACTAGCCATTGATTTTCTGAAAGAAAATAACATTCCGGTAATTGTAAATGGTACTCACCGTTTGCCAAATACAGTAGATGAAGATGTATGGAATCCTTACAAATTACCCGGTATTCTGATGAAAGGCGGAGTAACCGTTGGTATGTATTATACTGAAGAATTCTGGCGTACCAGAAACCTACCTTTTGTAGCCGGTACAGCCGCTGCTTTCGGAATGGGTCAGGAAGATGCCTTGAAAATGATTACTTTGAACAATGCCAAAATTCTAGGAATCGATAAACAAGTAGGTTCGCTTGAAGTTGGTAAGCATGCAACCATTGTAGTTTCAGCAGGCGATATTCTGGATATGCGCACCAGTAAAGTTGAACATGCGTTCATCAGAGGCAAAAAAGTTGACCTTGATGATAAACAAAAAAGACTTTACAAAAAATATGTGAACAAATATGGCCTGACAGATAAATAAGCCAGTTAGTTTATTCTCAAGAAGGATTACAAAGAAATTTGTAATCCTTTTTTGTTTAGATATGGTTTATGTTTAGAAAATAGTAATTTTGATAAACTCAACTCCCATTCCAAATGAATATTATTACACCCGTTTTCAGGATTTTCGATGTTACCAAAGCAAAAGAATTTTATATTGATTGGCTCGGTTTCTCGCAAGACTGGGAACACCGATTCGGAGAAAATTTTCCATTATATATGTCGGTTAGTAAGGAAGCCATCACAATTCACCTATCGGAACACCATGGTGATGCCTGCCCGGGTTCAAAAATCATGATTAACTACCCCAATCTGCAAGAATATTGTAACCTCCTGAATGCCAAAGATTACAGGTACTTTAAACCAAGTATCTATGAAGCTCACTGGGGTTCTTACATTATGGAAGTAACCGACCCTTTTGGTAACAAAATAATGTTCAGCGAACCCAAAACGACCTGATTTTATTGATTTTCTTAAACCTTTATCCAACCTATGAAAATACCAGTTATTCAACTTCTACTAGTGGGGGCTTTAGTTGCTAGCATATTTGCCTGTTCAACAGCTTCTAAAGAAGAACCATTTAATCCTAAATTCAAACTCATTTCTACAGAAAAGATTAAATTCAATTCGTTTGTGGACTGTAACATGGCAGAAGTATGGGTGGGCAATACATTCAGAATTTTTCCGGGTAAATATGGAGAAGACCCTCTTTGGGGCTATGCCAAAGACCTCAAATATGCCGATGGCAGAAATGCAGAAGAAGTTTTTAAAAGTCTTGCCGAAAATTTCCATTCACCTGTTATGCCTCTGAATGCTCCTACCGGACAAGAAGGTTTACATGGAGCCGTTTGGTTCGAAACAGTTTATCAATCGCCTAAAGATACATCTGGCAAAACACTTTATGCGGTTTATCATAACGAAAACTACCCTCAGACACTTCCTTACAATGAAAAAACAGGCGAGGGTTATAAAAATGAACAATGGCCTCAGGGCTTAACAGGCGAAAAAAGTCCGGCTGCTGTTTGCCGGATAGGTATCATGAAGTCGGTTGATGGTGGAAAAAGCTGGGTTAATAAAGGTATTTTTATTGAAGACCTTAACCCAAGAATGATTCTGAAACCACATAATACTTCAAATACCTTTGCCGGAGGCGTTGGTGACCCATCTGCTGTGGCTAGTGGCGACTATCTGTATCTATTTTATGGAGAATATGGGTATCCGGGCGAATATTCAGAAGCAAGTTATAACCCTAAAACCGAATGGCAAGGGCAATGTATCAGCATGGCACGTCTTGCACTTTCCGATTTAGATAATCCGGTTGGAAAAGCTAAAAGGTGGGATGGCACAGGATTTAATGCACCACATAACGGAATAGGAAAACCCATTACCTCTTTACAGATACCTATGGAACAAGGCGGTGGCCCTGCGTCTTCGCCTACAAATGGTTTTCATTGGGGGCCTTCGGTTAGTTGGAACTCCTATCTGAATTGCTGGGTGATGATGATGGCAAAGTCGGAGGGAAAATCATGGAAAGGCGACAAAGTATATATCTCATTTAATAAAAATATTGACCTCGGCAATGAATCCAGTTCACAGGAATGGACAAAACCGCAGCTAGTATTTGAAAAACCGGGCTATATTTTATGGTATCCTTCCTTACAACCATTAAACACCGCCGAAGATATAAATGCCAGAAATACCTGCCTGAAACTAGGTAAAAAGGCACGTTTTTTTGTCAAGCGTATAAAACCCGGCGACGATTCTTATGCCTCAGAACATATTATTGAGTTTGATAAATAAAATCCTGAACCGTTAATTTAATTGCATGATTAGGCAGTATTTTTCGCTACTTAATCATGCAATTTCAAATGATAACATAATAAAATTACTTCTTGAAAACTACCCAAACTGCCAGAAAAATCAAGCCAAAGCCTACCAGATAATTCCATTTAAGAGGTTCTTTCAGATACAGAACTGCAAAAACCACAAACACTACCAACGTAATAGCTTCTTGAATAGTTTTTAGCTGAAACGCATTAAATTCTCCGTAACCGAGCCTATTGGCTGGCACCATAAACATATACTCAAAAAAAGCGATACCCCAGCTAATGAGTACGGCTTTCCAAATAGGTAAATCAGGTCTTTTTAAATGCCCGTACCATGCAAAGGTCATAAAGGTGTTTGACACAAGTAGCAACAAAATTGTTCGCATTGGTAAAATTTAGATATTGAGTTCGTAAGTAAATTAGATTTGTTGTTTATTTGCAATTCAATTGATACAAACAGCTTTTTTGACAAAAAAAAAGTCAAAAGTGCGCAAAATTATTGTATAAAATTGAAAAAATGTTTGACTTGTGCGTATTTCATTCAGAATAGTCGATTTTTTAATGCTGCGTTGTTAAAATCATTTAATTTTGGGGTTTCTGCCTAAACAACTTACATATAATTTTTGGCTTTCAATATTAACAATCACAGATTACAAATGTCACAATTCAACTCAAAATATTAAACTATAGCCTAATTACAAAGATATTATATGAAAATAGGAATTATTGGCTTGGGAGATATGGGTAAAATGTTTGCCCGAATATGGGCAAATGCGGGGTTTCAGGTATTTGGCTGTGACCTTCCGGCTAATCAGACAGACTTACAAAACGAACTTGGAACATTTGGCATAGAAGTACTGAAGGATGGCAAAGCCGTTTCACGCCTTTGTGACTTTATACTTTATTCTGTTGAAGCAGAAAAAATCAATGATGTTGTAAAAGAATGCGGCGGGGCCACAAAATTCGGTGCCATTGTAGCCGGACAAACCTCTGTTAAAACGCCTGAAATTGCAGCTTTTGAAGAGCACCTCCCGAAAGATACCCAGATTGTTACCTGCCATGCGCTTTATGGCCCTGGGGTAAATCCTGCCAACCAAACCTTGGCTGTTATTAACCATCGGGCTAGTAATCAAGCCTTTGAAGAGGCACTGGAAGTATTTAGCAAAATAGGGTCAGTTATCCACCAACTTGAAGACTTCCATGAGCATGATAAAATGATGGCCGATATTCAGGCTGTTACACACGTAGGCTTTGAAAGTATCGGAACAGCCTGCATGCACCGGAAGGTATATCCGTGGGAAAACCCGCTTCATCCTAATGGACTTGATAATGTTAAATTCCTGATGACACTTCGTATATATAGCTACAAGTTTCACGTATATTCAGGTCTTGCATTATTGAACCCTTATGCCAAAAGGGATGTACGAAGATATGCCTCTTGCGAAATGGAATTATTTGAAACAATGCTTGAGGAAGATGAAAAGAAATTTCGTAAACGAATTTATGCAGCTCGTGACCATGTTTTTAAAGACAAGGGTGAAACTTTGATGCTTGATGATAAAATTATGAGTGAATTCAGTTTAAGTCAAGATAAAGACCATAAACCTAATTCACACCTGAGCTTGCTGGCAATGGTTGATACGTGGCATAAGCTTGGTACAAACCCTTACAAAAATCTGGTTTGCCAGACTCCTCCTTTCAAGTTGCGGGTAGGTATGGCAGAATACCTGTATATGAACGATGACTTACTGGAAGAGACCATTCAGACAGCCCTGTTTGATAAAAGTATACGAGGTGAAGACTTGGCTTTTCATACAGCCGTTCATGAATGGGCTAATATCGTAGAGACGGGTGATAAAAAAAGCTATGAGCAACATTTTGAAGCAACCAAAAGGTATTTATCAGCTCGTCTGGATGAAGGCAGACAAAAAAGTACTTTATTGATTAATAAATTGCGTAGCCAATAGTAAATTATTGTATTTTTGAAGTATATTCTGATACTGAACAAATCGGGATAACCTATTATTTATGACCTGAGCCACACCTAAACCATTTACTTCATCAATTTGTATAAAGCCTTTTTCAATGAACAAATCAGATTTATCGAAATATAATAACGATTGGTACAAACAATCTGAGCTTACGAAGGGTTTTCTTATTACACTTCTTTGGTTTATATCTAATAAAGTTTTCATCAATTCTTATTTACCTATCCCTATCCGCCTAAAGGTATTTATTCTGAAAACATTCGGTGCAAAAATTGGCAAAGGCTTGGTTATAAAGCCTATGGTTAATATTAAAGCACCATGGAATTTGGAAATAGGCGACCACGTTTGGATTGGCGAATGTGTCTGGATTGATAACATAGGTAAAGTAAAAATCGGCAGCCATGTATGTATTTCGCAGGGGGCTTTGTTGCTTTCGGGTAATCATGATTATAAAAAGGAAACTTTTGATTTAATTGTAAAAGATATAATTCTTGAAGATGGTGCATGGATAGGTGCAAGAGCCGTGGTGTGTGCAGGTGTAAGGTGTGGTTCTCATTCAGTATTGGCCGTAAACTCGGTTGCAACGCATAATCTTGAGGCATATAAGGTGTATCAGGGCAATCCGGCAGCCATAATTCGCGAAAGAGTTATCACCATTAGATAAAAAAATCATTAAAAAGAAATCTGGTTTTTTCTTTTAACCCAAAAAAAAGTGTTTATTTTGTAAATTAGATACCCACAAAGTATTTTAAACTTAAATCTAATGTTTCCCACATTTGAATCACTAATACCTGATAAAAACATTCAAATTTTAATATCAGCTATCATCGCACTTTTTATTAGCGTGCGGTCGATACCTGTTATTATTAATATAAGTGGGCTTCGGGGCTTAATGGATAATCCTGTTAAAAGAAGCTCTCACAAGACCCCAACTCCAACCTTCGGTGGGGTTGCCATTTTTGCGGGTATCTTAATTGGATATATGCTCTGGAACTTTGGCGACGAAGGTATCCTGCTGCATAAAGTATTTGCAGGCATGGTTATTCTGTTCTTTTTAGGCATTAAAGATGACCTTTACGCGCTGTCTCCTACCAAAAAAATAGGCATTCAAATTATTGCCTCAGCCATAGTAGTTGTTGGTTGTGATTTAAGGATTTCGGACCTCTTTGGCATATTTGGTATCGGACACATTCCTTATATCTTAAGTATCGGGCTAACTATCTTTATATTCGTAGCCATGATTAATGCCTTTAACCTGATTGATGGCATTGACGGGTTAGCTGGGGGTATCGGGATGATTGCCAGCGGAGGTTTCGGTCTTTGGTTCTTATTAAACCACCACTATTCTCTTGCCTGCTTGGCACTGTGCCTGTCGGGTTCATTGCTTGGTTTCTTAAGATTCAATTTCTCTCAGAATAACAAAATATTTATGGGTGATACAGGCTCTTTAATTATCGGATACATTATTACCGTTTTGGCCGTAAAATTCATCCATTTTAATGTTCTGCACGCTTGGGACCCTACCAGTGCTTTTGTGAGTGCGCCTATTATTGCAATTGTTATTCTGATAGTCCCTATTTTTGACACAATTCGTGTATTCTCTGTAAGAATTCTGAGAGGGAAGTCACCTTTTAAAGCTGACCGCCTGCACATGCATCATTTATTGATAGACAATAAACTGACCCACATGCAAGCATCATTTATACTTTATTTTGTAACAATTTCGCTTACAACTTTAACGTATTCTGCCAGAATTTACTTTAGTAACACCGAACTATGTTTCTTTATCTTATTCTTATTGGTGTGCTATTTCTTGGTTGCAAACTGGCTGGAGGTCAAAAGATTAAAGGCTAAGAAAGAAAGAGAAGATATAACTGATGCCGTAGCTACGGCAGAAAATAAAGTAGCGGATAAACGGACAAATGCAGAAAAACTGCAATTAAGGGAGAGTATTAGCCCTAATTAATCAGAGAAAATTATATCATTTGGCATATATAGAAAAAGCTCTTTCAATGAAAGAGCTTTTTCTATATATAATCTTATGTTTTTACTCCCACTCAATAGTTGCTGGTGGTTTAGAACTAATATCATACACTACCCTATTTACGCCTTTTACCCTGTTAATGATTTCGTTTGAAACATCTGCCAGAAACTCATAAGGTAAATGCGCCCAATCGGCCGTCATGCCATCAACGCTGGTTACAGCGCGTAAAGCTACTACTTTCTCGTAGGTTCTTTCGTCACCCATTACCCCTACACTTTGTACTGGTAACAAAATAGCCCCAGCTTGCCATACTTTATCGTATAGGCCGCTTTCTTTTAAGGCATTAATAAAAATTGCATCTACCTCTTGTAATATCTGTACTTTTTCAGGAGTAATATCGCCTAATATACGTATTGCTAAGCCAGGCCCCGGAAACGGATGACGACCAAGAATATTATCAGGTATATTTAACGATTTACCTACCTCACGTACACCATCTTTAAATAAAAGTCTGAGCGGCTCAACTACTTTTAATTTCATAAAGTCAGGTAAGCCCCCTACGTTATGATGCGATTTAATAGTAACTGAAGGCCCTTTTACAGAAACAGACTCAATTACGTCAGGATAAATAGTGCCTTGACCTAACCATGCCGCCCCCTCAACTTTATGTGATTCTGCATCAAAAACATCGATAAATGTTTTTCCGATAGCCTTACGTTTAGCTTCAGGGTCTGTTAAACCATCTAGAGCTGTATAAAACTGTTTTTTTGCATCAACGCCTATTACGTTCAAGCCTAGTCCTTTATAAGACTCCAACACTTCTTCAAACTCATTTTTGCGTAAAAGACCGTTATCAACAAAAATACAATACAGATTTTTACCAATAGCATGATGAATTAATGTAGCTGCCACAGAAGAATCGACCCCGCCGGATAAACCCATAATAACTTTATCATCGCCAAGTTTTTCTTTCAGTTCCTTGATTGTTTCTTCGGCAAACGAGGCAGGAGTCCAGTTCTGCGAACAATTACAAATATCTACTACAAAGTTTTTAATGATTGCTTTACCTTGTAGCGTATGCGTAACTTCGGGGTGAAACTGAATACCATAACGAGGTTGGTCATGCAATTTAAAAGCAGCAACTTTTACCGTATCAGTTGAAGCAATAATATCAGCATTTACCGGAGGGCTGGCAATAGTATCGCTGTGCGACATCCAGACTTGTGTATTGTCGGCTATATCTCTGAATAGAGCATATCGATTATCGACTTTATTGAGAATTGTACGGCCATATTCTCTGATTGATGAAGGTAATACCTCACCACCGCCGGTTTGTGCCATCATTTGCGCACCATAGCAAATACCTAAAACAGGAACTTCGGCCGGAAAAGATTGCCAGTCTACAATTGGCGCGTCTTCTTCACGTACAGAGCAAGGGCTTCCTGAAAGGATAATGCCTTTAATGTCAGAAGTGATAGCTGGAATTTTATTGAAAGGGTGTATTTCACAATACACATTAAGTTCTCTAACTCTTCGGGCAATTAATTGGGTAAATTGCGAACCGAAATCAAGAATAAGAATTTGTTCTGTCATGATAGGTTTCTAAAATGCAAAATTAGCAGATTTAGCTACGTCGTGCAATACGTTTTTAAAAAACTATTATTCGTAAGTAACTTTTTTCAGGTAATAGACCTTGGGGTCTATGATTGGAGCTGTTTTACTTTTCACTTTTATTGGCTCCTGCCCAATGTTTTTACGTTCGATTATACCATCGAGCTGAATATCAATCGGTAATAAGTGAGCATAATTAAGCGTAGAAATGAGGTATTCTTCATCACTGATTTGCTTAACACTTACTTCTAATTTCTGTGTAGTACGTAAATAAAAATCAAATAGTGGCTTAAGGTTCTGGCCAGCTTCTCTGCTAAAGAAGGCTTCAACATTTTTGGTACTTACCAGCTTATCATAAGTATATTCAGGACTGGTAGCAAATTTTTTCAGAGCCGGAAAAAAAACAGCATCTCCAATGATATACCTGAGGGTGTGCATAAAAAAAGCTCCTTTACCATAAATATCTGCATGATATACAGTATCGGCATCGAGGTTTTCGCCTAATACAACAGGAAACCGATTTTGGGTTGCGCGGGCGGTTCGTTCCATTCTTTTCAGGTATGCTTCTTCGCCTTCATGCTCACGTGTGTAAAGGGCATCACCAAACGAACATATTCCCTCCTGAATCCACATATCAGCCCAGTCAATACCTGTTACTTTATTTCCCCACCACTCATGCCCAAATTCATGGTGCATGAGCCAGTCAAAATCTTTTCCAGCAACGGTAGTATATCTGAATTTATTACCATAAGCATTCATGGTCTGGTGTTCCATTCCTAAATGTGGTGTTTCACAGATAGCTATTTTCTCTTTTATCCACGGATACTCTCCAAAATACTTTTCTTGTGTTCTGATAATTCTCTCAAATATATCAAGATGCTTTTCGGCTTTATCGGCGTGTTCTTCCAAGACATAAAACTGTATCGGAACAACATTGCCATTTACCGTAGTAAAATTTCGTGACACTACTTTAAACCGCCCTATATTAAACAGAATACTATAATTATTGATGGTATAATTGGTTTTCCAATGAAATGTTGTCTTGTTTTTCTTAGTAGTCTGGCTCTGCAATAAACCCGGACCAGCTACAACCAAGCCCTTTGGTACAGTAATTAATAAGTCGGCTCCTTCGTTGGGTTCGTCGCTTGGGTGGTCTTTACAAGGAAAAAACATTTTTGCGCCCTGACTCTGGCAAGTTATAGCTACCCATGGCGCCCCAGTTGTATCTGCTGCCCATGTGAAGCCCCCTTTCCATGGCGGACGTGGGGCAATAATTGGTTTTCCGCCATATTGTATTTTTACTTTAACTTTACCCGCCTCGAGCGGTGATACTAACTGAATCTTGATAAGTTCATCGGTGAAACTAAAGGGTTCTTCTTTACCGTTTACCCAAACTTTGTCAATTTTAAAGGTCTCTACTAAGTCAAAAAGCAATACGCTCGTGCTTTTATTAGTTATTAAATCAATTTCAGTATAGCCATTAATACTTTGGTTATCGGGGATAACTTCCAAAGCCAGTGTGTAATGGCGGATGTCCATTAAGGCTTGTTCTGGTTTTAATAACCCTCCTGATTTGAATTTTTGGGCATAAACAGCCAGATTTAATAAGATGCAGAAAAAAAGTAAAGCGTGTTTCATTGTCAGTTTGGTAGATAATAAGTCGGCAAAGTGTTTGATAAACAAATATAGCAAATAAAAAACCATTATAAGGGCTAATACCCTATAATGGTTTTAAATAAAAAGTATGGCTTAATGGCTATTCGTGCGAAATATCTGAATTGCGAATATTGCCTACTACATTATATATTTCGTACCAATCTTGGTTACTTAATTTAATACCTGATGCGCTAGCTGCATTTCTGATACGGTTTTCTGATATTGACCCAATAATAGGCAAAGTACCTAGCTTCATTAACCATGCCACAGCCGTTTGTTCAACATTGGCGTCATATTTATTACCAATTTTTTCAAGAACAGCTCTTAGTTTAACCGCTTTTTCGTCTTCACCATTCAGAATACGGCCACCTGCCAATGGCGCCCACGCCAAAGGTTTACTAAAACTTTGCTTGATGAAATCGATGCGGCCATCTTCAATAGCACTTGTGTTCATCAGATTTAATTCGATATGATTCGTAACTATCGGAATTGTCAGGTAAGAGGCAAGTAGCTGGTGCTGAAAAACCGTAAAATTAGCTACGCCAATGTGGTTTACCTTACCCGAATTTACTACCTGCGCCAATGCCATAGCCGTTTGTTCAGGGTCGGCCAGAAAATCGCTTTGGTGCAAAAGAAATATATCCAGATAGTCTGTTTTAAGTTTTTTCAGTGAGTTATCAACACTTTTTAGGATATGGTCTCTTGATGTATCATAGTAATCAAAAGTGCCGTCGTCTGAGCGTCTTACACCGCATTTGCTAAACAGTACTATATCTTCACGTTTGAAAGACTTGTTTTTTATGATTTTACCAAAATGCTCTTCTATGGTATAGTTACCATAAACATCTGCATGGTCGAAGGTATTAATACCTAACTCCAGACACAGATTTATTATTTTTTCAATCTGTGCAGTTGTGCTTTGTCCTTCGTCATTCCATCTCCAAAAACCGTAAATTGCCTCTGATACTTTAGGGCCTGAATCGCTTAGATAAACTTTTTTCATTAGGCTAGATTAATTGTCTCCGTCACAAAAATAGTTAAATTTTATAAAATTCCTTCAAATGCTAAAAAATGTGACAATACGATTCTTGCCCTTGCTTATCAGCTACAAGAGAAATTTTTATTGAAGTTAATTGATTTGAATTTATAAATTACAAGAATAGTGCAATCAGGCGCATTTTAACTGAGTTGGTGATGCCAAGACCCTCACAAACTGATTCAGAATTTTTTTACCTTCCTCCCACTCTCCAAATCCAGAACTAGCATTGATGTGTCCTTTCTCGCCAATATTCAGAAAAGTACTACCCCAAGTATTAGCAAAGTACTCTGAGCGTTCAATTGTAGCGTAAATATCGTTAGTACTAGCTACTACAACGGTTTCAAAAGGTATTATTGCAGTCGGAATTGGGCTAAAACCTTCTACAAAATTTAATCTTTCAGCATATTCGGCATCGGCCGGAGCAACCAGCAAAGCTCCTTTTATGAAGGAAGAATAATATTTCTGCGCCCAATGTGCTACGGTTAGGCATCCAAGGCTATGAGCTACCAATACCGTAGGTTTAGTCAGTTGTTTTATATAATTCTGAAGTTTTTCAACCCATGCTTCACACACAGGTAAATCCCAGTTATCCTGTTCAACTCTTGAAAAAAGGTCGGGATTTTTCTTTTCCCAGTAGGTCTGCCAATGTCTAGGCCCTGAACTCGCAAGCCCGGGAACTGTCAGGAAATCGAAAGCAGGTGTTATTTTCATACACTTATATACCTTTATGTACTAAACTGATTTTTTAGGCTGCATAATTAAAGTCAGCAATAAATGGTACTCTATTAACTGCGGCAAAAACAGCCCCTAGAACTTTTGTTGCTGAAAATGTATGTAAAAAATCCTCATCAATTGTGTGGTAAATTACATGCCCGTGTTGATTAACTACATAAGTAGCGGGTACTGGTACATCTTCGGCAATACCTGATACCCTATCCCAAACAGGAACATCTTTTGAAAACAAACCAAATTTTTCGGAGATTTCGTTGTTGGGGTCGGCAATAACATTAAAAGGGATATCGAAGTATTGAACCATTTCTCTTACATCGGCGTAAGGTGCCTGAACAATAACCAGTAAGTTACCTCCCAAAGCTGTGATTTCAGGATACGCCTGATTAAGTAATTTCAGATGTTTTAAGCCATAATTATTCCAGCCACCTGATAAAAAACTGATTACCAATGGCTTGTTATCAATAACAGACCTGATAGTAGCTTGTGTGTATTTAAATCGATATGAGACCTTTTGCCAAATACCCATGTCTTTTTTAAAAGTCAGGTCGGGTACTTTTGAGCCAGTTAACAAAGGCAATAACTTTGCATTGTTTTTTCTTACAGGTATTTCGGTATCCCATAAAGCGGGGTCATATTTTTGGCTGTAATTACTCATATCGTTAAAATTAATTGATGGTTTTATGGCTGCTGACAAATATCTGGTGCAAATATAAACAAATAATCTATATAGTCTATTATTTTAGTAGATTATTTTTTACAGCATAAAATTACCTAAACCGTAGAAAGAAACTAACTACCTATTGAGAAAAGTGGGCAGCTAATAGCCGCCCATAAATGAATTATTTTTCAGTTTGTTTTGTGGTTGTATGAGAAGTTTCTGTTGCCAGTACCTCGTCAATATCACGATTAAATTCCTTTACAAACTCTTCATAATATTTTCCGGTTGCAGGCCCAGTATAACCAGTATGAATTTTACTTACTTTTCCTTCCTTATCAATCAATATAGTTGTAGGAAAAGACAACACCGCACTTAAAGCAGGCAATGCTTTAGAAGCATAGTCTTTGTCGGCCAAGCCGGCAAAAAGTATATCATATTCAATTCCAAATCGTTTTTTCAGGATTTCAAGTCGGGTCTTGGCAAATTCCGGATCATTTTTTCGTTCAAATGCTAAGCCTATGATTTCGACTCCTCTTTTTCGGTTGGCCTTATACCAAGGGGCCAGAAAAGTGGCTTCATCAAGGCAATTCGGACACCAGCTACCTAAAATTGTGACTACTACTGCCTTACCTTTATATTTGGCATCCTTTAACGAAACAGGTTTTCCTGTAAAAGCATCAGGAAATGTAAAATCGAATGTAGTACCTTCTTTAATACTTGTGAGAGTGTAAGCATCAGGCAAAGTGGCTTTGTTGTTTCTAGTACCTTTTACAGCTTGCGCCCCACGAACATTTATCATTTCGGCAAGTAAATTATCACCACTTACTTTACCTTTAATCAATGAAGGACTTGAACCACTAAAGGCTGATAAATAAAACTCGTTGCCCTGTACTGTACCTTCAAAATAACGGTAGTCGCCTGTTGTAGTCAAAAAAGTACCTGTTAATTTATTTCCAAACTGTTCAAACACTCCCACTATTTTATTGCCTCCCTCTCCTATTGTAACATCCCAATTACCATGAAGGCTGACACTTGCTGCTTCGGGGTTCTCAAAAAAACGATACTTTTTTCCATATTCGGCCGAAAACTTAATTCCTTTATCTGGTTTAGACGTATTGAATTTTTTGAAAGTACCAGCCAGTGTATTCGGGTTGATAATTTTAGCTGCTAAAACAGCATCATAAATATCAACAGGAATAAATAAAGAATCTTGTTTTTGCGTAATTCCTTTCAATTCAAACCGTTCGGCCCCATTGAGTAAATACGCAGTTTTACCTTGAAGTTCAAAATTAAACGGTGCTTCTTGCCCGTTAGCTACTTTAAAAGTACCTCTCCACACTCCGATTTTCGGAGCTTTTTGTGCCTGTACCAGATTTAAAAGTGCCAAGCATAATGCCAAAAATGTAGTCAGGAATCTCATATTTTTCATTGGTTTTAATTTAAACAAAGATATAAACTATTAATCTATTTAATTTATAGATTATATATTTATTTCTTAACATTTTTGACTACTCACAGAGTTCACTGAGATAAAAAAAGCGTGGTTCTGAGCAATTGACTCTAGAACCACGCTTGGCATTATGCGTGAAATACAGTTTTACTATCTGAACAAAAGATAAGCGATAATGAGCGTAATAAAAATATTAAAAGTTTGTGCGAGCAGAAAAGCATATAATGGCTTTTTGCTGTCTTTATTGAATAAATCCGAGAAATTAGTTTCCAGACCGATACTCGTGAAAGCAAGCGCAAACCATAACCCCTGAATGCTTTTCAGGTTATCTTTTACACCTTTTACAGTTTCGGGCGACACCACAAAAGAGAATAACAAAGAAGCCGCCACAAAGCCAAGAACAAATTTTGGGAAACGCTCCCAGATTACGCCAAGTGATGGTTTTGTGTTAGTATCTTTTGCTAAAGGGTTGTTGGTGTATGTCCAGTATACTGAAATACCAAAAGCGGCTACCCCTAATAATACGTTCTGGGCAAACTTCACTATTGTACTAACTTTAACGGCGGCTTCGCCCACCATTGTACCCGAAGCAATTACTGCTCCTGTGGTGTCGATTGTTCCTCCTAGCCATGCCCCTGTTACCTCTTGCGAAAGCCCCAATAATTTAGCTACATAAGGCATAAATAACATCATCGGAATAGCTGTAATCAAAACAAGCGAAATGACATACGAAAGTTTTTTAGAATCACCTTTAATTGCGCCTGAAGTGGCAATTGCAGCAGAAACACCACAGATTGAGACAGCACTTGAAAGCATAACACCCATTTCTTCGTCGATACCCATTTTTCTGGAAACCCAGAAAGCAAAATACCAAACTGAAACTACTACAAGCAAGGCTTGAATCATGCCTAAAGAGCCAGCTTCAAGAATATCAGAAAACAGCACACTTGTGCCTAGTATTACCAATCCTATTTTTACAAATACTTCGGTTGATAAGGCATTTTTGAGCCATTCGGGTAACTGCATGGTATTACCAATGAGTAGGCCTATTAGCAAACTGAATATTACCGCTTCAAGATTCAGGCTTTTAACAGTGCCGTTTCCGGCAATAATCAAGGCCAGTATCGTAAGCAAATACACCACAGGTAACCCCGTTACAAAGGGTTTCACTGGTTTACGCATCAGCAAAGCACCAGCAACAGCAACTATCATAACGGCTAGTAATTGAATAAGAATTTTTTGCAGATTACCGATGGCTAATACTTTCTCAAATAAATCGGTTGTATTTTTCCAACCAAAGGAAGGTGTTGGCAACAGGAAGCCTGCAAGAGCGAATAAAATAATAGCAAAACCCAAGACGACGACTGTCCAATCTTCGGTTAAGGCAATTTTTTTAGTAGGGGTTGACATACGTTAGAGTGATTAGAGTGTGTTTTTCGGCTGAAATATAAGCAATTCTTTATAAAATTCTGTTCCTTACACGCTCCTAAAATAAATCTTTGAGTACTCGCTGTGCTGCATGATACCCACACATACCATGTACCCCTCCACCGGGCGGCGTAGACGATGAACAGATATAAAGCCCTTTTGTAGAGGTACGGTAGGGTGACCACCGTAGAGCTGGACGCGTAAATAACTGGCTGAGGTCTAATATTCCACCATTAATATCACCTCCTACATAATTTGGATTATACTCCTCCATTTGGGTTGTATTCATGGTGTGTCGGGCCAGAATACGCTCCCTGAAACCCGGAGCAAATCTTTCAATCTGTTTTTCGACAACATCTATCATGTTTCTGGTTGAATGTGCCGGTACATGGCAATACCCCCAAAGCGTGTGTTTTCCTTCGGGCGCGCGGCTTTTATCAACAATACTTTGCTGAGCCAGAAGTACAAACGGCTTTTCAGGGTGCTTTCCATGCCATGTTTGTTGTTCGCTCAGCGCAATTTCTTGAAGAGTGCCACCAATATGCACCGTTCCTGCCGAAAGACAACTATTTGCCATAAATGGTACAGGCTCGGCTAAAGCCCAATCGACTTTGAAAACTCCCATGCCATACCTATATCTTTCCAATTGCCTCTGGTAAGTAGAAGAAAAGGTATGGCCCGCAATCTGCAATAATTGTCTGGGAGTTACATCAAATAATATAGTTGTTGATGAAGGTAATTGCTGCAAGGATTTTACATAAAAACTGGTTTCTATTTTGCCTCCAATAGACCGAAAATACGAAGTCAGCGCGTTGGCTATTTGCTGTGACCCACCTTTGGGAACAGGCCAGCCGTACACGTTTCCTGCTGCCATCAGTACCAGTGCTATTGCAGACGTAGTAAGTTTGTTTAATGAGAGCATAGAATGTGCCGCCATTCCAGCCCATAACCCCTTAGCTTGCTGAGTAGAAAAACATTTTGCCAAAACACTTGCCGGCCATAATGCTTTCAGGCCAAATCTGGTATAACCCAGTATGTTTTCAGGTAGGTGCAATGGGGCCAGAATATCGTTTATCAGACTAGGGAAATTATCTACTAATGCCTTCATAAGCCTTGTATATTTACCCTTATCTGTTCCTAAAGCCGTTGCGGTAGCATGAATAGAACGAGTCAACAAAGCGGCTGAACCATCATCAAAAGGATGTGCTGCTGCCACCGGAGGCTGAATAAATTCGAGACCATGCGCGTGTAATGGTAAAGTTCTGAAAAATGGTGATGCCGCTGCTAAGGGGTGAATGGCAGAACATATATCATGGATAAAGCCCGGTAATGTTAGCTCGGCAGAACGAAGCCCCCCTCCTATGGTTGATTTGCCCTCGAGTAACAGAACTGAAAGCCCTTTCTGTTGCAGGGCAATAGCTGCCGATAACCCATTTGGCCCTGACCCTACTACTATTGCATCAAAATCTTTTTTTCCCATTATATATTTCTTTATCAATCTTTTCAGTAGTAAGCGAATAAATTTTTATGCCACCCACTCACTACTTCAGATAACTCTGCTGAGATTTTAAAGTTTTAATAAATAGGTCTATTATGCGAGTACCAGTTCTTTTTTATTCACAAAATCAAGCAATGTAGTATTTTCATACACTTTTAAGTTGGCATCTCGCACTTTTATCATAATGGGTCGAATCGGGCAGGTTTCTTCGTCACCACAATCATCACATTTATCATAATAATAGATCGAGACACAAAGTGTTGGCGCAATAGGTCCATCTGTAATACGTAAAATGCGTGCAAGGGTTATCTTGCCAGGTTCGATACTTAGCGAATAACCGCCATTTTTCCCTTTATGGCTAGTCAATAAACCATTATTGCGGAGTTCGAGCAGGATAGTTTCCAGAAACTTTCTTGGGATATTCTCTTCACTTGCAATATCTGTTACAGTTAGTGATTCTTTTTCACCATACTTTTCAGCCAGTATTTTTAAGGCTTTCAGGGCATATTTTGCTTTTTTAGAAATCATGGTGTTTGTTGATAAATGTAATTGATAATGAAGTTTATAGTTTAGTTATTGCCTATGCTATTATCTGGTTTTATGTAGTAAACTACGGTGGTTATGCTACTTCAATCCAGATAGTTTGTTTATCATACAAATATAAAATATATTTCTATAAAATCTATCAATTTAGTAGATTAATTTATTGAAATATATCATGGGCTATTAAGAGGTCAGTGAGTGAAATATTTATAAAAAAATCTGACTTGGCTAATGTCAAGCCAAGCCAGATTGCCTCATTAGTTTATTAAAACAACGAAGCTTATCAGAGTACAACTAAACCACGTTGTGCTTTTGACAGACCGTACGGGGTCTGTGTTCCTGTAAGGATATATCTTTAGTGATGACCATAGTTTTTTTCACCTGCATAAACAGTAACCGGCAACACATTTTGTTTTGGTGGTAACGGACACGTAGCGTAAGGCGTAAAGGCACAAGGAGGGTTTATAGCCTTATTGAAATCAAGGTATACGATGCCGTTTGCATCTGGCTTGTCGGTATATAAAAATCTGCCTGCGCCGTAGGTTTGTTTTTTATTGGTTTTATCGGCAAATATGATAAATAATCCAGCCGTATCGTTTAAAGCATCTAGGCTATACTGTTTTCCGTGTATTGAAAATACAACTTTACCGGGTGAATCCTGCAAAGTTGTTTGCCCAAGAACATCCAGTACTGCAATTTTCTTATTTTCTTCTTGTACGAATTTTGCTTTTATTTTCCAGTTGGCATCAATCGGGAATGTTTCAATACCTGTAAATTCTTTCAGAAAAGGGCTGTCAAGGTCTCGTAGCCGAACCCCATACTTATTACCTCTTTTAATAATAAACCATCGTAACGATTGGTGTTTCAAGATAATATTTTCTTCTGAAGGAAAAATCTTCAAGTTGGTTACAGGCTCATTACCATTAAATATTGCTTTTTCTGGTGTAGTTTCTAAAAATACCTCTCCTTTGTCCAGAGTAAATGTACCGAGAGATTCTTCGCTTTTACCTTTAGGAAAAACAATTGCATTGGTTTTAGCAGCTCCGAATGTATTTTTGCCTTCTTCTAACCAGTAAAGGCCAGCCAGATTTAACCACCCATCTTCTTTTTTGAGGTTTTCAATGCGGCTTCGATGCCATTCTTTTACTTCTTCTTCATAAGGTGTGCCTGATTTAACTGACTTCAAACCCATTGAAGCTACGCATAAAAAGGCAAATAAAGGCAGCAGAAGAGGCATCGACTTGTTGTTCATCTTGACAGAAGACGTTGATAATTAGTAATGAAGTAAATTTTTTGTAGAATTAACTCCACTCATACAACAAGTTATGAGTGGAGTTTTATTTTTATAGACTTGCCAATGCTTGTTCAATATCGGCTTTGATGTCGTCGATGTGTTCAATACCTACCGAAACGCGTAATCCGGTTGGTTGCACACCTGCTGTTAATTGTTCAGCGTCAGACAACTGCGAGTGAGTAGTTGACGCCGGATGAATAATCAATGTTTTTGAATCTCCAACGTTTGCCAGATGACTAATCAGTTTCAGGCTATCTACAAACTTAGAAGCTCTTGCCTTATCTCCTTTCAACTTGAATGATAATACACCACCAAACCCTCTGGTAAGGTATTTGTTAGCCAATTCATGGTATGGATTTTCAGGTAAGCCCAGATAATTTACACTTTCAACCTGCTCTAATGACTGTAACCATTGTGCAAGTTTCAGGGCGTTTTCGCTGATTCTTTCGACCCTCAGTGTAAGCGTTTCAAGACCTTGCAATAATAAGAATGAATTGAATGGGCTTTGTGATGGACCCCAATCTCTTAAACCTTCAACTCTGGCTCTGATAATGAACTGAATATTGCCGAAAGGCCCGCCTATCCCGAAAACATCGTTTAGCACAAGGCCATGATAACTTGGCGACGGTTCGGTAAATTGTGGAAACTTGCCATTTCCCCAGTTGTAATTTCCGGCATCTACAATAACACCACCCATAGTAGTACCATGTCCGCCAATCCATTTAGTAGCCGACTCAACCACTACGTTAGCTCCGTATTTAATAGGCTGAGCAATGGCTCCTGCTGCTCCGAATGTGTTGTCAACAATGAGTGGCAAATCATATTTCTGAGCTAATTTGGCAAAGGCTTCAAAGTCAGGCACATTAAAGCCCGGATTACCGATAGTTTCAAGATAAATAAACTTAGTTTTTTCATCAATCAGTTTTTCAAAACTTTCTACTTTGTCGCCATCGGCAAATCTTGCTTCAACGCCAATATTTTTAAAAGAATTTTTAAACTGGTTATAAGAACCACCATACAGAAACGAAGTAGTAACAAAGTTATCGCCTACGGTTGTAATGTTATTAATAGCCACAAACTGTGCAGCATGCCCTGACCCCACTGCCAAAGCTGCTACTCCACCCTCAAGGGCAGCAATGCGTTTTTCGAACACATCGTTGGTAGGGTTCATGATTCTTGTATAGATATTTCCGAATTCTTTTAAGGCAAAAAGATTTGCGCCATGTTCGGCATTATTAAATACGTAAGAACTTGTCTGATAAATAGGTACTGCACGTGAATTGGTAGTAGGGTCAATCTCCTGACCTGCGTGTAACTGAAGGGTTTCAAACTGCATAATTTTAAAATGGTTTTGTGAGAATTAATTTTAAAATTTAAATATACTGATAAAACTACACTACATAAAAGATATGGTAGCTAGATTGTAAAGATTTAGCTTGGCTAAATACTAGCCAAGCCAATCTGGCAATGATAACCTGTTATAATAATCCAATCTTCCGCTATTGATTTATACTCTTTTACCATAAATAAGGCTTAAATATTGCTTCTGCAAACTTGAAAAATAAGCCAAAGAAATCATTAACAACAACACTGCCATGCCTATGAGTGTAGGGTCAGGAAAATAGTAAAAGGCACTAATTACTACCATACTTGCCCGTACAAATTCAAGATAAAACACCCAGCGTCTTTGTTCCAGAATGGCTCCACAATTAATCAGGCTTACTAGTATGAAAAGAGCTATCGTGGTTTGCAAAAACAAGGGTATGTAATGCTCGAACAACAATAATAAAAACAATATAACCGCCATCAATGAAATTTGTGCAATAACATAGTACCTGAATTTTGTTGTGTGAGCCTGTACTTTTCTGACGGCCAGAAATTTTTGTTCAGCCTTTGCTCTCAGTTCAGGATTAAAATCAGATGGACGACCAAAAATAACTTTCAGTTTGTTCAAAAGCCCTGTTTGCGCTTTTGCAGCATAAGCTATTTCTACCAGAAAGTGAAAATGCTGCCATAAAAAACTATAACTGCCTAATTGTTTGGTAAGCCCATAGGTAGGTTCTTCTTTTTCTTCCGCAAAGGTTCCGAATAGTTTATCCCAGATAATGAACATATCTCCATAGTTCTTATCCAGATACTGTTCGTTGCTGGCATGATGCACCCGATGATGCGAAGGCGTAACCATGATATATTCTAACAAACCAAGTTTACCAATCAGACGGGTATGTGTAAAAAAAGGGTAAATGCCATGTACTAACAGAATGGTAGTAATCATTTCGGCAGGAAAACCGATAACCGGCAATACCGACCAGAATGAAGTCCGCACAACTGCCTGAAAAATAGTAATGCGTGTAGCTGCTGTATAATTGAACTCTTCACTTTGATGATGTACCACATGAAAACCCCAGAATAAATTAATTTCATGCCCGAAACGATGATACCAATACCATAAAAAATCAGTAGCTAGCAAGAGGGCAATCCATAACAGGATACTGGGTTGAATATCAAAAATTGCAAAATGTTTGTGCAGATAATCATAGAAAAAATAAAAACCTCCGGCTGTAAACAAATCAATAAGCCGCTCGGCTATACCTACATTAATATTGGCTATTGAGCTATTAAACTTGAAATAAGATTTTTTGCCTTGTTTCTGGGCTACATAATATTCAAGCCAGATAAAAAACAAAAAAAATGGAACAGCGAATGCTAAATAATTAATAACCATTTTCAAGTGAGGATTAAGGTAAATAAAAATACTGAACCAAACACTGATAAAACGCCCGAATCAATATTAAACCTATCTATTGTTGTCGTGAGTGGCCTCGAACCACTTAAAAGAGTTTATGAGACTCCTCGCCTTCCAACTAAGGCACACGACCATAATTTTAAATAACAATGCAGGCTTATATACCCTTTTGTTGATGAGTTTTGATTTATGACACAAATTAAAATATATATAATCTACCAAACAAGTAGATTATATAAAATATTTTTTTGCCTTTTCAAATTGAAGAGGCAAAAAAACAACTAAGTAGTTTATTATAAAGCTATTATAAAATCAGAATTGGAAATATATAAATTGTGCGGGAGAATCGAAAATACCAAGAATAAAGAACATCATAATGAATAAATAATAAATTCCCCATCGAACCCATATTGGTTTGGTAGAAATAACCTGACGGATACTTTTATCTCGCTGAATATAATGGATAACCTCCATAAAGATTATCAGTGCAATTGCTGTAAAAAACTCTTTAGCTCCCTTATCAAGAAATACATTCTGCGATATATAGTCGAGGTGCATAAACTCTGAAATGCTCGGCAAATTGGTGAAAAGATGGGTAACCAAGTGCCATGTCCAACCTAATTCGAGATAGCTACCTCTAAAAAATATCCATGCAAAAGCAACCAATACAAATGTGATTGAAATCTGCACTATCTTAAAAAGGAATGGAATTTTTGTAATACCCGTAATTTTGTTGATAAAATTACGAGGTTTAGTCAGAATAATAGCCGCTACAAGGTAAATTCCATGCAATGCCCCCCAGATAATATAGTTCCAGTTAGCCCCGTGCCATAAACCACTAATTGTAAATACAAAAAAGAGGTTAAAGTAACGTCGGTAAGTATTTACTCTGTTTCCGCCCAATGGAATATAGAGGTAGTCGCGGAACCACGTTGAAAGAGAAATATGCCATCTACGCCAGAACTCAGATATGCTTTTTGAGAAATACGGGCGGTCAAAGTTTTTCATGAGTTTAAAGCCCATTACCTGAGCAGTACCTAAGGCAATGTCGGAATATCCTGAGAAATCACAGAAAATCTGGAATGAGAAGAAGATAGTAGCCACAATAATGGGCACTCCTTCATAGTCGAGCGGATGATTATACACTTTATCTACAAACAGAGCTAGCCTATCAGCAATAACCACTTTTTTAAACAAACCCCATGCAATAAGTTTTAAACCACTGGTTACGCGGTCATAGTCAAATGAATGTTTTTCATAAAACTGGTATAATACATTTTGGGGTCGTTCGATAGGCCCTGCTACCAATTGCGGATAAAACATTACATATAGGGCATAAATGCCAAAATGCCGCTCGGCTTTCTGATTACCTCTGTAAACCTCTATGGTGTAACTCATTGCCTGAAAGGTATGAAACGATAACCCGATAGGCAACAGTATTTTCAGCATAGGCAAGCTAGCCAGCCCCGCCTCACCTACTACCAAAGTGAAGAAATTATAATATTTAAAAACGGCCAGTACGCCAATGTTAGCAATAAGGCTCATTATGAGGTACCATTTTCGTTTTTTCCCTTGCGTTTTCTCAATCAGAATACCTGCATAATAGTCGACCACAATAGTAAAACCAAGTATAAGAATATACTCAGGTTTAAAAAACATATAAAAATAACAACTTGTGGCCAGTAACCACCACCAGCGATGTTTATGCTGCAAGAGGAAGTAAACTAACGTTACTATCGGAAAAAAAATGGCAAACTCTATTGAATTAAATATCATATCAATTAAATGTATATAAGCAAATTGGGTAATGTAGCAACCTCTTGTGGATATCTACTGCAATTGTTTACTTTTATATAGTTCTATTACTTTCAGTGTGTTCAGGTCTCGATTAGCTGGTTTTAAATGATAAAAAGAATCGAAAAAAGCACTATCGGGCCTTATATAGTCTTTTGCATTACCTAAGATTTCACACTTAAGGTTAGCTTTCAATTGTTTTTCTACCGATTCTACGGCCACTTTACCATATTCATACGTCGATATAGCCATTGGCGGAAAAACATAATATACTTTTGCCCCTATCTTATGGGCTTCTGTTACCAGATGATTAATATCGTTTATCTGCTGGCTATAATTGATTGGTTCTTTAGGGAACAATTGAAATTCAATTTGCTTTGGGGTATTATTTACGTGGCTGATAATATCACCTTTGGCCGAAAAGGCACTCCTGAAATAGACCGATGTTTGATCGCTTATTGTGGCAAACTTGGCCTCATTTTTTGTAGCCGTGTTCCAGAAAAGCTTTCTTAGATTAGTGAGCTTGTGTTTTACCCTATTCCCTATAAACTCAACAATACTTGTATCTTTGGCAATATATTTTGCGCCTTCGGGGTAATAGTCTACCGCCGAGTAAATTACATCGGGTGTACTGTATTTGGTGATGTCGTATTCAGTACTCACAAAAACAATATCTCCCTTTTTTATTTCTTTCAAGGCATCATTTAAGAGAAAGTAAGTACCCAAAGGCGCAATAAACGACATATTTACTACCGGCATACCCAGATACTTTTGTAGGGTGTCACTATTAATACCAAATGAACCGCTCGACCCTCCTACCCATAGTACTTTAGGCGAGGGAGTGTTATGGGCAATGTTGTGTTTATCGTTAAGCATACCACCCAGATACTCGTAAGGGTAAGACTGTACAATAAATAGCTTGTTAAGCAGCAAAACCGAGGCTGTAAGTAATGCACCCAGTAAAAACAACTTATATAAAAACTTCTTCGGGGCTGTCATTCAAGCTCGAGTAAAGATTAGTTAGTTTTTTTTAATAAATCAATCAGTTTTTGTGTGCGTATGTCACGCCCTTTGCCATTGAGGTGGTATACCATATCCTGACACAAACTATCGGCAAAAACAAAATCTTGTAGTTGCCCCAGAATCGGAAATCTGGCCTCATTCTTAAATTCATTTTGAAGTTTATTCATAATAGGTTTATCACGTTCATAACTCGACAACGCATAAGAAGGATAAGAATAATAAACTTTTACGCCTCTTTGTTTCATTTTCAGATAAAAAGCATTCATGTCTGCAATTGCCAGACGCATACTTATTCGCTCGTCGATAATGGCCGGAGGAATTACTTTTACCGGAGGGTTATTCAGATGGCTAATCAAATCGCCATATTCATTAATTGCCTTTCTGAAAAAAATACTGGTGGTATCATCAACAGTAGGAATAATATCCTCGCTGCTAATTAATCGTTCAAGGGTTAGCCTCAGACTTGCAATACGAGCAACCGCATTTTCTCTGAGATACTGTATGGCATTCTCATACTCAAACCATTCTTTCGCTTTTGGAAATACATTAGCCATCAGGATTTTCTCACCGATATTACCTTTGCTTTCAACAATGTATTCAAAACCCATAATAACGGTATCACCCGGGTGTAGCTGGTCCTGAATCTGACGTAACATAAAATCGGTACCATAATCATAGTGCATGGCCATATTTACAACAGGCCTATGTAAACTTTGCTCTATCATCTGGCTATTGATGCCATACGCAAAATTAGACCCTGCAATTAACACTATCTTAGGAGAAGGTAGAGATTCAAGCCTTTTGTATTTTTCTATGATACTAGCTGTATAAGATATGTCAAGGTTTTTTTGGGCATACGGATTAAACTGATATAATATTTCAACGGTTCCTAGAGTGAACAAACCTAAAAGAAAGATTTTAAATATAAATAGTTTAACTTTTTTATACATGAATAAGGCTATTTAGGTTACTAGTGTAACCTCTCACAAAATACTTTGACTGATTCCCTTCCTCAAAAGTATCTGCATACTTTGCCGATTCAGGGATTTATTGAAATTTAAAATTATTGTAAACGTAAAAATGATAGTTTTGTAAATACTTTCGTTATAGCCCTGATAACATTTAAGGTTTATCAGGCTAATATATGGCAAAATATGAATTTACCTCGTTTTATTTCTCAACGTATTCAAAAAACCAAATCAGAGTCTTTTACCTCTACTGTTGTTAAAGTTGGTGTGGCAAGCATTGCCATTGGGCTAGCCGTAATGATTGTCTCTTTTGGAATTCTGATTGGTTATAAACAATCCATCAAAGATAAACTCTTCAGCCTTAGCTCTCACATACAAGTCAGCAAAATTACACTGAATCAGTCGTATGAAGAAACACCAATGCCAATAAAAACAAATTTTTATAATAATTACCGTCAGAACAGCAAAATAAGGCACGTACAAGCCGTCGGCAATAAAGCCGGAATGTTAAAATCGAGCGAAGAACTGGCAGGTATTGTTATAAAAGGTGTTGGCCATGATTATGACTGGCAAACTTTTTCGGAGAATCTGATTGAGGGCCGTAGAATTAATTTTAGTGATACTTCTTTTTCAAATGAAATTATTATCAGCAAGAGAATTGCCCAACAATTAAAAATCAAATTATCGGAAGAAGTATTGGTATACTTTGTACAGAATCCGCCAAGAGTCAGGAAAGTGAAAGTAGTAGGTATTTATGAAACAGGGCTTGAAGAGTTTGATAAAAACTTTGTTATTGGTGATTTGGCACTTGTACAAAAAATGAACGAATGGGATACTAATACTTGTGGACACTATGAGGTTTTTCTTAAAAACTTTGATGATTTAACCCCAGCCGCTTCACAGATTCTCAATGAAATTGATAGTGACATGAAAATAACCAAAATAACAGATATGTTTCCGGCTATTTTTGACTGGCTGAGCTTATTAGACAAGAATATTATTATAGTATTAGTGCTGATTCTGGTAGTGGCTTGTTTCAATATGATTTCGGTATTACTTGTGATGATGATGGAGCGCTCACCTATGATTGGTATTTTAAAAGCCTTAGGGTCTGACAACATTCAGATACGCAAAATATTTATTTTCAATGGGTTAACTATTATTTTGAAAGGAGTTTTGTATGGCAATCTGATTGGAATGGGCCTGTGTATAATTCAATATTATTTTAAAGTAATACCCCTTGACCCCGAAAATTATTACATCAGTTATGTACCCATTGCATGGAACTGGCTCATTATTCTGGTACTAAACTTGGCTACTATCCTTTTGATATTAGCAGTCATTACAATTCCGACACTGATTGTATCCCGAATGAGAGTGGTAGAAGCATTAAAATTTAAAGAGTAAATTATTGGTAAAAATATTGTTTTCGCTTTAATGTGAGGGTATCGTTATTTGCCAGATTGACTAATACAATCTTCCGGCATTTGTTTGAAATTATATAGAAATGTAAGGTTTTTAAACTATACATACTACTTTTTCGTTTGCTATCAGGCCCATCAGTAACCATAAAGAGTTTTAATGTATCTCGTTTATCATTCTGCCATGTGTTAATATACACTTGGAGCTGGGCGTTATTTCTGATTCCGGTCAGGTACTCATTTTCGCGGGTAGCAGTTCTGTTATCGCTATAAAACCACCAGACAAATTTTTTATTCTGGCTATTTACTTTCCATTTACCAACAAAATTCATTCTATGGTTTACCGATAATTTACAGTTTAAATCATCTAAAGAATGGAATGAGGCACAAGCGCTGCAAACAACAAATAGTATCAGTATGGTTAAAGTTTGTTTCATAGAGGTAAAAAAAAATTCCTTATGAAACAATAAAGCTTCATAAGGAATTTATACGTATCAACAGTTTTCTTAATCACCGGATTTATTTGGTAGCTTTTCTGGTATTATCTTTAAAAACCAGTATAAATAACACAAGCACAACTGCTGCAATGGCTGCCGGAACCATCCAGACCGATTGCCAGTTATGACCTATTACTTCGCCCAAATCATTTTTTCTGGTATACATATTCACTATTTTTCCTGAAATCACAGAACCAATGCCCATCCCTACGCCATAAGTAGCAAGTGTGATAAGCCCTTGTGCCGAGCTTTTGATTTTGTCTCCGGCTTTGTTATCGGTATAAATCTGGCCTGTTACAAAGAAAAAGTCATAACATACGCCATGTAAAACAATGGCAATGTATAATATCCATTCTGAGCTGATGCCATCGCCATAGCCGAAACAAATGAAGCGGATAATCCAAGCAATAAGCCCTACAATAAGCATTTTCTTAACGCCAAAACGAGTCAAGGCAAAAGGAATCAAGAGCATAAATAATACCTCTGATACCTGACCCAATGACATTTTATTTTCAACGTTAGCCATGTGTGACTCGGTTAACGAGAGGTTTGCGAACGCGTAATAGAATGAAAGCGGAATACAAACCAATATTGAACTGATAAAGAAAATGAGGAATGAACGGTCTTTGAATAAAACAAAGGCATCGGTGCCTAATATCTGCCCAAAAGATGTTGATGTAGTTGGTTTTGGGGGTGTATCTGGCAAAGTAAAAGCATAAATACCCCATGCCAACGATGTAAACATCGAAATCTGAAAAATGGTTACTTTGTCGCCTATTTCATACGCACCAATAATGTTTGTAATAACAATCCAAGCAATTGTACCTATTACCCTGATAGGCGGGAACTCTTTTTGTGGGTCTTTCATCTGTTTCATGGCAATTGAGCTTGACAACGCAAGGTTAGGCGCGAAGGTAAGCGTGTAGGCCAGAATGTACCAGAAGAACATATCAGGGTCTTTTACCTGAATCAGAAAATAAAGAATAGCCGCTCCCAATAAGTTTAAAACACCCATTACTTTTTGCGCAGAGAAGAAACGGTCGGCAATCATTCCTACAAAAAAGGGCGCAACAATAGAAGCAATAGAGAAAGTAGCATAAGCCCAGCCCGTCTGGTCGTCACTAGCTTTTAAGGCATGAGGCAAGTATTTTCCCATTTGTCCGTACCAAGAACCCCAGGTAACAAACATCAGGAACATCATAAACATCAATTTAACTCTTGTGATAAGATTCATAGAGGTTCGGTTGGTTAAAAAATAAACAGATGGGCAAATCTATAAAATGAATATTGTATGTACAAATATCAACCCCAAACCTTTGTTCCCTCAGTGCAATTTTTGCACATTTCTATTTCAGAGCGAGAACGAACAAGCGACTGCCGAAAGCTGTTATAGGCTTTGCTTTGCCATAAACTTTTGAAAGAAGTCTGTTTTAAATCACCTAAGCGGTATTCACCATCTTTATCAAAACAACATGGTACTACGAGGCCGTCCCAAGTTATTACGCACGAATGCCACATTTTCCAGCAATGGTCGAGCAGTTTATTTTTAATTTTATATGTTCCGTCTCCCTGTTGCTTATAGCGTGCATATTTATCAATGGTCGGAATCAGTTCTGACCCATTTTCGTAGTCATAAATCTGAGCAGTTTTAAAAGCAAGCTCGTCCACTCCTACTTCATTGGCCAGTTTCCTTACTTCGTCCATTTGGTGCTCGTTAGGTTTTACTACCAGAAACTGAAAAATAACGTGCGGCGTTGTAGAATTGAGTTCTTTTTTCCACTTAATAATGTTTCGGGCACCTTCTATAACTTTTGACAGGCTACCTCCTACCCTATACTGCTCATATACATCCTGCGTAGTGCCATCAATAGAAATAATCATTCTATCCAGCCCCGATTCTACCGTTCTTCTGGCATTAGCCTCGCTTAAATAATGAGCATTGGTCGAAGTAGCCGTGTAAATTCCTTTGTCGGATGCGTATTTAACTAATTCGAGAAATTTAGGATGCAGGTAGGGTTCTCCCTGAAAATAAAAAGTCAGGTACAGAAGTGTTTCGGCTAATTCATCAATGGTATTTTTGAAAAGATTTTCATCAAGCATACCAGTTGGGCGCGTAAAACTCCTTAAACCACTGGGGCATTCGGGGCATCGCAAATTGCATGAAGTTGTTGGCTCGATTGAGATAGCAATAGGCATGGCCCGATGAACAGGCTTTCCTGTTATTTTGGATTCAAGATAGCTCGACACATTCTTTAAAGCATTCCAAGCCCTGGCCGGAGTTACTTTAGAGAATAAATTCAAGCCGTCTTTCAGATTCCTGTTCATAAGCTACTTAAAATTTACCTTTGCTATCAGAAGTTGGTAAACCACTAAAATACAAGTGATTAATCTTTATACTGGCTATATAGTTTTTTTAGCCGCTCGTCTTTTTCTTCTGCCATTACTTTTTTTAGCAACTCTTTGGCTTGCGGCAAGTCTGCTAATAATATTAATGTCTGTACACCAGCAAACCTTACGTACCATTGAGAATCGTCTCTGGCAATTTTCGACAGCAACGGCAGGCTTTTTAATTGTATATCAGTTGATGATTTTACCAGATATGTTCCGAATATCCCTAACACCTGATATAAGTCTCCACCACTCATTTTACTTAGGTGCTGTACAAACCAATCGAATTTTTCGGGTGATGCCTCATCGGCAAAATAATTGGCTACTGCGGCAAATATAGTGGGGTTATACGACTGCTCATATTTTTTGGCTAGCTCGGCCGCATCTGTTGGGCGACTAGCCAGAATTGCTTCCAAAGCAGCAGCCTGTACTGTATAGGAGGTGTCATTTAAAGCCTGACGGAAAAGTTTATCGTTTTGAGAATTCTGAAAACCTTTCATAGCCAGAATAGCATCGGCTCGTACATACGAGCGGTCGTCGGTTTGTACGCGGCTTTGCAAGGCTCTTTCTACGTCCAGAAAATCATCGCCGTCATAATCATAAAGTTTTTGCACTGCCAACTGACGAATCCGCCAGAACTTATCTTTTGTAGCGTCAAGCAACAGCTTACGAATGTCTTTATCCAATGCCGGACTTACGGCCGTAGTGTCGTTCTCAGGAACATACGTAAGTATCTCAATGGCATTTAAACGGGCAGGTACACGCTCAGCATGATAATATTGATAAATATAATCGGCTTTTGATTTCTCAAAAATTACTTTTCCTACCAAAATATTTTCAGGGTCTATTAAAACCATCTGTGGCGATGCAGGCAGTTTCCATTCAAAAGTCTGGCTAGTTTTATCTAATAAAATATTATGGGTAGTTTTCTGTTCGTTGGCCCATATTTCGACTTGTAAGGGGAAGCGATAAACTGTTGAATAAGTAGTATCTTGCACCTGATGAATAGTTAGTTTCAGCTTTCCATCGGCAAACTCCTGAGAAACCTGTAATTCAGGATGCCCGGGTTTCATAAACCATTGGTCGAAAAACCAGTGAAGGTCTTCGCCGGTTACACTTTCAAAGGCTAGCCTAAGCTGGTCAATTTCACCGGTTTTAAAAGCGTTTTGTGTAAGATATAGTTTCAGGGCTGCAAAAAATGCTTCATCGCCTACTTGTTTCCTTAATAAATGCAAGATTCGGCCCCCTTTGGCATAAGAATGCGAATCAAACATATCTTCTTTATCAAGATAACGATAACGTATCAGAGGCTCCTGTTTCTCCTGCGCCTCGCTGAAATACTGATTAAAAGCAATATAGGCCACTAAATCGGCCTCGTCCTGACCATATTTGTGGGCTGTCCAGAGGTATTCCGAGTAATTAGCAAAAGATTCATTCAAGGGCAAATTAGACCACGACTCGCAAGTAACCAAATCGCCAAACCAATGATGAAACAACTCATGTGCAATTACCCCGTCGTCGTTGTCATCAATTAACTGTTGGTTATCTTTCTGTATAAAATCGCCATGAACGGTTGCAGTAGTATTTTCCATAGCTCCCGACACATATTCTCTTACGGCAATCTGAGCGTATTTATCCCACTGATATTTAACTCCTAAAGTATTTTCAAAGTAGCTAATCATTTCTGGTGTGCGTCCAAAAATGTTCATGGCGTATTTCTCAAATTTAGGCTCTACATAATAACTTACTTCAAAGTTTTTATAAGTAGGGTCTACTACTTTCCTGAAATCACCAACGGCAATCATGGTCAGGTACGGAGCGGCTGGTTTATCCTGTTTCCAGTAGTCGGTTCTGGTACCATCGGCGTTGGTAGTAGAAGAAATTAGTTTCCCATTAGAAAGCGTCAGATATTTTAACGAAGTTGCTTCTTTATCAAGTGTAATCAGGATTTCAAGCGTAGTTTTCTGATTAGGGGCATCAATAGTCGGAAACCAGCATGAGTTAGCTTCTGTTTCGCCCTGTGTCCAGATTTGTCGGGGCTTATCAGGGTCAGTACCATCAGGATTAATAAAATACAAGCCCTTATCGGCTGTTATGGCCGCACTTCCGCCTAAAGGTAGTTCGTTAGGTTTGGCAATGTACATAATTTGTACCTTAGCGGTATCCTTACGTGTGAACGTTTTACCTAAGTCTATTTTTATAACTTTTTTGTCGTAGTCAAATTTCAATGCCTGACTACCCATATTTACCATTTGTACATCAAACCCTTTTGCATCAAGTTCGAGTGTATTCTGAGGATAAAAATGAGGTTTAAAAGTAATGGTGGCAATACCATATAGATATTGTTTTTTCCAGTCAGGTCTTATTTCAAGTTTTGTATGGATTAAATCATTCTTTTTTGTTCGTTCAGGATTATATGCTCCCTGCGCGGGAATAATATGTGGAGATTCCTGTGCGATAACATTCACACTCAGCACAACAAAAAGTAACAGAGAAATTAAACGCATGGCTTTTTCGGTTTAATAAAACATTTGTTATTGTATTTCAGGCTATTATTGTTACTAACAACCTATTTTCTTCTGCTTTTCAGATTTTGTTTTTTCAAATCAAGATAATAATGTTCTTTTACTTTATGCAAAACGTATTCATCCCCAATTTGTTCTACTTTATAATCTCTTTTAAACTTGAAATCATCCAGACTGGCATATCCTCCTTTAATTTGCAATGTAAGCACATTGTTTTCTTCATCAAACCACCACGCCGATTCATCTGTATCTATATCCAGAAATTCAATACCTGCACAAAATTCAATATTGGGGTCGCTCTCATAATCATAGATTATTTTTCCTTCATTTCCGAAACTCATTACAAGAGTATTAATTCTGAACTTGGACTTATCAAAAGAAGTTAGTTTAATTACATTCTTTGTAATTTTATTTCCGACCAGTATCCAGCGTTTAGATGGTATAAGCATCGCCTTTGTGAGTGCAGCAAAATCAATCGTTTTTGGGTGCTCAACTATTTCCTTTTCTGGCTCTTTCGCCAATGCCACTGGTTCCTTTACAGGTTCGTGTGGTATTTTCTTTGTTTCGCTCGCTAAAACAGGCTTCTCAGTAATTTTAGTGTCTTTGGTAACAACTGGCATTGTTACTTCGGCTGTTGTTGTGGTCGGGATATTGTTTTTCAGGCTATCATAATATTGATCGCTTATTTTTTTAAGTAAATACCCCCCTTCTGTTGGTTCCAGTTTGTAATGTCTTTTAAATCTGAAATCGTTCAGGCTTGTATATCCACCTTTAAGGTTAAGCGTGATGATATTGGTCGATGGCTCGTACTCCCATGTTGACTCTTGGGTATCGATGTCCAGAAAACTGGTTTTGTTGCTTGCCGCAGCTTTCGGATTGGTTTCATAATCATAATTAATTTTTCCGTCACTGGTAAACTGCATCACAAAAGTATCGGCTTTTAACCTCGAAGGGCTATATGAAGCCAGTTGTATATCACTTTTTTCAATTTTTTGTGTGAGCAAAATCCATTTTTTCGATTGCAGACCGGTCTGAGCAACCGATTGTGTAAAAATAAAAACAGGTAAAAAAAATTTTATGAGTAGGTTCATTGCAGGTATATCTATCAACTTCTAAAAAACTTATCAAAATTCACTCGTTGCACGTTTAGCGGGGAAGTAAGAGATTAAAAAGGTGATTATTATCACAGAAACAGCCGTAATCAGGAAATCCATGCTATTCATTTTTATTGGGTAGGCTTCAACAATGGCGCTTTCCATACCCATGCCAACCCATCCGTATTCTTGTTGAACGAAACAGATTATCCAACCCAGAAAAAGGCCAGTAGCCGCTCCCAGAAATGAAATGATAGCCCCCTCGCTGAAAAATATCTTTTTAACAAGCCCATTGTCGGCTCCCATTGCATACAAAGTTTTTATTTCTTCTTTTTTATCAATAACCAACATGGTTAGAGAGAAGAAAATATTAAACGAGGCCACCCCAATTATAAAAAGCATGGCTATGAAAATAAACAGTTTTTCAATTCTGATAGCCCTGAATAAGTTAGCATTTTGCTCGTCCTGATTCTGGATAAGGTATTTATCTCCAAAAATATCTTTTATCTGCTCCTGCGCACTGTCAAGGTCGGCATCGGGTTTTAACTGTACTTCCAGCGCAGTTCTTTTATTTCCGTACTCGGTTAGCTCTTGTGCAACCGAGAGTGGCACGTACACGTAGTCATCATGAAACTGCTCGAGCGAATACACGCCCGAAATGTTAAGTACTTTTTTATTAATGTTGTTTTCAGGAATGAGAGAGAGTTTTTTCTGGTTCTTGGGATACCAGATTTCAAGAGGTTCAATAATATTCCCTAAAGAAATATTTAAGGCTCCGTATACATTTCCACCAATGAAGGCATAGTCTATGCCTTCATCCTGAATAACAAAACTTCCTTCAACAAGTGAGCTTTTCAAGCGGCTATTTTGCTGAAAAGTACTATCGACACCTTTCATATTAACCACCATTTTGCTATCTTCGTACATTACAAGAGCGTTGTCCTGAATCACTTCTGTTACAACAGCTACTGCTTTCAGGCGTTTTAAGCTGGCAAGTTTTGCCGGTTCTATCTCAAAGGCTTTTCCTACAACAGCAGAGATTTTTATATCAGGGTCAAAAGACTTAAAAATACTACGGTTTAGTTCTTCAAGCCCGTTAAATACAGATAACACAACCACCATAGCCATGGTGCCGATTCCTACCCCTAACATCGACATGAAAGAAATAAAGTTGATAAAACTCTTTTTCTTTCTGGATAAAAAATACCGCTTTGCTATTAGAAAAGATAAATTCAAGATACCCAATAATTACAATGACTGATGATGCAACGTGTTTCTACTCTTCTTCTTCGATTGGTGCCGGAGGAATAACAATATTGGCGAACAGGTCTTCGATTTTCTGAGCATATTCGGCGGTATCATCTAAGTAAAACTGAAGTTCGGGTACTATTCTGAACTGGTGCCTTACTCTGGTTGCCAGATGGTTTCTGATAGCTTTGGTGTTTTCGCGAATTACTCCCAATAGCCCTTCCTTATCTTTTGTAAGCAGAAAACTCAGGTATACACGTGCAATACTTAAATCAGGTGTTGTTTTTACGTCAGTAATTGTTACGAAGGCCTTATCAAATATCTGTTTCATTTCTCTCTGAAAAATCTCTCCCAAATCTTTCTGAATTTGCTTCGCAATTTGTCTTTGTCTTTTCGATTCCATTATATTCAAATTCACTAAAATTTATACAAATATCCGTACTATTTTCGGTTAAGTAAAGTAAAGTTTTATTCATCAGCTACTTTTTTCATAACTTTGTGCAAAATATATAAATCATACTACCTTGCTAACGTTTTTCAGATTCAATACGCTTTTCCATATTTTGTCGTTGTTGCTATTGGTGTTTTTATTAAAGGCACCTTTTCTGGGTGAAAAACTGCCAATTTTATTACCTGAGCTAGAATGGATGCTTGTTGGAGAAAAAATTCATGCCGGAAATTTTCTTTACAAGGAAGTCTGGACAAACGTGGGGCCTTTATCTGCTTTCATTTACTGGCTGATTGATATTTCATTTGGCAGGTCACAGGCAGCTTATGAGTTTATTGCCATATTGATTACGTATTTTCAGGCACTTTATTTTACTTTTACCTGCAATACCCGCCAAACATACCTCGAAAAAAACTATGCTCCGGGTTTATGCTATGCCTTGTTGATGAGTCTATCTTTCGATATGACCAAACTTTCGCCTGTTTTGCTCGCTACCACTTTCTTACTCTTTGCTTTTAACAAGATTGTTAAGCAAATGGAACGCAGAGAGGGGGTTTCGGACGAAGTTTTTGAAATTGGCCTCTACATTGGCATTGCCGTATTGTTTCACCAACCATCAATGGTATTCATTCTATGGAGTACGGCTTGTCTGATTTTCTTTACGAATGCCAATTTAAGACAACATTTTCTGGCACTACTTGGTTTCACTATTCCGATTTTTTTAGTAACACTTTATTTCTATTTCAATAATAGCCTTGACGAGTTCAAGTATAACTGGTTTAACGGAATTTTCAGAATCAAGCAATACAGCCTTGAAGATTTCAAGAGTGCTCTACTGGCTATTACCGTGCCAGTGATTGTGGCGGTACTCGGTTTTTTCAGATTAACACAGGCTTCACGTTATAATAGCTACCAGCAAAGAACCCAGCAAATTATGTTGATATGGGCAATAGTAGCTTTATTAGCTCTGTTTTTATCATCTAATGTTGCACCAATGCAGTTCATTATATTTGTGCCATGTCTGGCCTTTTTCTTTACGGGTTTCTTTTTACATTTCCGCGGCACTTTTATTCCTGAACTGGTTTTTATGCTTCTTTTTGCAGGCATTGCGTTCATGCAGTTTCAGGGAGCTACCCCCGTATTAGGAAAAGGCTTTGAACAGCTTTCTGATATGAGAATTAGGCCAAGAGAATTACCTAAATTGATGCACGGCCAAAAGATGCTTGTGATTGGAGAAAGAATTGACGAATATAAACTAGGGAAATCAGCTACTTGTTATCTTAACTGGGATTTATCAAAGATAGACCTCGAAAACCCCGATAACTACGAAAGTATCATTAATATTTTTGATAACTTCAAGAAAGACCCGCCGACGCTTATTATTGACAAACAAAACGTAATACCTAAGATTTTTAAGCGTATACCGGCATTAGCGGTTGATTATAATACAACTACTTTAAAAGGTATTTATCAAAGGAAGAATTAGTTTCTTCCTTTGATAAATAAATTAACAAGCAATTTTATCTGCTCTTCTGGCGTGTCGGCCACCTTCAAATGGTGTCGACAAAAATGTTTTTACACAAGCTAAAGCCAGTTCTGAATCAATAAAACGTGCGGGTATACAGATAATGTTCGCATTATTATGCTGGCGAATCAGTTCTGCTACTTCCAGATTCCACGCCAAGCCTGCTCTAATTCCCTGATGGTGGTTGGCTGTCATACATACGCCATTTCCGCTACCGCAAATTAATACACCAAAATCGAAATCACCTTTTTCAACAGCACTGGCCAATGGGTGTGTTGTGTCAGGGTAATCCATTGATTCGGGGGTGTAAGGGCCAAAGTCAGCCGTTTCAAAATTCTGATCCTGAAGCCACTTCAAAATTATTTTTTTGTACTCAAACCCTGCGTGGTCTCCTGCTATTGCAACTTTCATGGATATTAATTTGTAGGTTCAAACTTTTTTTTGCAAATATACGTTTTCATTATCCAATTCTTCTGAATTATATGCAGAAGAATTGTTTTCAGTTAAAGTATTTTGTACGACAAATATTCTATTGTTATTAATTATGAGCGAAAATGAATTTGAACCCAATGAAGAGCTGCTAATCCGTGAAGCGTTTGTTGAAAAAGGATGGAATGAAATACATAGTCAGGATTCCTGGCAAATTCTTAAAACTGTTGCTGAATTTGTAGACGGTTTTGATAGATTAGGCAAAATTGGCCCCTGTGTAACCATATACGGCTCGGCCCGTACCAAACCTGACCATAAATACTACAAACTTTCTGTTGATATAGCCGCACGTTTAGTAAAAAAAGGCTACGGTGTAATTACTGGCGGTGGGCCCGGCGTAATGGAAGCCGGCAATAAAGGAGCCAGCAAAAATGGTGGTAAGTCGGTAGGGCTTAATATCAAACTACCTTTTGAACAGGTACCTAACAAGTACGTTGACCCTGACAAAAGCATTAATTTTGACTATTTCTTTGCCAGAAAAGTATGCTTTATGAAATATTCACAAGGGTTTATTATTATGCCCGGAGGGTTCGGAACCCTTGATGAACTTTTTGAAGCCTTAACGCTTATTCAAACGAAAAAAATTGCACGCTTCCCTATTGTTATGGTAGGAACCGAATATTGGAGCGGCTTAATTGACTGGATTAATAATATTATGTGTGAAAGAGAGAAAAATATTAATCCTGAAGATTTGAACCTTATTAAATTGGTTGATACTGCCGAAGATGCTGTAAAAGTAATTGATGATTTCTATTCTAAGTATTTATTAAAACCGAATTTCTAATCAGTATCTATTAATCCGATATGTTTTAGCCCCACTTCTGTATGCTTACTATGGTTTGCATTCAAAAGCGGGGCTAAATATTTACTGAACTTTATGGGTCTGACTCATTATGCTTCTGCACAAATTTCGTCAAATGCAGCTACAAGGTGTGTAGCAATCATCTCGGCCGAGCGACCTTCAATATGGTGTCTTTCGATAAAATGAGCCAATTCTCCGTCTTTAAAAATGGCTATTGCCGGTGAAGAAGGAGGAAAAGGAATATAAGAACGTAATTGTTGCGTAGCGTCAGTATCGACACCTGCAAAAACTGTAAGCAAATTATCAGGTTTTGCTTCAGAACGTTGCAAAGCTAATCTTACGCCCGGGCGGCAGGTACCTGCTGCACAACCACAAACTGAATTAATAACTACTAAAGAGGTACCTTTCTGGTTTTCCATGAAATTATCAACATCTGACGGAGTCAGTAATTCCTGAAAGCCTGAATTAACCAGTTCGGCTTTCATGGGTGCCACTAAATGAGGAGGATACATAATATTATTTGTTAAAAAATACTTGAAAAGTTAAGTTCAAAAAAAAGGCAGCTACCTACCCTTTAGGTTTATTTATTACATAAAACCAAGTTCTAATTTGGCTACTTCCGACATCATTTCTGTTGAATAAGGTGGGTCAAAAGTAAGTTCAACACTAACATCGCTTACCCCTTCAATTGATTTTATTTTCTGTTCAATTTCAACAGGAATTGATTCAGCCGAAGGACACGACGGCGACGTAAGCGTCATTAACAAATAGACATTGTTTACTGGGAAAATCTTAATATCATAGATAAGCCCTAGTTCATACACATCGACCGGAATTTCTGGGTCATATATAGTTTTAAGGGCTTCTATTACTTTATCTTTTAATTCTTGTTCGGTCATTGTATGAGCTTATTTATTTTTGTTCTATTGCCTGATAAGCCACTGCATAGGCTTTCATTTGTTTAACCATTGAGGCCAGCCCGTTTGAACGTGTCTGGGCCAAATGGCTACTCAACCCTACTTTATCAATAAAATACAAGTCTGCCTGAGTAATTTCTTCCGGTGTATGCCCCGAAAGGACTTTCAAAAGCATACTTACTAGGCCTTTTACGATAATTGCCTCGCTATCAGCCTCAAATATCAGTTTTTCGCCATTCATATAGGCATGTAGCCATACGATTGACTGGCAACCTTTAATAATATTTTCTTCGGTTTTATATTCGTCGGCCAGTTTTGGCAGTTTCTTTCCTAAATCAATAATATACTCATATTTTCCTTCCCAATCGTCAAAAAGTTCAAACTCTTCTATGAGTTCATCTTGTATTTCGTTAATTGTCATGCCTTTCTTTTAATGCTTTTGATAAATTAAAGAACCATTTTCTTTACTTTTTCTATGCCTTTTACTAGTTTATCAATTTCTTCTTTGGTATTATAAACAGCAAATGAGGCCCTTGAAGTTCCGGGTATTCCGAAACGTTTCATAAGCGGTTGTGTACAATGATGCCCCGTACGAACGGCTATTCCTTGCTGGTCGAGTATTACGCCTACATCCTGTGGATGAATGCCATCCAGTACAAAAGAAACAACCGACACCTTATTTTCGGCTTGTCCAATAATTTTTAAACCTTCAATAGCCGATAACTGCTCTGTGGCATACGCTAAAAGCTCGTTTTCGTAATTAGCTACATTTTCTTTGCCCAAATCGTTGAGGTAATCAATGGCGTTTTTAACAGCAATTACATCAGCAATATTGGGTGTACCAGCTTCAAATTTATAGGGGAGTTCGTTATAAGTTGTTTTTTCAAATGTAACCTCTTTTATCATTTCTCCCCCACCCCTATAAGGTGGCATAGCCTCCAGTATTTCTTTCTTGCCATATAAAGCCCCCATACCTGTTGGGCCATATAATTTATGTGCCGAGAACACATAGAAATCGGTATCCAAATCCTGCACATCTATCGTAAGATGAGATGTTGCCTGTGCGCCATCAATTAAAACTTTTGCTCCTACCTCATGCGCTTTCTTGATAATAAATTTTACTGGGTTGATGGTCCCTAAGGCATTTGATACATGCACCACCGATACAAATTTAGTTTTTTCGGATAATAATTTTTCATATTCTTCCAAAATCAATTCGCCTTTGTCGTTGATAGGTATCACTTTCAGTATACAGCCTTTTTCCTCGCAAAGCATTTGCCACGGCACAATATTAGAATGGTGTTCCATGGTACTAATAATAATTTCGTCTCCTTCTTTCAGGAACTTTCTGCCATAGGTTTGTGCTACCAGATTGATTCCATCGGTTGTACCATAGGTAAAAATGATTTCTTCTGTATGTCGGGCATTCAGAAATTGCTGGATTGCTTTGCGCGAACTCTCAAATGCGGAGGTTGCTTTTTCGGCCAGATAGTGTATCCCACGGTGAATATTTGCATTGTAATGGCCATAATAATTAGCTAGGGCATTTAATACGGGCAATGGTTTTTGGGTAGTGGCCGCGTTATCGAAATAGACTAATTCTTTGCCATTAATTTTTTCATCAAGAATCGGGAAATCTGCTCTTATTTTTTGAATATCTAACATTGTGGCTATTGCTTCATTTTTTAGACTAACATAGAAAAAAACTTTTTAGTTTGGTTAATGCCTTATTTAAAGCATATCATAAACTTCCAACTAGGAGGTGTGCAATCTGTATCAGAGACGTAGAACAAAATGCTGTTTTGGCTGTTTGGTTCTAAAAAAAACAATGCCTACCCAGAACATATCGAGCGAAATTGTTACCTGTGGATGGTTTATAATGTATTGCCACGCTTTTTTCATTTCGTCAGACCAATAAATATCATCAAAAATAAAGCACGTATCTTCTACTACTCTATTCAGGCATTTTTCAAAATAACTGACCGTGGGCTGATAACGATGGTTGGCATCGAAAAAGGCAAAATCAATTTTATTGACCTGCTTCAATTGCTTCTCCAGTGTCTCGTCAAGGTTACCCACCACAATTTCAAGATTGGTTAAGTGTAGCTTTTTGAAATTTTCAGTAGCAATAGCGGCTGTTTCGGGGCATCCTTCAAAAGTAAGAATCTGTGCAGATGGGTTAGCCTTAGCCAGATAAGCCGTTGTTAGCCCTAGTGAAGTGCCTAAATCGAAAATATGCTTGTACTGATAATGGCGGACAATTCGATAAAAAAGCTGAGCAAGTTTGGGTGATTTTTGTGAGTTTCTGGCAATATCTTTTATTTTTCTTTCGTTTGCCGACGTGCGTTTCGAACCTGCACCAAAATCAGTAATGGCAATGGCACGTTCATTTTTCAATAATTCTTTTCTGAGTTCTTCAATTGCGGCGTAATCAGGTAATGGTTGTTTATCTTTTACGACTTTAGTGTAGAAATCAAACAAAAAAGGCGAATGTAAGCTATGCTCGTTGCCAGATTGAAAGAGGTATTTTAAATAATCAGAAATCATGGGGCAAAAATAGCAAAAGCACGGCTAAAAGCCGTGCCTTTACTTTTTATTTGCTAATAAAAGCTAATCTTATTGTTCGATTTCCGCTTCTTTATTGAATCTTGTAAACGTAAGCGATTCGCCTTCTCCGCTGTAATCGACCAATATGGTATCTCCTTCTTTCATTTCACCTTTCAGAATTTCTTCTGCAAGTGGGTCTTCCACATATTTCTGAATAGCACGGTTTAGCGGGCGCGCACCATATTGCTGGTCGTATCCTTTATCAGCTAAGAAATCTTTGGCTTTATCAGTCAATGTTATTTCATACCCAATGTTGGTAATACGAGAAGTAAGACGTTTAAGTGCGATGTCGATAATCTTATGAATATCTTCACGGCTAAGCGAGTTAAACACGATTACATCATCAAGACGGTTTAGGAACTCAGGCGAGAATGTTTTTCTAAGCGCATTCTGAATTGTACTTTTCACCATCTCATCCTGACTTTCTGCACGGGCTTTGGTAGCAAAACCAATACCTGTACCAAAATCTTTCAGGTCACGTACCCCAATGTTAGAGGTCATGATAATGATAGTATTTCTGAAATCTACTTTTCTGCCCAAGCTATCGGTCAACACGCCATCATCAAGTACTTGTAGCAAGATATTGTATACATCAGGGTGTGCTTTCTCGATTTCGTCCAACAACACTACCGAATATGGTTTTCTACGGATTTTCTCTGTTAATTGCCCGCCTTCTTCATAACCAACGTATCCGGGAGGCGCTCCAACCAAACGAGAGATACTGAATTTCTCCATGTATTCACTCATATCGATTCTTACGAGTGCATCTTCTTTATCGAAGAGATACTCGGCCAATGTTTTGGCTAATTCGGTTTTACCAACCCCCGTCGGGCCTAAGAAAATGAACGAACCAATTGGTTTTTTAGGGTCTTTCAAACCAACGCGTGTACGTTGGATAGACTTAACCAGTTTTTCAACGGCGGGGTCCTGCCCGATGATTCTACCTCTAAGGGCATCACCCATTTTCAGGATTTTCTCACCCTCATTCATATTCACGCGTTTCACCGGAATACCAGTCATCATCGCTACCACATCTGCTACGTTGTCTTCTGTTACGTTGTAGCGTTTTGTTTTAGCTTCTTCTTCCCAAGCCGCTTTGGCTTTATCGAGTTGCTCAAGTAATTTTTTCTCGCGGTCACGTAGTTGCGCTGCTTCTTCGTAACGCTGACTTTTTACTACCTGATTTTTCTCTTTTTTAATCAGTTCCACCTGTTCTTCCAGAAAGACGATATCAGGCGGTACGGAAATATTATTGATGTGTACACGCGCACCCACTTCATCTAATACGTCAATGGCTTTATCTGGCAGATAACGGTCTGTAATGTATCTTTCCGATAACTTAACCGCAGCCTCGAGTGCTTCTGGCGTATAATTTACGTGGTGGTGGTCTTCGTACTTATCTTTAATGTTATTCAGAATCTCGATGGTTTCTTCAACAGAAGTAGCCTCTACCATTACCATCTGGAAACGGCGTGCTAAAGCTCCGTCTTTCTCGATATACTGACGATACTCATCTAGGGTTGTTGCACCAATACATTGGATGTCTCCGCGAGCCAACGCTGGTTTGAACATATTAGAGGCATCGAGCGAACCACTTGCACCACCGGCTCCTACAATTGTATGTATCTCGTCGATGAACAGAATCACATCTGGTGATTTTTCCAATTCGTTCATTACGGCTTTCATACGTTCTTCAAACTGCCCACGATACTTGGTGCCTGCCACCAGAGAAGCGAGGTCGAGCGTTACTACACGTTTGCCAAACAGTATTCTTGAAACTTTTTTCTGAACAATACGTAGTGCAAGCCCTTCAGCAATAGCTGTTTTACCAACACCGGGTTCACCAATCAATATCGGGTTATTTTTCTTACGTCTTGAAAGAATCTGGGCTACGCGCTCAATTTCTTTTTCACGTCCAACAATCGGGTCTAATTTGCCTACTTCGGCAAGTTTGGTTAGGTCACGTCCGAAATTATCCAGAACAGGTGTTTTCGATTTCTCAGGATTTTTCGGGTCATTTCTTTGTTGAGAATACCCTCCGCTTCCGCCACCGAGGAATCTGTCTTCATCATCGTCTGTTTCAGGGCGTTCCATCACTGGTTTCTGACCAGTAAGTTGATAATCTAGCATCTCTTTTGTCTGTTCATAAGTTAGGTGGAATTTCTGTAAAATTTGCCCACCGAGATTATCTCCATCGCGCAGTATTGCCAATAAAAGATGCTCAGTACCTATCAATTGCGATTTGAAGATTTTCGCCTCCAAATGCGTAATCTTTAAAACTTTTTCTGATTGGCGTGTTAACGGAATGTTAGCCAGATTTTTAATGTTGTTGGTAGCAGTTCCTTTAGTCGCCTGTTCAATAGTAATCCGCAATTCATCTAGTGATACTCCGGCACTTTTCAATAGATTTAAAGCAATACCTTCGCCATCACGTATCATCCCCAGAATCAAATGTTCGGTTCCGATGTAATCATGTCCAAGCCTAAGTGCTTCTTCACGGGCAAGGGTTATGATGTCTTTAACTTTTTGTGAAAATTTAGGCTCCATTTAATTTAACAGTAGATTGTAAAGCGAAGAATGAGAAATTTACTTAATTAGTCAGTCTTCAGAATATTTTCAATTTTGTACAGGCGTTATTGCTTTTTTAGCAAGATTTTTTCCTTAAAAAAAACTTTTACTTTTGCAATATAACGATTTATTAACAAACTCTGTTCAATTTGCAGAAGATTTCTTTAAAATTCCTAAAGATTGGTTTCCTCGGCAAAAAAGTAAATCAATAATGCTAAGGTTAGGTACAAATTCATTGCCAAAGTTTTGCTGATAAGCTACCGGTTGGTGCAAAATACCACTTTTAGCATCTTTTTTGGGGTTTATGAGGTCTCTGGCATCAAAAATGCTTATATCTTGTTCTTTTTGGTAGTTTTCTGTCAGACTTATTGTCTTATTAATTTTCAAAAGTTTCAGACAAATTGTCAGTAACTCAAAGTTCAGGTCCCACAAAAAATGTGGCCGCTTTTGCAAAGTATGCTGAAAATAATCACCAAAAAATTCAAAAAATGGTGATTTACCATACGCAGCCTTGATGGTTCGCCAGTGAATTTCAGGCCACCTTTGCTGATAATCGATTTTAATATCTTTTACAGCAATTTTACTGTTACCGTCCAGAACAGGCACAATAAGCATTTCAGTTTTATTGGCCCCCAGAATGTAGCATCGGTTCCGATAACTCTGTTTCACATAATGCTCATGGCTTTCGAGCCTGATTTCATCAAAATTCAGAATAGTCGAAAAAAAATTTATACAGGGCAAATACTGTAAATCTATTAAAATTGTTTTTGTATCTATGTTTTCCATGAAACAAAACAACATAATTTCATAAATACTTACAATTCATTTCAAATTCTTCGTTCTATTATTTTAAAAAACAAGAAATTTGTAGTGTTAATTTCTTTTATCAAAATTGTATGAGAAGTTTAGTAATCTTTATTGCTATTACAACCTTTACCATTTGTTCGGCTTCTGCGAATGACTATTCTAACAAAAAATCATTCCTTGACTCAACCTATACCTTTGGTGCTTTCGATAAACTAACAGGCAAACGTATACCTGCTCTTTTCAAGATTTTTTATCAGGGGGGCACTCCGCTTAGCATTCAGGGTACTACCCAGAGCGATGTGCAGTTTAAGCCCGCTTCAAAAGGGAAATATGATATTGAAATCAGTTGCTCAGGTTATGTTACCAAAAGGATTCCGCTTGACTTGGAAAATCTTGGTGCAGGAAAAACCAATTTTAAGGAATTCCTTGAAAAAGAGATGGATGAGTACACTATTCTGGTGACCGATGCGCAGGACAAACAGATTATCACTACTGCCAAAATACGTGTTTATGATAATTCAAAACAGGAGGCTGAAGCGAAGATCAACCCCAAAACCGGCGAGTGGAAGGCATTTCTGGATAAAACAAAAGCATATAATATAGATATAGAAGCACCCGGGTATCAGAGTACAAGTATGGAAATTCAGGCTCTTTCGGCTAATAAAGTTTCTAATAATTACAGCAAGTTTTTTAGTGTAAGTCTTCAGAAAAATGCTTCGCATACCATTGCATTTGCAGCAATTGATGCCATAACGAAAAAGACTATTATGGCAAATTACCGGATTCTACGCCCAGAGGAGACGATTCTGACCGGAAAATCGGATGAAAATAATCCTTTTAAAATTGAAGTAAGCCCACAGAAAAAATTTACTGTTGAAGTAAGTGCCGAGGGCTATAAGACCATTACTGAACCAATGGCTATTGATGCGGCCAAAATTGGTGATGTGAAGCTAAGTCTGAAAAAGTTTGAAATGCAGAGAAGCCTTTACAGTTTTCTGTTCAAGATTATTGATGCCCAAACCAGAGAAAATATCATTAGCACCAAACTCAGAATAATTAATCTGAGCAATAAGCAATCAATTGCTGCCAAGATTGAAAAAGATGGTTTTTCGGCTAATTTATCGCCCGATACCGAATATTCTATTGAGGTGGAGTCGGAAGGATACGTACAAGCCAAACAGGACATTAATCTGAAAGAACTGATTGCAAAAAATATTTTTGAGCAGGAAATTTTGCTTAACAAAAAAGATACTGAAATTTATAAACTCATTGTTGTTGACGAGCAAACTACTTCGCTTGTTCCGGGAGCCAACTTAAGGGTGTTTAATGCAAAGCCTGAACCCATACCTGTATCTCCTATGGCATCGCAGGCCGAATGGCTAGCTGATTTAAAAAAGGATGAGTCATATACAGTTGAGGTTAAAATGCAAGGGTATTTGGCTTATCGAGCAGCTTTGGTTAAAAATAACAAAAACATTTATGTGCGAATCAGAAAGGTACCTGTGCCTGACATTTATTTTATTACTACCGACTATTATACCAAAAATCTGCTTCCGGCCACATACCAGTTGAAAGAAGGCGTTACACCTGTGGAAGGCACAATTAATGCTGAAAAAACAAGATTTAAAGCACAATTAATGAACGATAAAAGCTATGAAATTGAAGTAGTTACTGACGGTTACCCTACCTATAAAAGTATTGTAAGTACGGCAAAAGCGGTTAATAATATGGTCACTATCGAACTCAGGAAATCTGCTTATACTTTTAAATTTATGCCCGTTGACTCAAAAACTAGGCAACCGATACCTGATGTAAAGATTACTTTGACTGGTAGTGAAAATATGCAAACTGCTAATCAGGATTATACTGTAACGCTAAATCCTGAAAAGAAATATACTTTAAAAGCTCAGATAACTAACTACCAGACTTACAACGAAAATCTTGACTTGCTTACAATTGCCACCAAAACGGACTTCAAGCATGAGATTCTGATGGAGAAAGTTGAGATTAAGGAAACTCCTAAACCAAAAACGGAAGAAAAGCCAAAGGTCGAAACTCAAGTTAAAGAAGCTGTTGCACCTCCGCCTGTAATAGTTACTAAACAACCTGAACCCAAAGAACCTGAAAAGAAAGCTACTGAAACAAAAGCAGTTGCGGCCATAGCTGATGCTTATTTCAAGGATTTGGAAGTAGGTAAAAGAATTAAGCTGGAAAATGTTTATTTCGACCAAAGTCAGCCAACTATTAAGCCTCAGTCTTTCACTGAACTTGATAAGCTGGTGAACACACTTAAACTGAATCCTAAAATTTCTATTGAAATCATCGGACATACCGACAACGTAGGCGACCCACGCATGAATCTATATCTTTCTGAATTACGCGCCAAGGCTGTTTCTAATTACCTCTTTAATAAAGGTATTGCTCCCAATCGCCTCACACACACAGGCAAAGGGCAAACAGAACCTGTGGCTGCTAATGACACTGAAGAAAACAGGCAGAAAAACCGTAGGGTGGAGTTTGTAGTACTGGAAGCGCAATAATTATTCTTTTACAGTTGCGCGTCTGATTCGGTCGTTGATAGCTCTGCCTAAATCTTTTTCGGGCAGAAGCTCTGTATATATTACCTCAACGTCGGTTGCGTCTAGCTGACGCATATACGCAAACAGGTTTCTGGCTGCTTCTCGAAAATTACCTTCTGCCGACAACACTAATTGGTTTTTTAATGGAATATCTTCGTGGTAGTCCATGAATCCTAAAAAACCGGTTTTGTTTGGGTCTCTGCTAATTTTACCCTGCCCTCTTTCCAGCAATATCAATTGCTTTTTAGGGGCATAATGGCTTTTAAGCATACCCGGTGCTAAAGGGTTAGAGCTTGAGTGCTCGTTGATTCTTACTCTGCCCACTACGGCTTCAATTTCTTCAATAGGAAGCCCTCCTTTTCGGTAAACAATCACTTCGTTTTCTTCAAAACCAATAATGGTTGACTCTATCCCTACCGTACATTCCCCTCCATCAAGTATATAAGGTATTTTATTTCCTAATTGGTTATTCACATGTGCTGCACTGGTAGGCGAAATATAACCAAAAGGGTTGGCACTGGGCGCAGCGAGTGGAAAATCCAAGTTTCTGAGTAGCTCTAATGTTAAAGGGTGCTGAGGTATTCTTATGGCTACCCTCTCTAGTCCAGAGGTGACCAAATCAGGTATATTATCTTTTCTGGGTAGTAGCAAAGTCAGCGGGCCCGGCATAAATTTCTCTGCCAAAGCATAGGCGTTGTCGGGTATTTCACTTACATAAACCTTAAAACGCTCAATGCCTGAGGTATGTATAATGAGGGGGTCAAAAGTAGGGCGGTTTTTTACTTCAAATATTTTCGCTGCTGCCTCGGTATTTAGGGCATTACCTGCCAAGCCATAAACTGTTTCTGTCGGGATTCCAATCACCTCTCCTTCGTTCAGAAATCTGACTGCTTCTGTTATATCTTTTCCTATGCTTGCCATTCAACTAATTCTTTTTCAAAATATGCCACATCGCTTTCAGGATTGTAGTTATAAGGTATAGTTTCTACAAATTGTAGCGTTTTATAGAGTTTATTTGCCGATTCAAGTCTTCTGAGGGTATCTAGCTTCATCGTTTTGTAGCCTTTGCTTTTGGCCTCATTTATAATAACTAAAGCTAATTTTTTACCTAAACCTATGCCCTGATACGCGGGTTTCACATATAATCGTTTCATTTCACAAACACCTTCTTCTAACTTCCATAAAGCTACACAACCAGCACTGGCTCCATCTACTCTGGCTAAAAAAATGGCTCCTTCCGGCTCGGCATATTTAGCTGGTAGCTTGGCTAGTTCTTCTTCAAAATTCTGAAAGCAGAGGTCTACTTGCAGAAACCTCGCATACTCTCTGAAAAGGTTCTTTACCTCTTCTAAATCTTGTGCCGTAGCTATTTTTTCGATGCTTATTCTCATTTGTTTTATTTTTTACGTATCACGGAATGGCATTCCGTTACGGGTAGTAGCTACCTTAGTTTATTTCAGGCATACCCCACTTCAACTAACGTAAGCCCTTCAGCCGGAACAGCCCTACCAGCTTTTTGTCTGTTCTTGGCTAAAATAATTTCTTCAAAACCTTCAAGGCTCAGTTTCCCTGTACCCACTTCCAGCATTGTTCCCACAATAGCCCTTACCATGCCTCTTAAAAACCTGTCGGCCTTGATATGAAACAGTGAAAACTGGCCGTCCTGTTCCCAGTAAGCCCATTCAATTTTACAGTTAAAAGTGGCTACATCTGTATGAACTTTACTAAAACACTGAAAATCTATATGTTTCTTCATAAGCTCTCCTGCCCTGTTCATCAGGTCAATGTCCAGACTGGCTCTATAAAAGTAAGAAAACTCTTGCCAGAACGGTGATTTCACCGGAGTTATCCGATACGTATATCTTCTAAAAGTGGCATCAAACCTTGAATGAAAATCATCTGCTACCTCTACAATCTGCCTAACAGCAATATCTTTAGGTAAAACACCATTCACCGCGTACACAATTTTATCCACATTTTTTAAAGGCTCAGCTACATCGAAATGAGCAAATTGCTGGTACGCGTGCACACCTGCATCGGTTCTGCTACTTCCTACAATTTGCATGGGTTGCCGCAGCACGGTTGTCAATGCCTGCTCAATATACCCCTGCACCGTTGGTGCATTTTCCTGAATCTGCCAGCCATGAAAAACAGTTCCTTTGTAAGAACACTCTAATAAATAACGCATGAGGCAAAGATAATACCCCAAACTATAACTAAATCAATAGATGAAGGTAATTTTTTCAGACTTCATCCATCAGCTATTTTAGTTACTGGGGTTTTTATTTATCTTTAGAGCCGTTATCAGCTAGCTTTTATTATTTCAGACTGCCTGCTCAAAGCACCTGAACGTCGTTTTATTCCACAATCTTATCCACATCGTGGAACATTTTTTCCACTCCGTGGAACATTTAATTGTTTCTTAATATTAAAAGTCTGATATTTGACACAGTAATTTTCTCTAACCACAAGCAATGGGAAAAATAATAGCAATAGCCAACCAGAAGGGAGGCGTAGGTAAAACAACCACTACAATAAATTTAGCAGCCAGTTTAGCTGCGCTGGAATTCCGTACGCTCATTATTGATGCTGACCCACAAGCCAATGCCACTTCAGGGCTAGGCTTTAATCCTAAGGAAGTGGAAAACAGTATTTATGAATGTATGGTCGATAATATCCGCCCGCGTGATGTTATCATAGAAACCGATTTCCCTAACCTCGATTTATTACCTTCTCATATTGACCTTGTAGGAGCAGAAATTGAAATGATTAACCTGCCTAAAAGAGAAGAAAAAATGAAAGAGTCGTTAATGGATGTGAAAGACATGTATGACTTCATCATTATTGACTGCTCACCTTCATTAGGGTTAATTGTGATTAATAGCCTTACGGCTGCTGACTCAGTAATTGTGCCTGTACAATGCGAATACTTCGCGCTGGAGGGGTTAGGAAAACTATTAAATACCATCAAGATTATTCAGCAACGCCTTAATCCGGCACTGACTATTGAAGGTATTTTATTAACTATGTACGATTTACGCGTACGTTTATCTAATCAGGTCGTGCATGAAGTAACAACGCATTTCAGAAATATGGTTTTTCAGACACTCATTCCGAGAAACATCCGTCTTTCTGAGTCGCCAAGTTATGGCGTTCCTGCTATTGCGCAGGATGCTGAAAGCAAAGGAGCCATAAGTTACCTGAATCTTGCTCGTGAGATTCTGATAAAAAATGGAAAACTTGTATTAGAAAACTGATTTTCGTTGAAGAGTTAAAATAAATGTACGTGGGAAACTGATGCCCTAATCAGGTTTTCATTTAACATTAAAAAATATGGAAACAAAAATAGTCAACACAAAGAAAAGTATGACCGGACTTGGTAGAGGTTTGGGTGCGTTGCTTTCAGACTCTGGGAATGTTGCCGAAACTCCAATTCCTCGTAGGCTGGAAGCTATCAGTTCCATGCATGAGATAATGATTGATTCGGTTGAGACTAACCCTTTCCAACCTCGTACCCATTTTGACCAAGAAGCACTACAAGAATTAGCTGAGTCAATTAAAGTACTGGGTATTATTCAACCTATTACAGTAAAAGAGGCTAGCCCCGGTAAATATCAGTTAATTTCAGGCGAACGCCGTTTGCAGGCTTCAAAACTGGCAGGTTTAACCAAGATACCTGCTTATATTCGTACTGCCGACGACCAACAGATGCTCGAAATGGCACTCATCGAAAATATTCAGCGTGAAAACCTGAATGCCATCGAAATTGCCCTGAGTTACCATAGGCTCTTAAGTGAATTTCAACTAAAACAAGAAGAACTGGGCGACAGAGTCGGAAAAAACCGCACAACAGTAAATAATTATTTACGCCTTCTGAAACTTCCTGACGTGATTCAGGCGGCTGTTCGTGACAACGAAATTTCGATGGGCCACGCTCGTGCCTTAATTAATATCGATAACCACGAAACACAAATAAAACTTTTTACCAAAGTAATTGAAGAAAACTGGTCGGTGCGTAAGATTGAAGATGAAGTAAGAAGACTGGCCCTGATGATGCCGGAAGAAGGTAAAGGTAAACGCCAGACTTCAATAAAACAGGAGATTTCTTCGTTACAATTCAGGCTTCAAGGGTATTTCGGCACAAAAGTATTGATACGCGCCGACGAAAAACATAAAGGAGAAATCAAGATTCCGTTTTCATCAAAAGACGAACTCGATAAAATCTTGAATTCAATAAAGGTTAATCAGGACTAAGTCATAAAAATTGTTAAAGAATTGTGAGAAGAAATACGAGAGCCTATTTTTGTCTCTTTGCATCAATTAAATTTTCAGAATATGGTTCGTAAGTTGGTCTGGCTTTTACTGATAACAAATATTTCTTTTGCTCAAAAACCTGATACTGTCAAAAATAATCTTACAGAAGTTGACTCCATCACAGTATTAGTGCCTGATTCATCAAAAAAAATTAGTTTCGTTAAAAGATTTTTAAAAGCAGATTCCATCCGAAAAGCTAATCCAGCCCGAAAAGCACTCATCCGTTCTTTGGTACTACCCGGCTGGGGGCAAGCTACAAATAAAGAATACTGGGTAATTCCGATTATTTATACGGCTGCTACTGGAGGAGTATACGCTTACTGGTTTGCTAACGACAGATATTGGTATTACAAACATTATTTGCAGCAAATTATTTACGAAAAGAAGACCGAAATTGAAGTTGAAGAAATTTCGGGTTTATTTAACAAAAAAACAGGCAATATCATAGGGCCTTTTACTAAAGCCCAGATTGAACCCGCCGTTAATAGTTTTAGAAGGTACAGAGATTTATCGGTTATTTTGTTTGCTGTGGGTTGGGCTTTACAGGCTGTACAGGCCAATGTATCGGCCCATCTTAAAAATTTTGATATGAGTGATGATATCTCTCTTAAATTTGAGCCGAATATCCAGCCAAGTATGTATGGCATGAATATGGGAGCAAAAATTACCTTGAAATTTTAATTTATAATTAAGTAAGAATTATTTGTATGCGCATAGCACTATTAGGATATGGTAAAATGGGTAAAGTAATTGAACAGATTGCTTTACAGAGAGGTCATGAAATTTCTGCCAGAATAGACATCAGCAATCGTGCTGATTTATTGTCGTTAAGCCCTGACAACACCGATGCGGTTATTGAGTTCAGTTCTCCTGAATCTGCCTACGGAAATCTTAAATTCTGTATGGAATTTGGTTTACCAACGGTTTCAGGCACCACTGGCTGGCTTCAACATAAACATGAAATAGAAAAACTTTGCCTCGAAAACAAAGGAGCTTTTTTCTATGCTTCCAATTATAGCATTGGTGTAAATCTTTTTTTTGAACTTAATAAAACATTAGCTCGCCTCATGAACCCTTACACAACCGAGTATAAGGTTTCAAGCAATGAAATACACCATACTGAAAAAAAAGATAGCCCAAGCGGAACAGCCATTACACTAGCCGAAGGAATCATCGAAAATCTGGCAAGTAAAGACAAATGGGTTAATAACCAGATTGCCGCCGAAAACGAAGTGCCTATATGGTCGTCAAGAGAAGGAAAAGTACCAGGCACACACGAAATAAAGTATATTTCAGACGTTGACCAACTCGAAATCAAACATATTGCCCATAGCCGTAACGGCTTTGCCTTAGGTGCAGTAATTGCCGCCGAGTGGATTTATGGTAAAACAGGTATTTTCGGTATGAAAGATATGCTAGGTTTTTAAAACTTTTCCTATCACTTTTACAATATACTAACAACTATAATCATTAAATTAAAAATCTCTATTCAAGAGCTTATTATATGGCAGAAGTACAAACGCAAGCAGCAACAAAACCTGTGAAGAAAAAATCAGCCCTGAGAGAATGGTTTGACTCCATCTTATTTGCTGTGGTAGCAGCAACCCTTATCAGATGGTTATTTCTTGAGGCTTATACCATTCCAACAGGTTCGATGGAAAAAAGTTTATTGGTCAATGACTTCCTTTTTGTAAGTAAACTACATTACGGAACCAGAACACCAAAAACAATTTTACAACTACCTTTAACACACCAGAAAGTGTGGTTTACTGATATTCCTTCATACCTTGACTGGATTCAGCTTCCACAATATAGATTACCCGGTTTTACTTCCGTAAAAAATGGCGATGTTGTAGTGTTCAATTATCCGGGTTGCCCTTCCAGACCTCCAGATGGGCACGGTGGCTATGACGAATACCCTGTTGATTTACGTACTAATTATATTAAACGTTGTATTGGTATCGGTGGCGATGTTGTAGAAGTAAGAGAAGGACAGGTGTTTGTTAATAACAAAAAATTTGATAACCCTGCCGGTTCACAAATGCAATATCTGATTACAGCAGATACCGACATCAATCCTAAGTTTTTTACTAAATATGATATTACGCTAAAAGGCAGCGACACTAGTGATGGAAAATACATTTACCTGATTGAAGCCACAAGTGCCGTAATTGAAGAGTTAAAGAAAATTGATTTCATTAAAGGTATTACGCCTAAAACCATAGCTAAAGGAGATATTGACTATCGTTCAAATCAGGAGCCGTTTCCACATAACGCGAAATTGTTTCCGTGGAATTTCGATAACTATGGACCATTGCTAGTTCCTAAAAAAGGAATGACAATTACACTGGACGAGAAAAACATAGCAACTTATTGGGGTGTAATTACGGTTTTTGACCATAACGAAAATGCTAAATACGAAAACGGCAAAATACTTATCGACGGCAAACCTATTACTTCTTATACGTTCAAACAGAACTATTACTTTATGATGGGTGATAACAGATATGAATCAGACGATTCGAGAGGTTGGGGTTTTGTACCCGAAGACCACATCGTAGGTAAAGCAGTATTTATCTGGATGTCGATTGATAGTGAGGGTAGTTTCCTTAATAAAATCAGATGGAGCCGCTTATTTAGTATCATCAGATAAGATACTCTGAAAATTCCGATAAACATGAGTTATCCCGAATTTTGGATGATGCTTAAATGAATTAAGGCATTCCAGCAATTGGAGATGGCTAATCTTAGTCAGTAAATCGGTACCGAAGCCATTCGGTACCGATTTACTGTTCTATAACACCACTTTTTGAGTAACTTAGCAATAAAACTACTCCTATTTCGAATCACCAAGAGTAGAAAATCGTAAACTAAGGTAACAATAGCCATTAGTTTACCTCAACTTTCCCATTTTTTACTCCGAAGTAGATTGCTGATGCGTTTAGTTCCTACTGGGTATGGGCCAAACCACACATATAAGCTCCTACCTCACTTAATAATAAGCCCATTTTCTGATTACAAAACACCAGTATAGCCATAGCCATAAATAAATCAAAAAAAGTACGGCTTAGATGTTTATCTTTCTGGTTAAAAAGCCTTGTTAGAACTCCTTGAAGATATTGAACAGATTGTATTAGAAGAAAGTCACCAGTGTTATTACTTGTATGCTTAGTTTTTGATATTACTGTAAACATAAAAAAGACCTTCTGGTAAAATTGTGTTTGCAGTGATTCACAAATTTAACCAGAAGGCTCTTTTTTTAATTAGCATCCTTAAAGTCGGGATGACTCATATTTATAAAAACCTCGCTCTTAACTCTGGTGTTGGTATTCGGCAGGCATCTCTTTTACCCATAAACCTGTAACGGTTTTTAGCGACTAAATCATAGAAAAAATCGCGGATAAATTTCGGCACTATCCTGAACACGTATAAGATTTTCCAGAGGCCGTCCATCTGGCGTGCTATTTCGAGCGCAGCATCCGATTTCTGATACAACTTTCCATCTTTTTCTAGCATCACACTATCAAAATCAGTCAGCGATACTATGTTATGTTTCGTCAAAACTGTTTTTCCTGCCTCTGACTGCAAAGCAGCAAATTTAAAAACGCCTTTTTTATCTCTGTCAATCAGAAAATTGATAGTGGCATTACAGAAGTTACAAACACCATCAAATAAGATAATCATTGTTATTACTGATTTTTCATCGAAACTGCTGGTTTGCTTTCTTCAGCTTCAAGATTATTGTTATTGTATTTTGATGGACATTTCAACAGAATTTGTTCTGCCCGAAAAACTTTATTTTTCAAATCCATACTACCCACAACTACCACTTTTTCTGACTTATCTAAATCTTGCGGTTTGGGCTGGTTATAAATAACGCGTTCTTCGCGGTGCAAAGAGTCAATCATTGTAAACTGAAAACTGTTAGGGTCAGTTACTGGGTCATAAATCATGCCTACAATATTACCCTGATTATCCTTTTTCAGTGAACCTACTACGTGAATCGATTTGCTGCTACCTTCTTTCGCTATTTCTTCAGCCTCGCTAAAGCTAACATACGTACTGGCATCTCCAACCGTTGAGATAATGATTCCTACGGCTATGGCAATTACTCCCAATGCTATAATATGTGATTTTTTCATAAACCTTTTTCTATTTTACTAATCTTTCTATCTAACAAAACTAAATATGCAATGATTCCCACAAAAACTACTGTAATTACAGCTATAACTACCCATATTTTACCATCGGTACGCATTTTATCGGCCATTTCTACATAATCACTATCAGCTTTCATTGCTACAACTTCATTTTTATTAGTTGTATCTGTTGCTGCTTTATCATTACCTGCTACTTTTGAGAGTGTAGTATCTGCTGTTTCTTGGTCTTTTTGTGCATAAATATTGGTTGAAATCAACAGCAAGTTTACTATTACCAGATATAATATTTTCTTCATATATGCTATGTTTTAACTAAATTTCAAATAATACTTTGTTTTATTGTGCTTTCAAACGTTTTATAATTCTCAATCTGATTCTTAAGCTCGTTATCCAAACCCCCAGAAGCGTCCAGCCGATAATAGCAGGGTAAAATACCATTCTTACATGGTTATCCATATCGTATTTACCAAAAGCAGGGTTACCGCCATTACCCGGATGCAGCGAGTCTGTCAGGCGTGGTAAAATCCATACTAAAGGCATAAAGGCAGCAAAGGCAAAAATATTGTACACAGCCGACAAACGGCCTTTCTTTTGCTCGTCTTCGAACGAACTACGCAAAATAAAATAGGCCGCATAAATTAATAAGCCTACCTCTACGGCTATTAACTTAGGGTCTTTCGGTAGAGGGTCACCCCAAGTATATTTACCCCATACAGCACCCGTTACAAAACCTAATACGCCATAAAGCATAGCAGTATTGGCAAATTCGGATGAATACTCATCATACTCTGCTTTTCCTTCTCTGAGGTACTTGATAGCAAACCATGCAGAAGCAATCATGAGTGTCATCATACCAAACCACAAAGGCACATGAAAATACACATTACGTAGGGTTTCGTTCAGGATAGGCTGGCGAGGAATTACGCCTGCTAACCCTTGTATAATTGTGTAAAGTAAAATTACTACACAAAGAATTTTCCACCAAGTTTGTTTCATATTTATAAAAAACAGTTTTTCAATAGCTTAACTCCTCCATAAATAAGGAAAAAGCAGATAACTAATACTTAGCACGATAGCGTCAATACCCAACAAGGTTGCTATTTCGTCGGTACTGGTATTCCAGCCTAAGCCATCCATAGCATTTTTAGATAACTTTATTACCATTAGTAACATTGGTAAAATAATCGGGAAGCTCAGAATTGCCATCAAAGTTGACGTGTTTTCGGCTTTAGAAGCAATGCCTGCCACCATTGTTAGGGTTGTAGCAAAACCTATCGCCCCTAATATAATACTGACAATATACATACCCATGTTACTTACGGGGTTGCCCAACATTGTAACATAAATCAGAAAACCAACCAGTGCCAGCACAATCATCAGAATGGTATTGTAAATTATCTTCGACAAGATAATTCCCTGCGGGCTTGCCAATGTATAATAATACAACTGACGCCCTGCCCCTTCCTGCGTGAAACTTTTGGTAATAGAATTAACAGCCGTAAAAAGCAGAATTATCCAGAATAACGTATTCCAAGTAATGGGGTCAATAGTTTTAACTTTAAGGAAACTCATGTAACATACAAAGACCGTACTAATGATATAAAGAAGCATACCATTTAAGGCATATTTCTGTCGCCACTCCAACCGGATTTCCTTTTCAATAAGTGCTCTGATTTCTTGCATGTACTACCTCCGATAATTAAAAGACTTACTATCGTGCTACAAAGGTAGTATGCAAATGTTTAGGATTTTATGATTTTGATTCTTTTTTTCATCGATTTTACTTTCTGCAAATCACAAAATATTCTTGTTATTGGGCTTAAATGCAGGTTTTATTTTTATAAAAAGAAGTTAGTAAGAAAATCTTTTTTATTTACGAACAAAAACTGTTAAACTTGCGTTCTATTTAAAACTATTCTAAATAAGCGTGGTAAAATTTCCCGAAAAGACCGTAGCAGACCTAAACATTGGAGAAAAAGGAATCATAAATAATTTTAAAGATGTATCAATGTCTTTGAAATTATTAGAAATGGGTTGTTTACCAGGAACCGAAGTCACATTAGATTTTATTGCTCCATTAGGTTGCCCTGTTGGAATAACAGTGGCAGGTTATCATCTCTCTTTACGGAAAAGAGAAGCAGCAACTATTGTGTTAAAGCCCAGTCAGGTTTAGTAAACAAACCCGATTGATTAAATTCTGGATAGTAAAGTGAAAGAAAAAAAAATAATAGCACTTCTTGGCAACCCTAATGCAGGCAAGTCTTCTCTGTTTAACCAATTAACCGGACTCAGACAGAAAATTGGTAATTTCCCCGGTGTTACTGTTGATAAAAAAGTGGGTTTTTGTCGACTAGATGCTAAAACTGATATCGAAATCCTTGATTTGCCCGGTACTTACAGCATATACCCTAATTCGTTAGACGAACAAGTAGTGTTAGAAGTATTGGCAAACCCTCAAAACCCCGAATACCCCGACCTAGCCGTTGTTGTGGCAGATGCCTCAAACCTTAAACGGAATATGCTTCTTTTTGAGCAGGTAAGCGATTTGGGGATTCCGACCATTCTGGCCTTGAATATGCTCGATGTAGCGGAAGAAATGGGGCTTTCGATTAATAGTGGTAAGCTATCAAAGATTTTAGGCGTACCCGTAGTAGAACTAAATGCCCGCGAGGGTATTGGTATCGAAGGGCTGAAATATACTATTCTGAATCAGCTTGATTTAAAAAAGACACACATTAACCCCACTATTTTTGATAATACCTCAGAAACCATAGCCTCAGAAGTACGCAAGAAATATAATATTTCAAACCGGTATCTGGCATTGCAGTATGCGGCGCAATCGCACAAAATGACGTTTCTGGGAGATGCTGCTCAGAAAGATTTACAGGCCATTATTGAAAAATATGATTTCAACCCTGATTCGTTTCAGTCTTCTGAAACTATCAGCCGCTACCATGATATCAGCGATACACTCACACAAGTAGTTCATGAAACGGGTATAAAAAAAGAAACCATTTCTGAAAAACTCGATAAAATTCTGTTACATCGGATATGGGGCTATGCCATTTTTTTGGGTATTCTGTTTTTAATATTCCAGTCTGTTTTTTCTTTTGCAGAATATCCGATGGACCTGATTGACCAGTCGGTAGCCAGCCTGAATGACTGGTTAAAGTCGGTTCTTCCCGAAAGTGCGTTAGTAAGCCTGCTTACCGATGGGCTTATAGCCGGAATCGGTGGTGTTATTATATTTATTCCTCAGATTGCGTTCTTATTTGCTTTTATATCTATTCTGGAAGAGTCAGGATATATGGCACGCGTAGTTGTGTTAATGGATAAACTAATCAGGCGTTTTGGAATGAGTGGTAAATCGGTAGTGCCGTTAATTTCGAGCATGGCTTGTGCTGTACCCGCTATCATGTCGGCACGTACTATTGGTAGCTGGAAAGACCGCCTCATTACAATAATGGTTACCCCCTTAATGAGTTGCTCGGCAAGGCTTCCTATTTATACCATTCTGATAGCATTGGTTGTACCTGACTCAAAAGTGTTGGGTATTTTCAATATGCAAGGAATTGCCTTGATGGGGCTTTATCTCTTAGGTTTTTTCTCAGCTCTGATAGCAGGCTGGTTAATGAAACTTATCCTGAAATCGAAAGAGCGCAGTTATTTTATTATGGAGCTTCCTACTTATAAAATGCCCCGCTGGAAACAAGTAGGTTTCATGATTCTGGAAAAAGTAAAAACATTTGTTTTTGAAGCCGGAAAAGTAATTGTGGCTATTTCAATAGTGCTATGGGTGTTGGCTTCTTATGGGCCCGGTAATGAAATGGATGAAGCTGAAAAGCAAGTAACAAGAACGAATCCGACAGCGACAAAAGAAGAATTAGCCTCAAAAATTGCCTCCGTAAAACTTGAACATTCGTACGCAGGGCATTTTGGCAAATTTATTGAGCCTGTAATTGAACCTTTAGGATATGACTGGAAAATTGGTATTGCGCTTATTACTTCATTTGCAGCCCGTGAAGTATTTGTAGGAACTGTATCTACCATTTATAGCATTGGTGCTGACCCTGAAGATGAAACAACTATCAAACAACGCCTGAGGAATGAAATAAATGCACAAACTGGTAAGCCGACGTTTTCGGTAGCTACATCTTTTTCATTATTGATTTTTTATGTATTTGCCATGATGTGCATGAGTACCATAGCTACTGTTTACCGCGAAACCAAAGGATGGAAATGGCCAGTTATTCAGTTGGCTTATATGTCGGTTCTTGCTTATGTTGCAGCTTTTATGGTGTATCAGTTTCTTAAATAAAAATATAAAAGCGTTGTTCTGATTGAACTAATAGACACTTAAATTTATTTATAATGCAAGGGCATTTAGTAAATGTCCTTGCATTATTTGCTATTAAGCAAGTGATTGGTAGTATTTTCCAATAATTTTGTAATCCATATTTTTTAGTTATGCTCGGTGTAACAGCAGATAATAAACTTAAAAGACTTATTATAGTAGGCGACAAAGTATTAATAAAGCCTAAAAACCCCTCAGATAAAACAACTACCGGTTTATACCTACCGCCTACCGTAACCGAAAAAGAAGAAGTACAAAGCGGTTATATTATAAAAGTTGGGCCGGGGTATCCGCTTCCGCAACAAACCGAAGACGAACCATGGAAAGAAACGGAAGAAAAAGTAAAATATATGCCCTTACAGGCACAAGAAGGCGACTTGGCTATATATTTACAACGACACGCCATTGAGGTAATGTATGAAGATGAGAAATACGTTATCTTACCTCAAGCCTCTATTCTTATGCTTGAGCGTTTTGAAGATTTAGTTTAGTGCTCATCGGCCTTTTTTAATACAAAGTTTGCTTCATCAATAAACGTTTCAGGCATCATGATGCCTTCAATTCGATGGAGAGCCTTCCCGTCAGGCGTAACGAACAAATAGGTTGGATACGCTCCTACTTTATATAGGTTTCGTACCACGCCCCCTTCGGCGGTATCTCCATCGACTTTGAAATTAATGAAACGTTTATTGTAAACTTCGGCTACTTTCTTGTCCAGAAAAGTATGCTCATCCATCCATTTACAAGGCCCACACCAAGTAGCGTACACATCAATAAATATTATTTTTTTGTTTTTCTGTGCTTCTGCCAGTACTTGCGACATACTACTGCCTTTAACAAAGTTTATCTGTGCCAGTGTAGTTGTATACCCTCCCATGGCGACTAACATACAAAAGATTATTTTTTTCATAGGTTTTCTGGAAAACACACAAAGCTAATCAATCTTTCTGGAGCTTGACAAAACAGTTACAAAATGTTATTTTATTACTGCTGGCAATATATACTCCTGCATGATTTTATCTACCTGTGGGTGTGCGTAAGGTCTGTTATAGGCTTTTGCTGTAACAACCACAGTTAACGGAATATCTTTAAAGATATATATTTTGTTTCCGCCATTACCTGCGCAATAAAATGTTTCATAGGCTTTATTGTCTACAATAAAGGTTTTATTCCAAAATAAGTAACCATAAAACTCATTGTTACGGCCAGGAATAGGCAAATATTTAGTAAATGTTTTCTGTACCCAGCTAGCGGGTAAAATCTGCTGATTCTGCCATATACCTTTATTCTGATAGAGTTGCCCGAATTTAGCAAAGTCTAATGCCGACATCCGCAGCCCTCCGGCAGTACTTACTACTTTCTGAGGTGTATACTGCCACTCATATTTAGTAATGCCTAGAGGGGTAAATAGTTTTTTGGTTGCGTATTTTTCCAGACTTTCAGGTACTGATTTATTCAGCACATCGCCTAATAACATTACCCCAGCTGTAAAGTAATTCCATTTCCGGCCATTCGTTTTTGTGGAATCGACTGGTAAATCCAAAGTAAATTTTACCCAGTTGCTTGTAGGGTACATATTTTCTTCATTACCCGGAGAATCACTGTCATCATCAGAGCCATTAAAAGCCGAACTCATCGTCATCAGGTCTTTTATTTTAATAGTGTGCTTTGCGGGGCTATCATGCGCAAATTGTTGCAGGTCGTAAAACTCTTCAAGGGTTTGGTTTTCATTTTTTATATACCCTTCTTTAATGGCGATACCCATCATTGCCGACGTAAAAGATTTCCCTACGGAACGTGTATCGAGCAAGGTGTTTCTATTTGTGTTATTAAAATATTCTTCCAGCAACAGTTTACCATCTTTGATTACCACAATACTAGTAATCTCTTTAAACTTATTAAGTGCTATTAGTTTATTTAGTTCTTCGATTTTATTTATATCAAACGTTGCTTTAGAAACTTCCCACCCCGAACCAGACAAAATTGGCTGTACATTTATTTGCTCTGGCTTAATTTCAGGCTTTTTAATAATCAGTTTTATTTCTCCCTGTGCTATGATGTCGCCTATTCTTAAATCTTGCAGTTGCAAATAGGGCCTCATCTCCACTTTCAGCATGTGTGTTCCTTCATTTAGGGCTGTTTCTCCTCCATTAAGCATAAATCTGTTCCAGAGATAAATCGCCCACCAGTCTTCACCCGTCGAGTTAGTAAATGGCACCCGAAAAGTTGTGGTAGTATTTTTGTTAAGCCCAGCACCCGGATGCACGTTTTCTTTATAAATAAACTTACCATCTACATAGAAAGCAAACTGGTAATTGCCTTTTTTCGTAAGCTCTGTGGCTGTTAGGTCGGGGGCAAGTGCGTGTAGGTAATTTGTAATAGAATTGGCCATGAAAGGTCTGATATTCAAATCAGAAACAGGCTTTAACTCAAAACTTGTCAGGAAGTCGCTCTCTTTGTATTGTGCCAGAGGTATATTTCCATTCATAAAAGTAATACGCCCTACATTTGCCTGATGCAAAGGGCTGGTGATACCATCGGTTTGGACCAAGTCATTAACCTGACCATAAGCAGGCGTATAATAGCCTATACTAGCTAAAGTGAGAATTTGAATGAGCTTTTTCATTATTTTTCATTTAAAAGCTCAAAATTAAGAATCCAGAAAATTTAAAAATAGAATAGAATTAACATTCGAGATTTTGTTTGAAAATAATTCTTCGATGCTGCAAAGGGCTTATTGCATTAACGGCCCTGAAACACCGTATAAAATGACTTTGGTCGGAAAATCCACATTCAAATGTAATATCGGATAACGATTTCTGCGTTTGAGCCAAAAGTGAGAGTGCTTTTTCAACTTTTAATTTTCTGATGTATTCGCCCAGAGTACAGTTAAAGTATCTTGGAAAATCTCTTGAAAGGTGAACTGGATGAATGCCTAATTCAACAGACAATTCAGTTAGGCTTATTTTCTCGGTAAACTTTTCATGAAGCAGTTCTTTAATTTCTTTTACCCAAACGGGTTTGTTGTATAGCTTGCTTTTTTCTTCATACAACATTTTATTCAGAAGCTGCAGCAGAATACTTTGTACTGATAAATTAGTGGTGCTATCGTTCAGCTTGGTTTCTCTGAAAATTTTATATAAAAGAAACTTGGGTTCAGGGTTAGCAATGTTAATACTACCTGTAAGATTTCGTAAGTCGAAATCCTGTTGATGAAACCAATCGGGATGCAATTCAAGATGAAACCCACGGGTAAAGCCTTCGGGTTTAATATTATAATGAGGTTCCTGCCAGTTATGAAACAGCAGGCTTCCGGCTTGGCAACTATATACTTCTTTTTTATTGCCTTCAATTACTTTCCCCTGTAAAATAAAAGTAAAGTAAGCATTTTCATGATAATGCCAATCAACCTTAGGCTGGGTGTATTCAGTATCAGTAAGGGTCAGCCCGTCTAGCTGAACCGTCTGGTTAGTTTGCCCATGAAATTGCCCTGTTTGTAAATGCCTCATGCAGGTAAATATAATAAAGGCTTTCCTTACAGAAAAGCCTTTGTATGTTGGATACTACTGTTATTCCATCAAGAACTATTACAATTGTGTTTTATCATCAGGAATAAAATCAAGGGCAATGGAGTTCATGCAGTAACGTTTATGAGTTGGTGCAGGGCCATCGTCGAACAGATGCCCCAAATGCCCCCCACAACGCCCACATAGGGCTTCAATCCGGTGCATTCCGTGCGAGTGGTCTTCCTGATACACTACACTATTTTTATTTTCCTGTTCAAAAAAGCTCGGCCAACCACACATACTGGCAAATTTAGCATCAGAACGAAAAAGTTTGTTTCCACACGAAGCACAATGATAAGTACCAATACCTTTAAAGTTCCAGTATTTACCAGTAAAAGCACGTTCGGTGTCTTTTTCGCGCATAATGGCGTAGACATCGGGCGTTAATACTTTTTTCCATTCTGCATCGCTCACGTGCAATGGGGTGGTGTCTGTTAATGAATAATAGGGATTCTCCTTTTTAATTTCTTCGGCTTGCATAGTTGTATTTTTTTGTTTGGATTTGTTCTGGCATCCCATCATAAAAACTGCCACTACTAAAAATAGCTTAATAATAGCTGATACCTTTATTAGCTTTGTTCCATTCATTGATTTGATAAAAGTTTTATATAAGCCATACTTCTTCTTTAAAACATTTTCTTTCAGGAAAAAAATTCCCTTAGGCTATTTTCCAGTTTCTTAATTAATCTTAAATTTCATGTTTATCAAGAACCTTTTCAATGGCTTTTTTATTGTTCCAGTGTAGTATTATTCAAATGACAAGTTTGGGTCAATTTTACGTTTTGTATTAAACATTATATTAGCAAAACCATTGGGTAATAATAAGTATGTGTTATCATGAACAATTTTTTAAACCATTTACAGTATTACCTCCAATGAATATAAAATATAAGCCTAATAGAATAAGGCTAAAAATATGTTTATGCGATATTTGATTATCAGTTTTTTATGTTGCTGTTATTGCCTCAACTATGCGCAACAGGCACAAATGCCTGATTACGGAGATGTTAAGGTGGTTTGGAATAACAACATTAAAGATTCAAGTTTCCGAGATTTTCAGGAAGCTATCAAGAATACCGGTATTCTTGAAGCTATTGCGAAAGATGTAAACGGGTATCTGGCTTTACCTGAAGACCTCTACATTACTTTTGACGAGTGCCATAGAAATAATGCTTTTTATGATGCCCATACCAAGAAGGTTACCATTTGCTATGAGATGGTTACTTATTTGTACACATTATTTAAAGCTAAAACGCAGAATCCGGCACAGTTAAGAGAAATGGTTATTAACTCAACACTTTTTATTTTTTATCATGAAATGGGTCATGCCCTCATTGATTTAATGGACTTGCCTGTAACTGGGAAAGAAGAAGATACGGTTGATAATTTTTCGATTTTCCTGCTGGCTGATGGCAGCAAAAAAGGGGCATTAGCTGTGCTGGATGGAGCAATTGCTTTTTATTTAATGGGTGAGTCGTTCCAGAATACACAATTAAAAAATCTTGACCTTTGGGATGAACACTCGCTCGACCATCAAAGATTTTATCATATTTTGTGTATGCTCTATGGCTCTAATCCTGACCAACATAATGCGTTGATACGCAAGAAAATGTTACCTGATGAAATAACCTACCGCTGCATTGAAGATTATCGGAAAATTAAAAAAGGTTGGTTAACTGTGCTGGCCCCATGGATAAAAAAATAGGGATATATCGGCTGATATACCCCTATTCTGTAAGGCTCAATATTAATAGTTAATTTTTATTACCTCATACCAGATTTCTCCATCCTGAATTACGGCCCGATATTGAACTCCATCAACTATGTAATAGGTTTCTCCGTCAATAATTAACTGCTCGTATCCATCAGGAATACTTTCTACAAGAGCACCCACTGGCGGCGGTACTACTTCGTATTCGTCGCCGATAGGTCTGTAATAAGACCCATTATAATAATGGTATGGCCGCCCAAAGAAAGTATATACTTGGCAATCGAATGGCAAGATTCTTATTCTTAATCCAATTGGAGGATATGCCACTACATAGGTATCACGATAAGGACGATAATAAATACCATTATAATAACGATAGTTAATGCCTCCATAATAAACTGGTACACAAGATGTTGGCAATACTCTTATTACTGAATTATGGCGGGGTAAATTCCAGTATCTCCAGCTTGGGCTATTTCTGTTACCGTATCTGTTATCATATCTACGGCTATCATAAGCCCTGTTATCATATCTTCTACCATCATATCTGCCTCTATCATAACCACGGTTTCTATCACCGTAAATTACAGCGTTATCTCTACCTCCCCTGCTGTTATAAACTCCGTTTCTATCGTTATTATCTGGTCTTCCACCCCTATCGCCATTTGGTCTGTCCATTTCTGGTCGTCTGTTATCAATACGGTTATCGTTAGGCATTCTATCACTACCACTTCGCTCACCATTTGGTCTGTCCATTTCTGGTCGTCTGTTATCAATACGGTTATCGTTAGGCATTCTATCACTACCACTTCGCTCACCATTTGGTCTGTCCATTTCTGGTCGTCTGTTATCAGTACGGTTGTCGCTAGGCATTCTATCACTACCACTTCGCTCACCATTTGGTCTGTCCATTTCTGGTCGTCTGTTATCAGTACGGTTATCGCTAGGCATTCTATCACTACCACTTCTATCAGGGAAAGACCCACGGCTTTCGTATCTTGGCGTTTCCATTCGGGTTTCTCTGCTTTCACCTCTTGTTCTATCTCCGAAACCACCACGGTCGCCTCCTCTTTCTCTATTTACGGCAACTCTGTCGTTTCCTCTATCAAAAGAACCTCTGTCGTTCTGCATACGCTGCCCCCTACTTTCGCCGCGACCTCTATTGCTATTCCCTCCATCTCGCTCGCCTCTATGCCTTCCGTCCTGAGCAATAGTACCAATACTCATACCTGCTATCAAAATTAATGATGCAGTAAGCCCGCCTCTCATACTAGAAAGGAGACCAGATGCGCCGGTGATATTTTTATTCTCTTTCATTTTTTTCGTTTTATAGCTTATAGATGCAAATATTAGTTAAATGGTTTAATGAAACCCTAATCATTAACAATCATTAACATTATAACGCTCTTTATGTTGTTTTATTCTGCCATAACTCTTTATATATAAGCATTTTAAAGCCTATGGCATAATCTATTTCATTGTGCTTTTGATATTGTTTTTGTGTATTTTCCATGATAAGTCGATTTTATGTTAACTTATTTCAAGGCGAGCTAATACTAACAAAAAAGCCACCTCAAGATGAGATGGCTTTTTGCTACAACCCTAACCACTATGATGAAACAAAATCTACTTTAAAAATTTATTATTTCTCTGATTAAAATCTTTGTTTGTATTAGTTGAATGATACAATACGTACAGACCTAGCAATGACAATACTCCAATAAGGAGGATTTGTAGCGGGTAAATCATAACTACTCTGTTGAGATTTTTTCCTATTTCTAACTGTGTCAACATTTTTTTATAAGTTGTAATGAACAATGCAAAATTCCGAAACTATTATGATATTTTTTAGCGTAAAAACCCCTGTTATGTTATACGTACTGTACGGTATTTTTTAGTAACTCTACACTAAAGGCAAGTGAATAATAAATAGGTTAGCACAGAACACCTAAACACAAAAGATAACAGGAATGTTTTTTCCTATTTCTTATCGTAAAATTACTATTATTAAGACGTAAAATTATTACTAAATGTCACGGAAAAATTTATTTTTTTATTGTACGGCGGTTTATATATGTAAAAGGTCTGAATTAGTAAAAAACTGTATAGATTATAACCCTAAAATATTTTTTTTGTAGCAAAATGAATAAATAAATCAATATTCGGGCTGTAAGGATTTTGACTACTTATATTTTTTAGCCATTATTGTATAATAAAATTCTGAATAGTGTAGCTCTGTCCCTTAAGAGCAATATATTCAGAGCCATAACCTAAACAAATATTACCCTGAAGGGAAAGGGCTTACCACTTCATTATGAAACTAAATATTACCTGGAAAATTTTTATTGGTATGATATTAGGTATCCTTATGGGCTACCTTCTGAATGTCTATTTAATTTTTGACCCCAATGCCCTCGAATCGTGGAGCAAATACCTGAATATATTAAGTACTATCTTTCTGCGGCTGATTAAAATGATTATCGGGCCTTTGGTTTTCTCGATTCTGGCAGTTGGTATTGCTAAGTTAGGAGATTTCAAAACAGTAGGAAGAATTGGGGCCAAAACATTAGGATATTTTTATTTTGCCACTATTTTATCGCTTCTGACAGGTTTAGTAGCGGTAAATGTGCTACGCCCGGGTAAAATTATGGATATTGCCCTGCCTGTGTCAGGAGCTAAAACCGATATTGAAGCCAAGAAAATGACTCTGGAAAATTTTATTACCCATCTTTTTCCGCAAAGTTTTTTCGAGGCATTGGCACATAATGAAATTCTACAAATAGTTATTTTCTCGGTATTTTTTGGTATTGCTACTGCTGCTATTGGCGACCACGGAAAAGTTATCATTAAAGGGCTTGACGCCGTAGCAGAGGTGATGTTCAAGATAGTAGGCTATGTGATGGGCTTTGCTCCATACGCTGTTTTTGGCTCGGTAGCTGCTGTTATTGCCCAGAAAGGGCTTGGCATTCTGAGTGGTTACTTATACCTCATTATTTGTTTCTTTGCTACGCTGGCATTTTTTATACTCGTTATTTTACCAATTATTTGTTTCTTTGTAAAGGTACCTTACTGGAAGCTCATGTCTTATGTAAAAGACGCGCTATTTCTTTCGTTCAGTACGGCTAGTTCAGAAGCCTCGATGCCACTACAAATTGAGAAACTAAAAGAATTTGGTATTTCTGAACGAATTGTGAGCTTTGTATTGCCACTTGGATACTCTTTCAATCTGGATGGTTCCATGATGTACATGACCTTTGCAACGGGCTTTATTGCTCAAGCCTATGGCATTGAATTATCGATAGGCCAACAAATTACCATGCTGCTTACATTATTGATTACCAGCAAAGGTATTGCAGGCGTGCCGCGTGCTTCGCTGGTGGTAATTGCAGGAACAATGTCATTATTTGATTTACCCTCACAAGGGCTAATCTTATTATTGGCTGTTGACTGGCTGCTTGATATGGGGCGTTCGGCGACTTCTGTGGCTGGTAACGCCGTTGCCACAGCAATCGTAGCTAAATGGGAAGGAGAATTAAAGGAAATAAAACAATAATTAAGACCTTACAAATACGCATAATAAACATGAGTCATCCCGAATTTTGGATGATCCTTAAATGAATTAAGGCATCCCAGCAATTAAAGATGGCTAATCTTAGTCAGTAAATCGGTATCGGAGCCATTCGGTACCGATTTACTGTTCTATAACAACACTTTTGAGTAACTTAGCAATGAAACTACTCCTATTTCGAATCACCAAGAGTAGAAAATCGTAAACCAAGGTAACAGTAGCCATTAGTTTACGTCTACTTTCCCATTTTTTACTCCGAAGTAGATTGCTGATGCGTTTAGCTCCTGCTGGAGTATGGGCCAAACCACACATATAAGATACTAGCTCACTTAATAATAAGCCCATTTTCTGATTACAAAACACCAGTATAGCCATAAATAAATCAAAAAATGTATGGCTTAGACGTGTATCTATCTGATTAGCACGGATTGTTAGAACACTTTGAAGATATTGAACAGATTGTGTTAGAAGAAAGTCACCTGTCTTATTACTTGTATGCTTAGTTTTTGATATTACTGTAAACATAAAAAAGACCTTCTGGTAAAAATTGTGTTTGCAGTGATTCACAAATTTAACCAGAAGGTTCTTTTTTTAATTAGCATTCTTAAAGTCGGGATGACTGACTCATGTTTTACCATTCAACAGTTGGTAAACCTTTGCTCTGCAAATAATTATTGGCCTGACTAAAATGCTTGTTTCCGAACCACCCACCATAATTAGCCGACATGGGCGACGGATGCTTGGCTTTTAGTACAAAATGTTTATTCGAGTCGATAACTTTGCCTTTATCTTGCGCATATTTGCCCCATAGCATAAATACAATTCCTTCTTTTTCATCGTTCAGGCATTTAATTACGGCATCAGTAAATACCTCCCAGCCTTTCCCCTGATGCGAGCCAGCCGCACCAGCCCTAACTGTAAGAGTAGCGTTTAGAAGTAACACCCCTTGCTTGGCCCATCTTTCCAGATTTCCTGTTTTCGGAATAGGTTTTCCTAAATCATCATGAATTTCCTTAAAAATATTCACTAGCGAAGGTGGCGAAGGCACACCGTCATTGACAGAAAAACACAAACCATTGGCCTGACCCGGCCCATGATAAGGGTCTTGCCCAAGAATTACCACGCGGGTGCTATCAAAACTACATTTATCAAAAGCATTAAAAATTAATTTCCCCGGCGGGTAACAAACTCCATTTTTATATTCATTCCGTACAAATTCAATCAGGTTGCCGAAATACTCTTTTTCAAACTCTTCATGAAGCCGTGCCTTCCAGCTTTCTTCAATTTTAACATCCATATTTATTCAGATTAAAGTTATGTTTTGCTTATTTATCCCCTAAAGTACAGCAAATTATGGTGCCATGCCGCCGCTAAACAACTTTTTTTAAAAAAAATAGTGTTTTATATTAAAAATATGTTACTTTACAAAACGAATTCCCAAATTGTTAAAAAATACACAAGTAATCTCTGATTACTATTGATGAATCTACTATAAATTATGACCACGATTACGGCATCAACTGAGGGCGTAAAGGTTAGCGTACTAACTGAATATCAACCTGAATATTCAAGCCCCTATCAATTACATTTTGTTTTTAGCTACCGCATACGCATCGAAAACCACAGTGATAACACTGTTCAGCTCCAACGCAGGAAATGGATAATTTTTGACTCTAACGCTACCGTCAGAGAAATCGAAGGTGAAGGTGTTGTGGGGCTGACACCCATTCTGGAACCCGGAGAAAGCCATGAGTATATATCAGGATGCAGCCTTAAATCTTCCATCGGAAAAATGGTTGGGTCTTATGTTATGGAACGTCTGGTGGATGGTAAAAAATTCAAGGTCAAAATTCCTGAATTTAGTCTTATTGCTCCATTCCGCCTAAATTAATACGCATTGAAAATTCTTTGAAGCACGGCAAAATGTCGTGCTTTTTTTGTGCCTTCAATTGAGAAAAAAATATTAAAAAGCTACCAGCCTTTATTTTTCTGATTTACTTTTGCACCGACATTTATTTTCAAATCACTTATTTCTAATTCATAGATTATTATGCAATACAGAATAGAAAAAGATACGATGGGCGAAGTTCAGGTGCCTGCTGATGTTTATTGGGGAGCACAAACCCAGCGTTCTATTGAAAACTTTAAGATTGCTCAAGATATTAATAAAATGCCTAAAGAAATTATCAAGGCTTTTGCCTACCTGAAACATGGTGCAGCTTTGACCAATTTTGAGTTAGGTGTTTTACCCAAAGAAAAAGCCGATTTAATAGGTACTGTATGTCAGGAAATTCTTGACGGCAAACTTGACGACCAATTTCCACTAGTAGTATGGCAAACAGGCTCAGGTACACAGTCGAACATGAACTGCAATGAAGTAATTGCGTATCGTGGGCATGTACTACAAGGTGGCGAACTAACAGATAAAACCAAGTTCTTGCACCCAAACGATGATGTAAATAAATCGCAGTCATCGAACGATACCTTCCCTACGGCCATGCACATTGCGGCCTATAAAATGCTAATTGAAGTAACGATTCCGGGAATCGAGAAACTTCGTGATACACTTGCCGAAAAATCAGCCGCTTTTAAAGAAGTGGTAAAAATTGGTCGTACACACTTTATGGATGCTACGCCTCTTACTTTAGGGCAGGAGTTTTCGGGATATGTATCTCAATTAGACCACGGTCTGAAAGCTATCAAAAACTCATTGGCACACTTGTCTGAACTTGCCCTTGGCGGAACAGCCGTAGGTACAGGAATTAATACTCCAACAGGATATTCCGAACTAGTTGCTAAACACATTGCCAACTTAACAGGGCTACCATTTGTAACAGCAGAAAATAAATTTGAAGCATTAGCCGCACATGATGCTGTTGTAGAAGCTCACGGAGCATTAAAAACAGTAGCCGTAAGTTTAATGAAAATTGCTAACGACATTAGAATGCTTTCATCAGGCCCACGCTCAGGTATTGGTGAAATTTTTATTCCTGACAACGAGCCGGGTTCATCTATTATGCCCGGTAAAGTAAATCCAACTCAATGCGAAGCGCTAACCATGATTGCCGCACAGGTTATGGGGAATGATGTTGCCATTAACGTAGGTGGTGCCATGGGTCATTTTGAGTTGAATGTATTTAAACCTGTTATGATTTACAACTTCCTGCACTCTGCCAGATTAATTGGAGAAGGTTGTGTATCGTTCAACGATAAATGTGCAGTAGGTATTGAACCATTAAGAGAAAATATCAAAAAACACGTAGATAACTCGTTGATGCTTGTTACTGCCTTAAATACAAAAATCGGATATTATAAAGCGGCTGAAATTGCGCAAACGGCCCACAAAACCGGAAGTACATTAAAAGAAACAGCAATCAGACTTGGTTACCTTACTGCGGAAGAATTTGACGAGTGGGTAAAACCGGAAGATATGGTCGGTAGTTTAAAATAAATACATTCTTTGCCCTTTCTCTGGCAAATAGTTACAGAGAAAGGGCATTTTTTTATGCCAGAACTTCATTAATTACTTTTCCGGCCACATCTGTCAGCCGGAAATTTCTACCCTGAAATGGAAAAATCAGCTTTTCATGATTAAAACCCATCAGATGCAAGATAGTTGCTTGTAAATCATGAATGTGAGTTCTGCCATTAATACCATAATAACCTATCTCGTCGGTTTCCCCGTGTGAATATCCTTTTTTAAGCCCTGCTCCTACCATAAACATGGTAAAGGCATCTACATGGTGGTCACGACCTTTATAGGGTGTATTGTTATCACCAGCCCTGTTTTCCATCATGGGTGTACGGCCAAATTCGCCTCCCCAAACAATAAGTGTATCTTCTAATAAGCCTCTTTGTTTCAAGTCAAGAATCAAAGCCGAAATAGGTTTATCAACATATTCAATGTTCCGGCGGAGGCCAATATCTACCCCGCTACCTGCATCAGTTCCATGGTTATCCCAGCGGCGGTCAAATAACTGCACTACTCTTACCCCTTTTTCAAGTAGTTTCCTCGCAAGTAGGCAATTATTGGCGAAACTGGATTTCCCGATTTCGGTACCGTACATTTCATGAATATAAGCTGGCTCACCCGAAATATCCATTGTGCCTGGTACTTCTGCCTGCATTCTGTATGCTAGCTCATATTGCGAAATTCTGGTTAATATTTCAGGGTCACCTATTTCCTGATATGTCAGTTCGTTGATTTTGTTAATTGTTTCGATAGATTGTTTTCTTAGGGTACTATCTACTTCGCCGGGGTTATTGATATATAATACAGGGTCACCTTTTGAACGACATTGCACACCCTGATATACTGACGGCAGAAAGCCATTCCCCCATAAATATTTACCTGCACTAGGCTCAGACCCCGAAACCAACACTACATAACCGGGCATATTCTGATTTTCAGAGCCTAGCCCATAGGTTATCCACGACCCTAAACTTGGCCTGCCTACTCTGGCACTTCCTGTGTGCATAAATAATTGCGCTGGCGCATGATTAAACTCATCGGTATGCATAGCTTTCAGGAAAGTAAGCTCATCGGCGAGTTTAGGCAGATAATTAAAGTAATCAGAAAACCACGCTCCTGACTGTCCGAATTGCTGAAATGTTGATTGTGGCCCCAACATTTTAGGCACCCCTTTAATAAAGGCAAACCGTTTGCCTTCTAATAAAGAAGGTGGGCAAAGCTGGCCATCCAGTTTTGCGAGTTCAGGCTTATAGTCGAATAGCTCTAATTGTGACGGCGCTCCCTCCATGTGCATAAAAATAATGCGTTTGGCTTTAGGTGCAAAATGTGGTGGCCTTACAGCCAAAGGGTTTTCGTCGATTCCGGTTAGCAGTTTGGCCGATGTTTCACCCAAACAACCACCCAACAGGGAAGAAATAGCCAAACCACCTAAACCCGATGTACATTGTTTCAGGAAATGGCGTCTGGTATTAAATAAGGCCTTATCAACAAAGGCTTCTTGTATTACTGAAGTTCTTTTCATTTGGTCAGGAATTCATCAAGGTTCATCATTGCATTAGCCGTAAGGGTCAGGGCTGTTAGCTCTGGGTCATTATTCTTCTTTCTTCTCAGGCTAATTAGTGCTTGCTGGTACAACTGGTCTAGTAGCTTTGTTTTAGGAGCCGACGGCAACTTTTGAAACATATACTGATACCCCAGTTTTAACTGCTCGTCAACACTTTTTACCCTTGCCATTTTTATTCTGAGGGCTATATTCTGTGCAGCTGCATAAAATACGGTATCGTTCAAAGTTGTTAATGCCTGAAGTGGTGTATTAGTACGGATTCGGCGAGAGGTACAGACATTGCGCTGCGGGCTGTCGAAAGTTATCATGGACGGGTACGGATTCGTACGTCGCCAATAGGTATAAACGGCGCGTCTGAACTGATTTTTCTTTGGCTCTCTTCGCCAACTATCGTCAGTAGGGTTTGGTGGACGAACACTAGGGCCATACATTTCTTCATTAAGCAAATGACTAACAAATAATGCCTGGTCTCTGATTTGTTCTGCCGACAGCCTTACCCGTGGCCCTCTGGCCAGAAGCAAATTACGTGGGTCTTTTTCGAGCAATTCTTTGCTTACATTATTCGATTGCCTGTAAGTGGCCGACATTACCATAAGTTTGAGTAAATCTTTTACCTGCCAGTTCTGCTGATACATAAACTGAACCGCCAGCCAGTCGAGCAATTGCGGGTGGGTTGGTTTGCTCCCCATCGTACCAAAATCTTCCAATGATTCTACAATGCCATTGCCAAATAATTGTTCCCAAAAACGATTTACCATCACACGGGCCGTCAGGGGGTTGTCTTCACTAACCAACCACTGGGCTAGCCCCAAACGGTTGGCAGGTATGTTTTTTGAAGTAGCTAACGAAGCTGGCACAGCCGCTTTTACTTCTTCTCCATGTAGCATCCAGTTACCTCTGATGAACAAATGTGTTTTGCGGGCACGACTTTGTGGCCGTTCGAGTGTAACAGGAGTAGTAATACTTTCAATGCTGGCTAGTTTTGTGAGAGAATCGTTAAACGCCTTAGAAAATGTATTTTTTAAAGGATTTTTCGATTCCAGTGCCATCCAGTCTAGATGTATGAGGTCAGTCCAGAAATTTTTTCCTTTCCTATACACCAGATACACATCATGCACTCCTTTTGTAGGCTTCACACTTCCAGTTGAAGTGGTGTAGTCTTTCCAACTATACCAACGTTCATTAACTTCGGTTTCACTACACTTGGTTTCAACTCTACTAATTAACTCTCCGTCCGAACTACCCAGACGCATCTCAATAAATGAATTTGCTGCTCCACTCTGATACCGGTAAGTTACCTGAGTAATATTAGTTAAATCAACATCTTCATAAACAGTATAAGCACCCTCAGTAGTTTGCATAATTGTTTTTTGGTTATTCCATAGCTCAATATGCCTACTGGTGCTATCAAAGTCTTCTGCCTCAATTCGGTAAATACCCATACGCCTCAGATAATCCTGTTTTTGTATATCTAAAGGAATATCAGCCGCTACTGGCAATTGCTTTTTTTCAAAGCTTTTCAGCCAGCCAAGTAGTTTTTTTAGTTCCTGCTCTTTTTCAGCCGAATACGTTCTGAGCAAGGGCTTATCGTTATAAAGGTCACGGTCTTGTGTATTATTAAAAAAAGCAAATGACTGATAAAAATCTTTTTGCCTGAATGGGTCGTATGGGTGGCTGTGGCATTGTACACAAGCCATGGTGGTTCCCTGCCATACTTCCCATGTGGTAGAAACCCTATCAAACAAAGCCATGTTTCTGAATTCTTCATCGTTGGTTCCGCCCTCATCATTAGCCATTGTATTCCGATGGAAAGCCGTAGCTATTAGCCGGTTTTCCAGCTCTCTGGCAGTCAGGTTTGTTGGTTTAGGCAGTAAATCGCCTGCCAGTTGATGAATCGTAAACTGGTTGAAAGGCATATTGTTATTAAAGGCTCTGATTACCCAGTCGCGGTATTGCCAGATACTCCGGTCAAGGTCTTTTTCATAGCCTTTAGAGTCGGCATATCGGGCTAAATCAAGCCACATTACTGCCCAACGCTCGCCAAAGTGAGATGATTTGAGCAGCCTATCAACCTGTTTTTCGTAGGCATTAGGGCTATTATCTCTCAGAAAAGCCTGCGTTTCTTCGATTGTAGGTGGTAACCCTATCAAATCCAGACTTAAACGGCGTAAGAGAGCGGCTTTATCTGTTTCGGCTGAATGGCTTAGACCTTCCTGCTTTAGTTTTTGCAGAACAAACTTATCTATGTCATTCACAACCCATTTGTCGTTTAGCTCAGGCGGCCTGATAGATTTATCAGGTTTAATATAGGCCCAATGTTCTTCCCAGTTTGCACCTTCATTAATCCATCTTTCTATCTTGCTTATTTCGTCGCTGCTGAGGGGGTCTGCATCCAGTGGCATTCGAGCTTCTTTATCATGGGTTTTCAGGCGTTTAACCAGCTCTGAATTATCGGCATCATAAGGGATAATGGCAAACTTACCCGATTTAGCTTTTGCTAATGCCTCTTCTCTGAAAAGCAAACTGAAACCTCCGCTTTTTTTTACTCCACCGTGGCAAACAATACATTTTTTATTAAAAATAGGCCGTATTTCTTCATTATAGCTGATTTTTTCACGGCTAAAACGAAAAACAGATACTGCCGCAATAATAACAGCTATACTCAGGCTTATCCAGGTTAATTTCTGATAACTCATTATTTCACTTTACTTGAAAAATCTTTTGTAATTTCATCAAAAAATAGTACGAATACAAGTTTTTTTATCATTATACGGCAGGAGTCAAAAAAACTACCATTATTATACACTTTTATATTTATGACTGTTGAGTATATTTGAAAGTCTTATATAAAACTCGCTTATATGGTAAATGAAGCAACTTTCAGAGAAATAGCTCTTTCGTTTCCAGAAGTGGTTGAAGAACCTCATTTTGAAAAAAAATCTTTTCGAATCAGAGGCAAAATTTTTGCTACTTTATCTACTTACGAGCAGCGTGCCTGTCTGAAACTCTCGGTAATTGACCAATCGGTGTTTTGCAGCTTTAAGCAGTCTGTTATATACCCTGTTGCCAATAAATGGGGAAAACAAGGCTGGACGCTTTTTGCTTTGGCAGAGATTGATAAAGACCTGATTCAGGATGCACTCAGCACGGCTTATCAGGAAGTAGTAAAAAAGACTAATTACCGTAAGCGTAACTCAAGCCCGAAATAAGTATATCATGAGAATAATAGATTATCCTAGTATAATAAAAATAGCATGGGCTAACTTCGATGCCTCCAAGAGCATCGAGTCAATCGAAGATATTAGCGCAAAGGTGTCAACCAACCATGTTTTCAGGGTTAAATTTGATAATGACGATATGATTATTGCCAAGTTATCTTACTTCGGCACGTATGAGCATTTCAAGGAAGACCACCAGATTATTCATGCTCTTTCTAATAATTTGCTATATCCTTTCGAGAACGTGCTGGCGAAGTCTTTGGTAAAAGACAATGAAGTATACACGTATCGGTACAACGATGGTACAATAGATGCTTGGGTAGTATTTTATAATCCTATCAGGAGTTTGCACAGGTTACCCCGACGGCTGGATGAAGAACATATCCGAAAACTAGGTAGCGAAATAGCCAAATTTCATAAAGCCTGTGCCAGAGTAAGCACAGTTTTGCCGAAAGCCTCTAAAACCTTACGCTCTGACATTCAGGACCTACTGGGTATTCTGGATACAGAAGTGGGACAGTTTGAACACCGAATGCACATTGATGACCTGCGAGAACAATGCGAGATTTTTCTGGAAAACCGTCAGAAACTTGTGGCAAAAAGTGTAGAAACCATGCCTGTATTTATGGATTGGAACATAGGCAATTTTTCGGTTACTAAAAATCTTGAATTATATTCACGTTGGGACTATGACTGGTTCCGAATAAGCTATCGGGTGATGGATTTTTATTTCTTTAGCCGTGTAGTTTCGGACATTGGCGATAGAACCGTATTTAGCTACTATATAGGGCCACTCATGGAAGACCGTTTTATTATGTTTTTACAGGAATACCACAAGGTGTATCCGCTCAGCGAAAACGAGGTGCTTTTCATGAAAGAAGCCTATCGTTTTTTTATACTGAATTATGTAATCAAGTATGGCCGGTATTTCTTTCATAGAACCTACGCAACCAAACTTCAGAGAGAAGCCTACGAAATCTATTTTCCGTCAATCGAAAAAGAATTTGATGCAGACAAAATTCTGAGTGCTTTAAATATTTAATCTTAACCCAAACCTTTACACATGCAGATTCACGATTTCAAAGCAGTAGTTGACCAATACAAAGTTATTTTTTTCGATGCCTATGGAGTGCTTAAAAATTATAACGGGTTGATTCCCGGTATAGAAAAAACATTTAAATACCTGAAAGAAAACCATAAGGAGTTTTATATTTTAACTAACGATGCCTCAAGAAAACCCCAACAACTGGCTGATTCGTACCATAAACTTGGTATAGCAGATGTTGTGCCATCGAACATCATTTCTTCGGGAATGCTGGCAATGGACTATCTTAAACAAAAAGTTAAAGGCGGGCAGGTTGTTTTTTTAGGTACCGAAGACTCTGCCTATTACATTGAAACACTTGGGTTGGAAGCTGTGCCTATCAGCAACCTTAACCTCAATAATATTGCTGATGTAAATGCGCTGGCTTTTCTGGATGATGAGGGTTTCGACTGGAAAACCGACCTTAATAAAACTATCAATCTTTTACGGCGCAAAAATATACCTGTTATTGTAGCCAATACCGATGCCACCTATCCGGTGTCAAAGAAAGAAATAGCCATTGCTATGGGAGGTTTGTCTGAAATGATAGAAGCCATTGTGGGCAAACAATTTGTTGGCTTTGGCAAACCAGACTCTCAGATGTTTATATTCGCTTATGAACATATCAAGAGCCAGTCTATCGAAAAAAAAGATATTCTGATGGTTGGCGATACTTTACACACTGATATTCTCGGGGGTAATAAGTTCGGACTTGACACTGTACTAGTTCTGAGTGGCAATACACAAGCCGAAGATGTAGAGGTAAACATCAAAAGTACAGGTATTATTCCTACTTATCTTTGCGAATCGGCCGTTATTGAATAGGCAAAATTATACTCAAACACCTTTAGGATGAAGGATTCACTGACTATTTTTCTGATACAACTTGTTTTTGTTTTTACAGTTTCGGGCCAGAAAACAATAATAAAAAACATTCCCGAAGAAACAATGAAGCAATTCAACACCTTCGGTACAACAGTGCTAAAAAGCGTGCAGTTCGCTGATAAAAACGGTACAAATTATTTGCTTATCACGATGGAAGAAGCGAGTAAAGACGATTATCATTCTAAAACGCTTCTGGTGCAACATTTCAAGGATGGGCCAAATAAACAACCAATACTTATCAGGCAAATTATTGATTTTGAAAGAGATTGCCCAGTTGATAACCAGTTAAATCTGCTTGAAAATTCGTTGACAATAGGCGATTTGGATAAAAACGGTTATAACGAAATTATTTTTTTGTATACAACGGGTTGTAAAGGAGATGTAAGCCCTTCAGGGCTTAAACTCATGGTGCTTGAAAACGGCAACAAAGCGGCAATAAGAGGCAAAACTGTGATTAAAGGGTTTAATTTCCCTCAGGATAAAGATATGGATTCGGCTTTCCGAAAGCTGCCTGCAATTGTACAAAATAAAGCCCAAAGTTTGTGGAGCAAATTTGAACAAGAATATTAAACACCCATTCATGTATGGAACAAAGTATTATCAGTTGGGAGGAATTTGAAAAAGTCGAGCTAAGGGCTGGCACTATTATTCAGGTAGACGATTTCCCGAAAGCACGTAAACCTGCCTATAAACTTCTGATTGACTTAGGCGCAGAAATAGGCATTAAACGCTCATCGGCACAGCTTACGAAGTTGTACTCAAAAGAAGAATTACTTGGCAAACAGGTTATTTGTGTAACTAATTTTCCACCCCGACAAATTGCCGATTTTATGTCGGAGGTTTTAACGACGGGTTTCATTCTGGAAGATGGGGAGGTGGTACTGGCACAATCTGAAAGAAAAGTGCCTAATGGCAGCAAGCTAGCTTAAATAATACAGAAATATTTTGGTAATCTGGTTTTAATTATTTACATTTGTACATAATTCACTGAAAACGGTAATGAAAAATACATTGTTCAAATTATTTAATGTTATGATGGCAGTAGTAGTATTGCTAAGTAGCACTGGATTTGGATTTGTTGAGCATTCATGTATTGTTAAAGGAAGAAGTAAATCTCTTCACAAAAAAGGTGAGTTGTGTTGCGCATCCAAAGATACTAAGCGTTTCCCGCTAAGCAGTAAAGATGCAACGCTCAAAAAAGCATCATGCTGCACCGAAGAAGAAAAATATGAAAATGTTGAATACTCTTCGTCTGTCTCTCAACTTGTAGCCAAATTCACACAAAACGCTTTAGATTGGTTTAAGTCTACCGTCCGTGAACTTGTGAGGACTATCATCGAGACAATCTTTGAAAGTCAGCAATCTTCATTGGCTCTTACCGCTTCTCCACCCGCTCATGATGGGCGAGAAATCATTACTGCCAAGCAATCATTCCTTATTTGATATTGTTGTAGAATAACTAACCGCAAATTATTTAGTGATTTGTGGCTTTTGCGTTTATTTCCGGTATCGGTAAATAAGCCATGACTTTATTCTATTCATATCAAATAAGGTTTTATGCAACTATTAATCAAAAATATGGTTTGCAGCCGATGTGTTCGTGTTGTACGTGAAGAACTAGAAAAAATCGGCATTAGTGTTTCTAAAGTAGAATTAGGAATAGCAACCATCAGTTTGTCGCCTGATAATGGTCAATACAAGCTCATTCAATATACTCTTGAAAAAGAAGGCTTTGAACTTATACAAGACCACCGAGCTGGTATTATTGAGAACATCAAGCACCTGATTATTGATGAAATTCATCATAATAAAGGAAATAAATTAAGTTCACAGAATTTCTCCGATTTTCTTGTCAAAAAATTAGGTTACGACTACTCATATCTGAGTAGTCTGTTTTCATCTGCCGAAAAAATCACTATTGAAAAGTATATTATAGCTCAGAAAATTGAGCGTACAAAAGCCTTGTTGCTTAATGGTGAAACCAGTCTTTCTGAAATTGCTTGGCTACTTGGTTACAGCAGTGTAGCGCACCTTTCTAATCAGTTTAAGCAGATTGAAGGGATAACTCCCAGCGAGTTCAAACGGCTCAACCAGAATACACGCGTCTCTATCGACTCAGTCAAAAATCATGTAACTGTTCTGTAAAATTCTGTAATACTGTACCCAAATACAGCTATTACCTTTGTATCATTAAATAATTACCAAAATGACACATACTTATGAAGTTACAGGCATGACATGTGAAGCCTGCGAATATAAAATACAACATGTATTATCGAATGTTGAAGGGGTAAAATCAGTTACGCCAGACAGAACTAATAATGCTGCCACTATTGAAATGGATAAGCACATTCCAACTTCCAGATTTCAGGAGGCATTAAAGCCATATCCGAAATATACAATTAGTGAAAAAGTTGATCTACCCGCTACACACACAATGGCATTTGAAGAGGAAGCACCTAAAAGTTGGCTAGCTACTTACAAGCCTTTGCTATTGATTTTTACTTTTATAACGGGGGTGTCAGTCATTACAGCTTTCCATGCAGGTATTTTCGAGATAGCTCATTTTAGTGCCATGCACTTCATGAACCACTTTATGGCTGGCTTTTTTCTGGTTTTCTCATTCTTTAAATTGCTTAACCTCAAAGGGTTTGCTGAAAGCTACGCCATGTATGATTTACTGGCAATGAAAGTACCATCCTACGGTTATGTTTACCCATTTATTGAGTTGGCTTTGGGAATAGCCTATCTGGTAAATTTTCAGCCTGTTACAACCAACATAGCTACAATTGTAGTCATGGGTTTTAGCTCCATTGGCGTTATCATGAGCGTATTAGATAATAAAAAAATCCGTTGTGCGTGCCTCGGAGCCGTTTTTAACTTGCCTATGAGCACCGTAACAATTATTGAAGATTTATTAATGGTAGCTATGGCAGCTGCAATGTTAGCAATATAAATAATAAAGTCAGGCTTCGGCCAGTGATAAAAGTAAAGGGCGCAGCCCCTGAAAATATTACCACATGAACCATTTAAAAGAAATAAAAAATATTGTTTTCTGTTTCGTATTAGTGCTATTGACATTTACTGGTTTTGCGCAAAACGTAACCGGTATAGTGCTTGATAACAGCAACGGAAAAGAAGAGGCTATTATAGGGGCCACAGTGCATTGGGCAGGTACTAAAGTAGCTACTCAAACAGATGTAGAAGGTAAATTTAGTATTCCGCGCACTAAATCAACGCAGCTTATTATCAGTTTTGTAGGCTATAAAACCGATACGTTGACTATCACGAATGAAACTGACCTGAAAGTCTATCTGAAATCAGAAAACCAATTGCAGGAAGTAGTCGTAAAGAGTGGGTCAACCGCCATTGACCGATTATTGCCGCATCAGACAGAAATTATTACCACAAAAGCGTTAGCCAAAGCAGCTTGTTGTAATTTATCTGAAAGTTTTGAAACCAATGCCTCAGTTTCGGTAAGTTATTCCGATGCAGTTACTGGTGCCAAACAAATACAATTGCTAGGGCTGGCGGGTACTTATGTGCAAATGAATGTAGAAAACGTACCTTCGCTTAGGGGTCTGGCTACAACATTCGGGCTGAATTATATACCCGGCACGTGGGTACAATCAATTGATATAGGCAAAGGAGCAGGGTCGGTTATTAATGGTTATGAGTCGATGACAGGTCAGATAAATGTAGAATTACAAAAACCTGATTTAGCCGAAAAAGTTTATCTGAATACTTACGTAAACAGCCTCGGCCGTGGAGAAGTAAACCTCAATCTGGCTAAAATATTGAAGTCTGACAAAGGTAAACCCAAATGGTCGGTTGGTCTGTTAACGCATGGCTCTACCTTGCAGACGAGTATCGATAAAAACAACGATAATTTTTATGATTTGCCTAAATATACGCAAGCAAATTTTATCAATCGCTGGAAGTACGAATCCGATAAAATGATGGCGCAGTTTGGGGTTAAGTTTTTGCATGAAGACCGACTGGGAGGTCAAATTACCCAAAATCCATTGTACCTCAACAGCATCATCTATCGTTTTACCAATAATACAAATCGTGTGGAGTTTTTCTCTAAAACTGCCAAACTGTATCCGAACAAACCATACCGTGGTTTAGGAGTCATACTAAACGGCGTTATTCATGATTCAAAATCACAATTTGGGTTCCGACCTTATGACGGCAGGCAAAACACGGTCTATGGAAATCTGATTTATCAGGACATCATAGGTAATACGAATCATACTTATAAAACAGGTATTAGCTTTTTGTATGATGATTTCAGAGAAAGATTTGCCGATACACTCATGACCCGAACCGAAATAGTGCCGGGAGCATTTTTTGAATATACCTATAAGTATCTGGATAAATTTACAGCAGTAGCAGGTGCCAGAACTGATTTCCATAATATGTACGGAACCATTTTTACACCACGACTCCATGTTTTATATAATATAAATCCAGATAATGCACTTCGGGTTTCGGCAGGGAAAGGATTCAGAACTCCTAACCCATTTGCCGAATACTTTGGAAACCTTGTAAGTTCGAGAACGGTCAGGTTCCTAGATAAAATAAAACCCGAAATCAGTTGGAACTTTGGCCTTAGCTATACAAGACACTTTGGCAAATCGAATGTAATTCTTGATGTGTACCGAACACATTTTGTAAATCAGTTAATTGCAGATACCGAGCATCCTCAGTTTTTATATTTTTACAATTCAGAGGGCAGTTGGAATACCAAACGGAATTATGCAACCTCAGCCCAGATTGAGCTAAATCTGGTGCCAGCAAACCGACTTGAATTTAAAATTGCTTATCGTTACACCGATGTATGGCAAACTTTAGGTAAGCCTTATAAACAAGATATTACCATCAGGAAGATGTTTATTCCAAGAGATAGAGTGCTATTTAATGTGGGCTATGCCCTACCCTATGAAAAATGGAAATGGGATTTAACCATACAATATAATGGCACAAGGCGTGTACCTAATTTATCGCCAAGCTACCAGCATACGAGTTATGAAAGTATGCCGATACAATACGCTCCGGCATTTGTGAATATTAATGCACAGGTATCACGCTCGTTTCGGCGTTGGGACTTATATCTGGGCGGAGAAAATCTGAATAACTTTACTCAGAAAGATCCGATTGTAACACCAGAAACTCCATTTGGCTCTCGGTTTGATGCCGGAAGTGCCTGGGGACCAATTGTTGGACGCATTATTTATTTCGGTACAAGGTACAAACTTGGGGGAAGGATTTAGTACCACAAACATACTCGGTACATTCTTTGAGCGTTACAATTGAAAACAAATTTTGAATAATGAAAATTTATTTAGCACTTGGCTATTCTTTATTGCTGTTATTAACTACTGCGTGCAAAGAACAGAAGAAGTTCGTTGAAGCAAATATTAATTTTCCGGCAGCTTATGTGGTGAATGGGGCAAGTAACACCATTTCGGTGATTGATTTGAATGAAAATGTTGTGAAGAAAAGCATTCAGTTAACTGATTTAGGAAGATTTCCTCATCATATTCATTTGTCGCCCGATGGCAAAAAGTTATCAGTAGCTTTGCCAGAATTTGACTTTACACAAAATCATGACATACTGCACCAGTCTAATGATAAGAAGGGTGGAATTGCAGTTATTGATGCCCTGAATGGCAAATCGTTACTTAAAATACCGCTCAACAGGGTAAATTTTAATGCAGTTTTTTCGGCTGATAATTCTGAAATCTGGACGGCTTTAACCAATCATTCAGGCGAAATACATGTTTTTGATGCTAATACAGGGGAGCAAAAATCTGTTATCGCTTTAGGTGCTGACCCCACCGAGGTAGTTTTTACAAAAGATGGTAAATACGCCATAGTAGCTTTGGGTGAAAGTAGTTTTATAGTAGCAGTAAACACCAAAGTAAAACAAATTGAAAAATATGTTAAGGTAGACCCCTTCCCGACTAATGTATGGGCTTTAAGCGATGGTAAAATATATGTAGAAAATAAAAACCTGAAAACAGTAAGTATCGTAGATGCTGAAACCCTAAATGTTGAAGAGTTTATTGATTTGAATTTCAAACCCGGTCAAATGGCATATAACAAGTCTTTGAATGAACTCTGGATTTGTCAGGCTGGAGAAGACAAAGTAGCTTGCTTTGAGCGTAAATCGAACAAATGGGTATTAAAATATACCATCGTTACCAATGCTGATGCCCATGCAGTGGCTTTTTCAAAAAATGAAAAAACTGCTTATGTAGTAAATCAACAGGGTAATACGGTTTCAGTTATCAATACCAGTACACACCAAAAAATCAAAGATATACCAGTAGGGCTAAATCCTAATGGAATTGTTTTAAAAGAAGAATAATTATACAACTAAATAGTACATACAATGAAAAACTCCATTTTAATCTTATTTTTCGCTTTAATTATCAACGGATTAGCCTTTGCAAACCCTCCCGGCTCGGCAGAAGTTAAAATCAAGACTTCGGCTATATGTGGGATGTGCAAAAAACGTATCGAACGTGACCTCGGCTTAACCAAAGGAATTGTTAACTCAAACCTTAATCTGGACGACAAGGTGGTGACTGTTACTTATAATCCGAAAAAGACAAATCCTGAGAAAATCAAAAAAGCCATTTCAAAAATTGGCTATGATGCCGATGAAGTTGTGGCAGACCAGAAGTCGCACGATGCGCTGCCAAGCTGCTGTCAAAAAACTGCTGAAGCACACAAAGACTGATAGTATTTTAGGAATATATACAAACAAAAACCTTCTGTTAGCTTTTGTACTTACAGAAGGTTTTGTTTTATTAAAAGACTAGATAGTTTTTAAGCTATTTCCATCATTTTGCTTTCCCAAAGCTGGTTCTGCTTTACTAATTCTGCTTTGGTTTGCTCGTATTCGGCATTTGCTTTTTGTAAAGCTGCATTATCTCCGAAAATAGTAGGGTCAGCCATTTTTTCTTCCAGAAGTGATTTTTGCTTTTCCAGTTCAGTAACTTTTGCCTCTATTTCTTCAATTTCACGTTCTAGTTTTTTTTGCTGGTTCTGATTTTTTGTATTCTCAACAACCTGAACAGTTTTTTCCTCTTTCTTTACGGGTAGTGCAACAGGAGCCGACTGGCGATTAGCCTTGTTTTCTTCCACCCATGTTTCATATTCGTCATAAGTACCCGGATATTCTTTAATTTGATAGTCTTCAATATACCAGATTTTGTTAGCAACCTGACTTACAAAGTGACGGTCGTGAGAAACAACTACGTAAGTACCTTCGTATTGGTCAAGGGCCTGAATCAGAATATTTACCGACTGCATATCCAAGTGGTTGGTAGGCTCATCGAGTAGCAGGAAGTTTGCTTCAGAAATTAACACCTTAGCTAATGCTACGCGAGATTTTTCACCTCCTGAAAGTACCTTAATCTTTTTGAATACATCTTCTCCCTGAAATAGAAAACATCCTAATACCAAGCGTAACTCTGCCTCAGTTTTACTTGAATCGGCATATTTAAGCTCTTCCAGAATGGTTTCATCCAGATGCAACGACTCTAACTGGTGCTGGGCAAAGAATGAGAAGTTTACGTTATGGCCTAGTTTTCTGGTCCCATCTATTGGTTCAGTTCCGGCAATAATTCTTAATAAGGTTGATTTACCCTTACCATTGGCCCCAATCAAAGCAATTTTATCGCCTCTTTCGATGCTTATGGTTGAGTCTTTCAGAATAACTTTGTCGCCGTAAGCCTTATTAATATGCTCTAGTGCCATTACATGACGCCCCGGATTAACGCTAAACTTAAACTTGAAATGTACGCGGGCGGTTGCATCAATTACGTCGTCAATCAGTTCGAGTTTATTGAGTGCTTTCACCCTTGACTGTACCTGCCGTGACTTTGACGCTTTTGCTTTAAAGCGTTCAATAAAGCGTTCTGTCTGGCGTATTTGTGCCTGCTGGTTCTCAAAGGCACTCTTCTGAATTTCGTTTCTAAGAGCTTTTTCTTCAATAAAGAACGAATAATTACCCGAGTAAGACCACAGTTTGTTCTGTGTTACTTCTACGGTTGTGTTACAGACATTATCAAGAAACTCACGGTCGTGCGAAACAACTATTACAGCGTTTTCATAGTTAACAATATATTTTTCAACCCACTGAATCGAAGGTAAGTCAAGGTGGTTGGTAGGCTCATCGAGCAATAACAATGCGGGTTTTTGCAACAGCAATTTAGCCAGCATAACGCGCATACGCCACCCACCCGAAAATTCTTTTAGGGGTTTGTGTAGTTCTTCTGTTCTGAAACCCAACCCTTCAAGGATTTCTTCTGCTTTCGATTGAATAGTATACCCTCCGAGGTGGTCGAACTCTTCCTGCAAATGCCCCAGTTTATCAACCAGTTCATCACGGTAGTTAACTTCCATCTCGTGCAATATCTTATCAATTTCAGTCTGGAGATAGTTCTCACGCTCAAAAGCCTGCATGGCTACCGCCAGAATAGAATCTGAGGTTTGGTAAGAAAGTAAATCCTGATTCAGGAAACCAATGGTACAATCACCAGCTTTTGTGATGCTTCCACCATCAGCCTGATATTCCCCAACGATTAGTCTTAATAACGTAGATTTTCCCATCCCGTTCAGACCAATCAGCCCAATTTTATCTTTTGGTTTTATTTGTAAGTTCGCTCCATCAAAAATGGCTCTTCCGCCAAAAAAGAACGATAAATTATTAATTGTAAGCATTTAACGGTTTTATTAACACATCGGCAAACCGATGTTTTTTTTTCTCTGGATAGTGTTATTAATCTATAAACCTCTTTAAAATTGGCTCGTAGCTGTCAATTCTTCTGTCTCTTAGATAAGGCCATGTTGTACGATATTTTTCTGTTAGCCCTAAATCAATCTCCTGAACATGTACCTCCTCTTTATCGTGCGATGCCAGATATAGCAAACTGCCGAAAGGATTTGCCACAAAACTACCACCCCAGAATTGCTGTTCAGCTTCACGCCCTACCCTGTTAACCGATACCACATGCACGCCATTAGCTACGGCATGGCTCCGTTGGATAGTCTGCCATGCATTATATTGCTCAAGGTTCACTTCGCTTTCACCCTCGTTTACGTCCCAGCCAATAGCTGTCGGATAAAACAAAACTTCAGCACCCATTAATGCTGTAATACGCGAAGCCTCAGGATACCACTGGTCCCAGCAGATAAGTACACCTATTTTAGCAAACTTTGTATCAAAAACCTTATAGCCTAAGTCACCCGGAGTAAAGTAGAATTTTTCGTAATAGCCCGGGTCGTCGGGTATGTGCATTTTGCGGTATTTACCCAGATAACTCCCATCGGCATCAATTACGGCTGTGGTGTTATGGTACAAGCCTGCAGCTCTTTTTTCGAATAAAGAAGCTATAATTACAACGTTGTGTTCTTTGGCTACTTCTGCCAACGTACTGGTAGTAGGCCCCGGAATAGCCTCTGCCAGATTAAAGTTGTTGTGGTCTTCTACGTCACAAAAATAAAGCGAGGTAAACAACTCTTGCAGACAAACAATATTTGCACCTTTCTCAGCCGCTTTTTTTATTCCTTCAATGGCTTTATTTATATTTCCTGCAACATCGGCCGTACAAGACATCTGTACTAAGCCAACTTTGATTTTCTTCATGTATTTTGTATTCTGTGAACTGCAAAATTACAAAAAAATATCATATTATTTCAGTGATATATAAGGCAGCTAATGCTGAAACTTATTGGAAATGATTTCTATGTGCTTTCAATTGGCCAATTCTGTACTGGCTAGCTATCTTTTGCATTTACTGTAAGCGTGTTTACTATTTTAAAAAATTATTATTTTTACAAAGCAACTTATAGCCAACGAATTATAACAATTCTTCGTCTATATAACCAGTATGCTTTCAAGGCAAAACACGCTCCTTATCTACACCCATAAAAAACCAGTATGAATTAGATTTTTACTCAAACCTATATATTGCCATGAAAAGAATAGTACCCGTTTTATTCTTTCTGTTTTGTAGGCTATGGGCAGGCTACGCACAAATAGCTAATTGCTCAAATATCGGTTTTGAAACAGGCACTTCTGAAGGCTGGGGCTTATCGTATGGAACGGTGTATGACTTGAATCAAAAATTTTATTATGGGTTTGAGAACCCGGGTACCCGTGATAAAGACCATTACGTTACAAGCCTTAGTGATGGAAACGACCCTAAAATTAAAAATGAAGCTATTCCGATGGTTGCTCCGGGCAGTACACACTCCATCAGAATAGGAAATACCGAAACAGGAAGCCGTTTTGCTCGTATCCGCACCTCTTTTGTTGTGAATCCTGACAATACATTATTCCAATATAAATTTGCGATTGTTCTTGAAAACGACCAGTCGGGGCATACCGCCTACCAGAAACCGGGCTTTACTATTATTGTAAAAAATGAACGTAATCAGGAACTAGTCTGTAACTCATTCGATGTACAGTTATTATCTGATGGCAGTGCTGACGGATTCAAGTCTCAAGGACTTTACCAATATAAAAACTGGACAACCGGAGCAATTGATTTAAGAGATTATATGGGGCAAACCATCACGGTTGAGGTAACGGCTCATGGTTGTACCGAACGTTCACATGAGGGCTATGCTTACTTTGATGCGCAATGTCTGAAATCTGAAATTACGGCTACTTCAATATGCCCCGACCCTGACGGGTATCTTACCCTGAAAGCACCCGATGGTTTTAAAAAATACACATGGAATACTGGCGAAACAGGCCCTACTATTAAAGTAAAAGCTAAATTAGGCGACCCGTACTATGTAAAAGTTGTGCCTTTGGGAAGTATCAGCGATGACTGCCAGTTACGGCTCGATTATACAATCAAATATCAGCGTGGAAGCAGTGAATTACACATTTCTGTTTGTGAAGGTGAGAAATTCAGGGTAGAAGACGAAGATTATACCGCCGCGGGGCAGTATGTCAAGAACATTAACCGCTACGGACTTTGTGACAGCACCGTTACCTTAAACCTTTCGATAAAGCCCCTAACCCGACACACAGAGGATATTACAATATGTAAGGGCGATATGTATAAAGTAGGCACCATGAACTATTCGGTGGCCGGAACCTATACCACGCGTGTGTCGCACCCGTCGGTATGCGACAGCATCGTTACAACGCATCTCAGTATCAGAAATTTCGATTTACCTATACAACCCCATGACTTTACCCTGATGCTTGGCGACAGCATTGAACTCAATGCCGCGGCTAGTCCGGTTGGTAATTACACGTATGAGTGGCTGCCAGATAACAATACCGTTAATTGCTACACCTGCGCCCGAACATGGGTTAAACCCCTCGACAACACTACTTATAAAGTGATGGTAACCGACGATTTATGCAAAAAAGAAGATGCTTTTCGGATAATGGTAAATACTTGCAGCACCATTTATGCACCACAGGCTTTTTCGCCTAACGAAGACCATGTAAATGACATATTTTTTATCTATGGCGCGCGGTGTGTGCGAGAAATAACAGAATTGCATATCTATAATCGTTGGGGAGAGATTATGTTTTCTAAAAAGAACATCCCACCCTCTGACGTAACTCATGGGTGGGATGGCACCTATGCCTCTGAAAAAGCACCTGCCGGAATTTATACCTATAAAGTACTTATTCAGTTAAGCGATGGAACAATAAACGAAAATCTGGGCACAGTAACGCTGTTACGATAAATATTTAAAATTTTACACCAAATCTTTCGCCTAAGCCTTTTAAATCTTCCACTACTTTGTCATTCAAAGGTATACCCTCCGAACGTCTGATTTGCTCCAATTCACGTTCGGGGTCTCCCGGTATTAATACAGGATGCCCGTCAATATGTTTGGCAGCTCTGAACCGCTCAATCCATGTATCCATACTTGCTTTAAACTCCTCTTTAGGCCGGAAACCATCAATTCGCATCGCTCCCAAAAAATGCCCTGTACCTTTGCCTACCTGCTCGGCTGCCACCCCATGAAACCCCGCCGTAGCAAATGGCGGCACCCACGGCCCAAAGTTAGCACCAGACAAAACACCCGAAAAAATATCGACCACAGCCCCAAGTCCATAGCCTTTATGGCTGCCGTGTTCCCTGTCGCCTCCTAAGGGTAATAAACCACCCCCATTCTTGATAGCATTCGAATCGTCAGTTGCTTGCCCTTGTGCATCCTGAACCCACCCAATTGGTGCGGGTAAGCCTTTGCGCTGCAATATCTCAAGTTTTCCGTAAGCTACCGCAGTGGTAGCAAAATCAGCAACAAAAGGCGGTTGTTTTCCGGCAGGGACCGAAACCGCAATCGGGTTGGTTCCTAGCATTTTCTCGGTAGCAAAGGTAGGTACAACCAGCGGTGCGGCATTGGTCATGGCCCAACCTATCATATCATTTTGCAACGCCAGCATTGAATGATACCCCGCAATACCAAAATGGTTAGAGTTTTGTACGGAAATCCAGCCCGAACCATACTTTTTGGCCTTTTTCATAGCCACTTGCATAGCAAACGGAGCTACTACCAGCCCTAAGCCTTTATCGCCATCAATAACAGCCGTTGAAGGTGTTTCATGCACAATTTTTATTTGCGGAGTTGGGTTCAGCCGCCCGTTATCGTACAGGCGTACATAGCCAGCCAGTCGGGCTGTTCCATGAGAATCAACCCCACGGAGATCTGCCGATATAAGAACGTCAGCTGCTAGTCGGGCATCTTTAGGTGAGCATCCTAGTGCTTTAAATATTTTTTCAGTAAAGTTTCTTAATCTTTTTTCTTTAATTTTCATTTTTCTCAAATCAATCAATCATTAATAAGCCTTTCTCTTTCCATTACTAATTTCACCTACATACTGTAACAGAATTATTTTTTGGCAAAGGAAAATAAAACTACGGCAAAGCAAATATTTTTTCTTAAAATTGTCATCACAAACGCTTAAATTTTCAGTTAAGCGTTTGCGTTAATAACAAAAGTTCAACTACAATATTTAATCAAAAAATCACCATGAAAAAAATATTTTTCTGTGGCATTCAAGTATTTAGCCTATTATTTGGATTGCATATCTCGGTATTTTCTCAGAATCAGATTCGGACAGAAGCTAGCAATCAGCATATTACTGTGTTTCTGAACCGTGCGCAGATTGACGCCAAAGCAAAAGCCAACGTGCAAGCCGGAAACACTAAAATAATTATTACGAATGTGGCTTCAACCACTGACCCGAACAGTATTCAGGTAGGTGGCAAGGGTGATGCAACTATTATGGGTGTAAAATTCAAGCAGAATTATCTGGGCAATAAAAAAAAGCATGTTCTTGAAGACTCAATCAGAATAACAAAAACCGAGGTAGAAACCATTGAAATGCTTCTAAAAGTAGCTGATAACGAACGCAATATGCTAATGGCGAACTCGAACGTTAAAAGTGAAAAAGATGGTGTAACACCAGAAGATTTAAAAGAAATGCTTGATTTTTTCCGTACTAAACTAACGGAAATCGGCACCAGACAATTACAATTGTCGCGCCAGTTAAAAGAATCGCAGGACAAACTCACCAGCTTACAAAAACAACTCATTACACAAGGTGCAAATATTAATCAACCTGCTGGCGAAATAGAACTTACTGTTGCAGCCAAAGCAAACACTACCGTTGATATTAACCTGAGTTATGTAGCAAATGAAGCAGGCTGGACTCCTGTTTATGACATACGCGCCAAAGAGGCACGAGGCGATTTAGCTTGGGCTTACCGTGCCAATGTATTTCAGAGCACGGGCATTGATTGGAAAAACGTAAAGTTAAGTTTATCAACGCTTAACCCTGCCGAAGGTGGAAATAAACCAGATATATACCCTAACTTTTTGAGTATTTTTGAACCAAGAGCATCTTTAAAATCGAACAGACGTAACAATATAAATGTAAAAGAAGTACTATCATCAATGGAAGAAATAGCACCAGATAGTACGGCTGTTACTTTTCTTGAGGCTGATAATTTTGCTTCAACAGCCAATTTTGTCAATACTGTTCAAACAACTTTATCTGTAAGTTTCGATATTTCTGTTCCATATACTATTATTTCTGGCGGTAACCCTGAGTTAGTCGACATCCAAAATCATTCAATACCTGCTACTTATAAATATTATGTTGTTCCGGCATACGACAAAGATGCTTTTTTAACGGCTATTATTACAAACTGGGAAAAATATAATTTGCTACCGGGCACGGCCAACGTATACTTTGAAAGCACTTTTATAGGCACTACAAATATTGATAACAATGCAAAAGATTCTTTGCTGGTTTCGTTAGGTAGGGACAAAAAAATAATTACCAAACGAGAAACCATAGAGGCTTTTAAATCAAGACGCAACATAGGTTCTAATATCAAGGAATCGTTTGGGAATCGAATAAGTTTGAGAAATACCAAAAATGAACCTATTGATATTATTGTTGAAGACCTGATTCCTGTCTCTCAGGATAGCCGAATTAGTGTTGAAGCCGAAGACCTACAAGGAGCAGAACTGAATAAAGAAACGGGGAAACTTACTTGGCGATTAACCTTACAACCACTCGAAAACAAAGAAATTACGGTAAAATACAGCGTAAAATACCCAAAAGGGACAAATATACAGGGCTTATAAAGCACATAATTGATTATACCAAAGAAATGATGAACCTAGAGAAAATCTGTCAGGAACTTATACTGGTAGCACAAGAAGCAGGGCAGTTTATAGCTACCGAAGCAAAGAAATTCAGCACAGCATCGGTCGAATACAAAGCGGTAAATAACGTTGTTTCGTATGTTGACAAAGAAACTGAAAAACTTATTGTAAATAAACTAGCACAGATTTTGCCGGACGCTGGTTTCATTACCGAAGAAGGAACCGCCGAAACCAACGACGTAGAAGGCCTTAACTGGATTATTGACCCTTTGGATGGCACCGCCAATTTTATACATGGCCTACCTAACTATTCGGTAAGCCTTGCATTAGCAAGAGGCAAAGATGCACTGGCTGGGGTAGTTTATAATGTATGTACGCAAGAAACCTTCTCGGCTACAAAAGGCGGAGGAGCTTTCAGAAACGGCGAACGGATGCGTGTTTCGGCTAATAAACACTTAGGCGAAAGTTTACTAGCTACGGGGTTTCCTTACTACAAATTCGATAATCAGGACAAATATTTAAAAATACTGGAATCACTCATGCAAAAAACGCATGGCTTACGACGTATGGGGTCGGCTGCCATTGATTTGGCTTATGTTGCCTGTGGATATTTTGATGGATTTTATGAATACAACCTGAATGCGTGGGATATGGCGGCTGGAATACTTCTGATTACAGAGGCAGGCGGAGTGGTATCAGATTTTTCAGGAACTGACGAACACCTTTTCAGGGGCGACGTAGTGGCAGGTTCGGCTGTTCATGCAGAACTGTTGGCCGAAATACAACGTTACTGGTACGCATAAGCCATGCACATCACATTTTATTAATTATTCACTATCATTACCCAACAGAAATGAATCTCGAACAACTGAAATACCCCATAGGTGATTTTGAATATGGCAAGAAATATTCAATACGTGATACCAAAGCTCATATTAAAACTCTTGAAAAGCTACCTCAAAGGCTGAAAGCACTCACATCAAACTTAAATGATACCGAACTTGATACTCCGTACCGCCCTGAGGGCTGGACGGTCCGTCAGGTTGTACATCATATAGCCGATAGCCACATTAATATGTTTACACGTATCAGGTTTGCTTTAACTGAACAAAATCCGCCAATAAAAGGTTATGATGAAGGAGCATGGGCACAATTACCCGACCACCAAATGCCCGTAAAGCCTTCTTTACAAATTATTGAAGGCGTACATAAGCGAATGGTATATTTGTTTAAAAGTCTCGACAAGCAAGCCTTAAAAAAGACTTATTATCATAACGGGTATCAGAAATCGTTTGAGATTCAGGAAGTTATTGCGCTATATGCTTGGCATTCGGAGCATCATTATCAACACATTTTACAAGCCTTAGGGAAAAGATGATAGAAAATATTATAATCGGTGTTGTATTTCTTGGAGCCTTGGTTTACCTCGGCAACATGGTAAGAAAACAATTCACAGCCAAAAGCGCAGGTTGCGCCAAAGGCTGTGGTACATGTCAGGTTGATATGTCGAAGTTCCCAACAGTAAAAGAGCAATAATTATTGCTCTTTTACATAGGGGTAAAGGTAGCCTCATCAATAATTTTGTGGGCGTGCTCTTTACCTAGATATTTGTCAATCAGGTTATGTGCCAGATAAATTACTGGTGTCAGTAATACTGCTACTACAAACTTATAAATATAGTTATTGGTACCTGTGGTAAAAACTTCGGTTATTGTCCAGTTGTTAAATACATAAAAGGCAATAAATACAACTACATAGCTATCTATCAACTGCGAAACCAAAGTTGAACCCGTAGCCCGTAGCCAAATCATCTTGTTATTGGTATATCTACGTAACCAATGAAAAACCGTAGCGTCGAGAATCTGCCCTACTAAAAAGGCTGTAATTGAGCCTAAGATAATACCTAACCCCTGACGAAAGATAATTTTATAGGCATCGTTGATATTCAACGATTTTCCCGAAAAATCTTTATTATTATGGTTTACCCAGAAATCTGCTGGTGTAACTATGGTTGAAATATAAATAATAATAAAGGCATAGGCTATCAGGATAGCTGTCAGGTATGAGATTTTCCTGACACCGCTTTTTCCGAAATACTCATTAATAATATCAGAAGTAATAAACACGAAAGGCCAGTTTAATACCCCTGCCGACATATTAAAGTCAAATTTTTGCCCGAAAAGAGGTAGTTGCATAGGTGCAATGCCCAGTGTTTGTTCCACAGAAAAAATCTTCGAGCCAATTATTTCTGCAATAATGGCATTTGTCAGAAAAATGCCACACAAAATGAGGTAAAGTGTTTGTTTTTTTGAACTGATGGAATCTGTCGCCATGGATAGTATTTAGTGATTAAAGTGATAGACAAATCATGTCAGATAATAAAGTTTCCAGATACACCAATCTGATGATTAATTATTTATCTGCAAAATTTCATGATTACTGTTTTAGGTTTGATGCTGGTGCATAAAGGTGCTATTTTATTTAAAATTAAACGTTAATATGGGTATTTTCAAATAATTAAAGAATTTTCGTAAGGTAAAACACGTTTTTTAATCTCGCTGAAAAACAAAAATCCCAAATAGAAATACAATCTATCTGGGATTTTTGTTTAGCAAAAAGCTATAAATTTTATGATTTCTTTTTCTTGGCTGGTGCTGTTGTAGCAGGGGCAGCCGCAGGAAGTTTAGCTTTCAAATCACTGATTCCTTTCTCGATAGCATCTTTAAAGAACGGATAAACACCGTCGCCATCGCCTAATGTTTGTGCTTTCAAAGCAAAACCTAGAGCCTCTGACGGTTTGCCTAATTTATCAAGAATTTGTGCTTTAATCCAGTTATTACGGAAGTTCTCACGCAAAGCCAACGATTTATCTACTAACGACAAAGCCTTGTTAAGGTCAAGTCCTTTGGCAAGCATATATTCAGCCGCTTGTTGAAACGCCCCTGAAGCATCGTTGTTCTTCTGCGCCAATGCTGTTTCCATTGCTGAAATATTATCTACTCCAATAGCTAATGAAACTTTGGTTTTCTCCCATGAGATATTCAAAGTAGCGGCATCATCCTTTATATCTGAAAAATCAATTGTAAATGATTCAACGGTTGGCACATCCTGCGGACGCGCAGTTACTCTCAATACATCGTTCGACTGGCTGTAATTTTGCTCAGTTACGTTAAGGTCTTTGCTGAAAATGATTGTCCAGTTAGTAGTTGTAGGAATAGACATAATAGCATATTTACCTGCTTTCAATGTTTTACCCTGAACTGTAATATCGCCAGTTGTTTCAATCTTGGTTGAAGCATTGGCACCCGTGCGGTACACTTTATCAAAAGGAATTAATTTTCCGAAAATCTCACGACCTCTCAATGCCGGACGTGAATAGTCAATAGTAATTTTAGTTGTACCTACCACTTGTGTAACTGTTGCTGCTGGGCTTGGTGCTGGAGCAACCTGAGCAAAAGTATAAGTTGTTGACAGTAAACAACTTACAATAAGACATGTAATTTTTTTCATTTAATTGTGATATTTCGTTGTTTTAATAAACTAATTTTCGTCGCAAATTAATAATAATTGTTGAAGTATGCACCGAAAAAAATTACTAGACCTGCTAAATAAACATAACGGAGTTGATACCAATGAGGTAAATATGGCTCAACAAACCATCGACTTTGTAAATACCTATACGAATTGCTTTGACAGAGAACTACTGATTGGCCATGTAACAGGTTCGGCATGGATTCTTGACAATTCAGGGCAGTATGTGTTACTGACACATCACCGGAAGCTAGATAAGTGGTTTCAGCCCGGTGGGCATTGTGACGGCGATAGCGATGTGCTAAACGTGGCTCTAAAAGAGGCGTTGGAAGAAACAGGTCTTGAACGGATTGAAGTTGTAAGCGATACTATTTTTGATGTTGATGTTCACCCAATACCGGAGCGTAAGGGTGTTCCGGCTCATTTGCATTATGACATACGTTTTTTATTGAAAGCTGATAAGAACCTACCTTTACAAATTACTGATGAGTCGAACGATTTAGCTTGGGTTGCGCTCTCTGAGGTAGAAAAACTTAACAATTCGGACTCAATTATGAGAATGGTTAGAAAAACACTTATACCTTCATGAAAGTAACAGGATTCACCATCGTCCGTAATGCTATTAAATATGATTATCCAGCCGTAGAAGCCATTACTTCGGTTTTACCTTTATGTGACGAATTTGTGGTGGCAGTAGGTAAGTCAGAAGATGATACTTTAGCCCTGATTCAATCAATTAAATCGGATAAAATACGGATTATTGAAACCGTATGGGATGAAACTCTCAGAACAGGAGGAAGGGTACTAGCCGTTGAAACAGATAAAGCTATTGCAGCCATTAGTGCTGATACCACTTGGGCGTTTTATATACAGTGCGATGAAGTAGTTCATGAAAAATACCATGAGGTAATCAGACAAGCCATGAAACAGTACGAAAATACACCGGCTGTTGAGGGTTTACTTTTCAAATATACCCATTTTTATGGCTCTTTCAATTATGTAGCAGACTCAAGGAAATGGTACAGAAACGAAATAAGGATTTTCAGGCATACCCAGCAGGTAGTTTCGTACAGAGATGCACAAGGTTTCAGGAAGAAAGATAATACAAAACTATTTGTAAAACCAATTGAAGCACACATATACCATTACGGCTGGGTAAGACCTCCCAAAACTATGGCTGAGAAAATTCGCGATTTTAGTGCTTTATGGCACACACCGGAAGAAATAGAAAAAATGTTACCACAAGATACTGAGTTCGACTATTCAAAAATAGACTCTCTGAAAGTATTTACCGGAACGCATCCGCAAGTAATGCAAAAACGAATTGCAGAGGCTTTCTGGAATTTTAGTTTTAATGTAGTCGAAAAACATTATTCTATTAAAAACAAAATTCTGTTTTTAATAGAAAACCTTACAGGCTGGCGCATTGGTGAATATAAGAATTATAAGATTCTTTAATTCCGAGCTACTTTGGTAGTAAACTTCAAATTTTCAGCGGATACTTTTAGTATATAATTACTTTGCCAGTAGTCTACCTGAGCGGGTAAAGTAATGTTTCGTTCGGTTGTAGTTAACGACCACACTACTTTTCCTGTCATGTCAATGAGTTTGTAATCGAAATTTTGTCCGGCATCATCTTTCAATACCCATACCTTCATGGCCTGTGCCTCGTTAAAAGGATTAGGAAATGCCACTACATCTTTACCTTGTTTTTTTAGCGAAGCAACTAGGCGGTCTAGTTCAGCCATTTCATAGGCTTTGTCAAAATTCGGAATTCCAAATCCTACCCTGTCATTCGGGCTTTCATAGCGGCTTGCCGAACGAATCAGGTAAGATCTTACCTGCATATTAGTTAGCTCGGGAAATGCCTGCCAGAAAGCAGCGGAAAATCCGGCCAGTAAAGGCGATGCAAAAGAGGTTCCGTTGTTTGTACCCACGAAATTACTCGGATACCCAACTACCGTAGCACCACCTTGCGCGGCTAATTCGGGCTTTACTCTACCATCGGCCGAAGGGCCAAAGGAACTAAAATTCATTACGTTTCTACTGGCATCTACGGCTCCTACTGCAATAATAGAGTCAGCATCGGCTGGGGCTCCAATATATTTCCAGGGGTCGTCTCCTTCATTACCTGCCGAAGCCACAACCAGAATACCCACCTGAGCAGCCCAGTCAGCGGCGCGTGTAGCCAAGGCGCGGTCACCGTTCATATCTGAGTATTTATAATTTTGTGCAGGATTATCAAATGTGGTATACCCTAGTGACGTATTAATGACATCAACGCCAACGCTATCAGCCATTTCTACACCAAAAAGCCAGTTAGCTTCTTCTCTTCTGGTTTCAGAATTGACATCTTCGGTGCGTAGTAATAAGTAACTGGCCTTATATGCTGTACCTACAATGCTACCCTCCTCAAAAGCAGCCATACATGATAACACGTTGGTGCCATGATAATGATCGTTGTATACATTTTTTTCATTAGCAACAAAATCAAAAGTACCAACAACTCTGTTTTCATTAAATAGCGTTTTAAAAAAGCTCAATTGGTTTGCTTTTTCAAAGCCTCCGTCCAACACACCAATAAGCATTCCTTCTCCATGAAACCCTTTCTGGTGCATTTTATCTGCCCCCAACATTTCTAACTGAGTTTGAGAAAGACCGTTGTTAACATTTTCTTCAGTAGCAAATTTATTACGGGTTTTACCTGTTGCCTCCGTACCATTAGTACGGGCATATCTTAAATCGCCTGTGCCTTCAAGGCCCTTAACAAAAGGCAATTGTAGTATTTTACTCAAGGTATTGGCATCTGTCTGTATCAGTACTGCATTTAGCCAACGAGATTTATACAAGATTTTGGCTCCTGTTTTTCTGATTTCGTTCAGGTAGTTTACGTTTGGAGGTAAATCACGTTCTGTGATAGTAATATTCTGCCTAGCTCTTCTTTGAATGGAACGCTCGCTGAGAAATTCCTGCGGACGATTAACCGAATAAGTAGAATTGGCCTTATCTTTAAATACGACCAGATATTCGCTCTGAGAATACGCCGTTAGTTCTAACAAAAAAAATAAAAATACTAGTAAATTCTTCTTCATTGATTACCGCTTTTTTACCTACACCAAATATAACGATATGCTTTCTGAAATGTTATTTTCTGACAAAAAAAGTGTGCTGTTCTTTACAACCAGCACACCTTTGAATATCTGACATTTTGTATTGGCTTAATTTTGTTTGAAACTTTTCAGAATCCAGCCACCTCCTACTACATCGTCACCTTCATAAAATACAGCAGCCTGTCCGGGTGCAATACCGCTTACTGGCTCATGAAAGATTACTTTCATTTTATCGCCTTCTTGCACAATTTCTGCGGGTGTACCTTCATGTTTGTAACGAACTTTAGTAACAGTTTCAAGGGGGCGGTCAATCAGGTTTTCATATTTCTGCATTACCAGTTTGCCTACCATCATTCCGTCTCTTTCCAAATCTTTTTCTTCCCCTAATACAACCTCGTTTGTCTCTTTCCTGATTTCAGTAACAAATACAGGTTTGCCCAAAGCAATGCCCAAGCCTTTTCTCTGACCTATTGTATAGAAAGGGTATCCTTCATGTGTACCAACTACTTTGCCATCCTGCATTACAAAATTTCCACCCTTCACACTTTCTTCCAGCCCTTCTACTCTACGTTTCAGGAATCCGCGATAATCGTTATCAGGCACAAAACAAATTTCATACGACTCTGATTTATTTACTAAATCGAAAAAGCCTTTTTTGGTAGCCATTTCACGTATTTCTGTTTTTTTCAGATGCCCCAATGGTAATTTAGTGCGTGATAAACTTTCTTGTGATACACCCCACAGCACATAACTCTGGTCTTTCCAAGTATCTACTCCTTTAGAAATAATGTGGCGGTTATTTTCTTGCCTGATATTGGCATAATGCCCAGTAGCTATGTACTCACAGTCCAGTTTATCGGCCCTACGTAGCAGCGCGTCCCACTTGATATGTGTATTACACAATACACAAGGGTTTGGGGTACGCCCTGCCAGATACTCGCCAGTAAAGTGGTCAATCACATAATCTCCAAATTCAGCCCTTATATCCAGAATGTAATGAGGGAAACCCAAACTAACTGCAATGTTTCGGGCGTCGTTGATAGAGTCAAGACTACAACAGCCTGTTTCTTTTTTATTTCCGCCTGATGAAGCATAATCCCATGTTTTCATGGTCATGCCAATTACTTCATATCCTTGCTCGTGAAGAAGAACAGCCGCAAGAGAGCTGTCGATGCCGCCACTCATGGCGACTAAAATACGTCCGTGTTTGCTCATTTTTGTAACCGCCGTAGATTCAAAGTCTACCGTTTTAGTGAATTAAAATACAAAATTAGTGAACAGAATTTGATTCTGAATAGTTCTGAACTAATTTTGAAGCCAAAACTGAATATAATTTTATAGCATGGCGCTACAAACACTTGTTAAGGTAGGAAATATTACGAATTTATCGGATGCCAGATATTGTGCTGGCATGGGCGTTGATTTAGTGGGTTTTGTGATAGATAAGTTTTCTGATGACTATATACCCTCGGAAAAACTCAAGGAAATTCAATCATGGCTTGCCGGAGTTCAGATAGTTGGCGAAACCCAGTCGGCAGATTATGACGAAATAGCAACCCTCTTGCAATCTTACGAAATTGATATACTTCAAATTTCAGAGGCATCACTTTTACCAGCAATCAGCCATTTAGGTAAACCTATTATTTTGAAACTCGATGCCGATAGTGCCTATCTGGAAGAAAGCCTTAAATTATATAGCCAGTTTGTAAGCTATTTTTTAATTGAAGGTCAGGAATTAACCGACTTCTTTTTATATCATCTAAAAGAATACGCTGCCGATTATCCTGTTATTTTAGGTTTTGGCATTAACGCCCATAATATTCATCAGCTTCTTGGCGAAACTCCTATTCAGGGTATAGCTTTAAAAGGCTCGCAGGAATTACGCCCGGGTTATAAAGATTACGATGAACTGAGCGAAATACTCGAAGCCATTGAAACAGAATAGCTGGCAACACAAATACAGCATTATTAACCTACTGATAGTCAGGTTTTTAATATTTTAAACCCCAAATTTTATAGTATCTTTGTTATACAAAAGGTAACTCCAAAGTAGTTAAATAGAAAAATATAGCCTCCTGCTGACAGGAGCCGTCCTATAATTTTTCCCTTTGACATCAAATTTTTCCATTCGTGTAGTTTGCTATACATAGTACCGTCTTTTGCCTATATCTTTGTTTCATCAATCACACAGAAGTGGTTGAAAACAGAAAAAAAACTAAACAACAATAAATATTTAAGAAAATGGAAAAGCGATTGTATAGAATTAAAAGTAGCAAAATGTTAGGTGGTGTAGCTGCCGGCCTTGCTGAATATTTCAATATTGATGTAACTCTTGTAAGGGTATTATTTGTAGTAGCTTTTTTTGCTCCTATCCCTGCGGTTATTCCTTATATTGTTCTTTGGGCAATAATGCCAACAAAAGAATCATTAACGTCGAATAATAACATCATCGTAAATTAGTAATTGAGTGCGCAACACCAGAACCTAATTTAACACATATAAACGGGGTAAGCGAGTAGCTTACCCCACAAAAGACAAAAAAATGGAAAAGAGACTTTATAGAATCAGACAAAACCAGACGCTCGGAGGAGTAGCACAAGGTTTAGCCGAATATTTTAATCTGGATGTAACATTAATTCGGGTAGTTTTTGTACTATTGTTTTTTACTCCGTTTCCGTCGATATTTACCTACGTGCTTTTGTGGATAGTTTTACCAGTAAAAGATGCATACGGGTATGTTAGTACAGCTAATTTTAACGAAACTATTAATTCTGAAACCTCAAATTTTACTACCATGAGCAGTCGCAATCAAAACAACAATTTGGTTGGAGGAGCCGTCCTCATTATTCTAGGTGTTATTTTTTCTTTCAAAACTTTCTTTCATATTAACCTGTGGAGATACATAGGTCAGATGTGGCCTTTGATTCTGGTAGGCTTGGGTGTATGGTTAATTGTTAGAGACCGCAAAGATGATACCTTCCCTCCTACACCTAAAAACGATTTTGACACAAATCTTTAATAACCCCACTTCCCTACCCTTTTTCATGAAAGGCAACGCCCAACATGGGAAAGGGCATATACTTCAATAAACTAACTGACAGTATGGGGATATTAAATCTTTAAAACAATGGACAGAAAAAGTAATATTTTCTGGGGTGCGGTACTCGTTGTAGTGGGTATCCTCTTTCTCGGAACTAATCTAAATTGGTTTAGTCTAAACTGGTCATTCGAAGGCATCGCACGTTTCTGGCCACTGCTTCTTATTCTGGCGGGTGTTGCTGTATTCTTCAACCAAAGACGTAGTATTTACAATGCTACTTCTGCCCTGCTTATTGCCTTTGCTATTCCGCTTGGTATCTTTACCTGTGTGCATGATGGAGTTGAAAACTGGCGAGATGAATTTGATGATGTAAACATTCATTACGACAATGATAATGACAATGATGATAGTGACGACAACAATAGGTCAGCATCGGACACCACCAAAGGAGACCGCCACAAAAACTACTTTGCCGTAGAAATGAATCCTGAAATAAAAGAAGCTAACCTGAAAATAGGTGGAGGGGCAGCAGAATTTGACTTGGAAGAAGCTCCAACACGACTTTTTGAAGCAACTACTCTGCTACAATATAAAGGCGACTATGAGCTAAATGAAAAACTTGAAAACGGTGTAAAAACCATTGAGTTTGAAAGCAAAAATAAAAAAGGAAAAGGCTTTGATATTCATTTCGACGACGGAGACAACTTCGATAACGATGTGTTAATTAAACTTAATAAAACCCCTATCTGGAATATTGACATGGGTATAGGTGCAGGCGAGGTTGACTTCGATTTTAGCGATTACAAAGTCAAAAAACTTAACATGAATACTGGTGCTACCGCTATTGATGTAAAACTGGGTGATAAACTTGACGACGTACAGGTAGATATTAACTCGGGTGTTACGAGTGTAAAAATAAGTGTACCTGAAAGCGTGGGTTGTGAGTTTCGGATGGATGGCGCCTTTAATGCCAAAGACCTTGATGGCTTTGAAAAAGTAAAAAGTGGCGTATGGCAAACCCCTGGCTATGAAAAAGCCAGCAAGAAAATCAAGATTGATGCCGATACGGGTCTTTCTTCTATAAAAATTATCAGATACTAATTCAAATAAACCTCACAGGCTGTTGAAACCTGTGAGGTTTTACTTTAAATTTGCAGGAAAACATTATCCTGCATGAAAAAATACCTTTCTGTTCTGTTTTTCATTTTTGCTTCTTACCTTTCTACTGCTCAGACACTTTCTCCTTATGCTACGGTAAGCCTGCTAACTATTGCACCGGGCGACGAGCTTTATTCGACATTCGGGCATAGTGGTATAAGAATAAAAGACCCTATGCAGGCCCTTGATATTGTTTACAACTATGGAGCTTTTGATTTCAGAACCAAAGGTTTTTACCTGAAATTCCTGAGGGGTACTTTGCCTTACCAGATAAGCATGAACTATTTCGATGATGAAATTTATGTTTGGAGCTATCAAAAACGCCTCGTAACCGAACAAGTACTAAACCTTTCACGCGAGCAAAAGCAGGGAGTCTATAATTTTTTATTAAATAATTACCTGCCCGAGAATCGCCAATATGCCTATAAGTTTTTTTATGACAATTGTTCAAGCCGCTTGCGCGATGTGCTGACCAAAGTTTGTAGCGATAGCTTACGTTTACAAACCAATGTGCATGCTGATAGTAGTTACAGGCAGTGGATTGATAAATATGCACGCCTGAATCATAAACTATGGGCCGACTTTGGTATGGACTTAGCCATAGGCACACCGTCTGATGCTCTTACCGGCGCAAATGGAGCGATGTTTTTACCTGATAACCTGAAAGATGCTTTCGATAAAGCACAAATTAAACGTAATGGAAGCTGGCAGCCTCTGGTGTATCGTAAAATGGACCTAAACCCCCATGTATTGCAAGGAGTAGTAAAAGAAGATGAACCTGTTAGCCCCAATATGTTATTCTGGAGTTTGTTCGTTGCGGTTAGCTTGCTGACTTTCGCTCAGCTAAAACGTAATAGTGCCAATTTTATATTTGATAAAATATTTTTCAGTGTAACTGGTATTGCCGGATGGGTTATTGTTTTTCTATGGTTTTTCACTAATCATGGCGTAACAGAATATAACCTCAATATTATATGGGCTTACCCTTTGCTTTTCCCTATTGCTTTGTACCTCAAAAAAGACACTTCGCGCCAATGGTTATCTAAACATTTTCTGGCATACGGTATTATTCAGCTTCTTTTATTATTGAGCTGGAAATTTCTACCTCAGGAAATCAACTATTCGCTTATTCCGGTAGTTCTCATTTTAGCCATAAGGTCTTTTTTTGTATGGTGGCGGTTAAGGAATAAACTTAGGTCATTCTAAACAACAATCGGCCAAATCTCTTACAGATTTGGCCGATTGTTGTTAGTAGTCATTTATTTTTTTTCTGGTAACAGAACGAATCTTGCAAAATTATCACCACAAAACTGGTTTGCCGCCTTTTTCACGCTTTCAACACTTACTTTATCAATCAATTCTTTATTGAAACGATTAATATAATTCAGGTCTTCACCATAAAAATACTGGTCAGACAAATACGAATTCCAGAAACCGTTTTCTTTCAGTTGCAATTCTACCGAACGTTTTTCTTCGGCTTTTACTTTTTCAATATCTATTAGTTCGGGGCCACTAGTTTTTATTTTCTGAATTTCATCCAACGATATTTTTATCAGTTTTTCTACATTTGCCGGCGAACAACCAAACGAAATAGTAAGGTTATAGGTAGGCGTTGGAAGTTTGCTGTAAGATGCCTCAATACTAGGCGAGTACACACCTGCGGCTTCTTCTCTGAGTTTTTCAGTCAGTTTAATATCCAATACTTCTGCCAACGCATCCAGATTAGTTCTGTCTTCCTCTGAAAAACTAAAATTACCATTAAATTGTAGGTTAACCGAGGCTTTATCTTCCAACCCTTTATATACTGTTTTTTCAACCTTGCCTTTTACTTTATCAATATGCAAATCTTTAAAGCTCTCAACACGCTTACTTGAAGGTAAGCCCCCGATGTATTTTTCTAGCAAAGGCTTGATTTTATCTACCTCAAAGTTACCTACAAAAACAAATGTAAAGTCGCTGAAATCGCTGAACCGGTCTTTATATATTTCCAATGCACGGTCAAGGCTTACTTTGTCAATATCTTCTGGCTTTATTGGTGACCGTCGGAAATTCTTCTGATACAAGGTTGTAGTAATCGTATCGCTAAAAACTTTTTCCGGTGTGAGGGTTTTCAATGAATTGGCAATGAGTTCTTTCTGGTTTTTCAGGAAACTTTTTACTACTTCATCGTCTCTACGTGGCTGTGTTACATAGCCATACATCAGTTGCAAAGCCGTTTCGAGGTCATTAGGGCTTGTACTTCCCGAAATACCTTCGTTTAATTCATCAATATAGGTATAGACATTCACTATTTTTCCAGCCAGAAATTTATCTAGCTGAGTATCCGACATTTTGCCAATTCCCCCTTGAGACACGGCTGTTGAAGCCAGCTCAGCCGAGTAATAATCGGTGTCATTATACAAAGACGTTCCTCCTTTACTTACGCCCGAAAACAGAATCTGGTCGTTTTTGAAATTGGTTGGCTTTAAGGCAACCTTTACGCCGTTACCAAAGGTAAGTTCGGTAATACCTAACTCATCGATTTTCTTTTCTGATACAACTTTAGTACCTGCCGGAATCTGCTCTAAGATAGCATTCGCCACGGTTTCGTCTTCATAAGGTTTCAGGTCAGGATTTTTGGTATTAATCAGAGCCAGAATTTTATCTTCGGTAGGAAGTTTATCTTTATCCTTTTCAGACCCAATTACAAGGCCAAGTCGGTTATCTTCTTTTATTACTTTGGCAGCTATGGCGTTTACATCCTGCAACGTGATGCCGTCGAGGTATTTTTTTGCAAAATCATATCTGAAATCGGCATTTGTGTATGCAGACCCTTGCAGATAATTCTGGATAAGCCCGTTTACAAAAGCCGTAGACTTGGTTTTATCTTTTTCTTTAAACGATTTTTCAACACTTATAAAGTATTCTTTTTTGGCGCGCTCCAACTCGCCTTTGGTAAAACCAAAACGCTTCACACGCTCCTGTTCGTCAATAATAGCCTTGATGGCGTTCTCTAGCCCTTCTGCGTTTTTAGGCACAACAACAGCCTGAAAGGCATCAAGCCCTGCCAGAAATGGGCTATACCCCATAATAGCAAAAACAAAAGGAGCATTAGGCTTTTTAGAGGCTTCCTGCAAGCGGGTACTTATCATCTGATTAAACAGATTTTCAGCAATATCTGTACGGTAATCGGCCTGAGTTTTTGTTTTTTCGCGCGGTAGTTTTGTTAATAACTGAAAACTACTCTGCGGAATTTCTTTGTCTACGAGCAAGGCTACTTTTGTTCCTTTCTCTGACGGAATTTCATATTTTACGCGTTTAGGTGCATTTTTTGCTGCCGGAATATCCGAAAACTTCTCCTTAATCAGGTTTTCGACCTTTGCTTCGTCAAAATCACCTACGGCTACTACTGCCATCAGGTCAGGGCGGTACCAATCCTTATAAAACTTGATAATCTGCTCTGGTTTAAACGAATTCAGAATATCAACTTTGCCAATAGGTATTCTTTGGGCATAACGCGAGTTGTTCAATAACAAAGGCAATAGTTTTTGCTGAACACGCCCTTGTGCATTTTTGAATCTGGCGCGCTCTTCTTCTAGTACAATTCCACGTTCTTTATCAATTTCGGTAGGGTCTAAAGTAGCATTATGCGCCCAGTCTGCCAATATCTGGAACGCACGCTCAAATAATCTGGCCGAATCGGTAGGCACCTGCAATTGGTAAACGGTCTCATCAAAACTGGTAGAAGCGTTCAGGTCTGCGCCAAACTTCATCCCTGATTTTTGCAGAAAATCGACTAATTCATTCTTTGGAAATGATTTGGTGCCATTAAAGTTCATGTGTTCCATGAAATGAGCCAGCCCTTGTTGCTCGTCGGTTTCCAGAATTGACCCCGCATTTACTACCAATCTGAGTTCCATTCTATTTTTGGGTTCAGTATTGGGCAGTATATAATATTTTATTCCATTTTTAAGTGTACCCGTTTTTACAGCAGGGTTATTCGGAATCGGGATGTTCAGGTTCTGCGCAAAAGTTTGTATACCAACAAGTAAGAGCAGAAGTATACTGGGAATCTTTTTCATAAGTAATTCTTGAAAATTAAAATGTATTGTGTTTAGTGATAACTATCATTAATGGCAGCAAATAAGTTTATTGGCTAAGCAATATGCGCCTTATTTTCTACAAGAGTAAAGATTTTCAGTTGAGTCTCAAAATATTTCTTGGCTAAATCAAACAAAAGCTAGTCATTATGTAGCATAAACTGCAAACTTTATAAAAATATTACATGGGTTTGTTTATTTATTAACGGGCGCACCTTAGCCAATAACTTGGAGTTGTGTGCATATTTATAAAAGCAGAAAACTTTTAAGCGGCCATTAACGTTTCCTTAATAAGCTACGTCTTACTTATACCACTTCTATTTTTCTTTTGTATGTATTTGAAGCCTATTATTCGTCGTTTATTTTCTTATTTTGTTCGAGGCTTACTGTTTGTAGCACCTATCGGCTTTACTTATTTTATTCTGCTGGGGGCGTTCGATTTTATTGATAACATTATTCGAATCAGGATTCCTACTTCTGACCCTTCCAGAGACCTGATTATTCCGGGCTTAGGTTCGCTCATTATTGTTACAGGTACTATTTTTATCGGCTTTATTTTTTCGGTTATTTTACCGCAAACCATCCAGAATATCATAGAAAACGCCATCAGGCATTTGCCTTTGGTAAGAATTTTTTACTTCGCCTTTAAAGACCTGATATCGGCATTTGTGGGTGATAAACGAAAGTTTACACAAGGGGCAATTGTACTGATAAACAAAGAAGCGCAGGTTTATAAAATTGGCTTTATTACTCAAAATGATTTGAGTAATTTAGGCGTTAATAATTTAGTGGCTGTGTATTTTCCGCATAGTTATGCGTTTTCGGGTGAGCTTGTGCTTGTACCGAAAGAAAATATTCAGATGCTCGACATACCTAGTGCCGAAATCATGAAAATGGTTGTTTCGGGGGGGGTGTCAATTAAAGATTAATAATAAACTATTTGCCCTCATGACGCTACTAAGACTTTTTTTATCATCTGCACTTTTGTTTGTAGCAACAACGCTTGCCTACACACAAGATTTTCATCAACGTGAAGCAAAACCTGTTGAAGAACTTCTTTACCAAAAAGACCCCACCAGAGCTAAAAGTATGTTTGCCAAAGACAGATTTCTGGTACTTGAAAACTTAAGAACAGGTAAAAGAACAAGGTTTTATAAGGGGGATGTGTTCAGGTTTAAAACAAAAGATGATACTTATTACGAAGATGATTTATATGAAATAACCGACTCATCGTTTGTAATTACGTCGCTGAATGAGGTTATGAACCGATACGAGTACGTCGAGATTAAAATAAAAGATGTAACGCGTGTTTATAAATACCCAAAAAAGAAGTTTCATTTTGGACTAGCTAATTTTTCGCCGTTTGGGTATGTGCTCATTGAATGGGCTGCATGGAATGTAAATCCTTTGCAAAATTCAAAACTTATACTAGCCGCAGGGCTAACCGCAGCTAGCCCCTTGTTTACTGTTTTACAGAATTCCCTACGAAGTAAAAAATTACGTGAAAACTATCGGTTGAGAGTCTTTCAGAGTTTTTAGTTTTCTTTATAGACCTTTGTTTTACTCCAGTTAGTAATGGTTTCGGTCATGGCTTCAAACTCTATCAGGAAGCCATCGTGCCCGTATAATGATTCTATTAATGCGTAATGTGCTTCAGGGATATGCTTAGCTATAAAGGCTTGCTCTTCGGGTGGGAACAGTACATCTGATGAAATACCAATAACGAGCGTTTTAGCACGGATACCTGCCAGTACGTCCTCTACTTTTCCTCGACCACGACCTAAATCATGAGAGTCGAACATTTTTGAGAGTGTCCAGTAAGAGAAGGCATTAAAACGTTTGCCTAGTTTTTCGCCTTGGTAGTTCTGGTAAGTATTTGCCCGAAAAAAATCGACCTGCCCTTCGTCTCTTGATTGCGTACGATTATACGTACCATAATTACGGTATGATAAGAGGGCTATCGAACGAGCTACCTTCATTCCGTTCATACCAGCTTTTGCATGGCGTTCTGTCCAGCTTGGGTCAGCAGCAATTGCCATTCTCTGTGACTCGTTGAAGGCAATACCCCACGGAGAGTGAATCGCATTAGTAGAAAACAAAATAAGGTTCTCGATTAAATCGGGCTGTATAATTGCCCATTCAAGGGCCTGTTGCCCGCCTAACGACCCCCCCAGGAGTGTATTTATTTTGTAAATACCCAAATGCTGCCGTAGGATATCTAAAGACCTGACTACGTCACGGATGGTTACAAACGGAAAATCATGATAATAAGGCTCGCCTGTAATAGGGTTCTTACTCAAGGCATTAGTAGAGCCATAATGTGACCCCAAAATATTAGCACAAACAATAAAATGTTCGGATGGGTTATAAAGACGTTTTTCACCAATGAGGCCATTCCACCAGTCAGTCGGGTTTGCATTTCCTGTAAAAGCGTGGCAAACCCATATTACATTATCCATAGCCGGATTTAACTGGCCAAAGGTTGTATACGCCAATTCAAATTCGGGAAGCCACTGCCCTGATTCTAACTTAAATGGTTCGTCGTAGCGAAATATTTTTTGGTTTTCCATTTTAAAAGAGTACTTAACAAAATCTAGGGTTCATTTACTGGCAAGCAGTAAAACAAACCATACAACAACGCATACCCTCCGGTAATACGGCAAACAAAACCAATTTTAAAACGATTTGTCTATGATTGGTTTATAAGTCCGAATGGTTTTGACCCTTCCGGTAGGTTTTGGCACCTTATCGCAAAGAGCGGGACAGGTTGCCCGAGATTCATAGAGCCTATTCTCTCCTCTCGTCTGTATAAATCAATCCATTAATTACGTGAAGTATATAATTGAATTGACGGTGCAAATATCAATCTAGATTTCTAAGAAAACAAGACTTTGATTTCCTTTTTTATTTAACGCTTAAGAAAATAATCGTTTATATCTTTGATACCATCGGGTAGGTATTTCCTGCCGACGGATATTCCTGCCAGATGCAGTTCCTCCATCAGGTCACGCGTGCCTGACTGCCCGGTAGCATCATTATCAAACCAAATCCAGACCCTGAAACGTCTGAAATACTTTATCCACTCTTTCTTGAATGTTTTGGCACTACCCAAGCTCACAGCCACCATTCCATGTCTGACGAGGGTCATGCAGTCGAATGCACCCTCGGTAATATAAATCTCGGCATTACTACGAAGGTTCTTGAGCGAATCAATATTAAAAATTGTTCGGGGGATACCCGTTAAAAACTGGTATTTGCTTGAGCCATCCTGAGGGGGGCCAATACCTCGGCCTTGCAGGTAGACAATACGGCCGTCTTTGTAATAAGGAATAATAATAGGATGCATAAAGAAAACCAGATTTCCTCTCTCATTAACAATACCACTTTCTTTCAGGTCAGTAATGGCGTATTTTTCTTTGAGGTAATCATTGGCTTGTCCATAATTTTTCAGTACAAAGAGCTTGAAATATTTGATTGTCCAGTCATCTATTCCTCTTCCTCTTAAATAGTCGGCGGCTTTTCGTGCCGAATCAGTTGCTGGCTGACTCAGACAAAAGCGTTGGAAATCTTCGTATATTTGGCTATATATTTCTTTGAATACAAATGGTTTCTCTTCAACTGGTTTTTGCGTATAGATACTTTTGACATCAATTTTACGATTCTTTTTGGAGCCAAAACCTTCATAGTTAGGAATATATCTGGCTCCTAATTCTTCCAGAGCAGTTTTAAAATCTATTTGGCATACACTGGCATACAGATTGATTACATCGCCATGCTTACCACAGCCAAAGCAATGAAATTCGTTTTGCGGAGGAGGATAAAACACCAATGAGGGGGTATCTTCGACATGAAAAGGGCATACCATCCGGCGGGTTTGTACTAATTCAAACCCCAAGTCTCGGGCAACTTGCCTGATGTCAATTTCTTTTACTCTTTGAAGGAGGTCGTTCATGGTTATTTACGATGAATTACCGTAGGGGCCGATTGCGCTTTGGCATACAAGACAATATCTGCCACTGTTACTCTGGCAGGGGTATTAATGGCATAAACTATGGCATCGGCAACATCTTCGGGCTGAATAGGCTCAAAGCCTTCATATACTTTTTGTGCTCTGGCTTCATCACCTTTGAATCTCACCAACGAAAATTCGGTTTCAACAGCACCCGGTGCAATATTGGTAATTTTAATACCATGTTGGGTTAAATCCATGCGCATACCTTCACTTAGGGCTTCAACAGCCGCTTTTGAAGCACAGTATACGGCTCCGTTGGCATAAGTATATTTGCCCGCAACAGAACTGAGGTTAACAATATGCCCTTGCTGACGCTCAACCATGCCCGGAATTATCGCTTTTGAAACATAGAGTAAGCCTTGCACGTTGCCATCAATCATGGCATCCCAATCGTCAACGTCACCATCCTGAATTGGAGATAATCCATGTGCATTTCCCGCATTATTTACCAGAATGTCAATGTTTTTCCATTCATCTGGCAAAGTATTAATAGCCTGAAAAACTTCTACTTTATTTCTTACATCGTAATTTAGTGTAGTAACTGCCACTTTTGTAGAGAGATATTCCTGTAAACTATCCAGACGGTCTTGTCGACGACCACATAATATCAGGTTGATGCCTGCATCAGCAAAAGCTGTGGCTGTGGCTTTTCCGATGCCAGAGGTTGCGCCTGTGATGAGTGCAATACGAGCCATATTTTTAAAACTTTAATTAATAATCGTTATCAATATTTTTATCGTCAGTCATGCTTAAGAGTGTAGTAGTAGGTAAAGCTAGTTCTACACCATTTTTTTCAAGTACTTGCATGATACTAAGGTTAATTTCTTCTCTTATGCTCTTGCTTTTCCAGTAATCGGGTGTGGCTGCCATAAACACCACCATTATATTAATTGAATAGTCGCCGATAGCGTCTAATTTAACATGCCCACCTGTACTTATTTCTGCGTGATTATCAATTAAGGTTTGTACTTCTTCTATCACCTGTTTTACCTGCTGAATTGAGGCATCTAGTTTTAAACGGACAAAAAACTTATGCCTGCGCTCCATCCGTTGCGATATATTATTGAGCGACTGCGATACCAGCATCTGGTTGGGTACTACCACCAGACTACCATCTACGTGCCTGATACGTGTACTCCGAAACCCTACTTTTTCAATTTTACCTATCATATCGCCCAGTTCTATGTCATCTCCAACAATAAATGGCTGTTCTGTAAAAAGCGTAAATGAGGCAAAAAGGTTTTCGAGTGTTGCCCGTGCGGCCAAAGCTAAAGCCACCCCACCAATACCAAGCCCTGTTATTAAACTGATTACATCTTGTTTAAAAACAAAGCCTAAAACCAAAAAAAACGACGAAAAAGCTATCAGAACGATGAGTATGTCTCTGAAAAAAGGAATTAGCTGCGCATCTTTCTTTGATTCGGTTTCCTCAGCGTGTTTCAGATACACAAGGGCAAAAAACCGTATAAGTCGAATAATAAGCCACGTAATACCAACTACAAAAAGGGTATCGAGCAAACGGTCAATAAAATCAGATACCCGCATTTTTCCGAAAGGAATAATACGCCACTTCCGTGGGAATATAATTTCATTAACTGCACTATAAATAATGAACAGGGTTATCAGAAATTCGACTGGGTTGCGTAGTAAGGTAACAAAATCGGCCACAGGCACATCTTTTGATTCCTTTTTTATCATGCGGTAGACTATCCGGCTTACTAATACCGACAACACCCTTTTAAACAAGAAACCAACTATTAATATTCCTAAAAACCAAAGCCAGTTCTCAACAGAATTATACAAGAAAGTAGTTCTGAGAAATTTATTCATTATAAAACACCAGTTAATAATTAATGATTTGCCGTTTGCTGTACAAAATCCAGCACGTGTTTTTCAACCCATGTTTCGTCAGAGTCTGGCAACATAAAACCAACATGACCCCCAAAATTAAGTATCTGTAAAAATAAATATGGGTTGTGTTCAGCATCGCCGAGGTCCAGACATTCAGGCGAAAGAAAAGGGTCATTTTGTGCCTGAACTATTAAAGTAGGCACCTTGATATTTTTCAGAAAAGGTTTTGCACCAGCTTTCCGGTAAAAATCATGCGCATCTTTAAAGCCATACATTCTGGCCGTATAGCGGTTATCAAACTGCTCGAAGTTCTTTATTTTTTCATACCCATCATGATTCAAGAGGTCATTTTTGGGGTGTTGCAATGCCTTTTCTCTGATTTTCTTTCCGAGCTTATTAATAAAGCGTTTCATATAGAAACGCCTGCCGGGTTTATATAATTCAAAAACGGAGGTATATAAATCAAGCGGGACCGATACTGCCACCCCAAATTTTACCTGAGCAGGTACGCTTTCGGGGTTATCGCCCAATATACGCAGGGTCATGCTTCCACCCATACTAAAACCAACCAGCACCACTTCTTCATACTGATATTGCTCAATGGCATAGTTTATTACAAAACGGATATCGTCTACATCGCCATGATGATAAAACTTAGGTAGCCTGTTCATTTCACCGCTACAACTACGGCAGTTCCAGCCCAGCCCGTCATAGCCGTTATCGTTAAATTTCTTAATCATGCCTGTTACATAGTGCCGTGTTGAGTCTCCTTCTAGGCCATGTGTAACAATTACAAGTTTTTTCCCTCTTTGCTTATGCACTAGTGACCAGTCTAAATCAAGGAAATCACTATCGGGTAACTCTACGCGTTCGCGCTGGTAAGTAACCGGAATTTTCCTGAATAAACTTGGATAAATAGTTTGAACATGGGCATTGAATTGCCATTTCGGGGGGCGATAGTCAGTATTGACAGGTAAAACTGGCATAATTCATGAGATAATTAAAGTTGTCAGACAAGATTGATACAATATCATTGACAGTTTTCAAATCCATTTTTTGCGTTTAAAGAAAATCAGGAAGGCCATTGATGAACCTACCATCATTAAAATGGCAATCCAGAATCCGTAAGGATGGTTGAGCGAGGGGATTATCTGATAGTTCATACCGAAAATACCCGCGATTAGTGTCGGCGGAAGAAAAACGATGGTCACAACCGTAAAAATCTTGATAATTTCGTTTTGTTCCAGATTAATAAGCCCCATAAATGTATCCTGCAAATACTCTAAACGCTCAAAGTTGAATGTTGTGTATTCGAGCAGAGAAGTAATATCTTTCAGTACTATTCTTAAACGTTCCTTGCGGTCTTCGGGGAAATACGTACTTCTCAGAATCTGCGAAAGTACCCTTTGTTTATCAATAATGCTTTCCCGAATCATCATGGTGTTTTCCTGAAGATTATTTATTTTCAGTAGGGCATCTTGCTTCGGTTTTTTCTCACGACTTAAAGCCTTGCTGATATTTTTTACCTCTTTTGTCATAGCTTCGAGCAAGTCAGCATCAGACTCGATACGTGTTTCAAGCAAAATAAGCAAGATGTCTACGCCATCTTTAAAAACCTCTTCACCCAACTTAATTTTCTTGACAGTATCGGCAAAAGTTCTGGAATCTCCGTAGCGATAGGTAAACAGAACGTTATCTCGAATGAGGAATGAAACCGGATAAAAATGATAACCGTCGTGGTCTGATTTCAGGAAGTTCGAGTTAGCATTAATTGTATTGTTCTGTTCAAAATAACGCGCACTACTCTCAATTTCCACTATTTCCTGCGGTGTCTGAAAACTAATATCGCATTTTGTTTCTATCCACTCCTCTTCTTCTTGTGAAGCTGATTGTAAATCGACCCACATTAAGTTTTTAAGATGCCCCAATTCACGTACATCTGTTTCTTTCTTGACCTGTTTGCCCTCCTTATAAAAAATACGTACCATGAGTCAAAAGAGTTTATATGCCAACCACTATGCAATAGGATGCCCTGAATACACCTTTTTTACTGAGCTAACACGAGTTGTTCTATCACTTCAGGAAAATGCTTATGTTCCAGAACCTGTACTTTCGCGGCGATGTCTTCGGCAGAATCATTTGCAGCAATCTCACATTTAGCCTGAAATATTATTTTTCCTTCGTCGTAATGTTCATTGACAAAATGAATAGTTATGCCAGATTCAGTTTCTTTATTTGCCAACACGGCTTCATGCACAAAATGCCCCCACATACCTTGTCCGCCATATTTAGGTAATAATGCCGGATGAATATTAATAATCCGGTTCGGATAAGCCTTTATCAGATTATCGGGTATTAGCCATAAAAAACCTGCCAGTATTACCCAATCAATGCCCTGTTTTTTCAGGATATTAACAATCTTATCGGTTCTTGTGAATGTTTTTTTGTCAAAAACAATCGTTGGTACGCCTAGTTTTTTTCCTCTTTCTATGATACCAGCCTGAGCATTATTAGTAAGAAAGAAGTCTACACTAATTTGCTGGCTTGATTCAAAATAGTTTACAATTTTTTCGGCATTACTCCCTGAGCCGGAAGCAAATATGGCAATGCGTTTCATTCTTTATTTATAATGATAATACCTCGTTCGGGGGTATTATCCAGATGGATACTTTACTGTAAGTGTCTATTTTCATGAACCTCATATATGACCTTACAGAATGCGAATCACGGAATTTTTTTTTAAAATTTTAAATTTTCGTCCATAAAAAACAGGTATTGCCCAAACAAAAAGGGGCAAATAAAAGCTGGCAATAAAAAACCCCACTCTTTGTTTTTTTCTCAGTTCTATGCCACAGGGCTTCTGTTAACGCCTGTGCTGTTGAGATAAAAACGCCGATGGGGCTTCTTGAAGTATTATTAAATATTAAACGCAAACAAGCAAGGATTACTCACTTGCTGGCAAGCTTTACCGACGCCCTTTATAGAGTTCGTCCTGCCATTTTTTTAGTTCATCCCATTTTCCATCACGGGCTAGTGCTGCCTGCTCGGCCCAAGTGCCAGGGTCATGAATCTGAAACCTTGAGCCTTCTTTCTCCAAAATTTCTTTCATTCTTGAAACCGGCGTTGAAGCCAGTTCGTCAAAGGTATAAATTCCGGCTTTATTAAATAGCCCCTCTATTTTCGGGCCTATTCCTTCAACAATTTTCAGGTCGTCTTTGGCCGACTGAGTAAGAGGCGGAGCTATGCCGGCCGCTATACCTGTGGTAACATTGGTAGCCGAGGCATCAGGCACAACAGGAGCCTTTAATTTCCGACAGGCCTCCAGCTCGCCTTCCAGAAAAGTAATTCTGTTATGCATTTCGGTACTTTTATTTTTCCATTTACTTACTTCACGGTTCATGAACCACCAGAGTAATAAAAGAGGCAATAGCCAGAAAAACAGAATATCCCAAGGGAAGTTAGTAAATAAACATTTTAAGTTTTCCATTTTTATAATAGCATTTATAGTGGTTTAACATGGGAAGTACCTTCTTTTAACCTAATACTAACCCGACGGTTCTTTGCTTTTCCTGCTTCGGTATCATTGGTGGCAATGGCATCTTTTTTCCCCTTTCCCTCGGTTATCATCTGAACGGCTTTAATTCCATCATTAACTAGCAGGCTTTTTACTTCGTTAGCTCTTGCAAGAGAAAGTTGCTGATTCGTTTCTTCTGAGCCATCTCCATCGGTATAACCTGTAAGAATCAGTACCTTGTCGGGATGCTCGGCCAGATACTTTTTCGCGGTCAGCAAAAATGTATCAATCTTTGGTGTTCTTACTATGCCCGACTTGCCAGACGCAAAGTAAACATCAATTGGCTGAAAAAGAATTTTCTCTTCTTCCGTATATACTGCTGTGTCAGCATTAATAGTAGCCTTTGTGCTTGAGTCGGCCAGTATATGCCCTTCAACATCGGCAGCAACCCCACTATAACAGTAAGGTCTGCGGTTGCAATTCCAGAACCAACTATATGCCAAAGCCCATAACAGAATCAGAAGAAGAATCAGGAATCTGTTCATTTTGATTAATAAGTTTAGGTAAAATGGTATAACGATAGCATTCAAACAGGAAATGTAGTAAAAAGTAATGTAACCACAAGTATATGGCTATGATTTTCTTATTAACTTTAACATATAACCTTTTGTTTTTTAGCGTAAGCGGAGCGTTTTGCCAGCTTATTTGTGTCAGAAACCACCCTGATGCGAAGTCTTCATAAATTAATTTCTGAAAATGCGCTAAAAAGATTAATTTTGAGCACCACCAAATTTATTCAGTTTTATTTTTAATGGAATCAATCAAAGTTTTTGCCCCTGCTACCGTAGCTAATGTTGCCTGTGGTTTCGATATCTTCGGATTTGCTGTTGATGCTCCCGGAGATGAGGTTATTGTTCGTAAACGTTCTGATAAGCAGGTAGTAATTACGAAAATCAGCGGTGATGAGGGTAAACTTACGCTTGATGCCACTAAAAATGCTGTTACGGTTCCTATTCTGACTTTTCTGAAAAAAAATGGCATTGAACAAGGGTTCGACATTGAGTTGCATAAAAAAATGCCTTTGGGTAGTGGGCTTGGCAGCAGTTCGGCTAGTTCGGTGGCGGGTGTATTTGCCGTTAATGAGCTTTTAGGAAAACCTCTGGAAACCAAACTGTTGTTACCTTTTTCGATGGAAGGCGAACGGGTTGCCTGTGGTTCGGCACACGCCGATAACGTTGCTCCGGCACTAATGGGTGGTTTTGTTGTTATCAGAAGTTATAATCCGCTTGATTTTTTTAATGTTCCTACACCGCCCGAATTATTTGTTACGATTGTACATCCTGATATTGAGGTAAACACTAAAGATGCCCGACACATTCTTCGTAATGAGGTATCAATGAAGAACACTATTGCTCAAATGGGCAATGTAGCCGGAATGATAGCAGGCTTAATGCAGTCAGACTATGACCTGATAGCCCGCTCAATGGTAGACTTCATTATTGAACCAGTAAGGGCAATCCTGATTCCTGAATTCTGGGAGGTAAAACACGCAGCTTTAGAAGCCGGAGCATTAGGTTGTAGCATATCGGGCGCAGGGCCTTCGATATTTGCTTTTAGCAAAGGCCGCGAAACAGCCGAAAAAGTGGCTATGGCTATGAAAAGTACTTTTGAAAAAGCCAGTATCCACGGCAATGCGTATGTGTCAGGAGTAAACCAAGCTGGCCCAAAAGTGATTAATTAAATTTTAATGTGTTATTTGAAACATATCTGAAGAAATATCTGTTATATTAGCAGCTGTAAATCAGGATATTAAAGATATTACTTTTGTTCTACTAAGATTGCTTATAGAATTATACCTATTTCTATAAAAAATATTGTCAAAATATATTGACAAATCGAAATAATCGTTATATAATTGCACCCAAATCCGAGTAAAACTTCAATAGGCTTTCTGTTTTAAGAAATTACCTTCTTTGAATCAGTCTGATTAGTTTCTGAAATTACAATCCAATAACTTGCTAATTTCTCGTTTGGGAGTTTTTTTATTTTAGGCGAAAAGAACAATAAAAGATATAATTAAAAGCTCCAGTTAAAGTAAAATACTGATTATCAATAGTTTTCAAATACTGCTCGTAATTTGCTTTCAACTGTTCACTAGACTTATTAATGTCCTTATCTTAATTTTCAGCATCAATTTTAACCGCTAAGTATCGTATAAAAACGTATCGTTTAATTCTCACGTATGTATACATCAGAAGAACTGAATCTGAAACTTCTATCAGAGTTAAGAAAAATTTGTATTGAACTGGGCATCAAGGATGTCCGCAATGGTGCCAAAAATGAGCTCATTGCAAAAATATTGGAACAACAATCCAACAAATCAACTTTTAATATGCCAAAAGAAGTAGCCGATGAATCGGCCGCAGGTTTTGAAACCCCACTATTTAAAGATAAGGCACCCAAAACCCGTAACCGATTGCCCAAAACAGGAGACTCGAAGGCCACAGACCTTGCCCCTGTTGCCAAAGAAATACCAAGAAAACAAGGCGAGAAGAAAACTTTTGACAAGCCTGCCGCAGCCGACTTATTTAAAGAAACCCCTTCTACTTCTTCAGTTATCGAAAATACTTCTCTTCCTCCTTCCGATATAGCTTTAGACCCCGAATTAGAACCATTATTAAATCTCGAAGAAGCCGAAGATTTTGATTTATCTCAAATCGACGCAGAAATGAGCGAATATGAGGGCCTAACCGATGATATTGTACCAGATATTGTTGAACCCAAAGAAGATAAAAGATTTGTTGACGACTATACGAAGGTCATAAAAAAACAATTTAATAATTTAATTAAAGAGTTTGACGGCCTCATCGAAAACGAAGGAGTACTTGAAATTATGCAGGAAGGTGGATATGGTTTCCTACGTTCGGCCGACTATAATTATCTTGCTAGCCCTGATGATATTTATGTTTCACCTTCGCAAATAAAATTATTTGGTTTAAAAACAGGTGACACTGTAAAAGGAGCTATTCGCCCACCCAAAGAAGGTGAAAAGTATTTTGCATTACTGAAAGTATTATCAGTAAATGGTAAAACTACCGAAGAAATCCGTGACCGTATTCCGTTCGAATACCTTACGCCTCTATTCCCCGAAGAACACATTAAATTAAGTAGCAAACCTGATATTTATTCTACACGCGTACTTGATTTGTTTGCCCCTATCGGAAAAGGACAACGTGGGATGATTGTGGCACAACCCAAGACAGGTAAAACTGTATTGCTGAAAGAAATTGCTAATGCAATTACTCGTAATCACCCAGAGATTTACCTTATTATTCTGCTAATTGACGAACGCCCTGAAGAGGTTACAGATATGCAACGAAGCGTTCGGGCAGAGGTAATTTCATCTACTTTTGACGAAACCGCCGACCGCCACGTGAAAGTTTCTGGTCTTGTACTGGAAAAAGCCAAACGCCTTGTTGAGTGTGGCCACGATGTGGTTATTCTTCTTGACTCCATTACGCGTCTGGCACGTGCTTATAACACGGTTATTCCATCGTCAGGAAAAATATTATCGGGTGGTGTTGATGCCAACGCATTACACAAACCTAAAAGATTTTTCGGAGCTGCCCGTAATGTAGAAAATGGTGGTTCGCTTACAATTATTGCTACCGCCCTTATTGACACTGGTTCAAAAATGGATGAGGTAATTTTTGAAGAGTTTAAAGGAACAGGTAACATGGAGTTACAGCTCGACCGCAAACTTTCAAATAAACGTGTGTATCCGGCAATTGATATTCTGGCATCAGGTACACGTCGCGAAGATTTATTAATGGATAAAGAAACGCTTCAGAAAGTGTGGTTACTTCGTAAATATATGGCTGATATGAACCCAATGGAAACAATGGAGTTCTTGCTCGATAAAATGAAAGGAACCCGCAACAATGAGGAGTTCCTGATGACAATGAACCGATAATCAGGTATTTTTGATGATTTTCTTTGACCTGATAATATCATCCTGATTAACAATCACAAAATAAATACCTTCTGGAAGCCCTGCTAAATCAAAATCATGCAGGGCTTTTGTGTGTATTTCCTCCTGCAAGATTTTTCCGGCCAGATTTGATAACTGAAAACGCGTTTCTACTCCGGGTGGTACTTTTACATACACCTTTTCGTCAGGTTCATTATAGAATATTACTAGTTCGTCTTTTCTCATAACAGATTTTACTTAACTCAATATTTATTGATTTTTACTGAAGCATACAAACGATATTCGCCTGCATCGAGCTTGATTCTTTTATCTTTGTCTGTAATGATGATGCTTTTTTCTTCAAAAAAATCATACCATTCGCCCACTTCCAGGGTGGTTTCGGTGCTTACAGATTTCAGGCTGAAATTGGCCAGAATCCTGATTTTTAAAGCAGAATGATCTATATTTATTTTTTTAACCAGCCCCTCGCCTACCTCCATGAATTGCCCTTCATTGAATGCAACAATATTTTTCTTTAAATGAATCATTTGTGCATATATTTCAAACAATTTACGTCGGTCTTCCTGCTGTAAATAATCCCATTTGATAGGTTTCACACCTGTGCGGCCATTAAAATTTATGTCAATATCGTAACCTAATTCTCCAAACTGCCAGAACATCTTCGGCCCCGGATAAGCAAAAAAAACGACGGCAGCCGCTTGCGCTCTTTTTAAAACAAGTGGTAAATCATTGAGCTGCTGGCAGGCATCATAAACAAGTCTTTGTTCGTCGTGGCTTTCCATATAGCCAACCAGATTCGGCTCTTTCCAACCACGATTCTGATAATTTAACCAAGCAACACTATCTTTTTTACCTTTGAGTAAATTTCTGAACTGATGATTTAAATGCCCCCATAGCATAAATCCATAGTCGGCTAGTTCGGTTTCTTCGTCATTAGCAGCCAAATGCTCCAGAATAAGGTAACAATTTTTATTGTAACTTCTGATTTTGTCATAGAAACGTTTCAATAATTTAACGCGGCTTGCATCATAGCTTGACCACTTCAAAACATCAGGGTACGTTTCTACCTGTGTAAAACCTTTGGTTAAGTCAAACCTAAAACCGTCAACTTTGTACTCGGTAAGCCAGAATTTGCATACCTCATCAAAGAATTCCTGTGTGTATTTGCTTTCATGATTGAAATCAAAAAAAACCGAAAAAGGATGTGTGGCTTTCTGGTTTAAAAAAGGATTTTTGTAAGCTCCTTTATGTTCACCGACATAAGCCTTGTAATACGAAAATTTCTTGTCGGCATGGTTAAACACCACATCCAGAATTACAGCAATGCCATTTTCATGGCATTTGTCAATCAGGTATTTTAGGTCATTTTTTGTACCGTAGGCTTTATCTGGGGCAAAATAAAAAGTAGGGTTATACCCCCACGAATCGTTTCCTGTAAACTCCTGAACCGGTAGTAATTCAATTGCGTTAATACCTAGTGTTTTGAAATACGGAATAAAGTTAGCGACATCACGGTACCTGCGCGACTCAACGAAATCTCTAATTAATAGTTCATAAATAACCAAATTCTGTTTAGGCGGAGCGCAAAAGTCATTTATTTGCCACGGGTACACCTCTTTGGCGGTTTGTAATACAGACACACTACCGCGAAAAGGGTTTTCATGAGGGTATTTTTTTAATTCAGGGTAGGTATTGTCTGAAATAAATCTATCAAATTCGGGGTCAAGGATTTTTTCGCTATAAGGGTCGGCTACGGCAATTTTTCTATCAATCAAAAACTGGTAGGCATATTCACGTCCGGGCTGCAAATTATCAATGACGATAGCATAGGTTTCCCCGTCGACCTGTTTAGCCATTTCATAAGTATCCGAAATTTGCCAGTTATTAAATTCACCAACCAGATGTACCGATTTTTTATATGGAATTTTAAAGGTAAGCCTGACACGCTCGTCGCTAAAATATTGAATCATTTAATACATTGAGGTTAGGCTATTAACGAAGCAGGTATTTTTCGAGGTTGGCGTAAACAAGATGAATTGGCAAGCCCATAACAGTATAAAAAGAGCCTTCGATACTGGTAATACCTATCATTCCGATGAAATCCTGCACACCATAACTTCCTGCTTTATCAAAAGGCTGGCATTTCTCAATGTAATATTCAATTTCCCAAGCACTTAGTTCTTTAAACGAAACATGGGTTGTATCGGCAAATGTAATGGTTTCTTGGTTGGTCATGAGGCATACGCCTGTAATAACGCTATGCGTACGGCCACTTAATAATTTAAGCATTCTTACGGCATCGTGGTGGTCGGTTGGTTTATTAATTACGTGGCCATCTACTACCACTACGGTATCTGCACACAGAATAATTTCGTCCTGAATAAGTGTTTCAAAACATAAGGCTTTATTTCTTGCCAGATAAACAGGCACTTCTTCAACAGGCATTTCAGCCGAAAATGTTTCGTCTGTCGGAATTACCTTAACTGAAAACTGAAAACCTGCATTTTGCATGATTTCTTTCCGGCGCGGAGAGTTAGAAGCTAATACAAGAGGCTTGGATAATTGCATCTGAAAATAATTGAAATTGCGAAGTAAATAAATCTGACCTACAAATGCGAACATCGAGAAGAGTTTTACGGGAAATTAATTTTGCATGGGCTTTCCAATCTTCATATTTGGTATAAAAACCTTATTTTTAGCGAAAAAACGATTAACAAATTTCATACTAAAAGCTTTCTTCTCAAAAAAGCACAAAATTATTATGTATCCACTTAATAATATTTCTCAAAAAAAAGTCAGTGCTTTAATTATTAAACGGTACAAACAATAAAAATAGTACCAAATAAAAAAAAACAGTTCCTATCAATAAAAAAATTGGCACAATTATTTCTTAAGAAAAAGATAGGAACAGAAATTCTCTTTAATCTGCAAATTTTTAGAGAGAATTGTGAGAGAGAACAATTTTTTGCTAGTAACCTTTAACTTTTGCTTTTGTATGTTCTACGGGACTTCACACATAGCAGTTCATTTTTTTAAAACTAAAAATCAGAAACCTTGATTTGAGGTGTATCCATGTTGGCTTTGGTAATATATTGCTACCTGATACCCAAAAACAAACTTTTGCTAATCAATTAAACAATCTTTTGCGTAATGAGAAACAATATACATCTTCCAATATCCTCTTTTTTAACTCATACACCGATAGGCAATCACCCTTACTTAAACAATTTACAAAAACGAGTTGCGCATTTGCGCAAGAAAGTATCATTGCTTTTAAATGACTAACTAAAATAATTTTTTGCTGTAAGATACGTAGCTGATTCTGTTAGAAAAAACCTGTTCATCAATAAGTATCAGGATTTAATAATCAAATAAGTGAGTATCATTTTTAAATTTTTGCTGTATTAAACAAACAATTTTTGCTGTCGGATGCAGAAACCAGACATGAATATTCACCTAGAACTTCTCATTTAGTATCAGTTCTTACGAACTGATGCCATCTAAAGCTATGTGCATAAACTGTTGAGTTGTTTGTATCTGAAATATAAGTTTTTCGACTGATACCTAAAATAACTTTTGCTGTCAAATGCGAAAAATACCCAATACAACAATTCTTGTATTTATTAACCCAAAAAGTGAAACTCCACTAACAGTTAATAGGAGCAAAATTGCCTCATTGACGTATTTGAGCAGTTAATTCTTTTGCTAATTTAATTAAACACTTTTGCACATGTTAACAATGAAAACTACATGCAGGCTTCTTTTGCTCGTAATCTTATCTATGTTTTATGACGTTGCTTTTAGCCAACAGACCATCGAAAACAACAAAATTTGTCTTGACCCTATTGCGGGTAGAGGTGCTTATATAGGCACTGCTCCTAGCGCGGGCGTTTGTTTACTTTGTAGTGCCTCCGATGCACCTAATGTAATTGACGGCGACCAGAGTAATTATGCTACGGCTTCTTTATCTATTGGCTTAGCCAATAATACACCCATTATTATCATTAAAGATTCTCTTCAGTACTATCCGGCAGGAAACGAGGTTGGCTTTATAATTGGCCCTAATGGCGGGCTTCTTTCGGCAAGTGTTTTAAATAGTTTAAAAATAGAAACTTATCGTAACGGTACACTCGTACAAAGTGCCATTTTTGGTTCGGGCTCACCGCTGCTTTCTCTAGCTGTTTTACAAAGTACTGGTGGTGGTAAGCAAATTGTGAGTTTTACTACTACTGGTGATTTTGACGAGGTAAGGTTAGTTAGCAATGGCACTATAAGTGCTTTAACTACTTTTCGGATTTATGGAGCGTTTGAAGGCCCTGCCTCTTGCGCACATGACTGCCTGAACGCTCTTACAGGCAGCGAGATTTCTGGCTCTCCTGCTACGGGTTCGGGTGGAGTCTGTTTAGGTGGAGGTGTCACAAACAGCACAAATGTTACAGATTCTGACACTACCAACAATGCTGTTATTAGTGTTCCGATAGGCGTTGGCTGTTCGCGTTATTTACAAATTACCGCTGCTACCACATATCCGGCCAATACTTTTGCAGGTTTTGTTATTAACGAAAACGGGAGCGTATTAGGCTTGAACCTACTTGGGGGCATTACTATTTCCACTTATCTGAATGGTACGCCCGTAGAATCATCGTCTGGTAGCTCTTTATTGTCAGCTATGGTTCTGAGTGGTTCTACATCAGCCTATCAGGTTGGTTTTAAAGCAACGCTTCCTTTTAACCAGATACGCATAACTGTTAGTGGCGTAGCTTCTTTGCTGAGCAGCGTAAATGTATACTATGCTTATATAAAACTTGATAGCGATAACGACGGTGTACCAGATTGTATTGATAAATGTAGTGGGCTTGATTATCTGGATGCTGACGGCGACGGTGTTCCTGATGGCTGCGACCAAAATGCCATTGACCTTTCGCTTTCAAAATCTGTTAATAATTCAACTCCGGCTAAAGGCACCAATGTTACGTTCTCGATTACAGCCACCCGCGACAACACAACTCAAAATGCAACAGGAGTAAAAGTAACCGATATTCTACCAGCAGGTTTAACTTATGTGTCAAACTCTGCCCCAACTGGTACCTATTATACCCCCGGAACAGGTATCTGGAATATAGGGAGTGCGCTTGGTGGAACTACCAATAGCCTGACCCTGACCATTACCGCCCGTGTAGATACGGTGGGGGTAGTATCAAATATTGCCCAGATTACCGCCTCCAATGAAACCGATACCGACAACACCTCAACACAAGACAATATAGCAAGTGCCTGTGTTACGGTTCCGGTTCAGATATGTCAGGGGCAAACAATAGGGCTTATTGCTCCTACGCTTTCAACTACTTATCAATGGTATAGAAACGATACGCTCATTGTCGGAGCTACCAACGATACCCTGTTTGTAACACAAAGTGGTAATTATACTGTAAACTTTACCTCTACAACAGGGTGTTTGTCAGGAAACTGCTGCCCGATAATTATCAATGTAAATGCCTTGCCTGCTATTAACGCAGGTAGTAACGTAGCCGCTTGTTCAGGAACCTCAACTACTCTTACAGCCACAGGTACAGGAACATTTATGTGGAATACCGGAGCAACTACCTCTACTATTACCGTATCGCCAACAAGTACAACCAACTATATTGTAACCCTCACGAGTGCGCTGGGGTGCGTCAATCGTGATACTGTAACGGTAACGGCAACTCCGGCACCATTATCTGCCAACGCATTAGCTTTCTGTAATAATGCCGGAACAACAGATAACTCTGCCGACGATATCTTTACTATTACCCTGAATCCGTCGGGCGGAAGCAATACCACTTATACGGTTTCAATAAACGGCACATCCACGGGGTCTACATATAATTATGGGGCACCAAGTACGGCCATCAATGCTGGCTTAATCAGCAGTGGAGCCAAAACCTTGATTATTGTTGATAATAATGGTTGTAGTCTGACTACCTCAGTCAGCCCTCCGGCAAGCTGTTCAAGCTGTCCGCCTAAGGTTTGTGTACCTATTACAATAGTCAAATCTGAATAATAAAAATAGTAATATCCTGATTCTGTTTATAAGCGAGTACCGACCCGATTCGGTACTCGCTTTATTTTTAACAAGAATCTTCAAAACAATCTCATTACTATTCCGCTTATAGATGTACTTATAAGCAGTAATAGCAATTTGTTAAATTATTTGGTTGCTGTTGGGGTTAGGTAAAAAAATCGTATATTTTCGGCATGAAGCAATGGATTTTCATATTAATACTGCTATCGCATTTTACTTTCGGACAAAATCCTGACTTTGAACAATTTGATAATGACAAGTCGGCTAAGGACAGCCTCATGTATTCCAAATTAAAAACCAAAATGGGGAAAAGTAAGATAGGGCGACAAATCTATGGCTTTCTGTTTCGGGATGTTTACAATTCAAACGCACTAAAAAACGAAATTGATAAACTCGAAGCAAATCCTTTTGCAGCTTATGAAGGCAAAACCATTGGTAAAATCACGGTTCATCAACTCGATATATTTGGCCCCACCGTTAATGATACTACCCGCAGAGGTAACCGTTTTGAACGTTTTGCCAGTAAGAATTTCCATTATGACACACGCGAAAGAGTCATACGGAAATCGTTCCTTCTGTTCAAGGAAGGAGATAAACTCGACCCCCGCACTTTAAAAGACACCGAACGGCTTTTGCGTGCCAATCCTATTATTCATGATGCGCGTATTCTGGTTACCGAGCGTAAAGGAAGTAACTGGTTGGTTGATATTCTGATTCTGGTGCAGGATGTATGGTCTATTAATTTCGATGTGTCGGCCGGTAGCCTCAAAGATTTTAAAATTGGGGTTGAAGACCGTAATTTTCAAGGCAACGGGCACTCGTTTCTCAATAAAGTTTCTTGGCGTAAAGATGACCCCTACCAACAGTTAGGTCTCAGAAGCATTTACACCGTACCTTATATCGGAAAAACTTTCATTACCGGACAAATAAGTGCAATTTATGAAAAAGACCTTAACCAGTTTTCGGTTAAGGCTTTCCGGCCCTTCCTGACTGTCGACACCAAAAATGCTGGTGCTTTTGAAGTAGGTTACTATAAAATCAGGGAATATAAAAAAATAAGAACAGACCAGACCGATAAAGATTTGATTTATCAGACTGGTTATTATTATTCTGACCTATGGTATGGGCGTGCTTTCAAACCACGCATATTTAATGCCAACGAAAGGCTGATAGTAGCAGTAAGACGCACGAGCTACGAGTTTCGTAAAAGACCCGAAGTAAGTGCCGACACCAACAAAATTTACTGGAACCGAACAACTATTCTGGGTAGTATCGGGTACTCAAACCGTTTTTATAAAAGAGATGTCCTGATTTACGGGTTTGGCCGAACCGAGGACGTTCCTACGGGTAGCTTATTGTCGTTTACCTTTGGAAGCGAGCAAACCGAATTTGGTGCCAGAGAATACGCCGGACTACAATTTGCTAATGGTACGTATCTGGCCAATAATAAAGGTTATTTGTACGTATTAGCCAATGCCGGCACCTACCTGAAAAATAAAGAAGCCCAGCAAGGAGTACTAGGCTTACAGAGTTTTTATTTTAGCCCGCTCATGAAGCTAGGCAGGGCGCAATCCAGAAACTTTATTAATCTGGGTTTTACTTATGGCATAAACCGTGACCCTATCGATTACCTGAATATCAGTGGTTATGATGGCATACTAGGTGTAAACAGCGACGCCCTAAGAGGTGACAAACGCCTGACTTTAGGAATGGAGTCGGTGTTGTTTTCAAAGAAAAGTCTGTTGGGTTTCCGTATTGCCTATTTTACCTTTGCCAATTTTGGCATGGTAAGTTTAAAAGATGTAAAATTATTTTCAAGTAAAGTTTATCAGGGGTTTGGTCTTGGGCTTCGACTTCGGAACGAAAACCTAACTTTCAATACCTTTCAGATTCGTATTGGTTATTACCCTAATATTCCGCTTTCTACTCCATTTCGGTTCTCTTTTGATGGTATTCAGCCACTTCGTTTACGAGATTTTGACATTTCGGCTCCTACTATTGTTCCGCTCAGATAAATTTCTTTATATTTTTTTTAAAGTCATGGAACCAAATTTAATTGACACTTGTAATATATGTACTAACATATATTGTTAATGTATAATTAGCTCATTAGATAAAATAAAAAAATATGTCGATTGAAAAAGACATAAAACAGCAAAAGCCCTTTAAAAGCCCTTTCCAGAAATTAGTTGTAAATATTTTATATACTAACAACTGGATGAACAACGACCACCACAATATATTGAAACCCTACGGCCTAACGGCCCAACAATATAATGTGCTAAGGATTTTAAGAGGGCAGTATCCGAATCCTATTACCGTTAATGGTATTATTGAACGGATGCTCGACAAGATGTCGAATGCGTCTCGGTTGGTTGACAAACTTTTGGTGAAAAATCTTGTAACAAGATGTGACAACAAAGATGACCGCCGGGCTTGTGATGTAAAAATCACAACGAAAGGGCTAGATGTCCTGAAAGAGATAGATGTAATGCAAGAGCAGTGGGAGTCGAGCTTTAGCAGCCTTACTCCTGAAGAAGCAGAAACCCTGAGTAATTTGCTCGATAAACTCAGAGGAAGCAACTAAAACAAGAAAGGGTTTTAGTTTTCATGTAATTCAGAATCATATAGACTACTTAATCTATTGATTATAAAGATTTTAATATTTTTAAACACTTAAACCAAATTTTAAATTAAAATGAAAGTTTTCAGAAATTTATTCACAGTAGCGTTCGCATTAGTAGTAAGTGTATCAGCAATGGCTGATAAAGGCAAAAAAGCTCCACAAACTTTAAAAGTTGACACCAAAGCAAGTACTTTTAACTGGTTAGGAAAAAAAATTACCGGAGAACACAACGGAACTATCGGCATTCAGAGTGGTAATTTAGAAGTAGACGGAAGCAAACTTGTAGGTGGTACTTTTACCATTGACATCAACACCATTACTTGTCTTGACCTGAAAGATGCAGACTATAATGCTAAATTAGTGAACCATTTAAAAGCTCCTGATTTCTTCGACGTAGCCAAATATCCAACAGCTACATTCAAAATCACAAAAGCTACACCTAAAACAGCCACTAATTATGACATCACCGGAAACCTTACTATCAACGGCGTTACACAAGTAATTACTTTCCCGGCAGTTGTAAGCATCGACAAAAAAGGTAACACCACAGCAGCAGCCAAATTTGAAGTAGACCGCACTAAATTTGGTAGCAAATATGCTTCTAAATCATTTTTTGATACTATCGGCGACAAAGCTATTTATGACAACTTTCAGGTTGATATTAAATTAGTAGCTGCAAAAGCAAGCATCTAATCATATTACTCCTGCACTGTTTAGTATATGCAAAAAGCCACAGATGATTATTTCATCTGTGGCTTTTTTATTTTAGCTTTACGAAAATTATTTCGGGCTAGTTTTTCTTGAAATAATGCAACAATTATTGTTAACCCCATAAATTTGAATATCCTGATGGCTTATAACGAACCCATGTTAAGAGACGGAGCCCTTGAAGGCAAAACCTTTGTTGTTACAGGAGGCGGAACCGGACTTGGAAAATCAATGAGTAAATATTTTCTTGAGTTAGGTGCAAATGTGGTTATTACCAGTAGAAAACTTCAGGTACTGGAAGAAACAGCTCACGAACTGCAAAAAGAAACCGGCGGAAAAATACTACCTTTTGCCTGCGATGTGCGCGATTATGGCGCCATAGAAGCCATGAAAGATAAAACTCTTGCCGAATTTGGCAGAGTTGATGGCCTGCTAAATAACGCAGCTGGTAATTTTATTTCTCCGACCGAACGCCTTTCACACAGAGCCATTGACACCGTTGTTGATATTGTTTTAAAAGGTAGTTATTACTGCACACTAGCTTTTGGCAAACACTGGATTGAACAAAAACAAAAAGCTACTGTGCTAAGCATTGTTACTACTTATTCATGGACAGGCTCGGCTTTTGTAGTGCCGTCGGCTATGGCCAAAGCAGGTGTATTAGCCATGACACGCAGTTTGGCAGTAGAATGGGCTAAATACGGCATTCGTTTTAATGCCATTGCTCCTGGGCCATTCCCGACCAAAGGCGCGTGGGACAGGCTATTTCCGAAAGATGCTTTCCCCGAACACTTGCAGGAACGTTTCTCTGATTTTGGTAACGTGCCACTAAAACGCGTAGGCGAGCATCAGGAACTTGCAAATCTGGCAGCTTATTTAATGTCCGACTTCTCGTCTTACATTAATGGAGAGGTGGTTACAATTGATGGCGGTGAATGGATTAACGGAGCAGGTGAGTTTAATCACCTCAATTCCATTCCAAACGAGATGTGGGATGTTATTCAGGCTGTTATCAAGAGCAACACAAAGCCAAAAAAAGAATAGAAAAAGTTAAGCTGGCAGGGCTTCTACCCTACCAGCTTTTATTTTATAGAATTACTTTATCCACAAGAGCAGTGCTAAAAAATTCTTTTATCTTCTGGCAAAGATGGCTTCTCATAAGTAGCCTATGTATTGCTGCAATGGCAATACTTTTTGCGCTTGGGTATGATATTTTTTTATTTACATCTTATGACCACGCTTTAGCCCGAATATTCTGGCAAACCGACCAGCTTTCACCCGAAATAAAACCGTTCAGGCTTTTTGTTGCAGGCCCATTGGGTGGCACCATAGCCTGCTGCTATATAATGGTAGCATATCTGGCTTGTTATCCATTTAAGCGTAAGGAAAAATGGGCGCGAAACGCCATAATTGTTGCTTTCGGCATCTGGTGCGTGCTCGACTCACTGGCTTGTTTCCAGTACGGTGTTTATTTCCAGCTATACCTTATCAATGGTCTTTCGGTGCTTCAGAAAGCCCTTCCTATTATTTTTACTTGGAAAGCCTTCAATCATTAATCAGCTTTTTACAAGTAGTTTTATTTTTTTCGTAACGAATCTTTCATCGAAATAAAATCTGACAAAATAAAAATCATTGTCAGAAACGCCATTATTACTTCCAGCAACATAACTATCTTGGCTGCTACACTGGCAGGTGTCAGGTCGCCGTAGCCAAAAAAAGTAAAGTTCAGCACACTAAAGTAAAAGAACTCAAACATTTCTTCAAACATTGTAAAACTGGGGTCAATTCCCGCAAAACTAGCTTTGTTTATTTCATAAAGCATAAAAAAATCAATCGCAAACGAAAGCGTCATTTGCCCGATATTATAAGTTGTTAATAACAAAAAACGATGATAGGCAATATCATGAGCCGTAGCTTTTAATAATTGTACTGAGTTTTCAAAGATAAAGTAACAGGTTTTCGTTATAGCTAAGGTAATTACCAACGTCTCCAGAACAAACGGCTTGAAAGTATGTAAATCGTTAAGCCATTTCATGAAGAAAGCCATAAAGAATAAAAGAGCAAACTCTGCAAATTCACGACGATATCGAACAATAGGATTCATATAATCAGGGTTTCATTTAAGTAAAGTATCCAAAAAAGAACATTTTAAGGTCAAGAAAGTCAATAAAATTAATAACTTTGTCAGCTCAATTACAAACACTATGAGAATCAAATCTTTCAGATATTTTCTATTATCCATCAGCCTGACCTTCATCGTATGGTCGTGCGATAAATCCTCTACCACAGACCCTAATCCACAGCCCGAAGTTCTAGTTAGCTCAACACTGGTAAAAGAATACACCAAAGACCAGCTAATAGCCGCTTTAGGACCATTAGGCTCGTCGTATTCACTGTTTATACGTGGCGGTGTGAAACAATACAAAATAGTTTACAAAACCAAAGATGTTGATGGAACTGTTATTCAGGCTTCAGGAGCTTTGGCAATACCTGTGCTGACCGATGCGAATACGGCACTTCCATTAGCCAGTTATCAGCACGGTACTATTTTTTCTGATGCCGATGCTCCGTCATATTTCAGTATTGATGGTGAAGGCACAATGGCCTCTGTACTGTCAACGTTAGGCTATATCGTGGCTGCACCCGACTACATTGGTTATGGTGCTACCAATAACCTACCACATACCTACGAACACCGCGAAGGACTAGCAACAGCCAGCCTTGACATGATGAGAGCAGCCAAAGAATTTATCGTTAAAGAAAAAATAAACTGGAATAAAAACGTTTATCTCGGTGGTTATTCAGAAGGAGGATTTGCAACTTTAGCTTTACAGAAAAAAATTGAAGAGGAAGCTCCCTCCGAATTTAACCTGAAAGCATCGAGTTGTGGTGCAGGTGCTTATAATAAAACACTTTCATTCAAAACCATTGCCAGTGTTGAATCAGACGGTGACCCAACACATAACGCTTCGTATATATGGGTAATACTTACGTATGATAGAATTTATAAGCTAAACCGCCCCATGAGTAGTTACTTTGTTGAACCGTATGCCACTCAGATTCAAAAAGACAAACAAAATGCCCGAATAAGTGTAAGTTTTAATAAAATTATTAGCGATAACACAAAAAAAGGGATAACCGAGGGAACCGACACCGCCTTGGTTAATGCTGTAAAAGATAACGATATTTTTGACTGGAAACCAAAAACCCCTACTTTACTAACCCATGGCGATGCGGATTCTTATGTGCCGTATTTTAATACCAAAACAGCCTATGATGCCATGATTAAAAGAGGCGCAACCAACGTTAAGCTGAATACCGTTAGCGGTGGTGACCACGATACCTCAATACAGAAATATCTTTTAGATACTATTGCATTTTTTAGCTCTAATCAATAAATTTTAATATACAAAACAAACAGTACCTAACTATGGCTAATCTAAAAAAAGGATTTGTACACACAGTATTTTTCTGGTTAAAAGACAAAAACAGTCAGGCTGACCATCAGGCATTACACGCAGGTTTAGTAGAATTATCTAAAATTGATTTAATTCAGACTGCTTATGTAGGTACACCAGCAAACACGAATCGGGCGGTTATTGACTCTTCTTACCAGTTTTCAATCACTTTTGTATTTGATACTCCCGAACAACAAGCTGATTACCAAACTCACCCCGACCACTTAGCTTTTGTTGATAAATGCTCACATCTATGGGAAAGAGTAGTTGTTTATGATGCCGAAAGCTAAAAAATAGTTTCGTTGAAACTGCTTTTTTAGATAATCGCATATATAATCAAAGTCATACTAAACCATGAAAAAAATCTTCGTCCCACTATTTCTGTTCTTTAGTATTACTTCTTTTTCGCAGAATTTAGAATTTGATGCCAAAGGAATAGTTGCCATTTCAGATGCTGACATGGCTGCTTCGGCATTTGTTAATGGTAAATTATTTAAAGAAAGAGGAGTAAAAGATGCCTTCACATCCATTAAATTACCTTTAGAAAAATCGTACGATGAAGTAAAAAGCGTAACGGTATCAAACTCGGTTATTAACGGAACCAAAACTATGGCTGTATCAAGCATACACCATCTGGCATACGTAGTTGATACCCGCGGAATGCTGGCCGATAATGTAACAGAGTTAAAAAACGTAAATGAAGAATTACCTGCGGGCGGTTTTATTACAGTAATTGATATTGCCGATATAGCCCACCCAAAGATACTTTATAAATTCCCTACCGGCCAAAACCCTATTGGGATTGATATAAGCCCTAAAGGCGAATATATAGTTTTATGCAGTGAAGAAGAGGGCAAAGAACTGCAAGTATTAGAATTAGACCCCAATGGTAAGCCAATCAGGATTATAAGCAAACCACATGGCCTACCCTCAGGTAAAATCTCTGATGTTAGCTGGCATCCGAACGACAACTACATTGCATTTACACTGGAAGACTCCAAAGAAGTAGGTTTAATTAAAACCCACCGCGATGGCCCTACAAACAAAATTATCCGGCTTGAAATGCAGGGCAAACCGCTTAAAGTAGGTGCTTTCCCGGGTAACGGGCAATTTACCCCTGACGGTAAGTTCTATCTGGTGCCTGATTTGAAACGAGGGCTTTCAGAAGATGGCGAAATCTTTACCATAAAATTTAATCTGGATGGCAACTCCGAACATTTTCTGATTTCAAAAGCCAAAGTAGGTGAAAACCCCGAAAGTTTTGGCATCAGCCCTGACGGCAGCACAGTAGTAGTGGCTAATATCAGAAAAACATTTTATCCGTGGGACAACGCCATTCTTACCCGAAAAGCCTCTTTATCTTTATTAAAACTCACCCCTGACGGCAATCTGAGTAATCAGGGAGACTATGAGTTTGATGGTATTCTGCCCAAAAGTGTTGTTTTCGATACCAGCGGAAACAATATTGCCGTAGCGGCATACGACCATTTCAATTACGGCAAACATTTTGGTAGTATTGAATTCTGGAAAGTTAAACATGGGAATAAGCCAAGTTTACAAAAACAGGATTTCAGGCTATTTTTATCAAGAGGCTGCCACACCATAAGGATAATAAAATAATACTTAATAAATTAACAAAGATTGGTTGCTCTCGCAATCAATCTTTGTTTTTAGTGGGTAACTACCTGCTTCATGAGCTAAGAAAATATCAGTAAATTTTTACTCATCTTTTAATTATTTCTTACCTTTCGCCTAACTTTAAGACACATAATTCAACCATCACTATTCAACTCAAATTCAATGAAACGTAGAAATTTCCTTAAAAATTCGTTCTCTATGGCTGGCATGGCGGGTGTATCTGCTGTACCATTTGCAGATAATATCCAGCTATTGTCGGGGCAAAATAATTTCAAGATGAAATACGCCCCTCACTTCGGGATGTTCAAAAATTTGGCCGGAGAAGACCTTATCGACCAGTTAAAATTTATGTCCGATATGGGTTTTACAGCACTGGAAGATAACGGTATGATGGGCCGTACACCTGAGGTACAAACCAAAATAGGTGAAACTATGGCCAAACTAGGCATGACAATGGGCGTTTTTGTGGTCGATAAAGGAGGCAATGGTGCTAATACGCTGGCCGCAGGTAAAAAAGAATATATTGATATTTTTCTGAACGGCTGTAAACGTGCTGTTGAGGTGGCTAAACGTTGTAATGCTAAATGGGTAACCGTAGTACCCGGCGATTTTGAAAGAAATTTGCCTATTGGTATCCAGACGGGTAACGTAATTGATGCTTTACGCCGTGGTGCTGAAATTCTGGAGCCTCATGGTATTGTTATGGTTTTAGAACCTCTGAGCGACAGCCCTAATTTGTTTCTGAGAACTTCTGACCAGACTTATGAAATATGCCGCGGAGTAAATAGCCCATCGTGCAAAATTCTGTTTGACATTTATCACATGCAAAAAAATGAGGGGCATATTATTCCACATATTGATTGGGCATGGAACGAAATTGGCTATTTCCAGATTGGCGATAACCCAGGCAGAAAAGAACCCACAACAGGCGAGATAAACTATAAAAACATTTTCAAGCACGTTTATAACAAAAGCAAAGCTGAAAACAAGACGTTTATCTTCGGCATGGAACATGGCAATTCAAAACCGGGTAAAGAAGGCGAACAGGCACTTATAAAAGCTTATGTTGAGTCGGACAGTTTTGAAATTTAGCAGATATTCTATCAGACTATTAGCGAAAAAAACTTTATAAATCTACAAACCCAATCAGAGTAAAACCATCCGCTCTGATTGGGTTTATTTATAATCAGTTTCTAATTATTGCTGGCCAGAATAAACTATTTTCGGCACTAATTAAGTACAGTACCAATGGTAAAGTCGTTAAAATTAATATAAATGAAAACAAGTAATGAAGAATCAATGAAAGACTTATAATCTTTATTTTATGCAGTAGAAATACAAAAATATGTAAATAGAAACAAACTTTATGCTTGCATCTGAAATACCTAAAGACAATCTGGCAACTAATGGATACGCGATTATAAATGATTTTTTTAGTAATACTGAAATAAATCATTTACTGAATATTCTTTCAGCTATTGATATTTCAAAGCCAACTTTCCGTAAAACTAATGATTTGTTTGCCATCAGACAGTTTTTGAAAGAAGTGCCTCAGGCAAAAGATATTATCTTTAACACTCGCTTTAAATCATTGCTAAGAACGCTGTTCGGAGGAGATTTTTTTGTAATAAAATCTATTTATTTTGATAAACCTGAAGAATCTAACTGGTTTGTGGCATATCATCAGGACCTGACTATATCGGTTGATAAAAAAATACCTATTGCTGGATTTGGCCCTTGGACAACCAAGCATAATCAATTTGCCGTGCAACCACCGCTTGAGTATCTGGAAAATATTTTTACTGTCCGTATTCATCTGGACGATACCAATGAAGGAAACGGAGCTTTAAAGGTTATTCCAAAATCACACCTGAAAAGCATTTACAGACCTGAAAACATCGACTGGACTACTGAAACCGAAGAAATATGCTGTGTAAATAAAGGCGGCATTATGTTTATGAAGCCTTTGTTATTACATGCTTCTAGCCGCACAACTAATCATCAGAAAAGGCGTGTTATTCATATTGAATTCAGTAGCAAGCAATTGCCAGAAGGTTTACAATGGTCTGAATACCTTTCGTTTATGCCACAGTCAGACTAACTGTAACTCTTTAATAGTTTCAATTACCCCATTATTGTTGTTATCTTGTCTGGTAATAAAACTTGCTGCTTTAACAATATCGGGGTGAGCGTTTTTCATAGCATAACTATAAGTGGCTGCACTCATCATTTCTATGTCGTTAAGGTAATCACCAAACACAAGTGTTTCATCTTTCGAGATATTAAATTTCTCCTGAATCTTACTAATAGCTGTTCCTTTATTGGCAGCCCAGTCGCTAATATCTAACCATATTTTTCCGGCAATAGCTACTTTATACTTATCTTTAAATGTCTGGTAATGCAAGTAACTATTGGTTTCGGAATCTCTAAAATCACAAATAGTTACTTTTAGTACTGTATCTTCTACCTGAGTAAGATTTTCGACAATTTCCATGCGCTTAAAGTATTTCTTTGCTTCATGCAGAAACCTTTCGTCCGTGTTTTCAACATAGGCAGAGTTTTTTCCACTCACAATAACATAAGCGTCGGTTATTTTTCGACCTATTTCAACAAATTGTCTCATCGAAGCCCTATCCAAAGCATTGGTATGTACTTCTTTCTCCTGATACACAACATACGAGCCGTTATCTGCCAAAAAAATAAGCTGATCTTTTATCCGGCTGAATTGTTCCAATAAATTAAAGTACTGACGGCCACTAGCAATAGCAAAACGGATTCCGTTTTTTGTTAGCTTCTCTTGTATTTCCCAAAATTCCTCATTTAGTTGTTTACGGTCGTCCAAGAGCGTACCGTCCATATCACACACAATTAATTTAATCACTATTTTATTTGGTTGAAATAATATTATTTTAAACCTCAAAGCTAAGGAGTAATCCTGACAACCACGCATTTTGTATACAGAAAGTATAAAGTTATTAGCCCTAAAATGCTTTTCTCTCGAAAATGAAAGTATCAGTTTAAAATTTTTATATTTGTAAAGCCTTTAAATATAATTCTTCCGACACCCGATGGCAGCAAATAAAACAACCGCTAATACTAATAGCGTTGTCGAATTTCTGGATGAAATCACCGACGACCTCAAAAAGAAAGATGCCTTTCAATTGCTCGAATTTTTACAGCAAACTACCGGATACGAGCCACAGATGTGGGGCGGTAGTATTGTAGGTTTTGGGCAATACCATTACAAATATGCCAGTGGTCGCGAGGGCGATGCGCCTCTTGTGGGTTTTTCGCCAAGAAAAGAAGCCATCAGTATTTATCTGGCTGGCAATTATGAAGACAAAGAACTTTTATTACAAGCACTAGGCAAGCATAAAATAGGTAAAGGGTGCTTATACATAAAAAAAATGGACGATATTAATCTGGACACACTGAAAAAAATGGTTATTCATTCGGTCAATTACTGGCTGTCTGCTTATCCATCATAAAATTACATGAACAACTTTATTATCAGCCTATTACCTCAGGGAAGTACTATTCCTTATGAATTGCTTTTGCTGGCCGACCCCTCTTATCAAGCAATCGAAATTTATTTGCCTTATTCTGACGTTTTCGTAGTCGAATTAGCCCATAAGGTCATTGGTGTTTATGTGTTATACCCACTAAACAAGCAGGAATCTGAAATTAAAAATATTGCCGTTCTTGAAAAATATCAGGGAAAAGGAATCGGAAAACTACTGCTTCAACACGCAATAGCCGAAGCCAGAAAAAGAGCTTACAAAAAGCTGTGGATTGGAACTTCAAATGCAAGTATAGGGCAATTATATCTTTATCAACAACAAGGATTTGAAATAACCGAACTCAAAAAAAACTTTTTTATTGACAATTACCCTGAACCTATTTTTGAAAATGGTCTTCAATGCAAGCATATACTCATGCTTTGCCAGCCTATTGAATGAGCTAATGTAGTTTAATATTCGTATAGCAGATTGAGTAGAATAAAACCGTTTATTAATATCTATGGCGTTATTTTAAAACAAAAAGAGTAGTTATTGGTCAACAACTACTCTTCTCATGTCATTACCGACATCAGCCTTGCATTCCTAGAGGTTCAATTAAAGGAATATCAAATGCAAACCACTTTGAGATGATTGAAGAATAAGAATCAGGTTTTTCTGATTATACTAAACGGATTTAGTTTTATGATTCAACCGTTGTTTGTGCAGCCAATGCGGCAGCTTTTTGTTGTTTTAGTAACTCTCTCTTTTGTCTGCGCTGCTCTTTTCTTTTAGGCCAGCGACTAGCTTCATACAAGGCTAATTTTTCTTTGTTTTCTTGTCTGTAAGCTTTTGATTTTTCTCTGAGTTCTTCTCTATGTTCCATAGCATACTCACGAGACCTTTGGTTGAGGAGTTCACGATGTTTTTCCCGGTACTTTTTATGGTATTCCCTTTGATACTCCCGGCTTTTCTGAGTCTTTTCTTCTGCAGTCATTATTTATTATTAAAAAGTTGGTTGAAAAAATCCAAAGTCTTTTTTCTGATAAAAGAATAAAACTCACTTTTTTAGAAGAAATTAAAACACCGCAAGAAGTTATTTTGGAAAGATAAATTCTTCAATAAATATAATTTTGAAGAATTTTAACAGAGAAAACAGGGATTTACCACCTATCTCACTCATTATCAATCATTTATGCCTATTTATTTTGTATCAAGATTTAATTTTGATACAAAATAAATACTCTAATAATTTTACTTTAAATGCTGTTTTTGCTTTAGCAATTCTTTTTCTAATACTAAATTTTGAGTTGAATTTACAACTTTTAAGCCCAAAAATTCGACTCTCAAATCTAAAATAGACTACCTTAGCAAAGCAGTGCAACAAATTTACAATAAAACGTAAAAAATTCACCTAACAATGTAAAAATTTATTTTACGGCAAAAAATAAACTGACAAAAGCCTTTCGTTTATAGATTTACACTATTGAATACCTGCTATTTCCAGACTCAACATCATTCTGAAAAAAGTAATCAATAATTGATTATAAACAAAAAAGCCAGTCAATGACCGGCTTTTTATGTGTATATACCCTTGTAATAAGTTAGCTGTATTACTATCGTCTCAATTACTTATTCATATTGCAAGTATCAGGCAAATATTTTTAAATTGTCTTTTTTGTATAGCAAATGGCTCTTTTTGCAAGTTACTTCAACGTTAAAGCCTATTTTTTACCTAAAATGATGGTATTTTGTTAAATCTGAATACTAAATTTTAAACTTAAACCTCTAGCAAAATGGGTTCTTGGCCAGATTTGATAAGTATTTTCAGAAGCAAAGCACCGTCTTTTCTAAATATATAATACTATTTCTTTTAACATTTATGGTTCTTGATTGGGCTGAGAATTACCGACCAGCATTGTTCAGAAGATTTAAAGTCTTGTTCAAAAACACTACTAGCTTGGCTTCCCTGAGACCTTATTTTTAAGAATCAGGCTTAGCTGTTGCTGTATGAAGGTGACTTGTCAGATGAAATATAATTGTCTGATTTTTTGCAAGACTGAACGTTGTTTCTCAGTCTTTTTCGTATTTATTGCAAGTTTCATTGCAAGTGGGTGCGCCTAACTAAGCAATGAAAATAAAAAAAGCCTGACAATCTATTGATTATCAGGCTTTTTGATTTGTGGAGAAGATGGGATTTTGTTTTTTTTGCCTCTTTCTTGCTCATTATCAGTGTTTTATAAAAGTTCAATTTTCGTATCAAAGTTCAAGTTTGATACGTGTTTAATAACCTTTCTAATAACTTTACTTTTTCTTTTAAGTGTAGATTTTCTTGTTTTAATAATTCATGTTCTAATACGTTTTGGTTTAATGATTGGGATAACTCTTTATTATTCACAGCATTTTGAATGTTTCCCTTGTTTTTAAGAGAAAACAGAACAATCTTAATAGTCATGACAGCGATATATATTTGTGTGGTGTGAAAGCTGTTTTAGGACAAAAAGGGACTTTATGTAAACGCTATTAATTATTTGTAGCCTTTAATAATCGCTCCAATAATTCCACTTTTTCTTTCAAGTATTTATTCTCTTGCTTTAAAAGCTCTAACTCTAGGGTACTGTTATTAATACTCTGATTAATCCCCTTGTTATTTATTGCATTTTGAATATTTCCAGTATTAAAAAATGCTGCTGGACTTAAATCAAGTTTTTCACAGGCATTTAAAAAAGTAGATAGCGGCATATCATTTTTAAGTTGATTACTTAAAGTTTGCCTTGAAGTGCTTAGTAATTCTGCAAATGATTCAATGCTATAACGCTTATTTTTAATTTCTTCAAGCAACTTTTCGCCAATACTTTTTACTTCGTAAGCCATTGAATAATAGTGTTTTATGATTATTGGAAAATATTTTTAACATTTTGTGTTATAAATATTTGCATTTTGTGTTATGTATTTTTACTTTTGCAAAGTAGTGAAACAAATTTACACTAAAACGTAAAATATTTACCTATTAATGCAAAAATTTATCTTACGGTAAAATGATTAAAAAAATATATGAACTCTTGCCAATTCCACTACAAGCGCAAACACGAAATGCTTGGCTTGCGGAATTTAAGAACGATGCAAAAAGGACTTTTTACCATCGTATCGAACACCCACAGCCAAAGGATTACAAGTTCTTTGGAAATACTTGGGGTATCAGTATTGAAGAACTGATGGAAGACATTACACTACAAACTTTCAAAAAATCCAAAGGCAAAATCTCACCAATGAAATACGCCCTAAAAGTGGCTAAAAAAATGAGTGAGCCTAAACAATTGACTTTAGCTTAGTGATTAATCAACTTCAAAATTTTTACACCAATGAAATGGTTTGCAACCCAACAACAACCAACTGTGCTAACGCCTGAACAAGAAAACGCCTTTTTAAAGGCTCAAATAAATGAGCGAGACGAGCGGATTAGAATAATTGAAAATCAAAGAGAATGCCTCATAAGATTAATTAACCAAATTCTTTTGCCCCCTAAAAAACCAATTGCATGAGCCTAATTATTAGAACAATGGGGATTCTATTATTAGCAATCCTAATTCCTGTTGCTTGCCTTGTCCTATTTCTTGACCGCAAATTTTTACAACAATGAACGACAATTATACAATCATCCGAACACTACAAAGCAAATTGGCTGATGCTGAAAGTCAGCTAAAAGCCCGTGAAGATTTAGTAAATGCACAGAAAGCCAAATTGGAGAAATTAACAGGCAAACAAACCGAAGCAATAAAACTGCTTAATCAGGTCGAATTTAAGACTAATAAGGTTTTTGAATCACACGTAAAACAAGCAATAAACCTGCTGAAATAATGAAGCCTCAACACGAATTAGATTTAGCAAAATCAGTATCAATGATTGCCTTATTGGAAAGCATTGGCTATAAACCCAAATATAGTTCTGCTAAAGAAACATTCTTTATTAGCCCCTTTAGAGACGAAAGAACAGCATCTTTTAGCGTAGACGAAAAACAAAACCTTTGGATTGATAGGGGAGTAACTACGAAGTACGACAAAGGAGACAGCCCGATTGGTTTTGTGAAAAAATATTTCAATTTGAGTTTTCCTGCTGCTGTTGAATGGCTTCTAAAATTCAATGGTGAACACCATGCAACGGTAACGATTAAGCAAGTAGAAAATGAACCTGCATTGCAATTGCTGACTGTCAGGAACATTAAAAACCCCTATTTAATCAGTTATGCACAAAGCCGTAGTATATCCTACACCGTTCTTTCAAAGTATTGTAAAGAAGTGGTTTATAAGCATACGGCAAGCAACCGGATATACACCGCTATCGGCTTTAAAAACGCATCTGACGGCTACGAATTAAGATTTAACGATTTTAAAGCCTGTTTAGGTAAAAAAGATATAACCTTTATCGACAATTACCAATCTGATTTACTGGTCTTTGAAGGCTTCTTTGATTTCCTTTCTTTCATCGAATTAGACGTGCATAAGTTCCAAGCAAACTATTTGATTCTTAATTCTGTCGCCTTGCTTAATCGCTTCGATTTCAGCCCCGTAAACGCAATTTATAGCTACTTGGATAACGACAAAGGGGGTAGGGAAGCCTACGACAAAATAAAACAACTACACCAACCCAAATACATTATAAATGCGAGTGCTTGGAATTTCCCGAACCACAAAGATTTAAACGAATACCTGATATGGCTAAACAAAAGAGAAAAACCGACCGATTAGTTATTGAAGAGTGGTTGGATAGTGTTTATATGTTCCGTCGGAATACAGTTAACAACATGATTGAATACACCGACGACAAAAACACCCCTTACAAATTTATAACTGAATTTGAGTTCAATAATATCATAAGAAAAATTGAAATAGAAAAAGAATACAATGTTAGTAAAAATGACTTGCTAACTATTTTGAACTCAAATTTTACGCCTGAATACCACCCAATAAGAAACTATTTTAAACAATTAACCAACCGTTATACTTGGGAGTACGAACGCCTTGAAGATATAAAAGAACTAGAAATTTACAGGCTTGCCGATACCCTGACACTCCAAGAATCAAACCATAAGGATGTTAATATACATACCATATTTTGTGAGTTTCTGCGTAACTGGATGACTGCCAGCGTAGCTAATAGCATGACCGACTACGAATGCCAAAACCAAATGTGTTTGGTTCTGATTGGCGAAGAAGGCTTAAGAAAATCTAGCTGGCTAATGAATCTTGTTCCACAGGCTTTAAAAGACTATGGCAAGACCAGTAAAATAGACCTTCATAGAATTGATATATGGCTTGATTTAGGCCGTATTTTCCTATACAACATTGACGACCAACTACGTAACCTACAAAGAAAGGATAGCGAAACTATGAAAACTATTATTACACAACCTCATGACTTTAAACGGCTTCCTCATGCCGTTTTTAATACGTTCATACCTCGAATTTGCAATTTTTGTGGGTCAATCAATGGTCGTGAATTTTTAGCGGATACAGGAAAAAACCGCCGTTACTTTCCGTTTGAAGTCTTGAATATCAACTACGAATTATTATCAAGTATTGATATTGATAAATGTTGGTTTGAGGCATATATGCTATTTGTTAATGGGGTAAAATACTGGTACGACACCAGCGAACTAGCAAAGTTTGATACTAATTCTTATCGAGTAATTAAGCCAGAAGAAGAACTATTTTATGAGTTTTTCGACCCTGTATTAGATGAAAAAAATATTCCTCCAAATGCTCAGTATAAAACCCCAATGCAGATTCTTAGGCAATTGGAGGGCTTCACGAAACAAAGACTATCAATTAAGGTTTTAGGCGAATTTTTAACCCATATCAAGTGCGTTAAGAAAGCTAAAAACATAAACGGAAGGGTTGAAAAACCGTACGTAGTAGTTGAAAAATACATTGACCTATACGAGCAACAAAGCCTTTTAACGGCTAAGCCTGTAAGCCTTCCCAATACTTTACCACCAGCAAAAATAAATTTTTAACATATAAACAACATCAGTTATGCAAGTAATTACGCTTATTGGCAACCTCGGACAAGATGCCGAAATCAAAGAAGTAAACAACAACAAATTTGCTGCCTTCTCAGTAGGTTGTACCATCAGAAAAAAGAACGGTGATAAAGTGGAAGAAAAAACAACTTGGTACGACTGTTCGACCAACAATTTAAAGGTGGCCGAATTTTTGAAAAAAGGCACCAAGATTTATTTACAGGGTAGATTTAAACTTGATACCTATTGGTCGGAAAAGTTGAACAAATGGGTGCCTAAAATCAATATCTTTTCAACCGATATAGAATTGTTAAGCGCGAAGAAAGAAGAAGGTACAGCAACGGAGAAAACAGGCACACAAGCCACGACCGAAAGCGGTGGTAATGGTGGCGACGATTTGCCATTCTAATCAAGCAAAAAAGCCGTTTTTCAACGGCTTTTTTTGTTTATTCTATCTCTAATTTATTTTTATGATATTTTGTTATTCTTTTCCATTCAATTTGATTTTTTTTTATCCAAGTTCTTATCATATACGTACTAATATCTAACTTATAGGTTTTAGAAAATAGATAAGCAATTCTTTCTAATGATTCCCCTTTATCTATCCACTTCAGTATTTTTTCTTGTTGTTGAGCTTTTATTACAGAAAGTTTAGCAGTTTTCCCAGAGTTTTCTACCAATAGTCCTAGAAAACCCATACGTTCAAATCTGTCAAACCAAGAATATATTGTTCTTGTACGTACTTCTAAAAGCCTTGCTATATGTGGTGCTTCAAATTTATCTTTACTTAATAAAATACTTTGTGCACGTTTTCGAGTCAAATCATTTGGATGCTGTTGTACTAAATCTGTCAGAGTTTTTTCCTCTAATAGGTCTAATTTTTGAAATCTCATGATATATTAAAGAAAAAAGTGTCGCGTAATTCTTAAGTAAAAAAATATTTTGACTTTTTTATTTTAAAATGAAAAAAAAATAAGTTTTGACAATTTTTTCGGAAAATTAGAATAATATTTTCCAAAAATCCATTTTTTGATATTAAGATAAACTCAATCTTACTTTTTATTTATGATAATTTCTTAAAATAAGGTAAAATCAAAATATAATACTTTTAAACAAATTGCACTATTTAATAATCTATTGAATTTATCGAAGATTGTAGAATTTTTCATTTATTTTATTGGATTTTACAGAATCTTGTATTGTTTTTTCTAAATATATTTGTATTATATTTGTATGTCACTTTACAAATGATATTAGATAAATTATATTTTCAAATAAACAATAGTAATTATGGAACACCCGTCTAAATTTAAAAGAATGATAGGTAGAAATCATTCTTACAAATCGTTAAAGCGTAATAAAATTTGGGTATTAGTAAGTTTTTCCAAGACCTTACTGATAGATGTAATTGCACATCTTATTGTTATCAACATAAATGATTTTATGTAAGATGCCGTAAAAGTAGTTGTATAATTAAAAAGCCTTTTAGTGGATGCCCTCTATAAGTTTCTAACTTAATAGGGAAAATGCACTGAAAGGCTTTTTAATTTTATATTATTCCACTTTGTTCTACTAAAAAGATAATATTAGAACCTGTTAAATTTAATCCATATCTTGCTACACTATCATCGACAGTTACAATTTTTTCACCTTGCCCATGAGCCGCAAGTCTATTTCTCAATGTTGATGCACCACCCGACAAAAGACTTGTAAAATTTGTATAGTAATCTTGTAGAGAAGAAGGAATTAAACCATTTGTGATACATATTTGAATTAAGGCTCTTGATGTATCCCTGTTTACATCGTAACTCCACCCTTTTTCATTTAAGATTACTTTTAATGTACTTTCAAATGCTTTTATACATTCATTTAAGCATTCTTTATTCTTCCCTTCCAAATAATGTTCATGTGCTTTTAAATATTCATCATTAGCCCCATGAAATTTATTATTTCCAAGAAGTTTTAATGTAGGCTTTACAATTTCGGAATGAACGAAAGTTGAGTCTAACCTAATAATCCTTCCACTTTCAAATTGGTACCCAATTCCGCCTTTTTTAAGCCAATGATTTAGTTCAAAAATTGCATCTTTTGGACGTAACTCGATACGCTTGGCTTCTTGAGTATATGGAAAATAAATTTGCAAGTTATTTGCCCAATTACTAAACAGTTTAAAAAATAAATCAATAATTTTTAGAGCTTCAACTTTTGATGCCTCCTCTACAAAATAATAGAATATATTTTTCATGCTAGAATTACCATAAAAATCATTATTATTTGCAAGGCTTTCTTTACCAAAATGAACACAGAGTAACTTATGGAAGTCATCATAAATTTGCGCCGATTTTGAGCCTATAAATACCTCCCCTATTGTTCTTGTAATAACTGATTTAATTTGGATTCTTACAGGTTTGGGAATATCATCATAATTATAGAAATCGTATGTTTCGTCCTCATCAGAATATAAATCTAAGATTGGCATTTTATTTAAATTAAAAGGGTTATTATTTCAAATATAACTTTAGTAATGTGTAAATTAAAGCAATTAATACGTAGCGTATTTGCGTAGATGTTTAAATTGTAAAAAACTAAATTTAAATCAACACTTTGGAGAAAATTAGATTTTTATTATCTGACAATATATAAATTTCAATTTCTCATCTCTAAGATTGAAAATAAGGCACTTACACTCAATTATTACTTATAAGAAATGTAAGATTTATTCTTAGCTAAAGTCAGTTGTCTGTAATATCAAATCTTAATTTTTACAATTTAGCTAAAATGTTAATTTTACTTTAAACACAGTTTAATTTACAGTCTCATCGTTATTGATGGGCTTTATTATAAAATTAAATTGCTATTCTAATTTTAGAACTCTTGCTATTTCATTTAATAATTTTGTTCTTTTATGCTCCCATTTTGTATTACTCATTGGGGATAAGCCCATTTCTTTTTCGATATACTCCTTTAACTCAGTAATTCTAAAAGTTCTATCCATTTTCAGAACTATTTTTGTTTTCTTAATTGCTCCTTCCATTTTACTATAATCAAACGGAGGAATTAAAATAGCCTGCGTTTTTTCAGTCTTTACCCATGCAGCACCCATTTCGCAAATACTAACTATACTCTTATAAAAATTTTCAGAAAGAAATGTTATCACGATTGTGTCTTCATTTATCTCACTTTTTATTCTGTCTAAAAAATCTTCTCCAATTCCAACCCCTGTCCATGATTTAGAAGAGTAAAAAATTCTTTCATCACTTACGCCAATAGTTTCTAAAAATTCTAAAAATACATCTACAATTTTACTATCATCGGATGCGTGGCTAAGAAAAATCTTACTTGCTTTCATAGGAGTTTGTTTCGTATTTAATTGTTCAGTTTCAGTAGAATCTGAAATATTTGATATATCAATACCCAAATCTTTAGCCATTTTTAATAATAATAATCCTTCATTGGATTTAATCAAAATATCATTTACATAAGTTCTTTTGCTTGAAACACTTCCTTGTAAACCCTCTTTAAAACCATAAGATGTTAAAAAAGCATTGATATTTTTAGTATTATAGTCTGCTTGTAACTTTAATGCTATTTGATTTATTAAATTTAACCGTTGGGCTGCATTCATATTTTTATTATCTATTTTAGGTGTTGCAAAAATTTCTTGTTTCTTTCCAATATATAGCCAATTTTGGAATCCACCAGTTTCGACTACTCTAAATCCTTCAGCCGTAAGTCTATATACAGCCTTCTGACTTTCATAAATTAATCCTTCAGCAAATAGCCTATCAATTCCTTTAAACAAATCTTCAGTATCTATGGATAAGGCGATATAGCCATTATCATATATTTCATATAGAATCCTCTCACAAGTTTGAATAAGTAAGTTTGCCTGAATTTTTCGTTTTTCAATAGCTGAATAATTTAACCATCCGCCATTTTCTTCAATAATTTTTTTTCCATTCTGAATTATTTTTAGTGGATAATTACTTGTTCCATAAACTATATCTGCGATTTCTACAATTTTAGCTGCTAACATATCCTCGACAATATTTTTTATTCTTTTATCAGACAGAAAACTTATTTTCCAATCAGAAACATACTCGGTTTCACATGATTTATACAGCCTCTTTAAAATTGCATCAATTATCTCATCATTAGTTGACTGCTCATTAATCCCGTCAAAACTATTATCTTCATCTATATATGTATACATTTTTAATAAATTCAAACAATCCCGTAATTGTAAAATACAATATTACATTTTTACAATAAATTTTAATAATAAATTATCTTAATAAATCCTTCATTTATTGCATAAATTTGTCATGTTCAATTTAAACTTAAAACAACATGACAGACTACATTTATTGCCGTGAATACGGCCTGCAACCAGTTATTTGGAAT